>NZ_JBVHLK010000002.1:0-735570 GCF_055559015.1 Streptomyces sp. NPDC024698 | reverse complement strand
GGGATGGACGTTGTAGCCGTCCAGCGAGCCGTCCTCCAGCGGGCTGGTGGCGTAGCCGACCTTCTGCATCGCCCGTTTGGTGAACTCGTCCGTGTTGACGATGATCTCGGCGCCGCGCGGCACGTCGGCGATGTTCGCCTTCAGGGCCGCCGGATTCATCGCCACCAGCACGTTGGGCGCGTCGCCCGGCGTGAGGATGTCGTGGTCGGCGAAGTGCAGTTGAAATGACGAAACGCCCGGCAGTGTGCCTGCGGGCGCGCGGATCTCGGCGGGAAAGTTCGGCAGGGTCGAGAGGTCGTTACCGAAGGAGGCGGTCTCCGATGTGAAGCGGTCGCCGGTGAGCTGCATACCGTCGCCGGAGTCCCCCGCGAACCGGATGATGACCCGGTCGAGCCGGCGGACGTCCTTCGCCCCCGGCGGTTTGCGCTGTTCCCCTACGACGGCTTCGTCGGCCTGTTCCGTTGGGCTGCTGACCTTGCTCGTCACTGAACTGGACCTCCTTTGAGGCGGCTGTCCGGGAGTGGCCTTCCCGCAGACCCTTCCTGTGTCAACCCTACGTCGGTAAGGGTCGCCTTCCTTCGGCCATTCGCATGATGGACGCTGTTTTGAGACGTCCTGACATGGTGATGTGTCACGATTTCTCCCGCCCCGGATCCCTTCCTCGAACGACGTTCCCCGCTCGCGCTTTGGTTCCGCTCGACAACTGACAGACTGTCAGCTCGTCATGAGTTCAGGTATGTGAGGACGGCCAGAACACGCCGATGATCCCCGTCACTTTGTGACAAGCCGAGCTTCTGGAAGATGTTGCTGACGTGCTTCTCGACCGCGCCGTCGCTCACCACCAGCTGGCGGGCGACGGCGGAGTTCGTGCGGCCCTCGGCCATGAGTCCGAGCACCTCGCGCTCCCGCGGCGTCAGCCCGGTCAGCACGTCCTGCTTGCGGCTGCGGCCCAGCAGCTGTGCCACCACCTCCGGGTCGAGCGCGGTACCGCCCTGGGCCACCCGCACCACCGCGTCCACGAACTCGCGCACCTCGGCGACCCGGTCCTTGAGCAGATAGCCGACGCCACGGCTCGAACCGGCCAGCAGTTCGGTGGCGTACCGCTCCTCCACATACTGTGACAGCACCAGCACACCGAGTTCCGGATGCGCCTTGCGCAGCTGCACGGCCGCCCGCACGCCTTCGTCGGTGTGCGTCGGCGGCATCCGGACGTCCGCGACGACGACGTCCGGCAGCGCGTCCTGCGCCGCGAACTCGGTGATGGTCTTGATCAGCGCTTCGCCGTCACCGACCCCAGCCACGACATCATGCCCGCGGTCGGTCAGCAACCGGGTCAGGCCCTCCCTGAGCAGCACTGAATCCTCGGCGATGACCACCCGCACCCTGTCCTCCACGATTTCTCGGCCCCCCAGAGCCCGCCCCCGGCCGCCCCGGCTCCACCGGGTTCGTGCCCGCTCCTACGACAGCCCCCAGCATTCCAGCATTCGGTTCGGGGCGCGCCCGAGCGACGTGATTGGGGCCCCGCCGCATCACACGAGGGGCTCCGCCGCGCCGCACGGAGGGACCCGCCGCACCCGCACGGAGGGGCTCCGCCGCGCCGCACGCGGGGACCGTCGCACCCGCACGGAGGGGGTCCGCCGCGCCGTACGCGGGGACCGTTGCACCCGTACGAGGGGGTCCGCCGCGCCGCACGCGGGCCCCGCACCACATGCGGGAGCCCCGGTGCAACCCGCACCGGGGTTCCCGTGTCCGCGGACAGGGGCTCAGCCCCGCCAGGGCAGCTCCGCCGTGATCCGGGTCGGACCGGCCGGCGGGGAGTCCACCACCAGGATCCCGTCCACCGCGTCGAGGCGTTCCGCGAGCCCCGCCAGCCCCGACCCCTCGGTGACATCGGCCCCGCCGACCCCGTTGTCGCCGACCTGGATCATCAGCCGGTTCTCCACCCGCCACACATCCACCGTCGCCCGCGTCGCACGCGAGTGCTTGCTGATGTTCTGGAGCAGTTCGGAGACGGTGAAGTACGCGATGCCCTCGATCGCGGGCGCCGGCCGCGCCGCCAGATCCACCTCCACCTGCACCGGCACCGTGCACCGCGAGGCCACCGAGGACAGCGCGGCGTCGAGCCCGCGGTCCGTCAGCACCGCCGGATGGATACCGCGCGCGAGATCCCGCAGCTCCTGAAGGGCCGCCTTCACCTCGCCGTGCGCCTCGTCCACCATCCGTGCCGCCGCCTCGGGGTCCTCGGTCAGCTTCTCCTTGGCGAGCCCGAGATCCATCGCCAGGGCCACCAGCCGGGCCTGCGCCCCGTCGTGCAGATCGCGCTCGATACGGCGCAGATCGGCGGCGGCCGTGTCGACCACGACCCCGCGGTCGGACTCCAGCTCCACCACACGCGTGGCCAGCCGCGACGGGCCGAGCAGCCCGCGCACCATCACCCGGTCCACGGTCGTCAGCGCCCGCACGATCCACGGGGTCGCCATCGTGAAGAGCAGTCCGACCAGCGCGGTCACCGTGATCTCGAACGGGTTGTCCAGATAGATCGAGTGCGTGCTGTCCCCGTACAGCTGGAGTCCGTCCTGGCCGCCGTACATGGGGAAGACCCAGAACCACAGCGGATAGGTGAGCAGCGCCCACCCGTACACCCAGAAGTTCAGCGCGACGACGAAGGAGAACACCGACCACGGGAACTGGACCACCGCGTACAGCAGGTGCCGCCACGAGGTGCCGCTCTTGAGCACAGCGCCCATCCACGCCATCGCCCCGTGGCCCTTCGTCCGCAGGGGCTCGGGCTCGGCCACCTCGACACCGAGCAGCCCGCGCGCCCGTGCCCGCTCCAGCGAGCCGAGCCCACGGCAGCCGGCCAGGGCGGCGGCGAGCACCGGAACGCCGAGGAAGGTGATCAGCAGGCCCGCGCCGAGCGAGACCATCGTGACGGCGAACGTGAACATGAGGATCCCGAGCGGCAGGCCCAGCAGCACGTAGCCGAACTCGCGCCACGTGCGGGCCTCGAACGGCGCCCGCAGCGGGGCCGGAAGCCGGTGCGGCCGCTCGCCGGCGCCCGCCTCGTCGAATCCGGGCCCGCCGCGGTGCCCGTATCCGTGTCCGTAGTCCGTGGCCATCGGTCCGTCCGTTCTCTCGTCTCGTCCTGCGCCTCGACCTGTTCCGTGCCTCGGCCTGTTCCGCGGTTCGGCTTCGTCCGTGTCCCCGCCTGTTCCGCGCGCCGACGTGTTCCGCTCGTCGACCGCTTGTTCAAGCCTGCCTCCCCGGAGGCTTGCCGGACATGGAGCGGATCGGCGTCTTGGGCGGGGGGTTTTCCCTACCTCCACCGGCAGCCGGCGTTCCCGGGCCAGAGCCCATACGGCACCCACGACGAAGACCTCCGTACACGGCCGTCCAGCCGGAGGTCTCCATCGAGTGAACCGGAAGCCCGGCCCGCGACTACCGCGCGGGCTCGTTCTGGCGGTCCCGCCAGGGCAGTTCGGCCGTGATGACCGTCGGACCGCCCACCGGCGAGTCGACGACGAACAGCCCGTCCACCGCTCCCAGCCGGTCCGCCAGCCCCGCCATACCGGTACCGCCGTCGACACCGGCCCCGCCGCGGCCGTCGTCCCGGACCTGGACGAGCAGACGGTCCTCCGCCCGCCACACGTCGACCGAAGCGGACCGCGCCCCGCTGTGCTTGCTGACGTTCTGGAGCAGTTCGGAGACGGTGAAGTACGCGATGCCCTCGATGGCGGCGGCCGGCCGCGTCTCCAGCTCCGCGGTCACCTTCACGGGCACCGTGCAGCGCGAGGCGATCGAGGACAGAGCCGCGTCCAGACCCCGGTCGGTGAGGACCGCCGGATGGATCCCGCGAGCCAGATCGCGCAGTTCCTGAAGGGCGAGCTTCACCTCGCCGTGCGCCTCGTCCACCATCGAGGCCGCGGCGTCGGGGTCCTCCAGGAGCTTCTCCTTGGCGAGCCCGAGCCCCATCGCGAGGTTCACGAGCCGGGCCTGCGCCCCGTCGTGCAGATCGCGCTCGATACGGCGCAGATCGGCGGCGGCCGTGTCCACCACCACCCCGCGGTCCGACTCCAGTTCGGCGATCCGCCGCTCCAGTTCGTCGGAGGGCGACAGCAGCCCGCGCACCATCGCCCGGTCCACGTTCGTCAGACCGCGCGCGATGAACGGCAGCACCGGCCACAGCACGAACAGCGACACCAGAGTGACCACGAAGGTGACGATGCCCCAGGGCAGCCGGATCAGGCCGTACAGCACCGCCCGCCAGCCCACCGGGTCCTTCAGACTCGACCACAGCCAGCCGAAGAACCCGGTCCTGCGCACCGGCAACGGGCTCGGTTCGTCGATGTGCAGCCCCAGCAGCCGCCGCGCCCGGGCCCGCTCCAGCTTGCCCAGCTGCCGCGCACCCCGCAGCGCGGCCGCGAGCAGAGGCAGCCCCACGACGGTCACGGCGAGCCCCGCGCCCGTGGCGAGCATCGTCACCACGTACACGAACCCGACGATCGAGGCCGGCAGGTTCACCAGGAGATGGGAGATCTCCTTCCACGTCCGCGGGTCGAGAGCGGGACGGACGGCGGGCGGCCGGTCGCCGTCGGACGGGTCGTCCGACGGACCGGCGGGCGTGATGCGTTCGGTCATATCCGCTAGCCTGCCCGGCGGCGCGCCGCCGCGCCATGAGGTGGGCCGCCGCGATGCACTGGGGATAACCCCACCCCCAGGGTGCTGGCCGGACGTGACGACGACCCGGCACGCGACGGGTGACGGGGTCCCACCGGGACGCGCTCATTCCGGCAGACGTGCACACGTCACGGAGGGCCGAGGGATGGTCGAGGCGTGACGGGCTGCTTACGCTCTCTTTAGCAGGCCCTAGACTCCCGTCCGTACAGATCGTCGAACAGGGCGCATCACAGAGTGCGCGACGGCGCACGACGGGGCGCAACGAGGTCAGGGAGTGAGGGGCTGACGTGCCGGAACCGACCGTTGTCACGGCGACCGGGGCCGTCGTCGCGGCGGACTACTTCCCGTCCTACTCAGTCGTCGGGCTGCTCGCCGTCGTCGGCGTGCTGTTCGTCGCCGTCGCCTTCGGGGCGGGCCGTCTGCTGCGACCCGTGGTCCCGACCCCCGAGAAACTCCTGACGTACGAGTGCGGTGTCGACCCCGTCGGCGAGGGCTGGGCCCACACCCAGGTCCGCTACTACGTCTACGCCTTCCTCTACGTCATCTTCGCCGTCGACTCGATCTTCCTCTTCCCCTGGGCCACGGTCTTCGCCGCTCCCGGCTACGGCGCCGCGACGCTCGTCGAGATGTTCATCTTCCTCGGCTTCCTGGCCGTGGGCCTGCTGTACGCATACAAGAAGGGCGTCCTGACATGGGCGTGACCCCCTCCGCCCCGGAGCAGCCGACGCCGGTGCCGCTGCCCGAGCCGAAGCGGCTCGGCGCACTCGCCCGCCTCGCCCCCGAGCCCATGAAGGTGGTCCTCAACTGGGGCCGCCGCTACTCGCTCTGGGTCTTCAACTTCGGCCTCGCCTGCTGCGCGATCGAGTTCATCGCCGCGTCGATGGCCCGCCACGACTTCATCCGCCTCGGCGTGATCCCGTTCGCGCCGGGCCCGCGCCAGGCCGACCTGATGGTGGTCTCGGGCACGGTCACGGACAAGATGGCGCCCGCCGTCAAGCGCCTGTACGAGCAGATGCCCGAGCCGAAGTACGTCATCTCCTTCGGCGCCTGCTCCAACTGCGGCGGCCCCTACTGGGACTCGTACTCCGTCACCAAGGGCGTCGACCAGATCATCCCCGTCGACGTCTACGTACCCGGCTGCCCGCCCCGCCCCGAGGCGCTGCTCCAGGGCATCCTCAAGCTCCAGGAGAAGATCGCCCGGGAATCGCTGGGGGAGCGCTACGGATCCGACGCGCCGCGCCCGTCGGCCGCCGCGCTCCAGAGCGGCCTGGTGCGGCCACCGGCCCCTGCGGCGACGACCGCTCCGGGGACGGATCCGGCCACCCCCGGTGCACCCGGTGCACCCGGTGCACCCGGTGCACCCGGTGCACCCGGCGCACTCGGTGAGGAGGACCGATGACCGTCGGCTGGCTTCCCGGTCCCGCCGAGGACCTCTTCGGCCCCGACGCCACGGCCGAGGAGTCGTACGAGGTCCTGACCGTCGACGTCCCCCCGGCTTCCTGGATCGCGGCCCTGGAGACGGCCCGCTCCACCCTGGGCTGCACCTACTTCGACTGGCTGAGCGCCGTCGACGAACCCGGCACGGGCTTCCGCGTCTCCGCCCATGTCGTGGCCCTGTCCCCGCTGCGCCGCCTGCTCGTCCGCACGACCGTCCCGCACACGGCCCCGGTGCTCCCGTCGGCGGTCTCCGTGTACGCGGGCGCCGCCTGGCACGAGCGCGAGACCCACGAGATGTTCGGCGTGACCTTCGAGGGACACCCCGGCCTCGACCCCCTGCTTCTGCCGGAGGGCTTCGAAGGCCACCCCCTCCGCAAGGACTTCGTCCTCGCCGCCCGCGTCGCCAAGGCATGGCCCGGCGCGAAGGAACCCGGCGAGTCCGAACACGGCGGCCCCAAGCGCCGCCAGATGCTGCCGCCCGGCGTCCCCGACCCCAACGAGTGGGGCCCTCTCAAGGGCCAGCTCCCCCCGGCCCCGTCCCGCCCGGCGCGTGGCGCGGCCCGCCCCGCAGGCGACCGCCCGGTCCGCAGGGCCCGTACGGCGGGGGAGGGCTCGGCGAGCCAGACGCCCGCCTCTCCTGCCGACACCGGCGGCACGACGACCCCGGCCGCGGGTACGGGTGCCGCGGGAGCAGCCGAGGGCTCGGTCGCCGCGGGTGCGGCCTCCGGTACCGAGACCGCTCGACCCGCACGCCGATCCCGCAGCGTGAGCCAGGGCTCAGCCAGCCAGCGAACCGAACAGCCGCCGTCCCCGGCCGCGACACCGGCCGCGACACCGGCCGCGACGCGGACTCCGCCGCCGGCCTCGCCGACGGTCGGGGACGAGGCGACAGCTCCGGCGGCGACGCCCGCCAAAAGGCCTGCCGCGCCCCGCGGTTCGGACGCGCCGTGGCACCAGCCGAAGCCCGCGTTCGACGACACGGAACCGAAGCGGAAGCCGGACTCCGAACCTGAACCGGCGCCCGAGCCTCGGCCGACGCCTGCCCCAGAGCCGGCGCCCGAGCCTCAACCGGCGCCCGAGCCTCGACCGATGTCGGAACCCCGACCGGCGCCCGAACCCCGACCGGCGCCCGAGCCCCGACCTGAGCCCGAGTCCCGACCGGTGTCCGAGCCTCGACCGGTGTCCGAGCCGGAATCGGAACGGTCCGAGCCGGATGCCGATCGGACGACCGAGCCGGATGCCGGACGGAAATCCGAGCCGGAGTCCTCGCCCGCTGTGCCCGCTCCGGGTGAGAACCCCGACCCCAGCCCCGAAGACCCCTCCGGAGGTACGCAGTGAACGACGCTCTCGACGTCGCCCTACGCCTCCTCGTCGTCTTCGTCGTGTTCCTGACGTTCCCCCTGATCGTCGGCCAGGCCGAGCACAAGGTGATGGCCCACATGCAGGGCCGCCTCGGCCCGATGTACGCGGGCGGCTTCCACGGCTGGGCCCAACTCGTCGCGGACGGCGTGAAGTTCGCGCAGAAGGAGGACATCGTCCCCGCGGGCGCGGACCGGCGCATCTTCCAGCTCGCTCCCGCGGTGGCGCTCCTCCCGTACCTCCTGGTCCTCCTCGTCATCCCGATCGGCCCGAGCGAGGGCGCGGTCGGCGAGACCGTCGACGCGGGCGTCTTCTTCGTCCTCGCCGTGATGGGCGTGGGCGTCCTCGGCTCGCTCATGGCGGGCTGGGCGTCGGCCAACAAGTTCTCCCTTCTCGGCGGCCTGCGCACCGCCGCCCAGCTCCTCGCGTACGAACTCCCGATGCTCCTGACCGCGGCCTCGGTCGCGATGGCGGCGGGCACGGTCTCGCTCCCCGGCATCGTGGACGCCTTCCGGTGGTGGTGGCTGCCCTGGCAGATCGTCGGCGCGATCGTGTTCTTCGTCGCCGGCCTCGCCGAACTCCAACGGCCCCCCTTCGACATGCCCGTAGCCGATTCCGAGATCATCTTCGGGGCGTACACCGAGTACACGGGCCTGCGTTTCGCCCTGTTCCTGCTCGCCGAGTACGCCGGAATCGTCGTCCTGTGCGGCCTGACCACCGTTCTCTTCCTGGGCGGCTGGCACGGCCCCTGGGGTGCCGACGGCCTCGGCTGGGTCTGGACCCTCCTCAAGGCCGCGATCCTCGCCTTCGTCGTCATCTGGCTCCGCGTCACCTATCCCCGCCTGCGCGAGGACCAGCTCCAGAAGCTCTCCTGGACCCTCCTCGTCCCCCTGTCCCTCGCCCAGATCGCCCTCACCGGCATCGTCAAGGTGGTGATCGCGTAACCATGGCCCCCATTCCTGGCTCCGGCCTCGCCAAGGGCCTGGCCGTCACCCTCCGCACGATGACGAAGAAGACCGTCACCGCGCAGTACCCGGACGTCCAGCCCGAACTCCCGCCCCGCACCCGTGGTGTCATCGCCCTCTTCGAGGAGAACTGCACGGTCTGCATGCTGTGCGCCCGTGAGTGCCCGGACTGGTGCATCTACATCGACTCCCACAAGGAGACGGTCCCGCCCGCCGCCCCGGGCGGCCGCGAGCGCAGCCGCAACGTCCTCGACCGTTTCGCCATCGACTTCGCCCTGTGCATGTACTGCGGTATCTGCATCGAGGTCTGTCCTTTCGACGCGCTGTTCTGGACCCCGGAGTTCGAGTACGCGGAGACCGACATCCACGAACTCACCCACGAGCGCGACAAGCTCCGCGAGTGGATGTGGACCGTCCCGGCCCCGCCCGCCCTCGACCCCGGCGCCGAGGAGCCCAAGGAGATCGCGGCCGCCCGCAAGACCGCCGACAAACTCGCAGCCGAACAAGCAGCTCAGGCCGAACAGACTGCCCAGGCCGAACAGGCAGCCGAGGCCGATCAGGCAGCCGAGGCCGAACGATCGGCCGAGGCGACCCAGTCGGCTCAGCCGGCC
Organism: Streptomyces sp. NPDC024698; assembly: GCF_055559015.1. Taxonomy (NCBI): domain Bacteria; kingdom Bacillati; phylum Actinomycetota; class Actinomycetes; order Kitasatosporales; family Streptomycetaceae; genus Streptomyces; species Streptomyces sp. NPDC024698. The sequence goes on along the minus strand of NZ_JBVHLK010000002.1, from coordinate 726,521 downwards.
GAAGCGGCGCAGGCGGCCGAGGAGGCGCAGCCGAGGCAGCCGTCGCCGCCGACGCAGGCCGAGGACGCCGGGCAGCCGGAGCCCCCGGTCACGCCTCCCGCCGACCCGCAGGAGGGACAGTCGTGACCTTCGCAGCAGCCACGGCCACCGCGGCCACCACCGTCGCCGCCGGGCACCACGGCTTCCTCTCCCCGACCGGCGTCGAGATCGCCTTCCTCCTCGTCGGCCTGCTCACCTTCGGCGCCGCGCTCGTCACCGTCACCACCAAGCAACTGGTGCACGCCGCGTTGTGGCTGGTGGTCGCCCTCGGCGGTCTCGCCGTCGAATACCTGCTCCTGACGGCCGAGTTCATCGCCTGGGTGCAGGTCCTCATCTACGTCGGATCCGTGGTCGTCCTCCTTCTGTTCGGTCTGATGCTCACCAGGGCCCCGATCGGCCGCTCCCCGGACGCCGACTCGGGCAACCGCTGGGCGGCGCTGGCCGTGGCACTCGCCTCGGCCGGCACCCTGATCTGGGTCGTCGTCGACGCGTTCCGTACGACCTGGGTCGACCTGAGCGGAGCCGCCGCCGGTTCCACCGAGGTCACCGGGGCGAGCCTCTTCCAGAACTGGGTCCTGCCCTTCGAAGCGCTGTCCGTCCTCCTCCTCGCCGCCCTGGTCGGCGCGATCGTCCTCTCCCGCAAGGCGAAGGCGGACACCACCGAGACGACCACGAGGGCCACCACCCCGCGCGTCCCCGGCAGCCGCGACGGCAAGCAGAACAAGGAAGGTGTCCGCTGATGCACCTCGCCTATCCCGCCGTCCTCGCCGCCCTCCTGTTCTGCACGGGCCTGTACGGAGTCCTGGCACGCCGCAACGCGATCCTGGTCCTGATGTCGGTCGAGCTCATGCTCAACGCCGTCAACCTGAACCTCGTCGCCTTCGACGTCTGGCTCTCCAAGGCCGCCCGCGACACGCTGCACTCCGGTCAGGCCCTGACCCTGTTCACCATCGCCATCGCCGCCGCCGAGATCGGCATCGGCCTGGCGATCGTCCTCGCCGTGTACCGCAACCGCGGCACCTCGGACATCGACAAGCTCCGCGACACCGCCGAGGGCCACGGCCCCGACGACCCCGACAGCGACGCCCCCGCGGCCGAGAAGGCTGAGGCCACCGCGTGACCACGACCACCCTCGCCGTCCTCGTTCCCCTCCTCCCGTTCCTCGGCGCCGTCGCCGGCCTCCTCCTGGGCCGCACGGCCCCGGGCTTCGTCCGCCCGCTCGCCGTCCTGCCGGTCCTCGCGTCCCTCGTCCTCGCCGTGCTCGTCGCGGCGCACCAGGGCGGCGGCCAGGCCATCGACTCGCACACCGAACTCACGCCGACCGGCTCGGTCCCCATCGAACTGGGCCTGCACATCGACGGCTTCGCCGCCCTCGTCGCCGTACTCGTCGGCGTCGTCGCCACCTGTGTGCAGATCTACTCGACGGGCTATCTGCACGACGACCCGCGCTACCCCTCGTACGCCGCACTCGTCTCCCTGTTCACCTCCGCGATGCTGCTCGTCGTCTACTCCGGCGACCTGATGGTGCTCCTGGTCGGCTGGGAGATCATGGGCATCTGTTCGTACTTCCTGGTCGGCCACTACTGGGAGACCCCGGAAGCACGCGCCGCCTCCCTCAAGGCCTTCCTGGTCACCAAACTCGGCGACGTCCCCTTCCTCATCGGTCTGTTCGCGCTCGCCACCGACGCCGGCTCGTTCCGGATCACCAGAGTCCTCGGCGCCGTGGCGAGCGGGGGGCTGCACCACCCCACGGTCGTCGCGCTGCTCCTCCTCGCGGGCGTGGCGGGCAAGTCGGCGCTGTTCCCGCTGCACACCTGGCTGCCCGACGCGATGGCGGGCCCCACACCCGTCTCCGCGCTGATCCACGCCGCGACGATGGTCGCCGCCGGCATCTACTTCGTCGCCCGGCTCCTCCCCGTCTTCCAGGCCTCCGCGGCCGCGATGGTCGTCCTCGCCGTCATGGCCGGCGTCACGATGGTCGGCTCGGGACTCGCCGCCCTCGCCCAGGACGACATCAAGCGGGTCCTCGCCTACTCGACGATCGGTCAGCTCGGGTACATGGCCGGTGCCCTCGCCGTCGGCGACCGCGGTGCCGCCGTCTTCCACCTCCTCGCGCACGGCGCCTTCAAGGCCCTGCTGTTCCTCGCCGCCGGCGTGATCATCCACGCCTCCGGCACCAACTCGCTGGCCGCCATGTCCCGGATGAAGGACCTGCGCACCTGCGTCCCCGACGCCTTCTGGACGATGACCGTGGCGCTGCTCGCGCTCGCCGCGATCCCGCCCTTCAGCGGTTTCTTCTCCAAGGAGGCCGTCCTCGGCGCCGCCGAACACGTCGCCACCGGCCACACCGAGCAGGCCCCCGGCGCCTCGGGCTGGATCGTTCTGATCACCGGTCTGGTCACCGCCGTCCTCACCGCCGCGTACGCGACCCGGCTGTGGCTGATGGCCTTCCGCGGCCACGGAGCCGAGGCCCCCGACCACGGCAGGCAGCCGGTCACGATGACGGCCGTGCTGTGGGTGCTCGCCATCCCCTCGCTCGCGTTCGGCCTGGCGTTCGGCCCGCTGCCCGACTGGTTCGACGGCCGCGACCTGACGCCCGTCCTCACCACGTCGGTGCTCGGCACGGGACTCGCCCTGGTCGGCGGGATCGTCACCTACGGAGCCTGGCGCCACACCACCGCCCTGGCGGCCCGTGTCCCCCTGGGCGCGGTCGCGGCCCACCCGGACGCCGACGGCGGACGGGTCGAGGCCGAGGCCATCGCCTCCCACGAACCCGCCTACGGAGACGTCGCCCAGGCCGCCGACCCGGCCGACCCGGGCCGGCTGCTGCTCGGCCCGCTGCACCGCCATGCGGCCGTCGGCTTCCACCTCGACGCCGTGTACTTGGTGCTGTTCGTCCGCCCGGTCCAGGCCGGAGCATCGCTCGTCCGGTTCCTCGACCGCGAGGTCGTCGACACCTACGTACGCGGCGCGGGCGCCCTACCCCGCTGGCTCGGCACCGCCGTACGGCGCGCCCAGACCGGCAATGTGCAGACCTATGTGAGCGCGCTGCTCGCCGGCACCGTCGTCCTGGTGGTCGCCGCCCTCCTCGTCGCCACGGGAGCGTGAGCAGCAGTGATCGATATCAGTGAATCCGTGATGCAGATTCTTCTCGCGTTGATCGTCGTCGGCCCGCTCATCGGGGCCGTGGCCGCCCTTCTCCCTGCCCCGCCCGGGCTGAAGGGGAAGTCGCCCGAACAGGCGGTGCTGCGGCACGGCGTGATCGTCACGGGCGTCGTCCTCATCGCCGCGATCGTCCTCGCGCTCGGCTTCGACCACGACCACCCCTCGAAGATGCAGGCCACGACCGACATCAGCTGGATCCCGGCACTCGACGTGCGGATCCACCTCGGCGTCGACGGCATTTCCCTCCCCCTTCTGGTCCTGACCGCGCTGCTGACCTTCCTGTGCGCTTTGTACTCCTACTTCAAGATGCCCGCGGGCCCGACCCCGAAGGCATTCGTCGCGCTGCTGCTCGTCCTCGAGTCCGGCACCCTCGCGACCTTCGCCGTCCTCGATCTGCTGCTGTTCTTCCTCGCGTTCGAGACGGTGCTCATCCCGATGTACTTCCTCATCGCACGGTGGGGAGGCGCCCAGCGCCAGGCCGCGGCCTGGAAGTTCATCCTCTTCACCCTGCTCGGTTCGGTCGTCATGCTGCTGGGCCTGCTCCTGATCGGAATCAAGGCGGGCACATTCGACATGGTGGCACTCGCCACTGACAACGGCCGGTCGCTGAGCACATCCGTGCAGGTCACCGCCGTTCTGGCGATCGGGATCGGGCTCGCGGTCAAGACGCCGATGTGGCCGCTGCACAGCTGGCTGCCCGACGCCCACACCGCCGCCCCGACCGTCGGCTCGGTCCTGCTGGCCGGCGTCATGCTGAAGATGGGCACGTACGGGTTCGTCCGGATCCTGCTGCCCATCGCGCCGGACGGATTCCGGACCTTCGCCCCCTACCTCGCGGCCTTCGCCGTCGTCGGGATCATCTACGGTTCCCTGGCCTGTCTGGCCCTGGTCAAGCAGGGCACGAAGGGCGACCTCAAGCGGCTCATCGCCTACTCCTCCGTCGGCCACATGGGCTTCGTCCTGCTCGGCATCTCGACCATGACCGCGACCGGTGTGAACGGCGCCCTGTTCGCCAACATCGCCCACGGCCTCATCACCGGCCTCCTCTTCTTCCTCGTCGGAGCGCTGAAGGACCGCACGGGCACCAGCGACCTCGACACGCTCGCCGAGGAGTCCGGCGCCGCGCTGTACGGCAGGGCGCCGCACCTCGGCGGCCTGCTGGCCTTCGCGGCCGTCGCCTCGCTCGGACTGCCGGGCCTCGCCGGGTTCTGGGGCGAGATGCTGGCCATGTTCGGCGCGTTCGAACCCGCCTCCGGACTCAGCCGCCCCGCCTATCTGACGTTCATGACGATCGCCGCGTTCGGCACCCTGCTCACCGCCGCGTACATGCTCATCGTCGTACGCCGTGTCTGCATGGGCCCGACAGCCCACGAGTCGCCGAGGCTCATCGACGTCCAGACCTACGAGTTCGCCGCCTGGACACCGCTCGTCGCCCTCACCGTCGTCGCCGGCCTGTGGCCCCGGGCCCTGCTCGGCCTGACCGACCCGGCCGTACAGCAGCTCCTCGCAGGAGGCACCCGATGAGTTCCCTGGTCCAGTCCGTCGACTGGCTCGCCATCGCGCCGCCCACCCTGACGGCGGTCGTCGGACTCGCCGTGCTCGTCACCGATCTCTTCATCGGCGACGCGAGGAAGGCCGTACTCGGCTGGATGTCCGTCGCCGGGCTCGCCGCGTCCGCGCTGTTGCTACTGCCCCTGCGAGACGGCGACCGGGCCACGTTCTGCGCGACCGGCGCCACGGACACCTGTAGCTATGTGGCGGACCGCTTCACCCTGGTCGTCCAGCTCCTGGTGCTCGGCGGCGCGCTCCTCGTCGCCCTGCTGTCGGTCACGGCCCTGAAGGACGCCGACCGGGAACTCCCCGAGGGGGAGTACTGGTTCCTGCTGCTCTCCTCGGCCGCCGGCGCCGCCCTCCTGCCCGCCTCCCGCGACCTCGCGACCCTCATCGTCGCCCTGGAGGTCGCCTCGCTGCCCGCCTTCGCGCTCGTCGGCATCAAACGCGGCGACCGGAAGTCCTCGGAAGCAGCACTGAAGTTCTTCCTGTCCTCCGTCACCGCGACCGCCGTCAGCCTCATGGGCGTCAGCTTCGTCTACGCGACGACGGGCACCCTCTACCTCACCCGGATCGCGGACCGCATCCAGCACGTCGACGGACAGTTCCACACCCTCGCCCAGACGGGCGTCGTCCTCACCCTCGTCGGCTTCGCCTTCAAGACGGCCGCCGTCCCCTTCCACTTCTGGGTGCCCGACACCTACGTGGGAGCGCCCCTGCCGATCGCCGCCTACCTGTCGGTCGTCGGCAAGGCGGTCGGCTTCTCCGGGCTCATCCTCGTCACGGTCGTCGCCTTCCCCTCGTACGCGGACGTCTGGGGCCCGGCGCTGGCCGGCCTGGCGGCCCTCACCATGACGGCCGGGAACGTCGGCGCCCTGCGACAGCGGTCCACGCGCGCGTACAGCGCGGTGCGGCTGCTCGCCTGGTCCTCCGTCGGCCAGGCCGGCTACCTCCTGGTCCCGATCGCGGCGGCCGCCTACTCCCAGGACGCCCAGAAGGCCATCGGCTCCACGGTCGCCTACGCCCTCATGTACGCGGCGGTGAACCTCGGCGCCTTCGCCGTGGCCGCCCTGGTGGCCCGCAGAAGCCCCCTGAACCGCATCAGCGACTACCGGGGCCTGTACGCGGAGAGCCCCCTGTCCGCGCTGGTCCTCGGCTTCTTCCTGCTCTGCCTCGCCGGACTGCCGCCGGGCATCATCGGCCTCTTCGCCAAGGTGACCGTCTTCTCGGCGGCCGTCGACGCGGGGCTCGGCTGGCTGGCCGTCGTCATGGCGGTCAACGTGGTGATCGCGCTTTTCTACTACCTCCAGTGGACCGCGCTGCTCTTCCGCGCTCCCGAAGGCGAGCCGGGCACGCACCGCGCACCGGTTCCGCTCACCGCGGCCATCGCCCTGACGGCCGTCCTGGGAGTCGTCCTGTCCGGGGCGCCCCAGCTGATCCTGCGCTTCTCGGAGACCGCACTTTTCTGAAGCAGCACTCCCCGAGGCGAGGGCCTCGTCAAGGGGCACGCGCGCGTGAACGGTCGTCCGAATCACCCGGACGGCCCACGCCCCGGGCGGCGCGCGCAAGGGAACTCGCGCTTCCCGTCTGGCGTTGACCTGTACGGGAGGGTCCACTGAAGAGTGGAAGCAGAGCATCAGCAAGCAAAGGGCTCCCCGCCGCACGACTTGGAGGGCTACCGTGCACCGCCGGCACAATGGGCTCAGGACAGCCGTACTCCTCGGGGGACTGTCCGCACTCATCATCGTCATCGGCAGCTTCTTCGGGCGTACAGGCCTGATCGTCGCCCTGTTCATCGCGATCGCGACGAACGCGTACGCGTACTGGAACAGCGACAAACTGGCTCTACGCGCGATGCGCGCCCGTCCGGTGAGCGAGTTCGAGGCCCCTGCCCTGTATCGCATGGTCCGCGATCTCTCGACGCAGGCCCGCCAGCCCATGCCGCGCCTGTACATCTCACCGACAGAGGCGCCGAATGCCTTCGCGACGGGCCGCAACCCGCGCAACGCGGCCGTGTGCTGCACCGAGGGCATCCTGCGCATCCTGGACGAGCGCGAGCTGCGCGGTGTCATCGGCCACGAACTCAGTCACGTCTACAACCGGGACATCCTGATCTCGTCCGTGGCCGGCGCCCTGGCCTCGGTGATCATGTTCCTGGTCAACTTCGCCTGGCTGATCCCGGTCGGCCGGTCCAACGACGACGACGGCCCCGGCATCCTCGGAATGCTCCTGGTCATGATCCTGGGCCCGCTCGCCGCCTCCCTCATCCAGCTCGCGATCAGCCGCTCCCGGGAGTACGAGGCGGACGCGTCCGGTGCCCAGCTCACCGGCGACCCCCTCGCCCTCGCGAGCGCGCTGCGCAAGCTCGACGCGGGCACGAAGCAGCTGCCACTGCCTCCCGAGCCGCGCATCGAGACCGCGAGCCACATGATGATCGCAAACCCATTCCGCCCGGGACAGGGAATGTCGAAGATGTTCTCTACGCATCCGCCGATGGCGGAGCGGATCGCCCGGCTCGAGCAGATGGCAGGTCGTCAGCAGTGAAGACAATTCTGAACGTCATTTGGCTCATCCTGAGCGGCTTCTGGCTGTTCCTCGGATACCTCGCCGCAGGCATCATCCTGTGCATCACCATTATCGGTATCCCGTTCGGCATCGCCTCGTTCCGGATCGGCGTCTACGCGCTGTGGCCGTTCGGCTATACGACGGTGGAGCGCCACGACGCCGGCGCCCCGTCCTGCGTCGGGAACGTCCTGTGGCTCGTCCTCGCCGGCTGGTGGCTCGCCCTGGCCCACATCGTCACGGGCATCGCCATGTGCCTGACGATCATCGGCATCCCGTTCGGCATCGCCAACTTCAAGCTCATCCCGATCTCGCTGTTCCCGCTGGGGCGCGAAATCGTGCGCACGGACGAGCCGTTCGCGGGCCGTTAGCCGTACGGGCCCCGTCGCCCCGCTCCTTGCCGCACACGGGCCGATGCCCGCGCCGGACGAGGGTTGTCCACAGGCTGCCCGATTGTCAGTGGCGCGCTGCATCATGAACCCATGACCGAAATCGAGCAGTTGCTGGCACGGGTCGCTGCGGAGGCCCGCAACACCCGCCCGTGGGGCTGGCCTTCGCTCCCCGCGCCCGTGGGACCGGATGAGGTCGCCCGCGCCGAGGCCGCCCTCGGCTTCCCGCTGCCCGCACTGCTCGCATCGCTCTACCTTCGGATAGGGGACGGCGGATTCGGTCCGGAATACGGCCTGCTGTCCCTGCTCGACGGCCCGCCGTCGGGTGAACCCGCGGTCGTCCCGCAATACCTCGCCAACCGCGAGAGCGGCCGCAAGGACCCGGAATGGCCCTGGCCCGAGGGGATCCTGCCCATATCCCACTGGGGTTGCGGAATGTACGCGTGCGTGGACTGCCAGAGTCCCGACGGCACGGTCTTGCTCTTCGACCCGAACGCGCACCAGGCCGACCACTCCTGGTACGTGGACGCACCTGACCTCGCGACCTGGCTGCTCGCCTGGCTGGAGGGAACGGGCTGGTACGAGGAGTCCAACGACGGCGCGGACCTCCCCCTCTGGCCCGACTTCCCCCTGCGTACGACGGTGCCCCGGACCTCCTGACCGGCCGGCCGATCGCCCCGGACCCCGCCCGGGACGACGCCCCTCGCACCAGGGACGGCGTCCGTCTTCACACCCGGGACGGCGCGACCACCCGCCGCCTCGCCACGCGCGGTATCCGACGCCACGCGCCGATCCGGGGGAGGGGGCCACGGGACGGCTCTCAGCGCGAAGCGACCCCCCTACGCACGCCGTACGAAGCCGCCCCGACCGCCAGGACGGCCACGCCGACGACCACCGAGACCCACGGCAGAGCACAGGCCAGCGTCACGCAGCCGAGGAGGCCAAGCACCGGCACGACCCGCGCCGCCGGGGCCGGACTCAGCGTCCACGCGGAGGCGTTGGCGATCGCGTAGTACACCAGCACACCGAAGGAGGAGAAACCGATCGCGCCGCGCACGTCCACGGTCGCGGCGAGCACGGCGACCACCGCGCCCACGGCCAGTTCCGCCCGGTGCGGGACCTGGTAGCGCGGATGGACAGCGGCCAGGCCGGCCGGCAGATGACGGTCGCGGGCCATGGCCAACGTGGTCCGTGAGACACCCAGGATCAGAGCGAGCAGCGAGCCGAGCGCGGCCACGGCGGCCCCCACCCGCACGATCGGCACGAGCCCCGGCAGCCCGGCCGCCCGGACAGCGTCCGCCAGCGGAGCCGGGGCAAGCCCCAATGCCTCCGAACCGAGTACCGAAAGGACAGCCACGGCGACGGCCGCGTAGACCGCGAGCGCGATCCCCAGAGCCAGCGGGATCGCGCGCGGAATGGTGCGCGCCGGATCGCGTACCTCCTCGCCGAGCGTCGCGATCCGCGCGTACCCGGCGAACGCGAAGAAGAGCAGCCCGGCCGCCTCGAACACCCCGCCCACGCCGGACGACAGCCCGACGCCGAGCCGCCCGGCGTCCGAGGCGCCGGACCCCAGACACCCCACCACCACGGAAGCGAGGACCGCCAGGACCACCACCACGATCACCCGTGTCAGCCACGCCGACTTCTGCACACCGCCGTAGTTCACGGCGGTCAGGGCGAGGACCGCGGCGACCGCCACCGCATGCGCCTGCGAGGGCCAGACGTAGGCACCCACGGTGAGCGCCATCGCGGCGCAGGAGGCTGTCTTGCCGACGATGAACGACCAGCCGGCCAGATGCCCCCAGAAGGCCCCGAGCCGCTCGCGCCCGTAGACGTACGTGCCGCCGGAAGCGGGGTACAGGGCGGCGAGCCGGGCCGAGGACATCGCGTTGCAGTAGGCGACGACCGCGGCGACCGCGAGTCCGAGCAGCAGTCCGGACCCGGCCGCCCGCGCGGCGGGGCCGAGCGCGGCGAAGATCCCGGCACCGATCATCGAGCCGAGCCCGACGACCACGGCGTCACCGACACCCAGCGTGCGGCGCAACTCGGAACCGGACGGCGTCATGTGCCGCACCCTACTGATCTGCGCAACCGGCGGGATCCACAGCGGCGTCCTGTTCATCGGCACGGCGTCCACACGCCATCGAACAGGCGCTCCGCACCGGGCCCGGACAGCGCGGGCACGGCCCGTCCGGACCGAAATCACAGGGTCCGGACAGCGTGAGTACACAACGGAAGGGCAGGCTCAGAACATGGGCATCATCAGCTGGATCATTCTGGGGCTGCTGGCAGGCGCCATCGCCAAGTTCCTGCTCCCCGGGCGCGACCCGGGCGGCTTCATCGGCACGACGGTCATCGGTGTCGTGGGTGCGTTCCTCGGCGGCTGGATATCGGCCCGCTGGCTGGACCACCCCATCAGCAAGCACTTCTACGACGGCGCCACGTGGGTCGCCGCCATCGGCGGCTCGCTCGTGCTGCTGATCCTGTACCGCGTCTTCTTCGGCGACTCACGCCGCTGATCCCGTGACGCAGGGCCCGCAGCCGGCGGACGAGAAGGGTGGACACCCAGGGTGTCCACCCTTCCTCGTACCGTCGGCCGTTCGGCGGCGGCCTCGTGCCGCCCACCGGTGTTCTAGCGGTAGTTCACGTACTGAAGGGCGAAGTCGAAGTCCTTGCCCTTGAGGAGGGCCTGAACGGCCTGGAGGTCGTCACGGCTCTTCGAGCTGACGCGCAGCTCTTCGCCCTGGACCTGGGCCTTCACGCCCTTGGGGCCCTCGTCGCGAATGATCTTCGCCACCTTCTTGGCGTTCTCCTGGGAGATGCCTTCCTCGATGGTCGCGAAGATCTTGTACTCCTTGCCGGAGAGCTGCGGCTCACCGGCGTCCAGCGACTTCAGCGAGATGCCGCGCTTGATCAGCTTGGTCTCGAACACATCGAGGACGGCCTTCACCCGCTCCTCGGAGTTCGCCTCCATGAGGATCTTCTCGCCGGACCAGGAGATGGAGGCGCCGACGTTCTTGAAGTCGTAGCGCTGCGAGATCTCCTTGGCGGTCTGGTTGAGGGCGTTGTCGACCTCCTGCCGCTCGACCTTCGAGACGATGTCGAAACTGGAGTCGGCCATGTCCTGTGGCTCCTTGTATCGGGGTGCGTAGGGGCGGCTGTCGAGCCCGGCGTAGGCCTCCGGCCGCATCCGCATAAGCCTAGCCACCCCCCTCCCCCCAGGCGTCGATCAATTGGGTGGCGAAGCATCCCCGAGCATCGGGTATCGTTTACGTCGTTGCCAGGGAGCACCGCGAAAGCGAGGCTCAGGGGCAGCAACCCCGGCGGTGTGCCCGAGCGGCCAAAGGGAGCAGACTGTAAATCTGCCGGCTAAGCCTACCCAGGTTCGAACCCTGGCGCCGCCACATGTAGGTGAACCCCCTCCGACCAGCCTTAACGGCAGGTTGGAGGGGGTTTCTTCGTTCCTGGCCCTGTTCGATTCGGCGTGGACGTGTCTCACCTCGTACCGCCTGAATCCCACCTCTGATCAGTGCGTGTCCCCCAGGTGTCCCCCGGGGGAGAGCATGATCACTCCGGCTGGTTCCACTCTCGGAGGGCCGCATCGATCCGGCTGTTCGCGCGTTCTCGGGTCTGGTCGAGCACCTTGGCGTACACCGTGTGCAGAACGGCGATGCTGTGCCCGGCACGGCGGGCGCACTCCATAGCATCGACTCCAGAACTGAGCCAGAACGACACTCCCGCGTGCCGTAGGTCGTAGGGGCGACGGGCCAGCAGAGAAGCCGTCTCCGCCTCGCTCAGCACGTCCTTTCGAGCATTCGCCCACACCTCTCCATAGCCGGTCTCTTGCAGCAGGCCATTGCGGTTCGTCCGGAAGAGTCGACCGTCGGGTGCCGTGCCGTGCGCGGCGATGTGCTCCCGCAGCATGCGGACGAAGTGGGGCGGGATCGGCACGGGACGGGAGTCCTTCTTGGCGCGTGCCTTGAGGTGGCGCACCTCGTGCGCCGTTCCGTCGTCGGTCCAGTTACGTCCAGCCCGGACAACCCCTTGCCGCAGGGTGAGCATCCCCCACCCTGATTCCGGAAGGTGGCACTGGACCATGCGAAGCCCGGTGGCCTCGGCGGGGCGCATGGCTGCGTAGTACAGGCACCCGAAGAACGCTTCCAGATGCTGGCCACGCGGGCCCTGCTCCCGCACGCCCGCCAAGAGCGCGCGGATCTGGCGAGGGTTGGCGACGCTTTCGGGGTCCACTGCTTCCACCGACTTCGGAGCGGTCCACTTCACGGCCGTGATCGGGTTGACCGGCATCGAGAAGTACTGCTCTTCTACGGCGAGCCCGAGCACGTCGCTCAGGCAGGCACGCTTGCGTTTCGCTGTGCGCGGTGATGCTTCCTTGCCGTCCAGCCGTAAGGACAGTGCGTCTAGGGCCAGACGGACGGTCGTAGGGTCCTCCAGCGCGGAGATCGGCATGGAATGCTTGGAGACCCATGCAAGAGCCCGTGCCACATCGTCCGGCGGGGTCTCGTCCCAGCGTTTCCGGTTGTAGGCCCACCCGTACAGCGCGCGGCGAATGAGCGCGGTGTCGGGCATCCCTGTCCTGGTCCTCACGAGCGCTGGCGTGATGGTCGCCAGCGCATCGGCATAGTTCTTCCGTGACTTCGCGGGCGCCAGCGCCCACTTGCGGTCGACGTACGCGCGGCTGTGCTCGTACCACGTGATGGAGCCCTGCTTGGCGCGCAGCTCGGACACGGGTAGGCCCGTTTCCTCGTCGAACTGGTCGCCACGTCGAACGGCGGACATCAGTTCCGAGCGGCGTCCCTCGGCCTGGACTTTCAGCGCGTAGCTCTTGGAGTGCTTGCGTTCCCCGACCAGCCAGCGCAGGCGGTAGGGCTTCGGGCGATCCTTGCGGATCTCGATGGAGTAGAGGCGAACGTCGTAGGTCAGGGCCATATGAACTCCAGAGGGGCCCGCCGGAAGCGGGCCCCTCGTGTCTCGTGTGCGTGGGAGATGGTCAGGCAGCAGCGTCTTCCATGGCTGACCACCACGCGTCGAGATCGGCGCGGCGGCAACGGAGCTGACCGTTGGGCAGTTTGAGGAGCTTCGGGGCCTTGCCGCGAGCGCGCATCCGGTAGAAAGCAGCACGGCTCATGTCGATCTCTTCGAGGACTTCGGGGAGCTTGAGCATCTTGGGGCGGGCCAAGGCGGTTACTCCTTCGTCTTCTTCGCTTCTGGATATCCGCCACGTCCGCCACGCCGCCACATCGCAGGTCAGAGCCTTGATCGTGTGGCGCATAGCGGTTTTGTGGCGGATGGATGCCGCCACACCCGATGGGTGTGGCGGCATCGGGAGGGCCGGTCTCGTCAGCTGGCAGGGACCGGCTGTGTGGCGGTTTCCGATGACGTGTGGCGGATCGCTGTGGCGCTATCCGCCACGGATTCACCCCCGCTGACCTGCGGTGTGGCGGACGTGGCGGACGTGGCGGATCCTCCGGGGGGCGGAGGGCAGTACCTCATCCAGGCGTCCGCGAGATCTTCCGCGTAGTAGCCCTTGGGGAACCCTGAGGGGGTGCGAATGCCGCGCGATTTGATCGGCTTGAGTGCAGCAGTGACGTACTGTCCGAGCAGTCGCCCGAGCGTGCGTGAGTTGATCGGCTTGTCGTCCAGATCCCCCCACGGTCCGTCGTCCAGGCGGAGCAGGCATTCGATGATCACGGCGGAGGGCATGCGGTCCGCGCCGCAGAACACCTTGTCGCGAAGATCGGTCAACAGCCGGATGCCGATGGAGGATTCGTCGTTGTCGTGGGCTGCGCTGATCAGTTCAACGCAGGCGGCCCGTGCCCGGGTGGGCCAGTCCCCTCCGGCCGCGTCCGCGACGGCGAGCAGGGGTTCCCACACGTCTGCGGGCCGGTCGGTGACTCCTTCGGGCATCTCGGGCCACGCGTTGGTGACCCGGTCGCGGACGGTGTCGGCCCACTTGGCGAGCCGGTCACGTAGGGCGTGTCCTTGCTTCTCGTGGGTGCGCTGCCGGTAAGGCTCGATCTTCTCGTTCGGTGCGCGCTTGCGCATGCGGACAATGACTGTCCTGGTCAGCACAGTGTCCGGGAGCGAACCGATCCCGGCCATGGCCACGGCGCAGTAGGAGCCAAAGACCTGAGCGTTCTGATTCGAGCCGTCCCCAACGCAGCGCAGCGCGCCGCCGATGCGCCGGTAGCCGGCATTCAGGAAGCCGCGCAACGCCTCATCGGCACCAGCCTTTGGACCGAAGATCGTATCCACCTCGTCGAACAGCACTGTGGGCAGCCCTTCGGCGGAGTCCACCAGCCGGTAGAGAGCGTTAGCGGATGCGGACACGGTCGCGACCGGTCGGGGCGTGAGGAGTTCAACGATCTCCAGTGCCCTTGACTTGCCCGAGCCGGGCTCCGGGGACAGGAACGCGACCCGGGGCGTGGTTTCGAAGCAGTCGATCAGGTGAGCGTGTGCATCCCACAAGACGACTGCGACGTAGGCATGTTCGCTGGGGAAGATGTTGAAGCGGCGGTGGAAGGCCTCCACCTCGTCCAGCAGCGCGGCCCCGTCGGTGATCTCGGTCATGCGGCGGCCCTCCTTTCGGGCGGGGTCACGGGAGCTCCCGTGCATGCGGATTTGTGGGCGGCGTACTCGGCCGCAAGCGCGGCAACGTCCTCGGCTCCCGTCGCAGTGCCGGTCAGCCCACAGGCGCAGGCGTAAGCGGCGTTCGGGGTGTCGCCGGGCTGCTTCCACCAGCGGGCTCCGTCGTAGTGGTGGCGGTAGACCGGCGGGGCGTAGATGCGGATCCCTGGCTCATTCGACGTCGGGTCCGGCGTGCCGTGGCGGGCCTGGTTGCTGCGGAACTTCTCAGAGCGAACAGCAGAAGGGACGCCCTTACGGGCGGCGCCTTTCGGTTCGCCCACGGCCGGCCGCGGTGCCGCAGTTCGGGCGGGGTGCGAGTGATGGGTGGGTTGGGGTTGGCCTTCCAGGTGGGGGGAGTTGCGGCCGGTCATGCTGCCTCCCGCGGCCGGACGGTGCGCAGGGAGCTGTCCAGGGCGCTGCGGATGGTGGTGCGGCACTCGGCAGCGGTGAGGCCGATCGACTCCCCCGCCGCCTGGAAGGCCTCCTCCACCACGTGCCGGGGGAGGTCGCCCCACGCGACGAACCGCCCCACCTTGAACGCGCTGCGGTTGAGCACGGTGTTCCGGGTGCCGTCCGCAGCCCCGGCGACCTCGGCGCATTCGGCTTCCAGCGCCGCCTGTGCCGCGCGGCTGCCGTCCACCACAGGCAGCCGCAGCGGCACCGCCACCGCAGCGGGAGCGGCTGTCAGAGCCTCGCGCAGCCACTCCGGCAGCAGTGCCGTCGGACTGTCGTCCAGAACCTCATACGTGCCGTCCGGGGTGACGCTGCTCGGGGCAACGACGTAGCCGCCCCACCCGCGGGTGTCGATCTTCTTCGCGAGCCGTCCGGCCGTGGAGTTCAGCCGGACGTCGGGGGGTTGGGTGAAGTACAGGTGCTCTCCACCGCGTGCAGTCCGCACCCGGTAGGTAGTCGGGACGTCCTGCTCGGCGCGCTCGCAGAGCGCTTGAAAGGAAGTCGCGCCGTCAGGCGTTCCTTTTGGGTCTTGAGGCTTGAGCGTGTCGAGGTCGATGACCAGCAGCCCGGACGGGCCGGTAGCAATCCCGACGTTGTATGACTGCTGCGCCCACGCTGCGGCGATCAGTTCAGGGTCGGTGGTGGCTCGCTGCTCGGGCGTCTTGTGCCCACCCGTGCAACGCCCCACGGTGGGGCAGTACTTCTCTGCATGGCCGGCCGGGCGTTTGTCGCCAGGCCGCAGGGGGATGACGTGCCATCCGCGGCGTGCACTGTCTAAAGCCCTGTTGAGCAGGGCCGTACTCGGGGCGGTGGTCACGCGGCAGCGCTCCCGTCCGTCCACAGGCTGAGGATGCGATGGTTGTAGCCGTCCACGGCCGCGGCGAACGCGTCCCGGTCCCCGGAGCGCAGCGCGTTCAGTAGTGCCGCGGTCTGGGGGTTGGGTCCCGGGGGCTCGATGCCGTCGAGGTCGCGGGTGAGGGTGTGGAGCAGGGCCCACGTGAGGTAGGGGTCTAGGGCCATGCGGTGCTCGATCAGGGTGAGCGGTGGGCCGACGGTGAGCAGGACCAGAACGGTGCTGCCGTCGGGGCGGGGTTCGGTGCGGACCATGGTCACCTGCTCGGTGCCCTCGGGCACTCGCGGCTTGTCGATTCGATCGGTCATGCTGGATGTCTCCAGTTCCTTTGACGGTGCTGGTGAGCAAGGGCGGCCCCGCTTCTTTGGCGAGATGGAGGGGCCGCCCTTGGCGTAGCTAGGTGTCCTTGCCGCGGGCGAGCTTGAGCGTGATGCCGCCCGCTCCGATGGGTCCGGCGGTGCCGGCGATGACGGTCGCGGTGTGTGCGGCCACGTCCATCAGCCACGCGATGGCCAGGACCACGCCCCAGGTGCCGAGGGCGGCGGCCCCGGCGATCGCGAACGGGATGAGCAGCCGGCCCCACGGGAACGGGGGCGGGGTGTCGTTGACGACGAACACGACCGGCTGCCCGGTGGCCTGTGCGCGTTGGAAGACGTCCGCGGGAATGTGCGGGGCTATCTGTCCGGGCGGGTTGGTGTGGTTCATGACGGTCTCCTTTGCACGAGGTTCGGTGACTTTGCGTGACAGGAGCGTGCAGGGTTACTGGGTAGTGGGTAGCGGGGTCCCCAGTGGGGAAGCCCAGCTCAATACCCGTGACACCCCAGTAGGGGCCGGTAGTGGGTAGTGGGGAGCGCCCCACTACCCACTACTCGGTAGCACTGTGTGATGGATTTTCAGGCGTGGTCGGGGTGGACGTAGACCGAGTGCGGCCCGTTGTCCCGGTAGACCAACTCGCCCCGCTCGACCGCGGCTTGCAGCGCGGCCCGGACGGTCTTGCGGTCCTTGCCCGCCAGATCGGCGACCGCGGACGGCTTCATACCCTGCGCCCCGGTTGCCTTGATCGCGTCCAGCGCGGCCGGCAGCCACGTCGGGCCCTGCTCGCCCCGCAGTGCGGACAGGTTCAGCCCGGCGGGCCGCTCCGCCCCATCCCCGTTGGGATCCGGCGTGGTGCCGAACTGTGCGTCGATCTCTGCTCGGAAGCGGCGCAGGATCTCATCGTCCTGCGACGCAGCGTTCGACTCGGTGCGCAGCGCGGACAGGTTCAACCCACTACCCGTGGCCGCCGCGGACGGTTCGATGCCGGCGTCGGCATCGAGGGTGAGGTCGCGCATCCACGCGGTGCGCTCCGCGTCCCAGCGGCGCGCGTACGCCGCGCCCGCAGCCTTCGCGGATACGTCGTCCAGTCGCGGGTGCCGGTCGGATGTTGCGGCGGTGATCTCCCGGATCTGGTTGGGGAGGATCCGCCACGCCTTGAACAACGCGGCAGGGGACTCGGGAGTGCCCATGAACCCGGCGCCCTGGTAGGGGGCCTGGTCCACGCGCAGCCCGCGGCGACCGGGGAACATCTTCCCCAGGTCCATGCCCTCGGTCTCCCCGCCGGTAAGGGCGACGCGGACCTTTCCTTCGCGGCGGATCATCAGGTTGCCCAGCACGCTGCCCGTTGCTCCGAGGGCGGTGAGGACGGTGCGGATGCCCATGGCGCGCAGCATGCGGATGACTTCAAGGATCTTCTTCGCGAGTTCCTTGACCTGCCGGTCCGTGCTGACCAGGATCTCCGCACCCTCATCGATGACCAGCAGGATCTGCGGGATCCGCGGGCTGATCGGCAGGTTGTCGGTGTTCGCCTTGGACAGCACGTCCTGGTAGGCCTTCTTGCGGTGCAGCCCGATCGTCAGCGCGGCATCGAGCATGGCGAGGGCTTCCTCATGTGTCCCGGCGAGCCAGTCGATCCCGGGCCGGACCGCTTTGCCGTCCTCTCGTGTGAGGTCCCCGTTCAGTGCCGGCAGGACCCACGGAAGTCCGGCCGATCCGGCGTTGAGGTCGATGACCCAGGTCAGGACGTCCTCGGCGCGGGCGAACCCGGCGAGGATCGTGTGGATCATGTTGGTCTTGCCCGATCCGGTCGGGCCGACGACCAGCGCGCACTGCTCGCGCAGGTAGACGGGCACGGTTTCGCCGTTGGTCCGCACGCCCCACGGGAGCCCGGTGAGCACGGAGAGCGGCCCGTAGTCGCTGGGGTAGGGGCATTCGTCTGCGAGGACGTTGACGGTGGTGACGTCCAGGATGGTGCGGCCCTGGTGGATGCCGGGGCCGGCGGTGGCGGTGCAGCCGTGCGGCAGCTTCGCATCCGCGGACAGAGCCACGGAGTGCTGGGCGATCCGGTCGTAGGTGATGCCGCCCTGCGGTTCGAGGTCCAGGGAGTAACCGGCGCCGGTCTCCCACTTCTCCACCCCGACCACCCGCACGGCGATGTGGCAGATCCGTTGGATCCGCTCGACCCACTCCGCAGCAATCGCCCGACGCTCCGCAGACAACTCAGCGGCGATGGCGCGCTGTTCTGCCGCGATGGCTTCGTCCTCGCGGGCCTCTTCGTACAGGGCGACGGATCGGGCACCGGCCCCCATCCCCACCCCCAGGGCGGTCAGGGATCCGAGGGCCGCCCAGGACAGGGGGCCGGTGGTCATGGCCCAGGTGGTCCAGCCCGCGCCGACCAGCCACGATGCGGCCTTGAAGGCGAGGGTGCGGCCCGCGTTGCGCACGCGGAGCCCGGCGACGGTGTGCCCGAGCGCCCCGGCAGCGCCCACGGCGAGGGCCCATCCGGGCGGCATGGACAGGGCGGCGCCGGTGGTGGCGACGGCGAAGGCTCCGGTGGTGGCGGACAGGGCGCCGGTCACGGGTCCGTGACCGGCTGCCCAGTCCAGCACCGGGCCACTGCTCTGATTCTTGGCGGTGGCAGTGCTCATCTCAGACGTTCCAACCCTTCTCAGCCTCGGGACCGTTGCGGGGGTCCTCATGCCGGGCGATGTCCTGCGCATGGACCTGCCGGAACAACGGGCCCATGTCCTCCGCGACCGCGACCGCGCTCATCAGGGCGCCGAAGATGTCGCTGAACCCGTCCGCGATCTCCTTCTCCAGCGGGAACTCCGAGTCGGAGCGCTCCGCGAGGATCTTCATGACGTTGGCGACCGCGGTGAGCGCGGCCGGGAGCCCTTCGACCATGGCCAGGATCTCCATGGCGTTCTCGGGCTCGTAGGAGTTGGCGGCCTGCTCCATCTCGGATGCGGCCTCTTCGAACTGGAAACCGGACACGTGCTCTCCTTCACTTACAGGGCTGTTCGTGCTGGTGGGAACCGTGGCCGCGGGACGCTCGACCTCTCCCGCGATACCGTCCGTGCCGTCCTTGGCCGCTTCCGCATCCGCGGCGGCCTCCTGCTCGCGCTGCTCCTCGCGCGCGGCTTCATCCCGCTCCGCACGCTGCTCCGCCGCGGTCTGCACGAGACGCCGGTACAGGCGCCGGCCGGGGTTGACCAGCCACGGCAGCCGCAGCTTCCGCCCGAGCGGACTGGTCAGGAGACCGAGCAGGCCGACCGGCAGTGCCAGCAGCGCGGCGAGCAGCCGGCGGCCGTGGAAGCGGGCCGCAGACCGGCGCAGCGCTTGCCGTGCAGCCTTACGGGCCGGGGCCTTGCGCACCGCGGCGCGTTGCGCGGCGACGGTGCCGCCGGTCTTCGCGTCGCGCTTGTTGCGCTGCTTCGCGATCGCCGCATCCCGTGCCGCGCGGGCCTTTCGGGCTGCTCCGCCCAGCAGTCGGCCGGCGGGACCGGGGCGCTTAGTCGGCCGGTTGGTGCCGAGAGAAGCCTTGGCGTTGCGGCGCGCGTCGGCGACCGCACGACGGGCGTCGCTGGTCTGCTTGCGCTGCCCGCCGCGTGAGCCCGCGGCATTCTTCTGCGCGGCCCGCAGCGCCTTGACCTGCCCTAACCGGCCCGCAGCGCTGTTGCCCGCGCTGTGCTTGGCCGGGCCGTGCGCAGACTTGTGCAGGCCTTTCCCGCTGGTGCCCGTGCCGTGGCGGGCCGCGGTGTTGTTGGTGCGGCGGTGCTGGCCTGGCATGTTGCCCGACCGGCCGTCACGACCGGCATGCGAGCCTCCCGAGCGGTTACCGGTACTTTCGCGGCTGCTCGTGCCGGAGCTCCGCAGCCCGGAAGTGCGGGCCGTAGATCGGCCGGCGTGGCGGGCCGCTGTGCGACGGGCGTCGCGGCGGGGGTTGGGCTTGTGGGAGCGGGCGGCAGCGAGGGTGCCGAGGACGACCATTCCGGTCGCGGCCACGGCTGCGGTGATAGGGCCGCCGGCCAGGGATGCGGCGGCGACCGCGCCGATGCTGCCGTTGATGCCGGACAGGGTGAGCGGGACGACCGGCCACCCGCCCGGCGTGTGGTCCACCTCCTTCGGTTCATCGGCCGTGGTGGGCGCGGCGGGTGGTGTCGGGGGCGGTGTGATCGGGGGAGCCGGGACTACTACCGGCTCGGTGCTGAGTTCCGTCATGCTGTGAGCACTCCTTGAGGAGTAGGGCCCGACCGGGGCTGTGAGAGGTCCGTCCGGTCGGGCCTGCCAACAGGGCTTATGCGGCGCACTGTTCGTCGTTGGGGTAGGCGCAAGGCACGCACGTTCCGAGCGAGACAGGGATGACGTATCCGGCATCCCGCCGGCACTCAGGGCAGATGCGGCGCGCAGTGTTCGCCTTGGCCAGGGCCGCCCATTTCGCCGGCGTCATCGGCCGGACGGGCTTGGCTTTGTCGATCTCGTACAGGTAGGCGACCAGCGGGCCGCGCCGGTGGCGGGGCCGCTCGATCTGCGCGGCGACGCCTTGCCCGCCGGGCCGTAACCCCCGGGCCCGTAGCTGCCGGATCGTGGCCAGACCGTCGGGGGCGAGGTGCCAGGAGTAGACGGGTATAGAGGCCATCAGACGGCAGCCTCAGCCGGTCCGTCCCCGTCGTCGTCCGCGTTCTCGCGCAGACGGTTGGCGACCCATCCGATCGACCAGCCGGTGTCTTCCGCGAGCTGCCGCACCGACTTCTCGCCCCCGCCGAACGAGCGGAGGTAGGCACGGGCTTCGGTCTCGGGCATCTTCGTGAACGGGGTCGGTCGGCTGTTCACGGCGGTGTTCACGACGCCGTTCACGGTTTTCACGCTCTCCCGCTCAACCGCGTCGCGAGAGGCCAGGGAGACGACCTCCCGGGCCTGCCGTTCGGCCCGTGAACGGTCCGCCTGTTCACGCTGTTCACGCCGCAAGGCGTCCTCGCGCTGCTGCTCCTCGCGCCGGACGCGTTCTTCGTATTCGCGCTGCTCACGCCGGTTCTCGGCCTGCCGGTCGCCACGTTCACGCTCGATCCGGGCCGTGTGGTCGCGCTCCGCGGCCCGCTCGGAAGCCTCCCGGTCGGCCCGCTCGCGTTCGAGCTTTTCGGCGTGGTCCCGGGCCTGCTGTTCACGGTGTTCACGGGCCTGTTGCTCGCGTTCACGGTCGGCCCGCTGCTGCTGTTCACGCTGCTCGGTCTCGGCGGCCCGTGAACGCTCGATCTTGTCCACGGCACGGTTGATCGCACGCCGGTAGGCGAGCCCCGCTTCTGCGGTGGCGATCAGCAGGAGCGGCGCCACGGAGTGGACCGCGACACCCACCAGATCACCGTTGAGTGCGCTGTCCCCGACGTTCAGGAGCAGCGTCATCAGACCGGTCATCCACCGCAGCACGGCCGGCCACGCCCCGGACGTTCCCCCGAGGCGGGCCACGGTCGCATCGAGTCGGACCACGATGACCACCGCAGTGTCGACCACGAGCGGCAGGATCGGCGCGGTGCGGTCCCAGCCGTCCGGGGTGACCCGTTCGACCAGCGGCGTGACTGTGAGGACGGAGAACAGCACCGCACCAGCGGTGATGGCCCACGTCCCGGCGGAGAGCGTCCTCTCCGCGGAGCGGAGCTGATCGGGAGATAGGGAATCAAGCATCTCCGCCCCCTGCTCGAACACTGTCGAGGGCGGACCCGTAGGCGATCAGGCGAATCTCGGCACCGGCGTACGGGGCGGTCCCGCGGAGCGTCCACGTGGTGTTGCCGGCCTGCTCGCGGAACTCCACCTGCTCCGGACCGATGTCCAGGGCTACGCGCCAGACCTCGAACTCTCCCAGCCCGTTGTGCAGGGAGAGTTCCAGACGCTCGGGATAGATCGGGGTCACCCCCACGGTGGGGGCGGGCAGGTCGTCGTATTCGGCGGCCAGCGTGCGCAGCGCCCGCATCGGGACGGACAAGGCGGCCAGCGTCAGCAGCTCGCTCATGCGCCGACCTCCAGGGTCGTGGCGGAGCGGCGAGACAGCTCCGCTCGCACGGCCAGCGCCGTTCCAGCGGTGCAGCGGCCGCCCTGACGCTTCGTGGTGCGGCGCGAACGGCGCACCGTGGGGCGGGAGACGAGCGGGCTCATGCGGAGCAGGGACGCCGCGAACGCCGCGGCCTCCGCGTCGCTCTCGCGCAGCTCCGCGAGCACTTCCCGCGCCACGTCCAGCCGCGCCGCCCGCTCCAGGTCCGACTCCCGAACGGGGCCGGTGAACAGTTCAAGGTCGATACCGAACGCCAGCTCCGCGAACTCGGTCGGGGTAACAGCCACATGACCTGCAACGATGCACTTCATGGGTCGTGTCTCCTAGCTCTGGTACGGCCCAAAGCGCCCCCGGAGTTGCAGCTCCGGGGGCGCGCCGTATCTGGGTGGGTTAGTCGTCGTTCGATTCGCTGGTGACGCCGTACGCGGCATCAAGCTCCGCGGCCACGTCCAAGCACTCGCCGGACGTGAGCCGGTCGTAGACCGCCTGGCCGCGCTGGACGTTCTCCGCGGAGGTCAGGTCAACGGGCTGTGCTGTGTTCTCGCAGGACATGCAGACTCCTGACGGTGTCGTGCGTGTGGGCCTGGCCGGTGTCGGCCCCGGCTCCCTGCCACCCCGCCCGTACGACCGAGGGAGGCAGCCGGCCGCAGCATGAGCGTTGCGGCGGTGCGGAACGGCTTCTCCGGTCCCGCCCTTGCGGGGCGAGCCGGTTCCGAGCCGGTGATCGGGTGCGTCATCGTCACTGCTCTGACGCCAGCAGGGCGGCGCACACCAGGTGGCAACCAACGGGCTGACCTCCCGTGAGGGAGGGATGATCCCGAGGACTGTTCTCCAGAGCCGGTGCGCGAGGAAGTGGCCGCCAGCGGCCATCACCCGGGCCGTTGCGGGGACGGGACTTGCACCCGTCGTCTCAACCACTGTTCAGTTCTCAAAGAGCGATCACTCCCCAGCAGGCGCGGTAACCCCTGGTCAGGGGCTCCAAATCCCTCGCGAGACCGGACCTGCTGGGCGCGCTGAGCAGCCCAAAGAAGGCCCCCGACTTGGCCAACTTGGCTAGCCCGATCGGGATGACCTCAACGTAGCCATCCTGGCTAGTCATGTCAACACTTGGCTGTCCTGGCTGCCTCGATGGCGTTGCGGGGCTGTAGCGTTGAGGCATGACTTTTACGCCTGAGCCGTTGGACCCAGACGACAGTCGGCCGCCCTATGAGCAGGTGGCTAGCAGTCTCGGCGCGGCCATCCGCACAAAGAAGTTGGCTCCCGGGGAAAGGCTTCCCTCACACAACAAGCTGACTGAGCTCTACGGCTTCGCCCGAGCGACGATCCAGAGGGCGCTGCGCGACCTGGAGGACGAAGGGCTTGTTGTATCCCGTAAGGGGAGCGGGGTGTACGTCAGGAATCGGACTGAGCGGCCTGCCGGCCTCCGTCCCTATGTAGAGCAAGCCTTCATGAGTCGGAAGGTATCCATCGACTTCGCTGGCTTCTCAAGCGAGACTCTGCATGCCGCTCTACAGGACCCAATCGATAAGATTCGAGTGGGTCGCCTCACCCCGTCCAGCATCAACATTCGCATTTTGGTGCCAGATATGGCAGTGCCTCAGGCTGCCCCGGTTCGGAAGAGTGACGGCGAGGATGATCCGCGTCTCCGTATGCGTATGCACGACTTGATGGTGGGATTTACCCGAGGAATCGCAAACCAGGTGCACGAGCTCAGCCTGCTAGGTTTGGTGCCGGAAACGAAGGTCTCAGTTCGCGTTCATAGCGGAACGCAATTTTTCAAACTCTATGTGATCAATGAGGAAGATGCCTTCTTCGGGTACTATCCGATTCGACCGAATAAAGTGGTCGTGCAGGGGACTCCAGTCGAAATTTTCGACCTGATTGGGCCAGACGCCACTCTGTTTCACTACTCGATAAATGAGGGTGAATCCTCCAGTGGTGCTCAGCAGGTCGATCAGGCCAAAATGTGGTTCGATAGTGTGTGGACCACGATTGGAAGGGACTTCAACCCTGATGGGGAGTGAAGGGATGGCGGGTGTAATCGGAGCTACTCGAAGCGTATTCTTTGACTTCGATGGACCCGTTTGCGAGGTATTCTCCGGGATTCCAGCTTCAGAAGTCGCCGAAAGTCTTGTCGGCGTGATGCGAGGCTTCAACGTGCAACTCGCGAAAAAGATGGAGGGTCTGGATTTCATGGACGCCCTCCGTGCCTCGCCCCACGCAGGGGAGCGTGCCCTGCGTGCCGTGGAAGATCGCCTAGTTGAGGCTGAAATTGCGGCAGTCAAGGTTGCTGGAGACCCCACCCCAGGGTGTGTCGCATCTATCGAAGCGGCTAGAGCGTCTGGCCGTGACGTGGCGATCGTGAGCAACAACTCTGCTGAGTGCGTGAGAGAGTTCCTTCTGCGCCACAATCTAACTTCCCTGGTACATGAGATTGTGGGGCGCCCTGCTTATCAGCCGGATCGAATGAAGCCGTCACCTTACATGCTTCGAGTAGCTGCTTCTCGCTTGGGTGTGGCTCTCGATGGCTGCACGCTGGTGGGGGACTCGGTAACCGATATTGAGGCGGCCATTTCGGCAGGGTCCATGTCCATCGGATATGCGAATCGGGCAGGTAAGACTATTTCCCTGGCTGAAGCCGGGGCTGACGCGGTAATTGGTTCCATGGGTGTTCTTGCGGACGCGCTCAAGAACGGATCGCCCCTCTAGCCTCTCTGGCCGGCGTCATCTGGGCATGGTTAGGGTAACGTCTCATACCAGGTCACACCGGTTTCTCCCAGACCGTCATGTCGAACGCCACCCTGCCAGAGTCCGGGCTGGACAAGGAGACGACTTTGGCGGCTGCCGGCCGTCCATCACCGGTAATGAGGTAGACCGTCCGCCCCGAGGGGACCTTTATGTCATCGGAGCCTTGAGTCTGGACGAGTTGCGTGCACTCCGCAGGGTTCGGGGTGTTCCCTTCTGGTGCCAATGTATACGAAGATCCGTTCAGCTCAGCCTCACCACCGTCGGTGATTCCGGCAATATGGATATCCGTATTCCCTGCGCTTGACGGCGGGATGGCATCAAAGTCGAACCATCCGGCAAACTCGACTCGCCCAGACCAGTGCTTCACGTACGTGTCGGCTGGCGACTCGGCTGGCGATGCCTCATCCCCGCCGTTAGCCCTGGGGGCAGGCGCCGTGACTGTCGTTGTGGCAGTCACCGTCGCCGCGACACCTGCGGGCGACTTGACTCCCGCCGCTGGCAGTCCGATGAATCCCACCAAGAAGGTCAGAGCTCCGGTCAAGGCGCTGATCACCGCGGCAATAGCCATCCAGCGTTCTGGCGCCCTCTTGGGTGGCCGAGCACCAGGAGGAGGAGCGGCGGGTGGAGCGGGAAACACCATGAGAACCCCCCGATTCAAATGCGAGGGTTTGTAGTGTTCCAGTCGCGAGGCAGCCGTCCGCCCTTTTTGCCTATTCTGTGACCTTTCCGCGATGCTCGACTGGGCCGGTGACCGTGCACTCCATGCACAGTCGGCTGATCACGGCTTCGCGGATCTCACGCCGGCGCCTGAGCGGCTTCGGTTCGCGGCTTGATCGTTCCCCCACCTGTCCCCCAGGGGCGACTACTCCTGAGGGGTTGGCTGGTCAGAGGGGGTAAAGCCGACCCGCTGTAAATCTGCCGGCTAAGCCTACCCAGGTTCGAACCCTGGCGCCGCCACATGATTGAAAGGGTCTGTGACCAGCAGCAATGCTGATCACAGGCCCTTTCGTCGTTCCCTGGTGGCGGGCGTTGATCTGGCCGATTTCTCCCCCTGTGTCTCACCCCGGCTCGCGTGCTGACCGGCCTGTGTGGGGCAGGCGGGGGCAGCTTCGTGGCCTCCGAGATGTGCGGCTGTCCCTTGTTTCGCTGATCGGTACATGCGGAACTAGCTCACGTAGGGACGCCGCAGAGGGGGCTGGCACATGACCGCGGTCCTCAGCACCGGGTGGGACAGCGTACGGCAGCGGGCCAGGATGAGCGCCCAAGTGGCCGGGGCCACGGCCCCGTTGGAGGGGCTGACCACGTTCGGGCGGGCCGAGCTGCTCGGGCGGCTGCGCTGGGAAGTCATCCAGGGCGGCTCCCTGTTCCTGACCTATCCCCAACTGCTCGACGGCGCCGTCTTCGCCGCGCTCCGGCCCGCAGCACTCCTGGACGAGCTGGCGATCCGGGCGATCGGCGGTGGTGCCGCGTTACCGATCCGGGTGAACTCCCGGAACGCGGACCTGGCCGGGCAGCTGATCGCGATGCTCTCCACCGGCTTCCTCTTCTCTTCCCTCCCGATCCCCGACGACCAGTGCCTGCGACTTCAGCGGGAGCTGGCCGTTCGCGCGGACGCCGAGTCCACGGTCGCCGCCCTTGCCGCGGAGGGGCCGACCGGTATGGCGGACCGGTTGCTGGCGGCGACCGGCGTCCTCGACGTTCCGCTGCGGCGGCGCACGGTTGCCCGGTGGGGCGACTGGCTGGAAGCCGCCGGGCGCGGCCTAGTGGACGTCAGCCCCCTCGTGCCGGCCGACTACGCGACCGCGTACGCCTTGCGGCCTCCGCCGCGCCCCGAGGACGCGGCCGGTGCCGCGGGCCGGACGCTGCTCGCCGCCTGGACCGGCGGGGAGCTCGACGTGAACGGGTTCCCCAGCCGCAGCCTCCTGTACGGAAGACTCGACTCACTGCTGCGCTCCGGCGACCCGGCAGCGCGAGCGGACGCGCAGATGCTGCGTGAGTCCTTCGACGAGGCGTACTACAGAGCCATCGCGGCGAGCGAAGGGTGCCTGCTCGGCCTGGCTTCGCCCCGTCGCGGCATCCGGCGCCGAGAGGCGGCGGAACTGGGGGAGCGGACACCGGTCGTGATCTATCCGACCCGGTTCGAACTGCGGCTGGGTCTGATGAGCGGTGCTCAATGGCAGCGGTACACGGATGACGCCGCCGACGCCCTCACCGGCTGGTGGCACCGGCGTGACCTCGCCGCGCTGCAAGAGGTGGGCGACCTGCTCGCGGAGCGGACGAAGGAGCCGCCGGCCGCCGACGTGGGCGAGGTGTCGGTGACCCGGCTCCAGCGGTTCGCGCGGAGCGCGCGGGGGGTCACCGCTCAGACCGTCGCGGGCGGTGGACTGAGCCTGGCGACCAGCCTGCTCGGCGAGGGGACGTCCGGAGCGTTCGCGGCCGGCGCGGGTGGAGCGCTCGCGCCGGTCGTCGTTGCGGCCGTGGCGGCGGGGGTGACCCGCTTGGGCGATTTCCGAGGGCGGTACGACGTGATAGAGCTCCCAGGGGTGCTGCGAGGAGGTCCCGATGGACACTGAGGCGCCCCGTACGCGCACCGACAAGGCCTACACCGACGCCGACGGCGGCCGATGGTGCGAGGTTTACCTGGACACCTATCGCCTGCCCTCCGGCGCGGAGACCGTCCGGCACCGCGTCCGCGTCGGCGGTGGCCGTACGGGAGTCGTGGTGCTCGCACGACGAGGCGAGGACATTCTGCTGGTCCGCCAGTGGAGGCCGACGGTCCGTCGATGGGCCTGGGAACTGCCCCGCGGATTCGGCGAGACCGATCCTGCCGCGGACGCGCTGCGAGAACTGGCCGAGGAGACGGGACTGGTGGGCTCCGCGGCGGTCGTGGTGGCGTACCTGGACATCGACTCCGGCCTGATGGAGAGCGAGGTCGCCGTCGTCGAGGTCTCGGTCCGGGGCGATGCTCCGCTGCGCCCCGGCGCGGTCGACGACGGTGAGATCGCCGCCGCGCGCTGGTGGAGCCCCCACGACATCGCCAAGGCGCTCCGCGCGGGAGAACTACGGGACGGCTTCACCCTCGCCGCGCTCGGAGCAGCCGCCGCAGCCCGCGGCTAGGTGAGGCGCCGCTCAGCGGGCGTGGGCTTCCCGGGGTGTTCCCAAGCGCCCTGGGTGGAGAGCATGATCACACCGGCTCGTCCCCTCCCGGAGAGCTGTATCGATCCGGCTGTCCGCGCTCCCGGGTCCGGTCGGAACCATGTGCGGCAACTCCTCGCCCGGGACGGAGGGTCGGGCCGCGTGGCGGCTCTACCAGTCGGTCAGGTCGACGAGGAGATCGCAGTGCGGGTCGTCCGCAGCCGGCCGTCGGTACTGCTCCTCCTCGACGAGGGACGGCAGTGAAGCGATGAGCGCGGTGGCGGGCGTCTCGGTCAGGCGGATGTCGGCGCCGATGACGCCGGGCCGGTCGACGCGCTGCACGTACAGGCGCAGCAGCCCGTCGCCGTGCATCAGGAAGCCGATCAGGAAGGGGTTCTCGTCCTCGCCGGGGTTCGAGAGGGCGTGCACGAAGGTGAGCGCCCGGCCCTGTTCGGGCTCCGGGTCCGGCGCGATCCCCTCCGGCCGGAGGCGGACGAGGGTCATCCCCATGGCTTCGCCGACATCGCCGTTGCTGTGGAGCTGGGGTCCGCTCAGGACGGTACGCAGGAGGCCCGGGACGTAGTACGGGGTCACCGTGTCGTTGGGGATCTCGTAGAGGAAGTCCCGGCCGTTCTTGTCGTCCCCGGCGCGGAGGGCGACCCGTACGGCGCCGGGCGCGGGCAGGACGCCGCGCAGGCGCCAGTGCTCGGCGAGCGGAGCGTTCAGGAAGTACAGCAGGCGTCGGGCGACGTCCGCCTGCTGCTCCCGGTCTTCAGGATCGGTCAGGGATGCGTCCATGCGGGCCCCCGTCGTCCGGCTGGTTGTGGTGGGAAGCGTTGGTGGCGCCGATCTTCGCAAGGGGGGCCGCAGGTGGGGGCGGGAGTGCGGGATCGCGGGGCACACTGATCGCATGTCATCGCGTCGCAGGAGTTGCCCCGAGTGCCGTCGGGAGATCGCGGTCGTCGCGGGGCGGTTCGCCCGGCACGATCCGCCCGGGGCGCGGGGGAACGGGGAGATGGTCTCGTGTCCCGGTTCGCGGAGGGAAGCGTTCATCGGGGCGGCGCAGCCCACGCTGGACGGCTACACCGTTCCCGCCTTCCCCGGCCAGCTCCCTCTCTTCTGATCCTCCGCGACCGGCGACGGGCGAGAGGCCCGGACAGGTCCTAGTTGCCCGCCACCGACTTCACCGCGACCGAGATCGGTGTCGAGCCGCTGATGGCCTCCAGGGTCAGGCCGGTGGTGGCCGGGGTGTCGACCAGTTCGGCGAGGACCGCGGCCACGTCGTCGCGGGGGATCATGCCGCGGCCGGTCGAGGCCTCCAGGCGTACGAGGCCGGTCCCGGCGTCGTCGATCAGGCCGCCGGGGCGCAGGATCGTCCAGTCCAGGCCCGCACGGCCGCGTACGTACTCGTCGGCCTCGCCCTTGGCGCGCAGGTACGCGTCGAAGATGTCGTTGCCCTGGTGGGCCGGGTCCGCGCCCATAGAGGAGACGACCACGTGCCGGCGTACGCCCGCGCGCTCGGCGGCGTCCGCGAACAGGATCGCCGCGCCCTTGTCCACCGTCTGCTTGCGGTCTGCACCGCTGCCCGGTCCCGCGCCCGCGGCGAAGACGGCCGCGTCCGCGCCCTGGAGATGCGCGGCGACCTCCTCCACCGAGGCCGACTCCAGATCGCACAGGACCGGTTCGGCGCCGGCCGCCCGCAGGTCGTCCCCCTGCTCGGCACGGCGGATGATCCCCGCGACCTCGTCCCCGCGCGCGGAGAGCAGCCGCTCCAGCCGCAGCGCGATCTGACCATGACCACCAGCGATGACAATGCGCATGTTTCCGACCGTACGCCCCGATGACCGCGTTCGCCGCACAACCCTGTGGACGACTCATGAGTCACATGGGTGATCGCTGAGAACGCGTGGGCGATCGCCGCGGGAACGCGCCGGAACGAGTGAACACGCGAACGAAGGAACAACGAAGGGACACCGTGCGGACCCGTGCGGTGTCGTACGAGGAGACCATCATCACCGTCATACGCAAGACCGTCACCGCGGTCGGCTGCACCGCTGTCCTCCTCACCGCGGCGGCTGCCTGCGGCACGGTCCAGAACCTCACCGCGGCGCAGAAGGTGGACCACGCCGTCGAGCACCTCGGCGAACAGAAGTCGCTGGGATTCCAGTTGGACCTGGACGCCGACGCTTCCGCGATCAACACCCTCGCGGGCCAGGGCGGCCCCGACGAAGCCCTTCCGCCCCAGTTCGCGAAGCTGGTCAGCGCGCTGCGCGTCGACGTCTCCGTCAAGTCCAGGAAGAAGCTGGCGGATTCGGGCCAGAAGGACCTGGTCGGGATGAGCGTGAAGGTCACGGGGCCCGATGGCGTCCTGGTCGAGTACCGGGTCATCGGCGACGTCATGTACTACCGCAGCGACATGAAGGCCATCGGCAAGGCGATGGGCGTCCCCATGCCGTCGGCCGGTGATCTCCCGCCGAGCCAGAAGGAGTTCGGGAAGGTCCTCGAAGGCGACTGGGTGAAGGTCGACGTCAAGGAGCTGGAGCGGGCCGGGAAGGACGCCGGGGGCACCTCGAAGGGGTCCGCCGGGGACATCGACGCGAAGACCCAGAAGAAGGTTCTCGACGCCGTGCGCACCGTCATCGGCCGGAAGGTCACCTTCCGGACCAAGGGCGGCGCCGACGGTGTCGAGCACGTCGTCGCCACGGGCAACGTCCGTGACCTGCTCACCGGGGTCTTCGACAAGCTCCGTCCGCTCCAGGGCGACCTGCCGCCGGGCGCGGAACTCCCCACCGCCAAGGACCTGAAGGGCGCGCCGAACAAGAAGGCCGCCGTCGATTTCACGCTGAGGAACGGCGACCTCCGGCAGATCAGGGTCGACCTGGCCGTCCTCGGCGACGCCCCGAAGAAGGTCGAACTGCCCCTCGTCGTGAAGTTCTCCGGAGCGGGCGACATCAGCGCGCCCTCGGGAGCCACCGAGATCCCCGCCGGCAAGATCTCCGGGGGCAGCCCGCTGGGCGGCATGTTCATGGGCGGCGGGTTCTAGCACTCCGGCCAGCACGCCCCGACTCCGGTCAGGACAGCTCGACTCCCGCCAGCACGGCCCGACTCCGGCCAGCACGGCCCGACTCGCGCCGGGACGGCCGCACCCCGGCCAGAACGGCACAACTCGGGCCAGAACGGCTCCACCCCGGCTAGGACGGTTCTTCCCGTCCCTGCCGGGGCAGTTCGAGGCCGGACTCGGCCGCCGAGTCGCAGTACTCCCGGACCGCGCTCGTCCGCGCCACCACCCGCCCGCGGTGGATCACGATCCGGCTGTACGCGAGGGACAGCACCCCCGCCAGCCGGTCCCCGCGCACGGCGAGCAACTCGGCCGGGAACCCCGCCTCCACGCGCACCTCGGGCAGCCCGAGGGCGGCCCTGGCGGCACGGCTCACCGTGTCGTACGCCTCCTCGGGCCGCAGCCCGCACCGCGAGGCCAGCAGGTACGCGGCCTCCAGCGGGTCTCCGCGTCCCACCGGGTTGGACACGTCACGCAGGGCGCCGCTGCCCGCCGCGACCCGTACACCGGCCGCCCGCAGCAGTCGTACGGGAGCGGTGCCGCGCCCGTCGGCCGAGCCGCAGGCGCCCTGCGGCAGACACACCACCGTCACGCCGGCCGCGGCGAGTTGGTCCGCGGCGCGGGAGGCCACCTCGGAGGGCAGCCCGCCGAGCCCGCCGCACGGCCCGAGGGTCACCCCGGGCCGCAGCCCGCCCGCCATCGCGGCCAGCCGCGCGAGCCGGGCCGGATCACCTGCGTCCGTGTGCAGATCGACCGGGCAGCCGTGTTCGGAGGCGAGTTCCAGTACGGCCTCGACGTACCCCGTCGGATCGGGGTCCGCGTCCGGACAGCCGCCCACCGCGGAGGCGCCCATCTTCAGGGCGTCCCGCAGCATCGCGAGCCCGTCGGCACCGGCCGCCCCGGTCAGCACCCGCGGCATCGCGACCGTCGTCAGTTCGGCGAGCCCCCGCAGCGACCGCCGTACCTCCAGCACCGCCGTCAGCGCGTCCAGTCCCTGTACGTCACCGACGCGCACATGGGACCGCAAGGCCGTGGCCCCGTGCCCGAGTTGCAGCAGGGCCGCCTCGGTGGCCCGGCGCCGGATCGCGTGGTCGTCGTAGGCGAGAGGTCCGTGGTCGTCGGCCGTCAGGGCCGTGTCGCTGTGTGCGTGGGCCTCGGCGGGGGCCGGCAGGAGGAGGTAGCCGGCGAGGTCCACCTTCGCGGGGAGTGCCCCCGAGGGACCCGCCGCCAGGCTTCCCGCGGTGCCCACCGCCTCGATGCGACCGCCGCCCAGCCGTACGTCCACGGTCCGGCCGTCGGTGAGCCGTGCCCCGCACAGCAGGAGAGCGGCCGGGTCGGTCTGTCCCGAGCGGGAGCGGGGCGGCTGCTGCTGGCTGTCGGGCATCGCGCTCCTGTGGCTCGGGGACGGCTTCGGGAGGGACGACTGCGGAGCGTGGGGACACAAGATCACGCAGCGTGGGTCGAGCCTAGGACGGTGACCCGTCGACGTCGGGGAGGAGCGCAATAGTCGTACCGGCGTGGCCCGTCGGCGGGCGGAGTCACCCCTGCGATCCAGGGGGCCGGAGGGGCGCGTGAAGGGTCCCGGGAACGCCCGGGGAAACGCCTGTGATCAGGCCCGGGTGGGTGCCGGGAAACGGATTTGGGCGATCGGCGGAGGACCGTGTAATGTCTTCATCGCTCGCCCCAATAGCTCAGTCGGTAGAGCGTCTCCATGGTAAGGAGAAGGTCTACGGTTCGATTCCGTATTGGGGCTCTGGTGAGGGAGGTTCCCGTCGCGAGACGGGGGCCGAACCCATCAAAGCGGTGTAGCTCAGTCGGTAGAGCAAGCGGCTCATAATCGCTGTGTCACCGGTTCAAGTCCGGTCACCGCTACTGACAGTAGCCGATTGTGGGGTCGGTCCTTCGATCGGCTACTCTTCTATGCGTTAATGTCCCATCCGTTCGTCAAGGAGCACTCCTGTGGCTGCCACCGACGTCCGCCCGAAGATCACGCTGGCCTGCGTGGAGTGCAAGGAGCGGAACTACATCACCAAGAAGAACCGGCGTAACAACCCGGACCGACTGGAGATGAAGAAGCACTGCCCGCGTTGCAACGCGCACACCGCGCACCGCGAAACGCGATAATTCAGGCTCGTACACGAGGCCGTCCCCTTCGGGGGGCGGCCTCGCGTCGTTGTGGAACCGATGTCCCGGCGCGGGCCGGGGGCGTAGGCGGACCGGCGTTTTCGAGCGAAGATGGGCCGTCCGGCCAAAACGGCCGGTCCCGCCGCGGCGGCCGCCGGCGACGGCAGGGTGACGACCGGCGACCGAGAACCGTGACGGTCGGCAACCATGGCTACCGGCTACGGCTACCGGTGACGGCAACCGTGACCCTGACGGCCTCCGGCAACCGGCTACAGGCAGCAACATCGGCCCCAACCCCGACGCCGAAAACCGTGACACCCGCCACATTGCGGACGCCCGCCACCCTGCGGGTACCCGCCACAGCGCGGACACCGACACGGCGAAGACGCCGGTCGGCAGCCGGGCGGTGTCCGGCGCACCGGCGGCGCAGCAAAGACAACCAGCGCGGCGAAGACGACAGACGCGGCGAAGACAACCAGGAGGTACCGAGCCCATGGCGCTCGACCAGTCCTTCGTGGGGCGGTCCTACCCGCCCACCGATCCCTACGAGGTCGGTCGGGAGAAGATCCGCGAGTTCGCGGAGGCCGTGGGGGACACCAACCCCGCGTACACGGACCCCGAGGCCGCGCGTGCGCTCGGTCACCCCGACGTGATCGCCCCTCCCACTTTCGTGTTCGCCATCACGTTCAAGGCCGCGGGCGTCGTCGTCCAGGACCCGCAACTGGGTCTCGACTACAGCCGGGTGGTGCACGGCGACCAGAAGTTCGCCTACACCCGCCCGGTGCGCGCGGGCGACCGGCTCACGGTCACCTCGACCATCGAGTCGATCAAGTCCATGGCGGGCAACGACATCCTGGACGTCCGTGGCGAGGTCCACGACGAGGCGGGCGAGCATGTCGTGACGGCTGTCACGAAGCTCGTGGCCCGCGCGGCGGAGGTGGGCTGACATGGCGGCGAAGATCTCTTACGCGGAGGTCGAGGTCGGCACCGAGCTGCCGCCCCAGACGTTCTCCGTGACACGCGCGACGCTCGTGCAGTACGCCGGTGCCTCCGGGGACTTCAACCCGATCCACTGGAACGAGAAGTTCGCGGTCGAGGTGGGCCTTCCCGACGTCATCGCGCACGGCATGTTCACCATGGCCGAGGCGATCCGCGTGGTGACCGACTGGGCGGGCGACCCGGGCGCCGTCGTCGAGTACGGGGTCCGCTTCACCAAGCCCGTCGTCGTCCCGAACGACGACAAGGGCGCCACCGTCGAGGTCAGCGGCAAGGTCGCCGCCAAGCTGGACGACAACACCGTCCGCGTGGACCTCACGGCGACCAGCGCCGGCCAGAAGGTGCTGGGCATGTCGCGAGCGGTCGTACGCCTGGCCTGAGGGCCGCTCGTACGCCTGGCCTGACGGCAGGGGGTACGACCGGCCTGACGGCCTGGTTCCGAGTCCGGCATCCGAGTTCGGGGCAAGAGGCGCTCTCCTTCGAGGGCGCCTCTTGCTTGTGGCCGGACGACGCTTGTGGCCGGACGACGCCGACCGCCCCGATTCGCCCCCTTGCAAAGTTAGTGATTGAGTACTAACTTAGTTTCATGGTCAGGATGAGTGCAGAGGAGCGGCGCGAGAGCGTCATCCGCGCGGCGACCACCGAGTTCGCCCGTGGTGGATATCACGGCACGAGCACCGAGGCGATCGCCAAGCGTGTCGGGGTCTCGCAGCCGTATCTCTTCCGGCTCTTCCCGGGCAAGAAGGCGATCTTCCTCGCCGCCGCCGAGCGGTGCGTCGAGGACACCATCCAGACCTTCCGGGAGGCCGCGAAGGGCCTGGAGGGCGAGGAGGCGAAGCGTGCCATGGGAAACGCGTACGTCGAGGTCATCGCGGAACGGCCCGAGCGGCTGATGATGCAGATGCAGATGTACGTCGCCGTGGCCGCCGCCGAGCAGGAGGGTGACCACGAGTTCGGCGAGGCCGTTCGGGCCGGCTGGATGCGGCTGTGGGACACCGTGCACCTGCCGCTCGGCGCGGACCCGGGCGCGACCACGACGTTCCTGGCGACCGGAATGCTCATCAACACGTTCGTGGCGATGGGCTTCCCGCCGGAGCACCGGGTGTGGGAGGGGCTGTTCTCGGGCCCCGGAGCCATCTGTGGGCCCGAGGAGTAGGCGGGAAGCGGTGGCCGGGCGCCGAGGCCCCGGTCCGCGGATTTCCATGATCATTGAAGTTAGTCATCAATAACTAACCATCGATCTTTCTGGGGGAAAGATGTCACAGCAGACCGAGGCCGTGGGACGCCGCGGGGGCGCCGTCTGGGCCCTTCTCATCACGAGCGTCGCCGGATTCATGGCGGCTCTCGACAACCTCGTCGTCACCACCGCCCTGCCCTCCATCCGCAAGGATCTCGGGGGAGCGCTGGGTGACCTGGAATGGACCGTGAGCGCCTACACGCTCACCTTCGCCGTCCTGCTGATGTTCGGCGCGGCGCTCGGTGACCGGTTCGGCCGCCGCAGGCTCTTCCTGGTCGGGCTGACCGTCTTCACCGGCGCCTCCGCCGCCGCGGCCATGGCCCCCGGCATCGACTCGCTGATCGCCGCCCGCGCGGTCCAGGGCGTCGGAGCGGCGATCATGATGCCGCTGACCCTGACCCTGCTGACCGCCGCGGTTCCCGCCGCCAGGCGCGGGATGGCGTACGGGATCTGGGGCGCCGTCAACGGACTCGCCGTCGCTTCCGGACCCCTCATCGGCGGCAGCCTCACCGAACACGTCTCCTGGCACTGGATCTTCTGGCTGAACGTCCCGCTGGGCCTGGCCGTGCTCCCGCTCGCCCGGCTGCGTCTGTCCGAGTCGTTCGGCGCCGGCGCCCGGCTGGACTTCCCCGGCACCCTGCTCGCCAGCGGTGGCCTCTTCGGGATCGTCTACGGCCTGGTCCGCGGACCCGCCGACGGCTGGACCAGCGGCCTCGTCCTGACCGGTCTGATCGCGGGCGGCGTCCTGCTCGCCGGTTTCGTCGTCCACGGAACCCGGGCGAAGAACCCGATGCTCCCGATGCGGCTCTTCCGCTCCCGCGCCTTCGCCGGGATCAACGCGGCCAGCCTGCTGATGTTCCTCGGGATGTTCGGCTCGATCTTCCTGCTCAGCCAGTACATGCAGGGCGTCCTCGGCTACTCGCCGACCGAGGCGGGGCTGCGGATGCTCCCCTGGACCGGTATGCCGATGCTCGTCGCGCCGATCGCGGGCATCATGTCCGATCGCATCGGCGGCCGCCCGGTCGTCGCGGCGGGCCTCTTCCTCCAGGCCGTCGGCCTCGGCTACATGGCCGTCGTGGCCACCGCCCACGCCTCGTACGGCGCTCAGCTGCCCGCTCTGATCATCAGTGGTGTCGGCATGGCGCTGTACTTCGCCCCGGCCGCCAACCTGGTCATGTCCAGCGTCCGGCCGCAGGAGCAGGGCATCGCCTCGGGCGCCAACAACGCGCTGCGCGAGGTGGGCGGCGCGCTCGGTGTCGCGATCATGTCGTCGATCTTCGCCGCCCAGGGCGGATACGAGTCCGGCCAGGCCTTCGTGGACGGACTGCGGCCCGCGCTGGTGGTCGGCGCCTCCGTGGTGGCCCTCGCCGGCATCGCGGCCCTGGTCATCCCGGCCGCACGGCGCACGGCGGGCACCGAGACGGCCGAGGCCCCGTCGCACGCCCCGGACGCCGACGCCCCGGCCTCCCCGAAGGCCGCGTCCCCGGAGACCGCTCCTCTTGAAACGGCGCCTCTGGAAGCCGCCTCGCGCTGACGCGGGGAACGCAGACACCGTGGCCACGGCCCCGCCCGACGGCGGGGCCGTCCGCGTGTCCGGGGCGCACCGGTGGCCGGGCACCTCCGCCCCTTCTCGTACCCTTGGGCCCGTGCAGGAACTCCACGATGCCCCGCTCGCCCCGCTGACCACCTTCCGGCTCGGCGGTCCGGCCGCCCGGCTGATCACCGCCACGACCGACGCCGAGGTGATCGCCGCCGTGCGCGAGGCCGACGACGCCGGTACGCCGCTGCTGCTCATCGGCGGCGGATCGAACCTGGTCATCGGCGACAAGGGCTTCGACGGGACCGCCCTGCGCATCGCCACGAAGGGCTTCTCCCTCGACGGTACGAGCCTGGAGCTGGCCGCGGGCGAGGTGTGGACCGACGCGGTCGCCCGCTCCGTCGAGGCCGGGCTCGCCGGGATCGAGTGCCTGGCGGGCATCCCCGGTTCCGCCGGTGCGACACCGATCCAGAACGTGGGCGCGTACGGCCAGGAAGTGTCGTCGACGATCACCGAAGTGGTCGCCTATGACCGCAGGACGCGTGAGACGGTCACGCTGACCAACGCCGAGTGCGCGTTCTCGTACCGCCACAGCCGCTTCAAGGCCGACCCCGAGCGCCATGTGGTGCTGCGGGTGCGGTTCGGTCTCGAGGACGCGCGGGGGCTGTCGGCTCCCCTCAAGTACGCCGAGACGGCCCGTGCGCTCGGCGTGGAGCCCGGCGACCGTGTGCCCCTCGACGCGGCCCGCGAGACCGTGCTGAAGCTGCGTGCCGGGAAGGGCATGGTGCTCGACCCCGAGGACCACGACACCTGGTCCGCCGGATCGTTCTTCACCAACCCGATCCTCACGGACGAGGTGTTCGAGGCGTTTCGCGCGCGCGTGAGGGAGCGGCTCGGCGCCGACGCCGTGCCGCCGGCGTACCCGGCCGGCGAGGGGCACACCAAGACCTCCGCGGCCTGGCTGATCGACAAGTCGGGCTTCACCAAGGGCTACGGGACAGGGCCCGCCCGTATCTCGACCAAGCACACCCTGGCCCTGACCAATCGGGGCTCGGCGACCACCGAGGACCTCCTCGCGCTGGCCCGCGAGGTCGTCGCCGGTGTCCACGAGGCCTTCGGGATCACGCTGGTCAACGAGCCGGTGACGGTGAACGCGAGCCTCTGAGGGGCACTCGGAGCCTGAAGGCACCGGCTCCCCGGGGCTAGTAGGCGAGGCCCACGCCCTGCTTCACGGTTCCCGGGGCGTCGATCATCGCCAGCATCGCGTGGGCCACGTCGGCGCGTGCGATGAAACGGCCCCTGGGCGGAAAGCCTCCGACGACCGTGCGGTACGAGCCGGTCAGGGGCTTGTTCTGGAGCCGCGGCGGACGGACCACGGTCCAGTCCGTGGCACTGGCCGCCAGCTCGCCCTCCATCTGCCGCAGGTCGGTGTAGACGTCCTTCAGAAGGGCGGAGATCAGGCGCAGCATCGCGCGGTCGAGGAGCGTGTCGTCCTCGGGGCCGGGTCCGACCGGGGCCGCGCTGACCACCAGCAGCCGCCGCGCCTGCTCCGCCTCCATGGCGGCCAGCACCGATCGGGTGAGCCGGGCGGCGACCCCGGCGTCCTTGCGGGCGCGCGCCCCGAGGCCGGACAGGACCGCGTGCCGGCCCGTCACGGCGGGGCGCAGCGACTCCGGGTCGGTGAGATCCGAGCGGAACACCTCCAGACCCGCGCCCGTGACGGTCAGCCGCGCGGGATCCCGTACGACGGCCGTGACCCGGTGGCCCGCGTCCAGGGCCTGACGGACGATCTCCTGGCCGATGCCTCCGGTGGCACCGAAAACGGTGAGTTCCATGAGCTGCTCCCCTGAGAGGTGGAGACGTGGTGGGTGAGTGCTCACTCACCCTTTCTTCCCCTAGGGTGGGTAAGTACTCACCCACCCGTCAACCCCACAAGGACGGGTCATGGAATCCTTGGGCCCCATGCAGCAGAAATCCGCCACGGAGCGCACGCCGTCGAAGCCGGCCAGGATCCGCATCCTCGACGCGGCGCACGAGCTCATGCTCACGCTCGGCCTCTCCCGCGTCACCACCAAGGAGATCGCCAGGGCGGCCGGCTGTTCGGAGGCGGCGCTCTACAAGTACTTCGCGAGCAAGGAGGAGCTGTTCATCCGGGTCCTCCACGAGCGGCTGCCGCGGCTCGGCCCGCTCCTGGAGCGGCTGACGGCCGAGCCGCGGGAGCACTCCCTGGAGGAGAACCTCACCGAGATCGCCCGCCAGGCGTCCCTCTTCTATGAGCAGAGCTTCCCGATCGCCGCCTCCCTGTACGCGGAGACACAGCTCAAGCGGCGCCATGACGAGGCCATGCGGGCCATGGACGCGGGCCCCCACATCCCCATCCGGGGTCTCGCCGCCTATCTGCTGGCGGAACAGCGGGCCGGGCGTGTCCGGCCGGACACCGACACCTACGCCGCCGCCTCACTGCTGCTCGGGGCGTGCGCGCAGCGGGCGTTCGCCTACGACGCCACCGAGGACGGCACGCCACCGCCGCTGGACACCTTCGCCCCGGCCCTCGCCCGCACCCTGCTCGCCGGGCTCACCCCGAGAGACCGGGGGACCGAGCCCCAGGACCCGCGCTAGGCGGTGAGCCAGTCGTCGACGCCGGACAGCAGCTTCGTCCGGACGTCCTGGGGCGCGGCCGAGGCGCGGATGGACTGCCGGGCCAGCTCGGCCAGTTCCTGGTCGGTGAAGGCGTGATGGCGCCGGGCGATGTCGTACTGGGCGGCGAGCCGGGAGCCGAAGAGCAGCGGGTCGTCGGCACCGAGGGCCATCGGCACCCCGGATTCGAACAGAGTGCGCAGGGGGACATCGGCGTGCTTCTCGTAGACGCCGAGGGCGACGTTGGAGGCGGGGCAGACCTCGCAGGTCACCCCGCGGTCCGCGAGGCGCTTCAGCAGTCGGGGGTCCTCGGCGGCCCGCACCCCGTGGCCGATCCGGGAGGCGTGCAGGTCGTCGAGGCAGTCGCGGACCGAGGCGGGTCCGGTGAGCTCGCCGCCGTGCGGCGCGGACAGCAGTCCGCCCTCGCGGGCGATGGCGAAGGCCCGGTCGAAGTCCCGCGCCATGCCCCGCCGCTCGTCGTTGGAGAGCCCGAAACCGACGATCCCCCGGTCCGCGTACCGCACGGCGAGCCGGGCCAGCGTGCGGGCGTCCAGGGGGTGCTTCATCCGGTTGGCGGCCACCAGGACACGCATCCCGAGCCCGGTGTCCCGCACGGCCGAGTCGACCGCGTCCAGGATGATCTCCAGGGCCGGGATCAGCCCGCCGAGGCGCGGGGCGTACGAGGTCGGGTCGACCTGGATCTCCAGCCAGCCGGAGCCGTCCTTCAGGTCTTCCTCGGCGGCCTCGCGCACCAGGCGCTGGATGTCCTCGGGCTCTCTGATGCAGGACCGCGCGGCGTCGTACAGGCGCTGGAAGCGGAACCAGCCGCGCTCGTCGGTCGCCCGCAGCTTCGGCGGTTCCCCGCTGGTCAGCGCCTCGGTCAGCGTCTCGGGCAGCCGCACGCCGTATTTGTCGGCGAGCTCCAGCACGGTGCCGGGGCGCATGGACCCCGTGAAGTGCAGGTGCAGATGGGCCTTCGGAAGTTCACTGACATCACGTACGCGCTCCATCCGGAGATCCTGCCCCACGCGAACGCCGTGCCGGAAGGGCTTTCCCTGATCGGGCGCTTGCCCGAACGCATGGACGAGGGCCGGCCACTCCCGTGAGTGACCGGCCCCCGCACGCGCGCGTGGAGCGCTCATGACGTCACCCGCGCCCCTGGGAGGCGCGGGCGGACGCGTGAGGTCAGTCCTTCGCCTCGGCCAGCAGCTTCTGGATCCGGCTGACGCCCTCGACGAGGTCCTCGTCGCCGAGCGCGTACGACAGCCGCAGGTAGCCCGGCGTGCCGAAGGCCTCGCCCGGGACGACCGCGACCTCGGCCTCCTCCAGGATGAGCGCGGCCAGCTCGACGGTGTCCGCGGGGCGCTTGCCGCGGATCTCCTTGCCGACCAGTTCCTTCACCGAGGGGTACGCGTAGAAGGCGCCCTCGGGCTCGGGGCAGAGCACGCCGTCGATCTCGTTCAGCATGCGCACGATGGTCTTGCGGCGGCGGTCGAAGGCCTCGCGCATCTTCGCGACGGCGTCGAGGTCGCCGGAGACGGCGGCGAGCGCGGCGACCTGGGCCACGTTCGAGACGTTCGAGGTGGCGTGCGACTGGAGGTTGGTCGCGGCCTTGATGACGTCCTTCGGGCCGATGACCCAGCCCACGCGCCAGCCGGTCATCGCGTACGTCTTGGCGACGCCGTTGACGACGATGCACTTGTCGCGCAGCTCGGGCACCACCACGGGCAGCGAGTGGAACTCGGCGTCGCCGTAGACCAGGTGCTCGTAGATCTCGTCGGTCAGGACCCACAGGCCCTTCTCGGCGGCCCAGCGGCCGATCTCCTCGATCTGCTCGCGGGTGTAGACCGCGCCCGTCGGGTTGGACGGGGAGACGAAGAGCAGCACCTTGGTGTTCTCGGTGCGGGCGGCCTCCAGCTGCTCGACCGAGACGCGGTAGCCGGTGGTCTCGTCGGCGACGACCTCCACCGGGACACCGCCGGCGAGACGGATGGACTCCGGGTAGGTGGTCCAGTACGGGGCCGGGACGATGACCTCGTCACCCGGGTCGAGGATCGCGGCGAAGGCCTCGTAGATGGCCTGCTTGCCGCCGTTGGTGACCAGGACCTGGGCGGCCTCCACCTCGAAGCCGGAGTCGCGCAGCGTCTTCGCGGCGATCGCGGCCTTCAGCTCGGGGAGCCCGCCGGCCGGCGTGTAGCGGTGGTACTTGGGGTTCGAGCAGGCCTCGATGGCGGCCTGGACGATGTAGTCCGGGGTCGGGAAGTCGGGCTCACCGGCGCCGAAGCCGATCACCGGACGTCCGGCGGCCTTGAGTGCCTTGGCCTTGGCGTCCACGGCGAGGGTGGCGGATTCGGAGATCGCGCCGACTCGGGCGGAGACCCGGCGCTCGGTGGGAGGGGTTGCAGGGCTCATGGGACCCATCGTTTCAGACCGGAAACACCCCCGGCACACGGGTTTCACGGACTGAACAAGGGCAGAACATCCGTGCGGATCCGCGCGCTCCACCAGTGGATCTTCGACGTGGTGAGCCCGTACGGACACTTTCTGTTCGACGCCCGGCTTCCGACCACGTACACTCTCACCTCGTTGGCCTTCACCGGCCGCACTCACCCGGTGCACACCGAGCACCCGGGCGAATGCGGTACGTTGGGGGAAATCAAAGGGTCGTAGCTCAATTGGTAGAGCACTGGTCTCCAAAACCAGCGGTTGGGGGTTCAAGTCCCTCCGGCCCTGCTACACACACCTCTCGCGGATGTGTGCGCATGTACGTACAGCAATGCACCGCCGTGCGGCTCAACCGGGCGCGGCACGGTCACGACCCGGGAATCAGGTGAGGACGAGTGACGGACGCCGTGGGCTCCATCGACATGCCTGATGCCGAGGCGCCGGAGTCCAAGAAGAAGGCCCGCAAGGGCGGTAAGCGTGCCAAGAAGGGCCCGCTGAAGCGCCTTGCCACCTTCTACCGCCAGATCATCGCGGAACTCCGGAAGGTTGTCTGGCCGACTCGCAATCAGCTGACGACTTACACCACAGTGGTGATTGTGTTCGTCGTCATCATGATCGGCCTGGTCACCGTGATTGACTATGGGCTCAACCACGCCGCCAAGTACGTCTTCGGCTGAGCCGAGAGCGAAGGGCGCCGTCACCGGCGCCCCTTTCGCGCGTTCCACCCCCATGTAACCAGGAAGAAGCAGCCACCGTGTCTGACCCGAACCTGAACGATTCCTCCGAGTCGGTCGAGTCCGTTGACGACGAGCTCGAGATCGTCGAGGGAACGGACGTCGTGGACGAGTTCGAGGCTGCCGATGCCGCCGCCGGCGAGAACGCCGAGGACGCGGCCCTGCACGTCGAGGACGAGTCCGGTGAGGACGTCGAGGACGCCGCCGACGAGTCCGCCGAGGACGAGGACGCCGCGGACGAGGACGCGTCCGAGGAGGCCGAGCCCGAAGTCGAGGCCGAGCCCGTCGACCCCGTGACCGCCCTGCGCGACGAACTGCGTCTGCTGCCCGGCGAGTGGTACG
Source organism: Streptomyces sp. NPDC024698 (assembly GCF_055559015.1). Lineage (NCBI taxonomy): Bacteria > Bacillati > Actinomycetota > Actinomycetes > Kitasatosporales > Streptomycetaceae > Streptomyces > Streptomyces sp. NPDC024698. The sequence goes on along the minus strand of NZ_JBVHLK010000002.1, from coordinate 683,513 downwards.
TCATCCACACGTACGCCGGTTACGAGAACCGCGTGAAGACCAACCTCGAACAGCGTGCCGTCTCGCTGAACGTCGAGGACTTCATCTTCCAGGCCGAGGTGCCGCAGGAAGAGGTCGCGCAGATCAAGAACGGCGAGCGCAAGACGATCAAGCAGAACAAGCTCCCGGGCTACGTCCTGGTCCGCATGGACCTGACGAACGAGTCCTGGGGCGTCGTCCGCAACACCCCCGGCGTCACCGGCTTCGTGGGCAACGCCTACGACCCGTACCCGCTGACCCTGGACGAGATCGTCAAGATGCTCGCCCCGGAGGCCGAGGAGAAGGCCGCCCGCGAGGCCGCCGAGGCCGAGGGCAAGCCCGCGCCGCAGCGCAAGGTCGAGGTCCAGGTGCTGGACTTCGAGGTCGGCGACTCGGTCACCGTCACCGACGGCCCGTTCGCCACCCTCCAGGCCACCATCAACGAGATCAACGCCGACTCGAAGAAGGTCAAGGGCCTCGTCGAGATCTTCGGCCGCGAGACTCCGGTCGAGCTCTCCTTCGACCAGATCCAGAAGAACTAGCACCTTCTGGACGTACGTCTTCCGAACAGGTCAGACGGGCTGTCACAGCCGGTCTGACCTGCTCGGTTTTTAGCCGCGCATGGATACCCGTTATCGTTGTGCGGTATGCCTTCATCCGGATCATTTCCTCCGCTGAAGGCAGCCGTCCGGGGCGACTCGGACGTAGGAAGGCGAAAACGAAAGAGGACCCGGAATGCCTCCCAAGAAGAAGAAGGTCACGGGGCTCATCAAGCTCCAGATCAACGCCGGTGCGGCGAACCCGGCCCCGCCGGTCGGCCCCGCGCTCGGTCAGCACGGCGTCAACATCATGGAGTTCTGCAAGGCCTACAACGCGGCGACCGAGTCGCAGCGTGGCTGGGTCATCCCGGTGGAGATCACGGTCTACGAGGACCGCTCCTTCACCTTCGTGACCAAGACTCCGCCGGCCGCCAAGATGATCCTCAAGGCCGCGGGTGTCGAGAAGGGCTCCGGCGAGCCGCACAAGACCAAGGTCGCCAAGATCACCCAGGCGCAGGTCCGCGAGATCGCCACGACCAAGATGCCCGACCTCAACGCCAACGACCTGGACGCCGCCGCGAAGATCATCGCCGGCACCGCCCGTTCCATGGGCATCACGGTCGAGGGCTGACACCCACCTTCACAGGAACCATGCGGCCTCGGCCGCGCGTGGCAGGGCCTGCTCGGCCCGCACCACGACTCCTCAGAACACATCAGGAGCAGTAGTGAGCAAGCGCAGCAAGTCTCTCCGCGCTGCGGACGCCAAGGTCGACCGGGACAAGCTCTACGCCCCGCTCGAGGCCGTCCGTCTCGCCAAGGAGACCTCCACCAGCAAGTTCGACGGCACCGTCGAGGTCGCCTTCCGCCTGGGTGTCGACCCGCGCAAGGCCGACCAGATGGTCCGTGGCACCGTGAACCTGCCGCACGGCACCGGCAAGACCGCCCGGGTCCTGGTCTTCGCGACCGGTGACCGTGCTGCGGCCGCGGAGGCCGCGGGCGCCGACATCGTCGGCTCCGACGAACTGATCGACGAGGTCGCGAAGGGCCGTCTGGACTTCGACGCCGTCGTCGCCACCCCGGACCTCATGGGCAAGGTCGGCCGCCTCGGCCGCGTGCTCGGTCCCCGTGGTCTCATGCCGAACCCCAAGACCGGCACCGTGACCCCCGACGTCGCCAAGGCTGTCACCGAGATCAAGGGTGGCAAGATCGAGTTCCGCGTCGACAAGCACTCGAACCTGCACTTCATCATCGGCAAGGTGTCCTTCGACGACACCAAGCTGGTGGAGAACTACGGCGCCGCGCTCGACGAGATCCTTCGTCTGAAGCCGTCCGCCGCCAAGGGTCGCTACATCAAGAAGGCCGCGATCAGCTCCACGATCGGCCCCGGCGTTCCCGTCGACCCGAACCGCACCCGCAACCTCCTCGTCGAGGAGGACCCGGCCGCCGTCTGAGCCCTTCGCTCACCCCGGTGACCGCGTCGCGCACGCGAATCTGAACGGGCCCCGCAACCTTTCGAGGTGCGGGGCCCGTCCTCATGTCCGGAGGTCTTTCGCGCGAAGACGCGCGGAGGTCTTCCCGGGGCGGTCGCCCCGGCCGGAAATCCGGGTACGGGTGTCCATGGGCCGCGCCGCGCGCGGTTCACGGACTTCTCTCAGGGGTGGGACGAATGAAGAGCACGATGGCACGCCGGCTGACGGTCTCGATCGCGGCGGCGACCGCGTTGGCGGGGGTGGCCGCCTGCAACTCCTCCGGTTCCTCCGGGAGTTCGGGCAACGGCGACAGGGCGGGCCACAAGAGCGTCACGCGGGTCAGCCCCATCGCGGCCCTGCGCTCCGCCGAGAAGTCCACCGACGGCGCCGACTCCGCGCGGATCGAGTCCACGACGACCATGGGCACGCTGATGTCCATGAAGTCGGGCGGCACCATGGCCTGGGGCGACGGCTTCACCGGTGACATGACGATCACCTACACCGGCGGCACGATGGCCGACACGATGCGCAAGATGGGCAGCGACTCCATGGAGGCCCGCTATCTGTCCGACGCCTACTACGCGAAGATGGGCGACGCCTTCGCCCGGCAGGCCGGCGGCAAGCACTGGATCCGCTACGGGTACGACGACCTCGCGAAGCTCGGGGGCGGCTCCGGCGCGCTCCTGAAGGACCAGATGCAGAACAGCTCGCCGAACCAGTCGGTGAAGCTCCTGCTGGCCTCCGGTGACGTCAAGAAGGTCGGCGAGGAGACGGTCCGCGGACAGAGGACCACGCACTACGCGGGCACGGTGGACGTGAGCGACCTCGCGGCCCGCAGCTCCCACCTCACCGCGAGCCAGCTCTCCGACATGAAGAAGCAGCTCACCACGGCCGGCATCACGACCGAGGACGTGGACATCTGGGTCGACGCCAAGGACCTGCTCGTCAAGGCGGTCTCCAAGGCCGCGATGACGAGCGGCACCATGTCGTCCACGACGTACTACAGCGACTACGGAGTGAAGGTCTCCGCCGCCGCGCCCCCGGCCGGTGACACCGAGGACTTCAAGGACCTCCTGAAGGCGCAGGGCGTGACGCCGGGCAGCGGCGACACGGCGACCGGTTCCGGCAGCGGCTCCCCTTCCTGAGCTCCGCACCTCCCCGGGGTCCGTCGTACGCACTCCGGCCGCGCGGAAACCCAGGTGATCACCGGAATCTCCTGGGCTACGCTCGCGCCGGATCTGTGAATCGTGCATCTGTTCCTTGGGGGGAACCTTGAAGCTTTCTGTGAACGACGCGGTACGGCACCGGGCGACCGCCGCGACCCTCGCGGCCCTGGTCCTCGGCGGTGGCGTCGTGGGCTGTTCGAAGGGCGCGGGGGAGGAGTCGCCCGAGCTCACGCCCGCCGCGGCCGTGGCGAAGGCGGCGAAGAAGACCGAGGACATCACCTCGCTCCGCTACCGGATGACCGGCAAGGTCCCGGGCGAGGGCCGCGTCAGCGGCGAGGCGGCGATGAGCATGAAGCCGCTGGCCATGAGCATGAAGATGACCGCCGAGGACCAGGCCACCGAGGGCCCGGTGGAGATCCGGCTCGTGGGCAAGGCGATGTACATCGGCGGGGGCGCCAAGGCCGCCAAGGAGATGGACGGCAAGAGCTGGATCAAGTTCGACATGGCCGCGCTCGGCGCGGACAAGGAACTGAACGCGGACCAGCTGGGCGGCGGCCAGGCCGACAAGAACCCGGCCACCGAGTCCACCTTCCTGACCGGCTCCAAGGACGTGAAGAAGGTCGGCACCGAGACCGTCGGGGGCGTGAAGACCACGCACTACAAGGGGACGATCCCCCTGGACGCGTTCCGCAAGTCGCTCAAGAGCCAGGACAAGGACACCCGCGAGAAGCGCGAGAAGGCCCTGGACCAGTACACGAAGATGGGCATCGACGCGATCACGATGGACATGTGGATCGACGGTGCCGACCACACCAAGCAGTTCCGGATGCGCGGGACCGCCGACAAGGGTCCGCTCGACATGACCGTCACCTTCCTGGACTACAACAAGCCCGTGACCGTGACCGCCCCGCCCGCCGAGGACACCGTCGACCTCGCCGGGATGATGAAGGGCGTCCAGCAGGGCTGACCCGCCCCGGCCGGACGTGGAAGGCCCTCGGCGGCCGGGCCGTTCGGCCGGATTTGCTTGACGGCGTCCCCTTCACGTACGCTCCTCGAGAAGCCAAAGACCGCTGGTCGTTGCCACGTGCTCGCAAGAGGACGGGGTGACCGAAGGATCCGCACCGCGGACGACCCGCGCAGGTGATCGTGGATGTGTTCCCGGAGTTCGCACGCTGAGCGTGCGGAGTAATCCGGTGGAGCTACGCCCCGTGCGCCTGCGCCGGGGCGTTTTTGTTGTGCCGGCCCCTTCTGAGCGGTCCTCATCACCCGGAAGGAGGCCGACGCTCTATGGCAAGGCCCGACAAGGCTGCCGCGGTAGCCGAGCTCGCGGACCAGTTCCGCAGCTCGAACGCCGCTGTGCTGACCGAGTACCGGGGTCTCACCGTGGCGCAGCTCAAGACGCTGCGCCGTTCGCTCGGTGAAGACGCCCAGTACGCCGTGGTGAAGAACACGCTGACCAAGATTGCGGCCAACGAGGCCGGGATCTCGACGCTCGACGACCTGTTCAACGGTCCGACGGCGGTCGCCTTCATCTCCGGTGACCCGGTGACGTCGGCGAAGGGTCTTCGTGACTTCGCCAAGGACAACCCCAACCTCGTCATCAAGGGCGGTGTCCTTGACGGCAAGGCGCTGTCCGCCGACGAGATCAAGAAGCTTGCGGACCTCGAGTCCCGCGAGGTTCTGCTCGCCAAGCTGGCGGGTGCCTTCAAGGGCAAGCAGACGCAGACTGCTCGCCTCTTCCAGGCCCTGCCCTCGAAGTTCGTCCGCACCGCGGAGGCGCTTCGTGTCAAGCAGGCCGAGCAGGGCGGTGCCGAGTAATTCGGCTCGCGCATTGACCGCCGCCTGAGGCGACGGTCGTAGCGGGCCGAACGTACGCCCGCCTCACCAGTACATCCGGCACCTGCCGAATTAGTGGAAGGACGCCATCATGGCGAAGCTGTCCCAGGAAGAGCTGCTCGCGCAGTTCGAGAACCTCACCCTCATCGAGCTCTCCGAGTTCGTGAAGGCCTTCGAGGAGAAGTTCGACGTCACCGCCGCCGCCGCGGTCGCCGCTGCCCCGGTCGGCCCCGCCGCCGTCGAGGCCGTCGAGGAGCAGGACGAGTTCGACGTCATCCTCACCGGTGCCGGCGAGAAGAAGATCCAGGTCATCAAGGTCGTGCGTGAGCTCACCTCGCTGGGCCTGAAGGAGGCCAAGGACCTCGTCGACGGCGCTCCGAAGCCCGTCCTCGAGAAGGTCGCCAAGGAGGCCGCCGAGAAGGCTGCCGAGTCCCTCAAGGGCGCCGGCGCCTCCGTCGAGGTCAAGTAACTCGACGAGTCCTCCGAGGACTCCTGTGAAGCTGTCACAGCCGCTCTCGTAGCGCTGTAACGCTGACGCACCGAAGAGCGATCACCCAACTGGGTGGTCGCTCTTCGGCGTTCCAGGGGGTCCCTGAAGCGGCAGCCTTGCGATGCGGGCCGTGACGAGTATGGTGATCTTCGTTGTGCCTCCGACCAGCTGTGACAGGCAGAGGGACGGGTTGCAAGACGGGCCGCACGTGACGATCGCGGCACTTGCTTTGGGCATGGGGGGCCTTGACGAACCGCACGCAGCGCGCAATTCTCAGGACGCGTCGTCACAACGATCCGTATCCGAGGCATGGATCGCTGACGAAGAGGGCAGTATCGATGTGCATTGAGGGCGTGGCTTGCCGCAGGTGTTGAGAACAGTGAGAGTCTCAAAAAACAGGGACTGGACATCAGTGGGCCTAGTGGCTACACTGACCCTTTGCGCTGCCTGTTAGCTGCCTCCTGCCCGTCACCAGGGGCATGCCCGTGTATGAGCATCGACGGTTGGACCATCTCTGACCTGGCCTTCATTCGGCCGGATCGGGAACGGCCCGACGCTTTGTCCGACATGGGACCGGTACGCGCGTAGTGAGTCCGAGCCCTCGGAAGGACCCCCTCTTGGCCGCCTCGCGCACTGCCTCGACCGCGAATACGAACAACGGCGCCAGCACCGCCCCGCTGCGCATCTCCTTTGCAAAGATCAAGGAGCCCCTCGAGGTTCCGAACCTTCTTGCGCTGCAAACCGAGAGCTTCGACTGGCTGCTCGGCAACGACGCGTGGAAGGCTCGTGTCGAGGCGGCTCTGGACAGCGGACAGGACGTCCCCACCAAGTCCGGTCTGGAGGAGATCTTCGAGGAGATCTCCCCGATCGAGGACTTCAGCGGGTCGATGTCCCTGACGTTCCGCGATCACCGCTTCGAGCCCCCGAAGAACTCCATCGACGAGTGCAAGGACCGCGACTTCACGTACGCGGCCCCGCTCTTCGTCACCGCCGAGTTCACCAACAACGAGACCGGCGAGATCAAGTCCCAGACGGTCTTCATGGGCGACTTCCCGCTCATGACCAACAAGGGCACCTTCGTCATCAACGGCACCGAGCGTGTCGTCGTGTCGCAGCTGGTCCGCTCGCCGGGTGTCTACTTCGACTCCTCCATCGACAAGACGTCCGACAAGGACATCTTCTCGGCCAAGGTCATCCCCTCCCGGGGTGCCTGGCTGGAGATGGAGATCGACAAGCGCGACATGGTCGGTGTCCGCATCGACCGCAAGCGCAAGCAGTCCGTCACCGTTCTCCTGAAGGCTCTCGGCTGGACCACCGAGCAGATCCTCGAGGAGTTCGGCGAGTACGAGTCCATGCGCGCCACCCTGGAGAAGGACCACACCCAGGGCCAGGACGACGCGCTGCTGGACATCTACCGCAAGCTGCGTCCGGGCGAACCGCCGACCCGTGAGGCCGCGCAGACGCTTCTGGAGAACCTCTACTTCAACCCGAAGCGCTACGACCTCGCCAAGGTCGGCCGGTACAAGGTCAACAAGAAGCTGGGCGGCGACGCCCCGCTCGACGCCGGCATCCTGACCGTCGAGGACATCATCTCGACGATCAAGTACCTGGTGAAGCTGCACGCCGGTGAGACCGAGACCGTTGGTGACAACGGCACCTCGATGGTCGTCGAGACCGACGACATCGACCACTTCGGCAACCGTCGTCTGCGCAACGTCGGCGAGCTCATCCAGAACCAGGTCCGCACGGGTCTGGCTCGTATGGAGCGCGTGGTGCGCGAGCGCATGACGACTCAGGACGTCGAGGCGATCACGCCGCAGACCCTGATCAACATCCGGCCGGTCGTCGCCTCCATCAAGGAGTTCTTCGGCACCAGCCAGCTGTCGCAGTTCATGGACCAGAACAACCCGCTGTCGGGTCTCACCCACAAGCGCCGTCTGTCGGCTCTTGGCCCGGGTGGTCTCTCCCGTGAGCGGGCCGGCTTCGAGGTCCGTGACGTGCACCCCTCGCACTACGGCCGCATGTGCCCGATCGAGACCCCTGAAGGCCCGAACATCGGTCTGATCGGCTCGCTCGCGTCCTACGGCCGCGTGAACGCGTTCGGTTTCGTCGAGACGCCCTACCGCCGGGTCACCGGCGGTGTCGTCACCGACGAGGTCGACTACCTCACGGCCGACGAGGAGGACCGGTTCGTCATCGCGCAGGCCAACGCGCCGCTGACGGACGAGCTCCGCTTCGAGGAGTCCCGCGTCCTGGTCCGCCGTCGTGGCGGAGAGGTCGACTACGTCCCCGGTGACGACGTCGACTACATGGACGTCTCCCCGCGCCAGATGGTGTCGGTCGCGACCGCGATGATCCCGTTCCTGGAGCACGACGACGCCAACCGTGCCCTCATGGGCGCGAACATGATGCGTCAGGCCGTTCCGCTCATCAAGTCCGAGGCGCCGCTGGTCGGCACCGGCATGGAGTACCGCTGCGCGGTCGACGCCGGTGACGTCCTGAAGTCGGAGAAGGACGGTGTGGTCCAGGAGGTCTCCGCGGACTACATCACCACCGCCAACGACGACGGCACGTACACCACGTACCGCCTGCACAAGTTCTCCCGGTCGAACCAGGGCACCTCCGTCAACCAGAAGGTTGTCGTGGACGAGGGCGCCCGCGTGATCGAGGGCCAGGTCCTGGCCGACGGTCCCGCGACCGAGGACGGCGAGATGGCCCTCGGCAAGAACCTGCTCGTGGCGTTCATGCCGTGGGAGGGTCACAACTACGAGGACGCGATCATCCTGTCGCAGCGCCTCGTGCAGGACGACGTCCTCTCCTCGATCCACATCGAGGAGCACGAGGTCGACGCCCGTGACACCAAGCTCGGCCCCGAGGAGATCACCCGGGACATCCCGAACGTCTCCGAGGAGGTCCTCGCCGACCTCGACGAGCGCGGCATCATCCGTATCGGTGCCGAGGTCGTCGCCGGCGACATCCTCGTCGGCAAGGTCACGCCCAAGGGCGAGACCGAGCTGACGCCGGAGGAGCGCCTGCTGCGCGCGATCTTCGGTGAGAAGGCCCGTGAGGTCCGTGACACCTCCCTGAAGGTCCCGCACGGCGAGATCGGCAAGGTCATCGGTGTCCGCGTCTTCGACCGTGAAGAGGGCGACGAGCTGCCCCCGGGCGTGAACCAGCTGGTTCGTGTCTACGTGGCGCAGAAGCGCAAGATCACGGACGGTGACAAGCTCGCCGGCCGTCACGGCAACAAGGGTGTCATCTCGAAGATCCTGCCGATCGAGGACATGCCGTTCCTGGAGGACGGCACCCCGGTCGACATCATCCTCAACCCGCTCGGTGTCCCGTCCCGAATGAACCCGGGACAGGTACTGGAGATCCACCTCGGCTGGCTCGCCAGCCGCGGCTGGGACGTCTCCGGTCTCGGGGACGAATGGGCGCAGCGCCTCCAGGCCATCGGCGCCGACAAGGTCCCGCCGCGGACCAACGTCGCCACCCCGGTCTTCGACGGTGCGCGTGAGGACGAGCTCGCGGGCCTGTTCGAGCACACCCTGCCCAACCGCGACGGTGACCGCCTGGTTCTCCCGTCCGGCAAGGCGAGGCTGTTCGACGGCCGCTCCGGCGAGCCGTTCCCGGACCCGATCTCGATCGGGTACATGTACATCCTCAAGCTGCACCACCTGGTCGACGACAAGCTGCACGCCCGCTCGACCGGTCCGTACTCGATGATCACCCAGCAGCCGCTGGGTGGTAAGGCTCAGTTCGGTGGCCAGCGCTTCGGTGAGATGGAGGTGTGGGCGCTGGAGGCGTACGGCGCCGCTTACGCCCTCCAGGAGCTGCTGACGATCAAGTCCGACGACGTGACCGGCCGCGTGAAGGTCTACGAGGCCATCGTCAAGGGCGAGAACATCCCCGAGCCCGGCATCCCCGAGTCCTTCAAGGTGCTCATCAAGGAGATGCAGTCCCTGTGCCTCAACGTGGAGGTGCTGTCCTCGGACGGCATGTCCATCGAGATGCGCGACACCGACGAGGACGTCTTCCGCGCGGCGGAGGAGCTCGGCATCGACCTGTCCCGGCGCGAGCCGAGCAGCGTCGAAGAGGTCTGACGGGAGTCCGGCCGGGCCTTGGCCACCTGTGGAAAAGGTGATCAAGGCCCGCCGGCCCCAGGACCCCCGTTTCAGACCCCTAAGACTTACAACCCTGAGAGGGATTGACGCATAGTGCTCGACGTCAACTTCTTCGATGAGCTCCGGATCGGTCTGGCCACCGCTGACGACATCCGTCAGTGGAGCCACGGCGAGGTCAAGAAGCCTGAGACCATCAACTACCGCACCCTCAAGCCCGAGAAGGACGGACTCTTCTGCGAGAAGATCTTCGGTCCGACCCGGGACTGGGAGTGCTACTGCGGCAAGTACAAGCGTGTCCGCTTCAAGGGCATCATCTGTGAGCGCTGTGGCGTCGAGGTCACGCGCGCCAAGGTGCGCCGTGAGCGGATGGGCCACATCGAGCTCGCCGCTCCCGTCACTCACATCTGGTACTTCAAGGGCGTTCCGTCGCGTCTTGGCTACCTGCTCGACCTCGCCCCGAAGGACCTCGAGAAGGTCATCTACTTCGCCGCGTACATGATCACGTACGTCGACGAGGAGCGCCGCACCCGCGACCTGCCCTCGCTGGAGGCCCACGTCTCCGTCGAGCGCCAGCAGGTCGAGAACCGCCGCGACGCCGACCTCGAGGCCCGCGCCAAGAAGCTCGAGACCGACCTGGCCGAGCTGGAGGCCGAGGGCGCCAAGGCCGACGTGCGCCGCAAGGTGCGCGAGGGTGCCGAGCGTGAGATGAAGCAGCTGCGCGACCGCGCGCAGCGCGAGATCGACCGCCTCGACGAGGTCTGGACCCGCTTCAAGAACCTCAAGGTGCAGGACCTGGAGGGCGACGAGCTCCTCTACCGCGAGCTGCGTGACCGCTTCGGCACGTACTTCGACGGTTCGATGGGTGCCGCGGCGCTTCAGAAGCGCCTGGAGTCCTTCGACCTCGACGAGGAGGCCGAGCGCCTCCGCGAGATCATCCGCACCGGCAAGGGCCAGAAGAAGACCCGTGCGCTCAAGCGCCTCAAGGTCGTCTCCGCGTTCCTCCAGACCAGCAACAGCCCCAAGGGCATGGTGCTGGACTGCGTGCCGGTCATCCCGCCGGACCTTCGCCCGATGGTGCAGCTGGACGGTGGCCGCTTCGCGACCTCCGACCTGAACGACCTGTACCGCCGCGTGATCAACCGCAACAACCGCCTGAAGCGGCTTCTCGACCTCGGCGCGCCCGAGATCATCGTGAACAACGAGAAGCGCATGCTCCAGGAGGCCGTCGACGCGCTCTTCGACAACGGCCGTCGTGGCCGCCCGGTGACGGGCCCCGGCAACCGTCCGCTGAAGTCGCTGTCCGACATGCTCAAGGGCAAGCAGGGTCGCTTCCGTCAGAACCTGCTCGGCAAGCGTGTGGACTACTCCGCGCGTTCCGTGATCGTCGTCGGTCCGCAGCTGAAGCTGCACCAGTGCGGTCTGCCGAAGGCCATGGCGCTGGAGCTCTTCAAGCCGTTCGTGATGAAGCGCCTGGTCGACCTGAACCACGCGCAGAACATCAAGAGCGCCAAGCGGATGGTCGAGCGCGGCCGCACGGTCGTGTACGACGTCCTCGAAGAGGTCATCGCCGAGCACCCGGTTCTGCTGAACCGTGCGCCCACGCTGCACCGCCTCGGCATCCAGGCCTTCGAGCCCCAGCTGGTCGAAGGCAAGGCCATCCAGATCCACCCGCTCGTCTGCACCGCGTTCAACGCGGACTTCGACGGTGACCAGATGGCCGTGCACCTGCCGCTCTCCGCGGAGGCGCAGGCCGAGGCCCGCATCCTGATGCTGTCCTCGAACAACATCCTCAAGCCGGCCGACGGCCGCCCGGTCACGATGCCGACCCAGGACATGGTCCTCGGTCTGTTCTTCCTGACCACCGACGGCGACCTGCGGAACGTCAAGGGCGAGGACCGCTCCTTCGCGTCCGTGGCCGAGGCGATCATGGCGTTCGACGCCGGCGAGCTCTCGCTCCAGTCGCAGGTGGACATCCGCTTCCCGGTGGGCACCATCCCGCCGCGTGGCTGGACCCCGCCGGCGCAGGAGGAGGGCGACCCGGAGTGGCAGCAGGGTGACACCTTCCGCCTGCGGACGACCCTGGGCCGCGCGCTCTTCAACGAGCTGCTGCCCGAGGACTACCCGTTCGTCGACTACGAGGTCGGCAAGAAGCAGCTCTCCGAGATCGTCAACGACCTCGCCGAGCGCTACCCCAAGGTCATCGTGGCGGCGACGCTCGACAACCTGAAGGCGTCGGGCTTCTTCTGGGCGACCCGTTCCGGCGTCACCGTGGCCATCTCCGACATCGTCGTTCCGGATGCGAAGCGCGCGATCGTCAAGGGCTACGAGGACCTGGACGAGAAGGTCCAGAAGCAGTACGAGCGTGGTCTGATCACCAAGGAAGAGCGCACGCAGGAGCTCATCGCGATCTGGACCAAGGCGACCAACGAGGTCGCCGAGGCGATGAACGCGAACTTCCCGAAGACCAACCCGGTCTCGATGATGGTGAACTCGGGCGCCCGAGGCAACATGATGCAGATGCGTCAGATCGCCGGTATGCGTGGTCTGGTGTCGAACGCCAAGAACGAGACGATCCCGCGTCCCATCAAGGCGTCCTTCCGTGAAGGTCTGTCCGTGCTGGAGTACTTCATCTCCACCCACGGTGCCCGTAAGGGTCTGGCCGACACCGCCCTGCGTACCGCCGACTCGGGTTACCTCACCCGTCGTCTGGTGGACGTCTCGCAGGACGTCATCATCCGCGAGGAGGACTGCGGCACCGACCGCGGTCTGCGTCTGGCCATCGCCGAGCGTGGCGAGGACGGCGTGCTGCGCAAGACGGAGAACGTCGAGACCAGCGTGTACGCACGTGCGCTGGCCGAGGACATCACCGTCGACGGCAAGGTGCTGGCCCCGGCCAACACCGACCTCGGCGACGTCCTCATCGACGAGCTGGTCAAGCACGGCATCGAGGAGGTCAAGACCCGTTCGGTCCTGACCTGTGAGTCCGCCGTCGGCACCTGCGCCATGTGCTACGGCCGTTCGCTGGCCACCGGCAAGCTGGTCGACATCGGTGAGGCGGTCGGCATCATCGCCGCCCAGTCCATCGGTGAGCCCGGTACCCAGCTGACGATGCGTACCTTCCACACCGGTGGTGTGGCCGGTGACGACATCACCCAGGGTCTGCCCCGTGTCGTCGAGCTCTTCGAAGCCCGTACGCCGAAGGGTGTCGCCCCGATCTCCGAGGCCTCCGGCCGCGTGCGGATCGAGGAGACCGAGAAGACCAAGAAGCTCGTCGTCACCCCGGACGACGGCAGCGACGAGACGGCGTTCCCGATCTCGAAGCGCGCCCGTCTGCTGGTGTCGGAGGGCGAGCACGTCGAGGTGGGCCAGAAGCTCACCGTGGGTGCCACCAACCCGCACGACGTGCTGCGCATCCTGGGTCAGCGTGCCGTCCAGGTCCACCTGGTCGGAGAGGTCCAGAAGGTCTACAACTCGCAGGGTGTGTCGATCCACGACAAGCACATCGAGATCATCATCCGGCAGATGCTGCGCCGCGTGACGATCATCGAGTCGGGCGACGCGGAGCTGCTGCCCGGCGAGCTGGTCGAGCGTTCGAAGTTCGAGACCGAGAACCGTCGTGTGGTCACCGAGGGCGGTCACCCCGCCTCCGGCCGTCCGCAGCTGATGGGTATCACCAAGGCCTCGCTGGCGACGGAATCCTGGCTGTCGGCCGCCTCCTTCCAGGAGACGACCCGAGTTCTGACGGACGCGGCGATCAACGCCAAGTCCGACAGCCTCATCGGCCTCAAGGAGAACGTCATCATCGGTAAGCTCATCCCGGCCGGTACGGGTCTGTCCCGCTACCGCAACATCCGGGTGGAGCCGACCGAAGAGGCCAAGGCCGCGATGTACTCGGCCGTCGGCTACGACGACATCGACTACTCGCCGTTCGGCACCGGCTCCGGCCAGGCCGTCCCGCTGGAGGACTACGACTACGGTCCGTACAACCAGTGAGCGGCTGCCGGTAGGCGCTAGCTAGTGCGAAGGGCGGTCATCCCCGGTGGGGGGTGACCGCCCTTCGGCGTTCCCGGTCTCCGTTCCCGGCTTCCCCGTTCCCGGTCTCAGCGCGGGGGCTGGAGGTACGGCTCCAGGGCGCGCAGCCGGGTGTAGTTGTCGGGGTGGGTGGACAGCAGCCTGGCCAGGCCCGTGGGCTCCTGGAGCTTCTTGCCCTGTCCGGCGGCGGCCGTCCTGGCCGCGTCCTCCTCGGCCTGGAAGTGGTGCAGGACCTCGGCCATCTCGGGGGCGAAGCCGAGGGCGGCGGCCTGCTGGTCGGCACGCAGTTCGCCGAGGCGGCCCGCCCAGGCGAGGAGGTAGGGCGCGACGACCAGGGGGATCGTGATGTACCAGGCGACGAGGAACCCGGCGACCACGAACATCCCCATGAAGAGGATCAGCAGCCCGGTCGCGGCCGCGGAGAAGACCCCGGCGACGGCGAGCGCGATCCTGGCCATCCCGCGGGTGAAGGCCCAGGCGAGCCGGCCGGGCAGCGAGTACCAGTAGCCGAGGAGCCCCGCCCAGGCGTGACCGCCCGTGTGGTGGCCGAGTTCATGGGCGAGTACGGCGGCGAGGTTGCTGCTGGGGATCTTGTTGAGGGAGTAGGTGGTGACGCCGACGACATGGCCGGCGGCCGCGACCGCGTTCAGGTCGTCGCTGTTCTCCACCATCAGCTCGTAGGTGTCCGCATCGATCCCGGCCCGGGCGGTGACCTCGCGCCAGATCGGCTCCAGCCGGGCGCGTTCCTCGGCCAGCGGCGTCCGCAGTTTGAGCACGTGCCGGGCGAAGCGCAGCTCGGTGGGCCGGTGGAAGACGAGTGCCCCGGAGGCGACCCAGGCCACGACGACCAGCGAGCCCACGACCGTGCCGCAGATTCCCAGTGCGAGGGCCGACACCACGGCGAGGCTCACCAGGGCGCCGGGGATCTGGGTGGCCAGCTGTCCGACGGCGGTGGCGTCGGCGCCGCGCTGATGGCTCGCCAGGTGGACGCGTGAGCCCTGGTGGCGGTAGTCGAGGTCGTCGGGCGCGACGGCCTGCCGCGGGACGAACGGCTTCGGCTCCGCCTGCTGCGGCCCCGCGAACCGCGGGTCGGCTCCCTGGTGCCGCGGATCGGGGCCCGCCGTCCCCGGGTACGTGGGCGCGGGTCCGCCGGGACCGGGGTTCCCTGGGTACGGGGGAGCCTGTCCGCCGGGCCCCGCCCCGGTCCCGGGGTACTGCGGCGGGGGGTACCCGGCTCCCGGGTGCGGCGGAGCGGCGCCCGCCCCCGGATACTGCGGCGCCGGTCCGCCGGGGTACTGAGGGGGAGGGCCCGCCTGGCCCGGGTACTGGGGTCCGGGGCCCCCGGGGTACTGCGGCGGGGGAGCGGAGGCCGCCGGGTACTCGGGCGGCGGGGCCGCGGCCCCCGGATACGGGCCTCCTGGGTACGGGGTTCCCGGATACGGGCTTCCTGGGTACGGGGGTTCGTGGGCCGGGCCCGGAGGCTGGGACATGACGGCTCCTTCGGTGGGACGGGCGGCTGTGCGGGGACGTCAGCCGGTGAGCGGCGGGAGGGCTGCCTGCGGTGCCCTGAGGGCGTGCTCACGCGGGCTCTCCCTCCGGTGGTGCGGCGTGCGGTGCGACGGCCCGCGGGTCGTCGGGGCGTCCGGGCAGCGGCGGGACGGCGGGCGCGGGACCCGTGGTGGGGTACGGCGTCGTGGCGGGCGGTCCGTACGGGCCCGCCGGGCTGTAGGGCCGCTCCGGCACCACGGGGGACCCCGCGTCCGGGCCGCCGGCGTAGGGGGACCGGTCGCCCGGGTGAGGCGGCTGTCCGGTGTACGGCGGCTGCCCGTCCGCGGGGTCCCCCGTGGTGCCGTACGGGGGCGGGCCCGCGGAAGGCGCCTGTCCGCCCGTGTACGGGGCCTGTCCGCCCGTGTACGGGGCCTGTCCGGCGTACGGGGAGTGCCCGTCGTAGGGCGGCCTGCCGTCGTCGTACGGAGGACGGTCGTGCGGTGTCGTCGCGTACGGCGGCCGGGGTGACGGGCCGGGGTGGGGAGACTGGCCCGGATACGGCGGCTGGGGCGGTGTCTGTGGCGGTCCGGGCGGCGCACCGGCGGGCAGTGCCCCCTGCCCGTCCCGCGGCGCCGGAGGCGTCCGCTGCTGGATCAGCTCGTCGACGGCCCGCAGGGTCGAACGCGCCGACTCCGCCTTCTGGAAGTCCTCCAGGGTGTCCCCGGCGAGGACCTGGAGCTGGCCCCGGATGAGGGACAGCTGGTCCTTCTGGATGGACCCGATGACCATCTTGGTGTCCTCGGGGTGCTGGGACAGATGCAGGGCCCAGGCGGCGACCCCTCCGTGCTGGAGGTGGTACTGGTAGAAGTTGATCTTCTCGGCGATCAGATGGTGGTCCTGCTGCTGGCGCAGCATCTCCAGCTCGTGCTGCTGGTGGGCCAGCCGCAGCCGGAACTCGTGCTCGGGGTCGAGCATGTCGGACTCGTAGCGCAGGCTCCGCTGCCGCCGCCGGTGCGCGATCGCCTCGTCGTCCAGCCGCAGCCGTACGGCACAGGTCACGGCCAGCCCGATGCCCGCGGCGAAACCGCCCGCCTCCACGGCCCGCTGGACCGCGCGCTCGGCGGCCGGGCTGTCCTCGATGGAGAAGGCGCGGCTCACCGGGCGCGCGAGCTGGTGCAGTTCACGGGTGAGCCGGGTCGGCACGTCTCGCTCGCCGCTCGCCACGTAGGCGACCGGGTCCGCGACCCGCCAGGTCAGATCGGCCGTGGCACCGAAGCAGAAGGCGTCGTCGTCGCTCGGCATCTCCAGGGCGAGCTGGACGGGGTGGCTGCCCATGTCCACCTCGTACACGGAGGTGTAGCGGCGGGTGGCCGCGTCCGCGCGGCTGGGCCGGTGCGGCGGGGTGTAGACGTCGTACTCGCCCCTCGCGGTGACGAAGACCAGTGCGTGGTCGATCGCGTTGACCGCGCGGCGCACGGTGTAGTCGAAACGCGCGATCGGCCGCACGGTGAGCACCGGGTCGATGAGCGCGGTGTGCCGGTTGGCGTCCTGCTGCCACTCCGGCTGACGGCGGAACTCCGCCATGGTTCAACTCCTCGATGGATCTGGGGTGGAGGGGATCAGAAGGCTCAGCAGCCGGTCGGCCACGGGTGGGCGGGCACCGTCCGGGGCGCGCAGGCCGGCCAGTTCGTGGCTCAGGCGTTTACGGTCGTCCGCCGTGACGACCAGCGCGGGCAGCAGCAGCTCCAGGGCCTGGGCGACGTCCGCGCGGTGCTCGGCCAGCCGCACCCAGGTGTGCATGGCGGTCAGGGCGCCGCGCGTCTGCCCGCGGTCACCGAGGGAGGTCCGCCAGAGGGTGGCCAGGTCACGGGCGGAGTCCGTCTCGTACATGCCGGTGTCGGCGTACCACTCGACGAGCGAGCCCTCCTCGGCGTTGTCGCAGGCGCGCACGAACGCGGCCAGCGCGAGGGTGCGGACCGAGGGCGTGTCGTGGTGGAGCAGCCGCACCAGCTCGGAGAGCATCTCGCCGCGCCTGGAGCCCACCGAGAGCAGCAGGGCCGTCGAGTCGACCAGGTTGTCGGACTCGGTCTTGGCGCCGCCGCCCGCACGGGCGCGGGCGGCGAGCGCGCTCAGCGCCGGGGCCGTGAGGTCGGGGCGCAGCGGGGTGAGCAGGCCGAAGGCGCGGATCGCGGTCCAGCGGCGGGCCCAGTGGGTGTCCGTGCACCACCGGGTGAGCAGGCGCAGGACGAGGGGGGTGTCGAGGACCTGGGCGAGCGTGAGCGTGTTCGCGGCGGTGAGCCGGGAGCCGAAGGTCTTGGACACCGCCCAGCCGTCGATCAGCAGCTCCATCGCCGAGGGCAGGTCGGCGTGGGCCAGCAGCGCGGCGGCCGCCGCGGCCCGGGTCCGGACGACCGGGCGCCGGTCGTGGGCCAGCTCCTTCAGCCAGGAGACCAGGGCGGGCCGCGCCGACGGATGGCCCGTCCAGACCTCGGCGAGCAGGACCCGGGGGGTGTTCTCCTTCTTGAAGCGGGCCGTGAACTGCGGCACCGCGCCCCATTTGGTGGTCTCGACGCGTACCTCGCCCTCGGCCCACGCCCGCTCCAGCCGGGTTTCCGCGGCGAGCCCGAACACCGGGATCTCCGGTGGCTGTCCGGGGTGCTGGAGCCGCTGGAAGTGCACGTAGAGCCGGTCGGCGAGTTCGGCGGCGAGCAGGTAGGGCGCCTGGTCGAAGACGGCGAGCGAGATGAGGAACGCCTTGTCGCGCAGGGTGGACTCGGGGTCGCCGAGCCATTCACGGCACTGCCGCTCGACCGCCGCGTGCCCGAAGTCGGCGAGGCGGGCCACGGCCTGCTCGCCGCCGTCGTAGCGGGCGACCTCGGCGGCGAACCGGGCCACCTCGGCGGGGCGGTGGGCGCCGCGCGCGAGGAAGTCGCGGACGGGGCCGAGGGCGAGCAGGCCGGTGATGTCCCCGGGTTCCTCCCGCAGGCCGGAGAGATGGGCGCGCAGGACGTCGGCCGCCTCCGGGGGTTCCCAGGCGGAGGGGGTGACGCTCAGCAGGAACGGGGACCTCTCCAGGGTCACGACCAGGTACCCGCCGGTCTTCGCGAGCCGGTCGCGGGCCGCGTACAGGTGGGTGTCGCGCAGCGGGCGGTTGCGGCTCAGCGGCAGGTCGCGCAGGACGTGGCCGCCGGGCACGGTGAGCTGGGTGCCCAGGTTCGCCGGTCCGGTCTCGGCGGACAGCGCGTGCACGGCGGGCACGCCCAGGCGGTGCAGGAGCATGAGCGCGGCGGCGTGGCGGCCGGTGGAGTGGGCGCCGGTGAGGACGAGGACGCGCTCGTCGCGCAGCCGGGCCAGGGCGGCGGCGAAGGAGGGCCCCTCGACGAAGACGGCGGCGAGCTCGTCGAGCCGTCGCCGGGGGATCTCGCCGGAGACGTACGCGGCGGAGGCGGCTGTTCCGTGGTGGTGGATCTCCGTCTTGCCGCCCATGAACACATCACGGGCGGAGCCGCCCGCCGACACCCCGTGCTGTGATCCGGCGACCACGCTGCCGCCGAAGGACGCGGCCTCCTCGAAGATGAATCCCGGGGTGTGCGCGACGAGTTCGCGCTGCGCGGCCCCGGCCTCCCGGGTCTCCTCCTCGGGCTCGCCGGCGTCGGAGCCCTCACCGGAGTCCGGGTGCGCACCTCCGGGCCAGGGCGCGTCCGGCGGCGGTACGTCGTCGAAGCCGCCCCGGGCGGGCGCGGGCGCCGTCACGCGGGCTCACCCCCGCTCCTGCCCAGGTGGACGTCTCCGGTGACCTGTCCGCCGGACACCCCGTGCTGGTCCCCGGCGACGAGGCTCCCGCCGAAGCTGGGGGAGCCGCCGCCGAAGTCGAAGACGACGCGCGCTGCGGGAGCGGCGGGCCGGGCGGGCTGCCGCTCGCCCTGCCCCGGCTGCTCGACCTGCTCACCCTGCCCCGGCTGCTCGGCCCGCTCGGTCTGTTCGGGCTGGATGGGCCGGACGGGTTCCTGCGGGCCGGGGGCCGCCCCCGGCGCCGGGCTCTCCCCCGAGCAGTCCGGCGCCGAGGCTCCCCCGCTCTCACGGTGGTCCTCCGTCCCGTGCGGGACCGGGCCGTGCAGCCAGGCCCGCAGGGGACCGTTCTTGCTGTCCACCGTCACCGGGTGGAAGCCGTGCGCGGGGATGCCCTGGTGGTCGTGCCGCACGATCCCCGCGTGCACGCTCTCGGAGACGCACAGCGCGAAGTCGTCCGGCCGCTCCCGCAGGGCCGCGCGCAGCAGGTGGGCGTCGAGGAGCCGGCAGGCGTGGTTGAGGTCGGAGCCGACCCAGCCGTCGTGCTCGTCGACGGCGACGTACCCCGTGGCGACGACACCGCGCAGCCGGATCTGGGCCGATCTCGACGCCGTCCGGTTGACCGCGCGGAGCAGCTCGGGCACCTCGGTGAGCAGGGTGCGCAGCAGCGCCGTGACGGAGGCGTTGGCGTCGATCAGCTCCATCACCGAGTCGCCGCGGTCCGCCCGCAGCCGCAGCCGTTCGTCGATGCCGGCGCTCTCCAGCGCGCGGTCCGTGATGTCGTACAGCATCCGGCGCAGATAGGCCTGCTCCACGTCGTCCCGGTCGCTGTACTTCTCGATGTCCAGCAGAAGGATCGTCCGGCTCACGGGGTCGGTCATGGTCGCCTTTCGGTGGGGGCCTCGCCTGGCAAGCAGGTTGGCGTCACCGGTGGGCCGGGTGTGAGGGCGGATGTCCCACTCGAAGTGTGACCGTGTGCACAGAGCCGGTCCCGCGTCACGGGAGCCTCAGCCGTCCGGGGGGCCGCTCGTCGGTTCATCCCCGGGCGATCCGCCTCAGGACGTCCATGCGCAGGATCACCATCGTCCGGCGGCCGGTCAGCACCGCCTCCCGCTCGCGGAGTTCCTTCAGCAGGCGCTGGACCATCTCCCGGGACGCGCCCACGGAGCCCGCCAGCTCCTGTTTGCTCAGTGGGACGGAGAGTTCGACGCCCTCCTCGGTGCGGCGGCCGTTCGTGCGGGCCAGGTCGAGCAGGAGCGCGGCGAAGCGCTCGCGCACGCTCATGGAGGCGAACTCCAGTCGGCGGCGGTCGGCGGCGCGGGTGCGGTCCGAGGTGAGGCCGAGCAGGGCGAAGGAGACCGAGGGGGAGCGGGCGAGGAAGTCCCTGAACTGTTCCCGTACGAGTGCGACCGTGCGGACCGGTTCCAGGGCCGTCACCGTCGCGGAGCGCGGCCGGCCGGTGAGCGCGGCGGACTCCCCGACGATGTCGCCGGGGCCGCGCAGCGCGAGCAGTGCCTCGTAGCCGTTGGCGGCGGCGGCCGTCACCTTCGTCCAGCCGTGCGTCACGATCAGCACGTGCGAGGAGGGCTCGCTCTGGTGCAGGAGCACCATCCGGGGGCTGAAGGACAGCTCGCGGCCGAGGGCCAGCAGTGCGGAGCGCTCCTCGCTCTCCAGCCGGGCCAGGAACGGCACCCGGTCGTCCAGGCTCTCGTCCTCGCCCGAGGATCCAGCCGCCATGAGTCCATCCCCCGTCCCCCGTCCGGCCCCGTCGCGCACGCACGGTGACCGGTGCGCGGCGACGGGTCAACGTACTCACCCAGTGTGTGCGGTCGGGAGCGGTTCGTGGACTTTCATCGCGGAACCGATGACAAGCTGCGCCAAGTGTGAAGTGCCCCGAGAATGGATCGGGAGAAGTCCGGCGTGTCGGGCACCACGGCATTTGTTTTGACCGAAGTCCGTGAGGTAGGTACGCTCTTACCTTGTGCCTGGGGTGTGCCCTGGCTCTCGTGCGTGCCTTCAGACCGCAAGGGGAGCCGTAAGCGGCCACCGCAATCTGCGCCTTTTCGCCTCGCGGCGAAGGTCTGCAGTGTTCGACACACCCGACCGCGTGGGTCGGTGGCGTTCCAGGTTAGCTTCACCATTCGGCACACAGAAACCGGAGAAGTAGTGCCTACGATCCAGCAGCTGGTCCGGAAGGGCCGGCAGGACAAGGTCGAGAAGAACAAGACGCCCGCACTCGAGGGTTCGCCCCAGCGTCGCGGCGTCTGCACGCGTGTGTTCACGACCACCCCGAAGAAGCCGAACTCGGCCCTGCGTAAGGTCGCGCGTGTGCGTCTGACCAGCGGGATCGAGGTCACGGCTTACATTCCGGGTGAGGGACACAACCTGCAGGAGCACTCCATCGTGCTCGTGCGCGGCGGCCGTGTGAAGGACCTGCCTGGTGTTCGTTACAAGATCATCCGCGGTTCGCTTGACACCCAGGGTGTCAAGAACCGCAAGCAGGCCCGCAGCCGCTACGGCGCCAAGAAGGAGAAGTAGAAATGCCTCGTAAGGGCCCCGCCCCGAAGCGCCCGGTCATCATCGACCCGGTCTACGGTTCCCCTCTGGTGACCTCCCTCATCAACAAGGTGCTGCTGAACGGCAAGCGCTCCACCGCCGAGCGCATCGTCTACGGCGCCATGGAGGGTCTGCGTGAGAAGACGGGCAACGACCCGGTCATCACGCTGAAGCGCGCGCTGGAGAACATCAAGCCCACGCTCGAAGTCAAGTCCCGCCGTGTCGGTGGTGCGACGTACCAGGTCCCGATCGAGGTCAAGCCCGGTCGCGCCAACACGCTCGCGCTGCGCTGGCTCGTCGGTTACTCCCGCGCCCGTCGCGAGAAGACCATGACCGAGCGTCTGCTCAACGAGCTTCTCGACGCCTCCAACGGCCTTGGTGCCGCTGTGAAGAAGCGTGAGGACACCCACAAGATGGCCGAGTCCAACAAGGCCTTCGCGCACTACCGCTGGTAGTCGCTACCCACATCGAGACCGAGAGAAGACTGAAGCCTTATGGCTACCACTTCACTTGACCTGGCCAGGGTCCGCAACATCGGGATCATGGCTCACATCGACGCGGGCAAGACGACCACCACCGAGCGGATCCTCTTCTACACCGGCGTCAGCTACAAGATCGGTGAAGTCCACGACGGCGCCGCCACCATGGACTGGATGGAGCAGGAGCAGGAGCGTGGCATCACGATCACCTCTGCTGCCACCACCTGTCACTGGCCGCTTGAGGACAACGACTACACGATCAACATCATCGACACCCCGGGGCACGTCGACTTCACGGTCGAGGTGGAGCGTTCGCTCCGCGTCCTCGACGGTGCCGTCACGGTGTTCGACGGTGTCGCCGGTGTCGAGCCGCAGTCCGAGACGGTGTGGCGTCAGGCCGACCGTTACGGCGTGCCGCGCATCTGCTTCGTGAACAAGCTTGACCGCACCGGCGCCGAGTTCCACCGCTGCGTGGACATGATCAAGGACCGCCTCGGCGCCGTCCCGATCATCATGCAGCTGCCGATCGGCGCCGAGATGGACTTCAAGGGCGTTGTGGACCTGGTCCGCATGAAGGCGCTCGTGTGGTCCGCCGAGGCCGCCAAGGGCGAGATGTACGACGTCGTCGACATCCCGGCCACGCACGCCGAGGCTGCCGAGGAGTACCGCGGCAAGCTGGTCGAGACCGTCGCCGAGCACGACGACGAGATGATGGAGCTGTTCCTGGAGGGCCAGGAGCCCACCGAGGAGCAGCTGTACGCCGCGATCCGTCGCGTCACCATCGCGTCCGGCAAGTCCGACGGCGTCACGGTCACCCCGGTGTTCTGTGGCACCGCGTTCAAGAACAAGGGCGTTCAGCCCCTGCTCGACGCGGTCGTGCGCTACCTGCCGACTCCGCTCGACGTCGAGGCCATCGAGGGCCACGACGTGAAGGACGCGGAGCTGGTCGTCAAGCGCAAGCCGTCCGAGGACGAGCCGCTGTCCGCCCTCGCGTTCAAGATCATGAGCGACCCGCACCTGGGCAAGCTCACCTTCGTCCGGGTGTACTCGGGCCGCCTGGAGACCGGCACCGCGGTGCTGAACTCCGTCAAGGGCAAGAAGGAGCGCATCGGCAAGATCTACCGCATGCACGCGAACAAGCGTGAGGAGATCGAGGCGGTGGGCGCCGGCGACATCGTCGCCGTGATGGGTCTGAAGCAGACCACGACCGGTGAGACGCTCTGCGATGACAAGAACCCGGTGATCCTGGAGTCCATGGACTTCCCGGCGCCGGTCATCCAGGTCGCGATCGAGCCCAAGTCCAAGGGTGACCAGGAGAAGCTGGGTGTAGCCATCCAGCGCCTCGCGGAGGAGGACCCCTCCTTCCACGTTCACTCGGACGAGGAGACCGGCCAGACCATCCTCGGCGGTATGGGCGAGCTGCACCTCGAGGTGCTGGTCGACCGTATGAAGCGTGAGTTCAGGGTCGAGGCCAACGTCGGCAAGCCGCAGGTCGCCTACCGTGAGACGATCCGCAAGACCGTCGAGCGTCACGACTTCACCCACAAGAAGCAGACCGGTGGTACCGGTCAGTTCGCCAAGGTGCAGATCGCGATCGAGCCCATCACCGAGACCGATGGTCCGGCGTACGAGTTCGTGAACAAGGTGACCGGTGGCCGTATCCCGCGGGAGTACATCCCGTCGGTGGACGCCGGTGCGCAGGAGGCCATGCAGTTCGGCATCCTGGCCGGCTACGAGATGACGGGCGTCCGCGTCATTCTTCTCGACGGTGGCTACCACGAGGTCGACTCCTCCGAGCTCGCGTTCAAGATCGCCGGTTCGCAGGCGTTCAAGGAAGCCGCTCGCAAGGCTTCCCCCGTGCTCCTCGAGCCGATGATGGCTGTCGAGGTCACCACGCCCGAGGAGTCGATGGGCGATGTCATCGGCGACCTCAACTCCCGCCGTGGCCAGATCCAGGCCATGGAGGAGCGCAGCGGCGCTCGCGTCGTGAAGGGCCTCGTGCCCCTCTCGGAGATGTTCGGCTACGTCGGAGACCTCCGCAGCAAGACGTCGGGTCGCGCGAGCTACTCGATGCAGTTCGACTCCTACGCCGAGGTTCCCCGGAACGTCGCCGAGGAGATCATCGCGAAGGCCAAGGGCGAGTAACACACCCCGTTTGCACGCTTTAGGCTTGACACCGACCGCCGGGGCTCACCCGGAAGGGGAAACCCCGGCGGGCGGCATCCCAGCAAAGATCACCTGGCGCCGATGAGTAAGGCGTACCAGAACCACTCCGCAGGAGGACCCCAGTGGCGAAGGCAAAGTTCGAGCGGACTAAGCCGCACGTCAACATCGGCACCATCGGTCACATCGACCACGGTAAGACGACCCTCACGGCCGCCATTACCAAGGTGCTGCACGACGCGTACCCGGACCTGAACCAGGCTTCGGCGTTCGACCAGATCGACAAGGCTCCCGAGGAGCGCCAGCGCGGTATCACGATCTCGATCGCGCACGTCGAGTACCAGACGGAGGGCCGTCACTACGCCCACGTCGACTGCCCCGGTCACGCGGACTACATCAAGAACATGATCACCGGTGCCGCGCAGATGGACGGCGCCATCCTCGTGGTCGCCGCCACCGACGGCCCGATGCCGCAGACCAAGGAGCACGTGCTCCTGGCCCGCCAGGTCGGCGTTCCGTACATCGTCGTCGCCCTGAACAAGGCCGACATGGTGGACGACGAGGAGATCCTGGAGCTCGTCGAGCTCGAGGTCCGTGAGCTCCTCTCCGAGTACGAGTTCCCGGGCGACGACCTTCCGGTCGTCAAGGTCTCGGCGCTCAAGGCGCTCGAGGGCGACAAGGAGTGGGGCCAGACCGTTCTGGACCTCATGGCCGCCGTCGACGAGGCGATCCCGACCCCGCCGCGTGACACCGAGAAGCCGTTCCTCATGCCCGTCGAGGACGTCTTCACGATCACCGGTCGCGGTACGGTCGTCACCGGCCGTATCGAGCGTGGTGTCCTGAAGGTCAACGAGACCGTTGACATCATCGGCATCAAGCAGGAGAAGACCACCACCACGGTCACCGGCATCGAGATGTTCCGCAAGCTGCTCGACGAGGGCCAGGCCGGTGAGAACGTCGGTCTGCTCCTCCGTGGCATCAAGCGCGAGGACGTCGAGCGCGGCCAGGTCATCATCAAGCCCGGTTCGGTCACGCCGCACACCGAGTTCGAGGCCCAGGCCTACATCCTGTCGAAGGACGAGGGTGGCCGTCACACCCCCTTCTTCAACAACTACCGCCCGCAGTTCTACTTCCGTACCACGGACGTGACCGGCGTCGTGACCCTCCCCGAGGGCACCGAGATGGTCATGCCGGGCGACAACACTGAGATGACCGTTTCGCTCATCCAGCCCGTCGCCATGGAAGAGGGCCTGAAGTTCGCCATCCGTGAGGGTGGCCGGACCGTGGGCGCCGGCCAGGTCACCAAGATCACGAAGTAAGTGATCTGACCTGGTAGCTCTTTCACGAGCTTCTTGAGAGGGCCCGTACGACTTCGGTCGTACGGGCCCTTTCGCATGCCCGGTCCGTTCCTCGCACGGCGATCGCATTCGTATACGAAGCTCGAATGCCCTTGCGGTATTGCGTTGATTCCCCCAGGTGAAACGAATCTTGGCGTGTATCGAAAGAATCACGTAACGCGTCCGTAATTCAGAGGGAAGACTGTAGGGACGGTCTCCCGCCGCCGGGTGGGGGACCGACTGCTCTGCGCACCGACGCCGCCGGAGCCGACCGGTCGAACCGACCCGGGTCGGCCGTTCCGGCGGCCCCGTCTGAAGGGACCCCCAGGTGACCCGCCCCGACACGAAGAGCCGCATCGCCTCCTTGCTCGCCGACATCGAGCGGCGCAATCCGGCGCAGCCCGAGTTCCTCCAGGCCGCGCACGAGGTGCTCGAAACCCTGGCGCCGGCGCTCTCGCAGCGCCCGGAGTACGCGGACGCGGCCCTCGTCGAGCGGCTGGTGGAGCCCGAACGGCAGATCATCTTCCGTGTCCCGTGGCAGGACGACCACGGCAGGGTCCACGTCGACCGCGGCTACCGCGTGGAGTTCAACAGCGCGCTCGGCCCGTACAAGGGCGGTCTGCGCTTCCACCCGTCGGTGAACCTCGGCATCGTGAAGTTCCTCGGCTTCGAGCAGATCTTCAAGAACGCCCTGACCGGTCTCGGCATCGGCGGCGGCAAGGGCGGCAGCGACTTCGACCCGCGCGGCAGGTCCGACGCCGAGGTCATGCGGTTCTGCCAGTCGTTCATGACGGAGCTGTACCGGCACATCGGCGAGCACACGGACGTGCCGGCGGGTGACATCGGCGTGGGCGGCCGCGAGATCGGCTACCTCTTCGGCCAGTACCGCCGTATCACCAACCGCTGGGAGGCCGGCGTCCTCACCGGCAAGGGCACGCACTGGGGCGGCTCGCTGATCCGGCCCGAGGCGACCGGCTACGGCAACGTCCTGTTCGCCGCCGCCATGCTGCGCGAGCGCGGGGAGGACCTGGAGGGCCAGACCGCGGTCGTCTCCGGCTCCGGCAATGTCGCGACGTACACCATCGAGAAGCTCGCCGCCCTCGGCGCCAACGCGGTGACCTGCTCCGACTCGACCGGCTACGTCGTCGACGACAAGGGCATCGACGTCGACCTGCTCAAGCAGATCAAGGAGGTCGAGCGCGGCCGGGTCTCGGACTACGCGGCTCGGCGGGGCGCGTCGGCGCGGTTCGTCGCGGGCGGCAGCGTCTGGGACGTCCCTGGTGATGTCGCGCTGCCCTCGGCGACCCAGAACGAACTGGACGCGACCGCGGCGGCCACCCTCGTCGGCAACGGCGTCAAGGCGGTCTCCGAGGGCGCCAACATGCCCACCACCCCGGAGGCGGTCCAGCTCTTCCGGAAGGCGGGCGTCGCCTTCGGCCCCGGCAAGGCGGCGAACGCGGGCGGTGTCGCGGTCAGCGCGCTGGAGATGAGCCAGAACCACGCCCGCACCTCGTGGTCGCGCGAGCGGGTCGAGGACGAACTGACCGGCATCATGAACGGCATCCACGCCCTCTGCCACGAGACCGCCGAACGCTACGGCGTCCCCGGCGACTACGTGAGCGGCGCGAACATCGCGGGCTTCGAGCGGGTCGCCTCCGCGATGCTGGAGCAGGGTGTGATCTGACCCGGGCGCGTCATCCACCGGACCGGACTCCGGGAAGGGCTCGTACGACGTCGGTCGTACGGGCCCTTTCCCGTGGCCGGGTTCACGCGGTCTCGGCGGCTTCGGGAACCGTTGCGGCGCGGTCGCCATGACGGCAAGGAACGTCGGACGCAGGACAGACGAGCAGCCGGATCAGCGGCCTCCGGGAGATCGGGTCGGAGCGGGTCCCTCTGGCGCGAGGGACAGTTCGGCCCAGACGGTCTTGCGTGGGGCGGGTCCTGGTGTCACGCCCCAGCGGCCCGCGAACGCGTTCACGAGGAGCAGGCCGCGGCCCGAGTCGATGCCGGCCTCCGGTCCGCCGATTCGGGGAAGCCGGTCCCCCACGGTGTCCGTCACCTCGATGCGGAGGGTGTCGCCGACGACGTACAGCGTGAGGCGGAAGTCGCGTCCCGGTACCCGGCCGTGCGTCGCCGCGTTGGTCGCGAGCTCGGCGACGATCTGGTCGGCCGGGCTCAACGGCATCCCCCAGGAACGGAGTTGTTCGGTGACCAGCAGCCTCCCCAGACGGGCACCGCGTGGCGTGGGGGACAGCAGCACGCTGAAGTTGCGGACGGGTTCGACGCGTTGGGCTTCGCGCCCGGCGGTTTCCTGATTCACGTCACTCAGCGTGTCCGACCCCGCCTACGGTGAGCTGCGAAGACGTCGGTGCGTACAGGCATTGTCCGGTCGTTGTCCTGATCTGTCCCGGCTGTCCCGGGTGTCGTACGGGAACGACCGGCGTTGGAGGTGGGTGGGTGTGAGCGGTGAGAGTGCGGACGAGCCGGGGTGGGACGTCAGCCCCGAGGACGAGATCGCCCCGGTGGTCGAGGCGACCGGCCGCCAGGTCAGGCTCTGGCGCGAGGCGGCCGGGATGCGGGTGGCCGACTTCGGGCGGGCCATCGGGTACGGGGAGGACCTGGTCCGGAAGGTGGAGCGCGGGGCGCGGATCCCCCGGGCGGACTTCCTGGACCGCGCGGACGACGTGTTGAACGCCGGCGGGCATCTCCGGGCCTTCAAGGAGGACATGGAGAAGGCCCGGTACCCGAAGAAGGTCCGCGAGCTGAAGATGCTGGAGGAGCGGGCCGTCGAGCTGCTGCTGTACAGCAACCACAACATCCACGGGTTGTTGCAGACGCCGGAGTACGCACGTGCGTTGCTCGGTACCTGGCGGCCGGCCTATTCGCCGGACGAGTTGGAGCGAATGGTCGCCGCGAGGGTGGCCCGCAAGTCCGTCTTCGAGCGGTCGCCGGCTCCCGAGCTCAGCTTCGTCCAGGAAGAGGTGACCCTGCGGCGCCCGGTCGGAGGCACAATGGTGCTGCGTCGACAGCTCGAACACATGCTGGAGGTGGCCCGGTTGCCGTTCGTGGAGCTCCAGGTGATGCCGACAGCGCACGCGAATCATCCGGGGACGGGTGGTCTGGTCGAGGTGCTGAAGTTCCGTGACGGCTCGGGAGTGGGGCGTACCGACGGTGACTTCGGAGGTCGGCCAGTATGCGACCCGAGGCAACTCAGAGTCCTCGAACTGCGCTATGGCATCATCCGGGCCCAGGCCCTTTCGCCGAAGGAATCCCTGGCCTTCATCGAGCAACTGCTGGGAGACACATGACCCGCGAGACGTCGGCCCACGTTGATTCCGGACTGCGGTGGGCCAAGAGCACGTACAGCAGCAGCAGCAACGGGAACGACTGCGTCGAAATAGCCCCCACCCCCACCGCGATCCACATCCGCGACTCCAAGAACCCGGGCGGCGCCCGCCTGGCCATGGTCCCCGCGGCCTGGACGGCGTTCGTGGCCTCGCTGTAGAGCGACCCCCGCCGGGCTACTGCATGTTCTGCACGTGCGGATGGTCGTACGAGGACACGCAGACGTAGATCTGCATGCTGTAGCCGCGGCCGATGTTGAGCCGGGTGGCACAGGCCGGGCCGAGGAAGTGCAGGCCGTCGTAGTCGGCGTCCTCCAGGGGGCGCCAGCTCGTGTTGCCGTCCCATTCGGCACCGTCGACGGTGAGCAGCGGGCGTACGTCCGAGCCGCACTCGGGGCAGGACATCGGGAACGGGTCGCTGAAGCTCCAGGGCCCGTGGCCGCCGAGCTTGCAGCCGGGGGCGACGCTGAGGTCGTACTGGTAGTCGACGACCTCGATGCCGTCCTCCTCGTCCGGGTTCTGTTCCTCCTCCCACGCCTCGATCCGGTCCGCCAGTTCCTCGGGCAGTTCGTGCGGGGCCGGGTACTCGGTGACCGTCTCGGGGTGGAGCAGACAGGGCTCGGGCAGGTAGTCGTCGTCGCCGATCACCGAGGGCTCGGGGGCTGCGGGGAGCGGGTCGCTGATGTCGGCGGAGGCCCGCCAGTACAGCTCGGCAGCGGGGAGGTGGTCCTCGTCGTGGTCGAACGGGCACCAGAGCACCTGGAGCAGGTCGGTGCCGGCCGGGCGGGGCAGTGTGGGGATGTCGGCGGAGTAGAACTGGGCCACGGGGATGAGCGGGACCGGGCCGTCCTGCGGTATGCGCCTCTCGTCGACGGCACGGTCGACGATCACCCGCTCCTCCGCCGTGAGCAGGTCCGCGCCCTCCGCGCGCGGCCGGGTCCAGGCGTCGGCGAGGATGCGGCGCCGCTGCCGTACGTCACCGGGGACCACGCCGCGATGCGTGGGCGCGTCGTGATCCGGGCAGGTGGGCCAGGGTTCGCCGGCGGGCCACAGCAGGGGGCCGCCGATCGAACTGTCCTTGACGGTGGGGGTGCTTGGGCGCGGATGCAGCCGGACGGCGGTGCGGGCCAGGGGCGCGAGTTCGGGGAACACGGCGGCGACGTCCAGCGGGCGCGGGGGAGTGGTGCGCGTCATGGAGGGAGGCTACGGACCCGACGGCGGCCGCGATCAAGGGAGATGAGAGAGAACCTGGTCGAGCGGGTCCCCCGGGAGCGAGGCGTGTGACCGTTCCGGTGCCGCTTCTGCGCAGGTCGGGTCGTGTCCGACCGGGTGCCGGGGTCAGGGATGGCGCGGGCGGGGCGGGCCGTCGGCGCGGGACATTTCGACTGGGCCTCACGTTCCGGCCGAGCCGGGTTTGATCTGCGTCACCTTGGGGGTACGATCCTCGGCCCGATTGGCCAGGGGGCCGTCCGGTATGGCAGACTAACGGGGTTGCTCGGTCGAGTGCCGATGCTGCGCGCCTCCCGTCGGGAGGACTGGAAGCGAGTCCCACAGTACTCGTCGCCCTATCTGTCGTGAGGCAGCGCTGGGGCGGACGTACGGGAATCTTCCGGGAAGTGTCAGCGGGGTGCCGACCAGGCGCCCGGTGGGTGTTCAGCCCCCGGTCCTGCGGTCGTTTTCGGGCCGTGTCCCTCGGTAGGGAAAATCCCTTGTGGATATTCCTGTCACCAAGAGCGCGACACACCCGACCGCGTGGGTCGGAGACCAGGACGCGAACCCCCGGGTGCCAGAGCGTTTTTTCCGAGACAAAGGACTACTGAGTAGCCATGGCGGGACAGAAGATCCGCATCCGGCTCAAGGCCTACGACCACGAGGTCATCGACTCCTCGGCGAAGAAGATCGTCGAGACGGTGACGCGCACTGGTGCGTCGGTCGCGGGCCCGGTGCCGCTGCCCACTGAGAAGAACGTGTACTGCGTCATCAAGTCGCCGCACAAGTACAAGGACTCTCGCGAGCACTTCGAGATGCGCACGCACAAGCGCCTCATCGACATCCTCGACCCCACGCCCAAGACCGTTGACTCCCTGATGCGACTCGACCTCCCGGCCGGTGTCGACATCGAGATCAAGCTCTAGGGATCGGTGATCTGAGAATGGCTAAGCAGATCAAGGGCATCCTCGGCGAGAAGCTCGGCATGACGCAGGTGTGGGACGAGAACAACCGTGTTGTTCCCGTCACCGTCGTCAAGGCCGGCCCGAACGTCGTGACCCAGGTCCGTACGAACGACGTCGACGGCTACGAGTCCGTCCAGATCGCGTTCGGCGAGATCGACCCGCGCAAGGTGAACAAGCCCCTCAAGGGCCACTTCGCGAAGGCCGATGTCACCCCCCGCCGCCACCTTGTCGAGATCCGTACCGCTGACGCCAGCGAGTACACCCTCGGCCAGGAGATCACCGCTGAGGTGTTCGAGGCCGGCATCAAGGTGGACGTGACCGGCAACAGCAAGGGCAAGGGCTTCGCCGGTGTCATGAAGCGTCACAACTTCAAGGGCCTCGGCGCCGGACACGGTGTCCAGCGCAAGCACCGCTCCCCCGGTTCCATCGGTGGCTGTGCCACCCCGGGCCGTGTGTTCAAGGGCGTCCGCATGGCGGGCCGCATGGGCAACGAGCGGGTCACCACCCAGAACCTGACCGTTCACGCCGTTGACGCGGAGAAGGGCCTGCTCCTCATCAAGGGAGCGATCCCTGGTCCGAACGGCGGCCTCGTCCTGGTCCGTACCGCGGCCAAGGGGGCCTGAGGACATGAGCACCATTGACATTCTGTCGCCCTCCGGCGACACCGCCGGGACTGTAGAGCTCCCGGCCGAGATCTTCGACGTCGAGAAGATCAGCATCCCGCTGCTTCACCAGGTTGTCGTCGCGCAGCTGGCCGCGGCCCGTCAGGGCACGCACAAGGTCAAGCGTCGTGGCGAGGTCCGTGGTGGTGGCCGCAAGCCTTACCGCCAGAAGGGCACCGGCCGCGCCCGTCAGGGTTCGACCCGCGCGCCGCAGTTCGCCGGCGGTGGCGTCGTCCACGGCCCCACCCCGCGTGACTACTCGCAGCGGACCCCGAAGAAGATGAAGGCCGCGGCCCTGCGCCACGCCCTCACCGACCGGGCCCGCAACGCTCGCATCCACGTCATCACCGGCGTGATCGAGGGCGAGACCCCCTCCACCAAGGCCGCGAAGAGCTTCCTCGGCAAGGTCAGCGAGCGCAAGAACGTGCTCCTGGTCATCGAGCGCTCCGACGAGGCCGCGCTGCTCTCCGCGCGCAACCTGCCCCAGGTCCACATCCTGGAGCCGGGCCAGCTGAACACGTACGACGTTCTCGTCTCGGACGACGTGGTCTTCACCCAGGCCGCTTTCGAGTCCTTCGTGTCTGGCCCCCAGGCCGCTGACACCGAAGGGAGCGAAGCCTGATGGCTACGCGTCACCCGAGCATTGCCTCGAAGGCCGCCAAGGTCGCCAAGGCCGCGCGCGTCGCCAAGGCGAAGCGCCACGAGGCCGAAGGCAAGAACACCGTCGAGACCCCGCTGAGCAAGAGCTTCACGGATCCCCGTGACGTCCTCCTCAAGCCGGTCGTCTCGGAGAAGAGCTACGCGCTTCTCGACGAGGGCAAGTACACCTTCGTCGTGGACCCGCGGGCCAACAAGACCCAGATCAAGCAGGCCGTCCAGGCGGTCTTCTCGGTCAAGGTCACCGGGGTCAACACGATCAACCGTCAGGGCAAGCGCAAGCGCACCAAGACGGGCTTCGGCAAGCGTGCTGACAGCAAGCGCGCGATCGTGACCCTCGCTGAGGGCGACCGTATCGACATCTTCGGCCAGGCCTCCTAACGGAGCGCCCTGGTCCGAATATCGGACGAGGACTGAGAAATGGGAATCCGCAAGTACAAGCCGACTACGCCGGGCCGTCGTGGCTCCAGCGTCGCCGACTTCGTCGAGGTCACGCGGTCCACGCCGGAGAAGTCGCTGGTCCGCCCGCTGCACAGCAAGGGCGGCCGTAACAACGCCGGTCGTGTGACCGTTCGCCACCAGGGTGGCGGACACAAGCGCGCCTACCGAGTGATCGACTTCCGTCGTCACGACAAGGACGGCGTGCCGGCGAAGGTCGCGCACATCGAGTACGACCCCAACCGCACCGCGCGCATCGCGCTGCTGCACTACGCGGACGGCGAGAAGCGCTACATCCTCGCCCCCCGCAACCTGTCGCAGGGTGACCGCGTCGAGAACGGTCCTGGGGCCGACATCAAGCCGGGCAACAACCTGGCGCTCCGCAACATCCCGGTCGGTACCACGATCCACGCGATCGAGATCCGTCCCGGTGGCGGCGCCAAGTTCGCCCGCTCCGCCGGTGCCTCGGTGCAGCTGCTCGCGAAGGAGGGCACGATGGCCCACCTTCGTATGCCTTCCGGCGAGATCCGCCTGGTCGACCAGCGCTGCCGCGCCACGGTCGGCGAGGTCGGCAACGCCGAGCAGAGCAACATCAACTGGGGTAAGGCCGGCCGTAAGCGCTGGCTGGGCGTTCGCCCGTCCGTCCGCGGTGTGGCGATGAACCCGGTTGACCACCCGCACGGTGGTGGTGAGGGCAAGACCTCCGGTGGTCGCCACCCGGTCTCCCCGTGGGGTCAGAAGGAGGGTCGTACTCGTTCGCCGAAGAAGGCTTCGAACAAGTACATCGTCCGCCGCCGCAAGACGAACAAGAAGCGCTAGGAGCGGGTTTAGATGCCGCGCAGTCTCAAGAAGGGACCCTTCGTCGACGGACACCTTGTAAAGAAGGTGGACGTACAGAACGAAGCCGGTACCAAGAACGTCATCAAGACCTGGTCCCGTCGCTCGATGATCATCCCGGCCATGCTCGGCCACACGATCGCGGTGCACAACGGCAAGACCCACATCCCGGTGTTTGTCACCGAGTCGATGGTCGGCCACAAGCTCGGCGAGTTCTCGCCGACGCGCACCTTCCGGGGTCACGTCAAGGACGACCGGAAGTCGAAGCGCCGCTAACGCGGGGTGGAATCGACCATGACAGACACTGGAAGGACAACCATGGAAGCCAGGGCCCAGGCGCGGTACATCCGCGTTACGCCCATGAAGGCCCGCCGAGTGGTGGACCTTATCCGTGGCATGGATGCCACGGAGGCTCAGGCGGTCCTGCGTTTCGCCCCGCAGGCCGCGAGCGTGCCGGTTGGCAAGGTGCTTGACAGCGCCATCGCCAACGCCGCGCACAACTACGACCACACCGACGCCGGCAGCCTTGTCATCTCTGAGGCGTACGTCGACGAGGGTCCGACCCTGAAGCGGTTCCGGCCGCGTGCCCAGGGCCGTGCCTACCGGATCCGCAAGCGGACCAGCCACATCACCGTGGTCGTCAGCAGCAAGGAAGGAACCCGGTAATGGGCCAGAAGGTTAACCCGCATGGGTTCCGGCTCGGCATCACCACGGACTTCAAGTCCCGTTGGTACGCCGACAAGCTGTACAAGGACTACGTCAAGGAAGACGTCGCCATCCGTCGGATGATGACGTCCGGCATGGAGCGCGCCGGCATCTCGAAGGTTGAGATCGAGCGCACCCGTGACCGCGTGCGGGTGGACATCCACACCGCGCGTCCCGGCATCGTCATCGGCCGCCGTGGCGCCGAGGCCGACCGCATCCGCGGCGACCTCGAGAAGCTCACGGGCAAGCAGGTCCAGCTGAACATCCTCGAGGTCAAGAGCCCCGAGACCGATGCTCAGCTCGTCGCCCAGGCCGTTGCCGAGCAGCTCTCCTCCCGCGTCTCCTTCCGTCGCGCCATGCGTAAGAGCATGCAGGGCACGATGAAGGCCGGCGCCAAGGGCATCAAGATCCAGTGCGGTGGCCGCCTCGGCGGCGCCGAGATGTCCCGCTCGGAGTTCTACCGCGAGGGCCGTGTGCCCCTGCACACGCTCCGCGCGAACGTCGACTACGGCTTCTTCGAGGCCAAGACGACCTTCGGCCGTATCGGTGTGAAGGTCTGGATCTACAAGGGCGACGTCAAGAACATCGCCGAGGTCCGCGCCGACAACGCCGCTGCCCGTGCGGGCAACCGCCCGGCCCGTGGTGGCGCCGAGCGCCCGGCCGGCCGTGGTGGCCGCGGTGGCGAGCGTGGCGGTCGCGGTCGTAAGCCGCAGCAGGCTCCGGCTGCCGAGGCCCCCAAGGCCGAGGCTCCCGCCGCCGCTCCGGCTGAGAGCACCGGAACGGAGGCCTGACCGACATGCTGATCCCCCGTAGGGTCAAGCACCGCAAGCAGCACCACCCGAAGCGCCGTGGTCAGGCCAAGGGCGGTACGCAGGTTTCGTTCGGCGAGTACGGCATTCAGGCCCTCACGCCGGCGTACGTGACGAACCGCCAGATCGAGGCCGCTCGTATCGCGATGACCCGCCACATCAAGCGTGGCGGCAAGGTCTGGATCAACATCTACCCGGACCGCCCGCTCACCAAGAAGCCTGCCGAGACCCGCATGGGTTCCGGTAAGGGTTCGCCCGAGTGGTGGATCGCGAACGTGCACCCGGGCCGGGTCATGTTCGAACTGTCCTACCCCAACGAGAAGATCGCCCGTGAGGCCCTCACTCGCGCAGCCCACAAGCTGCCGATGAAGTGCCGGATCGTCAAGCGCGAGGCAGGTGAAGCGTGATGTCGGCCGGTACCAAGGCGTCCGAGCTGCGCGAACTGGGTGACGAGGAGCTTCTCGCGAAGCTCCGCGAAGCCAAGGAAGAGCTGTTCAACCTCCGCTTCCAGGCGGCGACCGGTCAGCTCGAGAACCACGGTCGGCTCAAGGCCGTCCGCAAGGACATCGCGCGGATCTACACCCTGATGCGTGAGCGCGAGCTGGGCATCGAGACGGTGGAGAGCGCCTGATGAGCGAGAGCAACGTGACTGAGCAGAAGACCGACCGCGGTTTCCGCAAGACCCGTGAGGGTCTGGTCGTCAGCGACAAGATGGACAAGACCGTCGTCGTCGCCGTCGAGGACCGCGTGAAGCACGCGCTGTACGGCAAGGTCATCCGCCGTACGAACAAGCTCAAGGCCCACGACGAGCAGAACGCCGCCGGCGTCGGCGACCGTGTCCTCCTCATGGAGACCCGGCCGCTGTCCTCGACGAAGCGCTGGCGCATCGTCGAGATCCTCGAGAAGGCCAAGTAAGTACCTCAGGGGTTTCCCTGAGGTTGGTTCCGCCAGGCTCGGGGCGGGGTCGCGATGAGCGTCCCCGCCCCGGGAACCGGCAGACAAACAGGAGATAGACGTGATCCAGCAGGAGTCGCGACTCCGTGTCGCCGACAACACTGGTGCGAAGGAAATCCTTTGCATCCGTG
The DNA here is from genome assembly GCF_055559015.1 of Streptomyces sp. NPDC024698. Taxonomy (NCBI): domain Bacteria; kingdom Bacillati; phylum Actinomycetota; class Actinomycetes; order Kitasatosporales; family Streptomycetaceae; genus Streptomyces; species Streptomyces sp. NPDC024698. The sequence goes on along the minus strand of NZ_JBVHLK010000002.1, from coordinate 647,316 downwards.
TGCTCGGTGGCTCCGGTCGCCGCTACGCGGGCATCGGTGACGTGATCGTCGCCACCGTCAAGGACGCGATCCCCGGCGGCAATGTGAAGAAGGGTGACGTCGTCAAGGCTGTCATCGTTCGCACCGTCAAGGAGCGCCGCCGTCCGGACGGCTCGTACATTCGCTTCGACGAGAACGCCGCCGTCATTCTGAAGAACGACGGCGACCCTCGTGGCACCCGTATCTTCGGCCCCGTCGGCCGTGAGCTGCGCGAGAAGAAGTTCATGAAGATCATCTCGCTCGCGCCGGAGGTGCTGTAAGCATGAAGATCAAGAAGGGCGACCTGGTTCAGGTCATCACCGGTAAGGACAAGGGCAAGCAGGGCAAGGTCATTGCCGCTTACCCGCGCGACGAGCGCGTCCTGGTCGAGGGTGTCAACCGGGTCAAGAAGCACACGAAGGCCGGTCCGACCGCCAAGGGTTCTCAGGCCGGTGGCATCGTCACGACCGAGGCGCCCGTCCACGTCTCCAACGTCCAGCTGGTCGTTGAGAAGGACGGCAACAAGGTCGTCACGCGCGTCGGTTACCGCTTCGACGACGAGGGCAACAAGATCCGCGTTGCCAAGCGGACGGGTGAGGACATCTGATGGCTACCACCACCACTCCGCGTCTCAAGACGAAGTACCGCGAGGAGATCGCGGCGAAGCTGCAGGAAGAGTTCTCCTACGAGAACGTCATGCAGACGCCGGGCCTCGTCAAGATCGTGGTCAACATGGGTGTCGGCGACGCCGCCCGTGACTCGAAGCTCATGGACGGTGCCGTCCGTGACCTGACCACGATCACCGGTCAGAAGCCGGCCATCACCAAGGCCCGCAAGTCCATCGCGCAGTTCAAGCTGCGTGAGGGTCAGCCGATCGGTGCCCACGTCACGCTTCGTGGCGACCGCATGTGGGAGTTCCTGGACCGCACCCTGTCGCTCGCGCTCCCGCGCATCCGCGACTTCCGTGGTCTGTCCCCCAAGCAGTTCGACGGCCGTGGCAACTACACCTTCGGTCTCACGGAGCAGGTCATGTTCCACGAGATCGACCAGGACAAGATCGACCGTACCCGGGGCATGGACATCACCGTGGTGACCACGGCGACCAACGACGCTGAGGGCCGCGCCCTTCTCCGTCACCTCGGCTTCCCCTTCAAGGAGGCGTAAGCGAGATGGCGAAGAAGGCTCTGATTGCCAAGGCTGCTCGTAAGCCCAAGTTCGGTGTGCGTGGCTACACGCGCTGCCAGCGCTGCGGTCGTCCGCACTCCGTGTACCGCAAGTTCGGCCTGTGCCGCATCTGCCTTCGTGAGATGGCTCACCGTGGCGAGCTGCCGGGCGTGACCAAGAGCTCCTGGTAGTCCCCGTAATTCTGGGATTCCAGGGCTCTCGGTAAGCAATGGGCTCTGTCAGGTGCCCAGCTCTCCATGGCTTAGGCTAGGAGGGTTGGGCGCCTGACGCCCGTACGACTTACTACGCCGTAGGTCCCCGCACCGCACCCGTCCCGCCACTGAGTGGGGAGAGGGATGGCGCATACAGGAAACCCCGGCGAGAGAGGCCGAAGGCCAATTCATGACCATGACTGATCCCATCGCAGACATGCTTACTCGTCTGCGTAACGCGAACTCGGCGTACCACGACGATGTCGCGATGCCGCACAGCAAGATCAAGTCGCACATCGCGGAGATCCTCCAGCAGGAGGGCTTCATCACCGGCTGGAAGGTCGAGGACGCCGAGGTCGGCAAGAAGCTCGTCCTCGAGCTGAAGTTCGGCCCGAACCGTGAGCGCTCCATCGCGGGCATCAAGCGGATCTCGAAGCCGGGTCTGCGTGTGTACGCGAAGTCCACCTCCCTGCCCAGGGTGCTCGGTGGCCTCGGCGTGGCGATCATCTCCACGTCACACGGTCTCCTCACCGACAAGCAGGCCGGCAAGAAGGGCGTAGGCGGAGAAGTCCTCGCCTACGTCTGGTAGAAGGGAACGGAGGAAACAGCTATGTCGCGTATTGGCAAGCTCCCCATCACGGTTCCCGCCGGCGTGGACGTCACCATCGACGGCCGTACGGTCCAGGTGAAGGGCCCCAAGGGCTCGCTCTCCCACACCGTTGCGGCGCCGATCGAGGTCGCCAAGGGCGAGGACGGCATTCTCAATGTCACCCGCCCGAACGACGAGCGTCAGAACAAGGCCCTCCACGGCCTGTCCCGCACGCTGGTGGCGAACATGATCACCGGCGTGACCACGGGTTACGTGAAGAAGCTCGAAATCAGCGGTGTCGGTTACCGCGTCCTGGCGAAGGGCTCCAACCTGGAGTTCTCGCTCGGCTACAGCCACTCGATCACGGTCGAGGCGCCCGAGGGCATCTCGTTCAAGGTCGAGAACCCGACGCACTTCTCGGTCGAGGGAATCGACAAGCAGAAGGTCGGCGAGGTTGCGGCCAACATCCGCAAGCTGCGCAAGCCCGACCCGTACAAGGCCAAGGGCGTCAAGTACGAGGGCGAAGTCGTCCGGCGCAAGGTCGGAAAGGCGGGTAAGTAAGCCATGGCATACGGTGTCAAGATTGCTAAGGGCGACGCTTACAAGCGTGCTGCCATCAAGCGTCGTCACATCCGGATCCGTAAGCACATCTCGGGTACGGCTGAGCGTCCGCGCCTGGTCGTGACGCGCTCCAACCGTCACATCGTGGCCCAGGTCATCGACGACGTTAAGGGTCACACCCTCGCGTCGGCGTCGACCCTGGACACCACGATCCGCGGTGGCGAGGCCGACAAGTCGGCTCAGGCGAAGTCGGTCGGCGCCCTGGTCGCCGAGCGCGCCAAGGCTGCCGGTGTCGAGGCTGTCGTATTCGACCGTGGTGGTAACCAGTACGCCGGGCGCATCGCCGCCCTGGCGGACGCCGCCCGCGAAGCCGGACTCAAGTTCTGAGTCGCCCGTCGCGCTAGCGACTTGATTGTCGCTGCGTAGCTAGCGGAAAAAGAGAGAGGTAATCCAATGGCTGGACCCCAGCGCCGTGGAAGCGGTGCCGGTGGCGGCGAGCGGCGGGACCGGAAGGGCCGTGACGGCGGCGCTGCTGCCGAGAAGACCGCGTACGTTGAGCGCGTTGTCGCGATCAACCGCGTCGCCAAGGTTGTGAAGGGTGGTCGTCGCTTCAGCTTCACCGCGCTGGTCGTGGTGGGCGATGGTGACGGCACCGTCGGTGTCGGTTACGGCAAGGCCAAGGAGGTGCCGGCCGCGATCGCCAAGGGTGTTGAAGAGGCCAAGAAGCACTTCTTCAAGGTCCCCCGTATCCAGGGCACCATCCCGCACCCGATCACGGGCGAGAAGGCCGCGGGCGTCGTCCTGCTCAAGCCTGCTTCCCCCGGTACCGGCGTTATCGCCGGTGGCCCGGTGCGTGCAGTGCTCGAGTGCGCCGGCGTTCACGACATCCTGTCGAAGTCGCTCGGTTCTTCCAACGCGATCAACATCGTGCACGCGACCGTGGCGGCCCTCAAGGGCTTGCAGCGTCCCGAGGAGATCGCGGCTCGCCGTGGTCTGCCCCTCGAGGACGTCGCCCCCGCGGCCCTGCTTCGTGCACGTGCCGGGGCGGGTGCGTAATGGCTCGCCTCAAGGTCACGCAGACGAAGTCGTACATCGGCAGCAAGCAGAACCACCGTGACACCCTGCGTTCCCTTGGTCTCAAGGGCATCAACACGCAGGTCGTCAAGGAGGACCGCCCCGAGTTCCGCGGAATGGTTCACACCGTCCGCCACCTCGTGACGGTCGAGGAGGTCGACTGATCATGGCGGAAAACAACCCGCTCAAGATCCACAACCTCCGTCCCGCCCCCGGCGCCAAGACCGCGAAGACCCGTGTCGGTCGTGGTGAGGCGTCGAAGGGTAAGACGGCCGGTCGTGGTACCAAGGGCACGAAGGCCCGTTACCAGGTTCCGGAGCGCTTCGAGGGCGGGCAGATGCCCCTCCACATGCGTCTCCCGAAGCTGAAGGGCTTCAAGAACCCGTTCAAGACCGAGTTCCAGGTCGTGAACCTCGACAAGCTGGCCGCGCTGTACCCGGAGGGTGGCGAGGTCACCGTCGAGGGCCTCGTCGCCAAGGGTGCCGTTCGCAAGAACAGCCTCGTCAAGGTCCTCGGCCAGGGCGAGATCTCCGTGGCGCTGCAGGTGACGGTCGACGCCGTCTCCGGCTCCGCCAAGGAGAAGATCACCGCCGCCGGCGGTACCGTCACCGAGCTCGTCTGATTTCAGCAGGCGTCTCGATGACCTGAACGATCCCGACCGGGGGTGCCCACAAAAGGGGCATCCCCGGTTGGTCGTTCCTAGGGGGGCAGTGTCGCCGGTAAGGTGGCCTGCACTGTTAATTTTCGTCCGGCGTGCCTCACGGGAACTCCGGGCGGTCTTTGACTGTTGGTTAGCTGTCAGTCATCCGTCGAACCTCAAGACCGTCACCCTCTGTCGCCTAGCGCGGGGGTCGCAGGAGGCACCGTGCTCACCGCGTTCGCCCGGGCGTTCAGGACGCCCGACCTGCGCAAGAAGCTGCTCTTCACGCTCGGCATCATCGTGGTCTACCGGGTCGGTACCCACATTCCGATCCCCGGCGTGGACTACAAGAATGTCCAGTCGTGCATGAACATGGCCGACTCGAACCGCGGCCTGTTCAGCCTGATCAACATGTTCAGCGGCGGCGCGCTGCTCCAGATCACGATCTTCGCGCTCGGGATCATGCCGTACATCACGGCGAGCATCATTCTCCAGCTGCTCACCGTGGTGATCCCGCGACTGGAAGCCCTCAAGAAGGAGGGCTCGGCCGGCACGGCGAAGATCACGCAGTACACCCGCTATCTGACGGTCGCGCTCGCCATCCTCCAGGGCACGGGCCTGGTGGCGACCGCGCGCAGCGGCGCGCTGTTCTCCGGCTGCCCCGTGGCCAACCAGATCGTGCCCGACCAGTCCATCTTCACCACGATCACGATGGTCATCACGATGACCGCCGGTACCTGTGTCGTCATGTGGCTCGGTGAGCTGATCACCGACCGCGGCATCGGCAACGGCATGTCGATCCTGATGTTCATCTCGATCGCCGCGACCTTCCCCAGCGCCCTGTGGACCGTCAAGATCCAGGGCAAGCTGGCCGGTGGCTGGATCGAGTTCGGCACGGTCATCGCGGTGGGTCTGTGCATGGTCGGTCTGGTGGTCTTCGTCGAGCAGGCGCAGCGCCGGATTCCCGTTCAGTACGCGAAGCGCATGATCGGTCGCCGTTCCTACGGCGGCACGTCGACCTACATTCCGCTGAAGGTCAACCAGGCAGGTGTGATTCCTGTCATCTTCGCGTCGTCGCTGCTCTACATTCCGAGCCTGATCGCCCAGTTCTCGAAGAGCAACTCCGGCTGGAAAACCTGGGTCACGAACAACCTGACCAAGGGTGACCACCCGATTTACATCGCTCTGTACTTCCTTCTGATCGTGTTCTTCGCGTTCTTCTACGTGGCGATCTCGTTCAACCCCGAGGAAGTCGCCGACAACATGAAGAAGTATGGTGGCTTCATCCCGGGCATCCGGGCTGGCCGGCCGACCGCTGAGTACCTCAGCTACGTACTCAACCGGATCACCTGGCCGGGTTCGCTGTATCTGGGGCTGATCGCTCTCGTGCCGACGGTGGCGTTGGTTGGTTTCGGGGCAAACCAGAACTTCCCGTTCGGTGGCACCAGCATCCTCATCATCGTGGGTGTGGGCCTTGAGACGGTGAAGCAGATCGAGAGTCAGCTTCAGCAGCGCAATTACGAAGGGTTCCTCCGCTGATGCGAATCGTCCTCGTCGGGCCGCCCGGTGCCGGGAAGGGAACGCAGGCCGCGTTCCTCGCCAAGAATCTGGCGATCCCGCACATCTCAACGGGCGACCTGTTCCGCGCCAACATCTCTCAGCAGACGGAGCTCGGCAAGCTGGCGAAGTCCTACATGGACAAGGGCGAACTGGTACCGGACGAGGTCACCATCGCCATGGCCAAGGACCGCATGGAGCAGCCCGACGCGGAGAACGGCTTCCTGCTCGACGGCTTCCCGCGCAACGTCTCGCAGGCCGAGGCGCTGGACGAGATGCTGAGCAGCGAGAGCATGAAGCTGGACGCGGTGCTGGACCTGGAGGTCCCCGAGGACGAGGTGGTCCGCCGTATCGCGGGCCGTCGCATCTGCCGCAACGACTCCTCGCACGTCTTCCACGTGTCGTACAAGGCTCCGAAGCAGGAAGGCGTCTGTGACGTCTGCGGCGGCGAGCTGTACCAGCGTGACGACGACTCCGAGGAGACCGTCCGCACGCGGCTGGAGGTCTACCACACGCAGACCGAGCCGATCATCGACTACTACCGTGCCCAGAGCCTGGTCGTCACGATCCCGGCGCTCGGCAAGGTGGAAGACGTCACGGCGCGCTCGATGGAGGCGCTGGCCCGCGAGGACGCCTAGTCCCCGCGGTCCGCTCCGCGGTACGCAGGTACCGCGGGGAGCGTGAAGATGTACGTCGCATCGGCCGCGGCACCCTCACCGGGTGCCGCGGCCGACGTGCGAGACGGGCAGGGCGCGGGCCCTGTGCGTGACGGGGTCCCATGACCCCGGGCGGGGTGGGTCGTGTCCCCCGTATCGTTGGAGTAGTCCGTAGTTCCGGTCCAGAAAGGCCGCAGCCACCATGGTGCAGATCAAGACCCCCGAGCAGATCGCCAAGATGCGTGAGGCGGGGCTGGTCGTCGCGGCCATCCATGCGGCCACGCGGGAAGCGGCGGTGCCCGGCGCGACGACCCGGGACCTGGACGAGGTCGCGCGCAAGGTGCTCGACGAGCACGGCGCCAAGTCGAACTTCCTCGGGTACGGCGGTTTCCCGGCGACGATCTGCACCTCGGTCAACGAGGTCGTCGTCCACGGCATCCCGGACGACAAGACCGTCCTGAAGGACGGCGACATCATCTCCATCGACGCCGGCGCGATCGTGGACGGCTGGCACGGTGACGCCGCGTTCACCGCGTTCGTGGGCTCCGGGCACGCTCCGGAACTGATCGAGCTCTCCCGGGTGACCGAGGAGTCGATGTGGGCGGGCATCGCGGCCATGAAGGTGGGAGGCCGCCTGGTCGACATCTCCCGGGCCATCGAGACCTACATCCGCCGCCAGCCCAAGCCGGGCGGCGGCAAGTACGGCATCGTCGAGGACTACGGCGGCCACGGCATCGGCACCGAGATGCACATGGACCCGCACCTGCTGAACTACGTCGAGCGCAAGCGGGGCAAGGGGCCGAAGCTGGTTCCCGGTCTGTGCCTGGCGATCGAGCCGATGGTGTCGCTCGGCACACCGCGGACCGAGGTGCTCGAGGACGACTGGACCGTGATCAGCGCGGACGGGACCTGGTCCTCGCACTGGGAGCACTCCGTGGCGCTGACGCCGGAGGGCCCGCTGGTCCTCACGGCTCCCGACTGCGGCCGGGCCAAGCTCGCCGAGTACGGGGTCACGGCGGCCCCCGACCCCCTCGCGGGCTGACGCCGGACCGCGCGCGCGTTCGAGCGATCACCTGATATCGATCCTGAGTTCGATATCTCGCGACGCATTTCCCCCGCCCGTTTTCTTCGACGGCCGTGCAATCGGCCCGCCCCGCCCCTCGCGCATACCGCGCCGAAGGGTGGGGCATCGTCATGAGTGGCGGCGGCGGACGGAGACCAATTCGTCTTTCCGGGAGCCCTGACGTAGACTGACTCGTCGGCTCTCGTGCACCCGCATGTCTGCATGCGCTCGCACGAAGTCGATCAAGGTAGTCGATTCGAAGGGCAAAGCGTGGCCAAGAAGCAAGGTGCCATCGAGATCGAGGGCACTGTCGTTGAGTCTCTTCCGAACGCGATGTTCAAGGTGGAGCTCCAGAACGGCCACCAGGTCCTGGCGCACATCAGCGGCAAGATGCGCATGCACTACATCCGCATCCTCCCTGACGACCGGGTCGTGGTGGAGTTGTCTCCGTACGACCTGACGCGCGGCCGGATCGTCTACCGCTACAAGTAGATCTTGCCTTGCTCCGTGTTCCCGTTCCGGGACGCGGGGGGTGGCACTGACCCGGAGAACCTCACCTAATGAAGGTCAAGCCGAGCGTCAAGAAGATCTGCGACAAGTGCAGGGTGATCCGCCGTCACGGTCGGGTCATGGTCATCTGCGAAAACCCGCGCCACAAGCAGCGCCAGGGCTGACGCACGACCGCACCTTCTGCACCCGCAGATCTTCGCGCGACGCAGTAGTACATGTTCATACGCAGGATCCAGGGCTGAGTCTCATCAGGCCTGACACCCCCGGTCGGAGGCCGGGGACCCGATGCGTACCGACTCCTCGATCCCTTGGATCAGAGGACGACGGCGGGCGGGATCCGGTTCTGCGGAAGACCTCCGAACGACAACTGGAGCCATTGAATGGCACGCGTTTCCGGTGTTGACATCCCGCGCGAAAAGCGCGTGGAGGTCGCCCTCACCTACGTGTTCGGCATCGGCCGGACCCTTTCCCAGCTGACGCTGGCCGAGACTGGCGTGAACCCCAACACGCGCGTTCGTGACCTCTCCGAGGAGGAGCTGGTCAAGATCCGCGAGTACGTGGACGCCAACATCAAGACCGAGGGTGACCTCCGTCGCGAGATCCAGGGCGACATTCGCCGCAAGATCGAGATCGGCTGCTACCAGGGCATCCGCCACCGTCGTGGCCTGCCCGTGCACGGTCAGCGCACCAGCACGAACGCTCGTACCCGCAAGGGCCCGCGTCGCGCGATCGCCGGCAAGAAGAAGCCGGGCAAGAAGTAGTCCTCAGCGGACAACGCTTCATCAGCGGTCTTCGCTGTAGGACCGACCACCTCCCCGTAGGAGAAATAGATGCCCCCCAAGGGTCGTCAGGGCGCTGCCAAGAAGGTGCGCCGCAAGGAAAAGAAGAACGTCGCTCACGGGCACGCTCACATCAAGAGCACGTTCAACAACACGATCGTCTCGATCACGGACCCCGCGGGCAACGTGATCTCCTGGGCCTCCGCCGGCCACGTCGGCTTCAAGGGCTCGCGCAAGTCCACCCCCTTCGCCGCGCAGATGGCCGCCGAGTCGGCTGCCCGTCGCGCGCAGGAGCACGGCATGCGCAAGGTTGACGTCTTCGTGAAGGGCCCGGGCTCCGGTCGCGAGACCGCGATCCGCTCCCTCCAGGCCACTGGCCTCGAGGTCGGCTCGATCCAGGACGTCACCCCCACCCCGCACAACGGCTGCCGTCCGCCGAAGCGCCGCCGCGTCTGACGCACGGCCGCTCGGTCGTCGATTGCGACGGCCCTGTGCAGGACTGAGGTTTTCGGGCGGTACGGCTCCGTAAAAGGGCCGTATCGCCCGTACCCTTGCTGTACCCGGTCTCTTCGGAGGCCAGGTTTTGGCGGACGTCAAATAGCGGGCGTCCACGAATGAAGGATCTGATCACCACATGCTGATCGCTCAGCGCCCCTCGTTGACCGAAGAGGTCGTCGACGAATTCCGCTCCCGGTTCGTGATCGAGCCGCTGGAGCCGGGCTTCGGCTACACCCTCGGCAACTCCCTGCGCCGCACCCTCCTCTCGTCGATCCCCGGAGCCGCTGTCACCAGCATCCGCATCGACGGTGTCCTGCACGAGTTCACCACCGTGCCGGGCGTCAAGGAGGACGTCACCGACCTGATCCTCAACATCAAGCAGCTGGTCGTCTCCTCGGAGCACGACGAGCCGGTCGTGATGTACCTGCGCAAGCAGGGCCCGGGTCTGGTCACCGCCGCCGACATCGCGCCCCCGGCCGGTGTCGAGGTCCACAACCCCGACCTCGTCCTCGCCACGCTCAACGGCAAGGGCAAGCTGGAGATGGAGCTGACCGTCGAGCGCGGTCGCGGCTACGTCTCCGCCGTGCAGAACAAGCAGGTCGGTCAGGAGATCGGGCGCATCCCGGTCGACTCGATCTACTCGCCGGTGCTGAAGGTCACGTACAAGGTCGAGGCGACCCGTGTCGAGCAGCGCACCGACTTCGACAAGCTGATCGTCGACGTCGAGACCAAGCAGGCCATGCGTCCGCGTGACGCCATGGCGTCGGCCGGTAAGACCCTGGTCGAGCTGTTCGGTCTGGCCCGCGAGCTCAACATCGACGCCGAGGGCATCGACATGGGCCCGTCCCCCACGGACGCCGCCCTCGCCGCTGATCTCGCCCTGCCGATCGAGGAGCTCGAGCTCACCGTTCGGTCGTACAACTGCCTCAAGCGTGAGGGCATCCACTCCGTGGGTGAGCTCGTCGCCCGCTCCGAGGCCGACCTCCTGGACATCCGCAACTTCGGTGCGAAGTCCATCGACGAGGTCAAGGCGAAGCTGGCCGGCATGGGCCTGGCCCTCAAGGACAGCCCGCCCGGATTCGACCCGACCGCCGCCGCCGACGCCTTCGGCGCCGACGACGACGCGGACGCCGGTTTCGTGGAGACCGAGCAGTACTGATCGCCTCCGGCGGGACAGCCGTCCTTGGGCGGTGGTCCCGCCGGACCGATCGCGACTGCCGGCCGGCCGTGGCTGGTCGCGCACTCGCGACGGAGTCGCATGTCGACTCCGCCCCGCGCCCCTGACGGGGCCCGGTTCCTCCGGTGCTGAAAAGTGCCGGATCTTCGACGGGCGATCGCCCGCTCGGACACTGACCTCGGTACCTGGTACGGCCGGGGCAGACACCTAGGAGAAACAATGCCGAAGCCCGCCAAGGGTGCCCGTCTGGGCGGCAGCGCCGCGCACGAGAAGCTGCTCCTCGCGAACCTCGCGAAGTCGCTCTTCGAGCACGGCCGCATCACCACCACCGAGGCCAAGGCCCGTCGCCTGCGTCCCTACGCGGAGCGTCTGGTCACCAAGGCGAAGAAGGGTGACCTTCACAACCGCCGTCAGGTGCTCTCGGTGATCACGGACAAGAGCATCGTGCACACGCTCTTCACCGAGATCGGCCCGCGCTACGAGAACCGCCCGGGTGGTTACACCCGTATCACCAAGATCGGTAACCGCCGTGGCGACAACGCGCCCATGGCTGTCATCGAGCTGGTGGAGGCCCTGACCGTGGCCCAGCAGGCCACCGGTGAGGCCGAGGCCGCCACCAAGCGTGCCGTCAAGGAGACCGAGGCCCCGGCCAAGGTCGAGGACACCAAGGTCGAGGACGCCGTCGAGGCTCCCGCCGAGGAGTCGAAGGACGCCTGAGGCACTGCCTTGCTGTGAGCGGGTCCGTCCCTTCGGGGGCGGGCCCGCTTTCGCGTTTCCGGGGAGGAACCCGGGCTTGAGAGGATCTAGGTGTGAGTGACGAAGCGGAGCCCGGGTTCGTGCGGGTGCGGTTGGACCTGTCGTACGACGGGAGCGAGTTCTCCGGGTGGGCCAAGCAGGCCGGGGGACGCAGGACCGTCCAGGGCGAGATCGAGGACGCGCTGCGGACGGTGACGCGGACGAAGGACACCACGTACGAGCTGACCGTGGCCGGGCGCACCGACGCCGGAGTGCACGCGCGCGGCCAGGTGGCCCACGTGGACCTCCCCGAGGAACTGTGGGCCGAGCACCGGGAGAAGCTGCTGAAGCGGCTGGCCGGGCGGCTGTCGAAGGACGTGCGGGTGTGGTCGCTCACCGAGGCGCCGACGGGCTTCAACGCCCGTTTCTCGGCGATCTGGCGGCGCTACGCCTACCGCGTGACCGACGAGCCCGGCGGTGTCGATCCGCTGCTGCGCAGTCATGTCCTGTGGCACGACTGGCCGTTGGACGTGGACGCCATGAACGAGGCGGCCAGGGGGCTGCTGGGGGAGCACGACTTCGCCGCCTACTGCAAGAAGCGCGAGGGCGCGACGACCATCCGCACGCTCCAGCAACTGAGCCTCGTGCGGGGCGAGGACGGTGTCATCACCGCCACCGTGCGGGCCGACGCCTTCTGCCACAACATGGTGCGGTCGCTGATCGGAGCCCTGCTGTTCGTCGGGGACGGGCACCGCGGGCCGGACTGGCCGGGCAAGGTGCTGGCCGCCGGCGTACGGGACTCGGCCGTTCACGTCGTACGGCCGCACGGGCTGACCCTTGAGGAAGTCGGCTACCCCGCCGACGAGTTGCTGGCCGCGCGGAGCAAGGAGGCGCGGAACAAGCGGACGTTGCCGGGTGGGGCCGGATGCGCGTCCTGCTGACGCCCGCTCACCGGCGCGGGCCCGAACCGGGTCCGCTGCTCTGAGCGGCCGTCAAGTGCCGTACGGGGCCCGTCGCGGCGGCCGGTGTTCGTCGGCCGCCGCGACCGGGACCGCTACCGGTTGGCCGCGGCCGACGCCTGGGCCTGGCCGCGCCGGCTGATCTGACGGAACGCGAACTCCGCGAGGTCGTCGCCGGTGGTGAACACCGCGGCGTCCTTGGTCGTCACGTCCTTGCCGTTGGTGAATCCGGCGAGGGTGAAGTAGGCGTAACGGCCGTAGGCGTTGGTGGTCGAACGGCAGACCGCCGAGTCGCAGAACCCCTTGATGCCGTTGCCGGGGAGCGAGGCGATGATGCTCTTGCTGTCCGCGTCGGCCTTGGCCTTGCTCGCCTGGGCCTCGTTGTCGAAGACCGCGACGCCGACCGTCACCGCCACCCCGTCCTTGACGTAGGTGACCCGCATGAAGCGGGTGCAGCCGTCCTTGGTGAGGACCGGCGGCAGCGTGCCCTTCGCGGCCGACGCGCAGTTCTTCGTGTCCGCCGTCGGACCCTTGCGGTACACGCGGTCGCCCATGGTGAGCTGCGTGCCGGGGAAGAGGATGTCCGGGCTCAGCGGCGCGGTGTCCTTCTGCGCGCTGGCTATGAACTGCTTCGGGTCCAGCGGCGGCGGAGCCGAGGTCGGCTCGAAGGACGGCGCCGGAGTCGTGGCGCCGGGGATGTCCGAACTGGCGGGCAGTTTGGACGGCTGGTTGCCGGCCTCGTTGTTCCCGTTCGCGTTGGCGACGGCCATGGCCACGGCAGCGCCGACCGCGACGGTGGCCACGGCCCCGCCCACGATCAACAGCACTTTGCGGCGCTTGTTGCGCGTCTCGGAAGCCTCCGCCATGGCGGCCCAGTCGGGATTCCCGCTGGAACGCTGGTTGTTCCACTGAGGCGTTTGCTGAGACCCCGGCTTCCAGGGGTCCCACGGGGGCTGCCCCTGCCCACCCTGCCCATAACTCATGCGCCGCATCTTAGACGGGGGTTGGGGGGTGCCGGTCAGCTCCACCGGGCACTTGAGCCCCTAGCGTGATCTGAATGCGCAAGGGCAAAAGTGACATCTCCGGGTGGTTGGTGCGTAGGGCCTCCTGGCACGCGTGGGCGGCCACGGCCGTGGTGCTGTGCGCGCATGTCGTGGGCGTCGCGCTGCGCACCTCGGACGGAGGCATGGACAACGCGATCGTCGTGCGGGCGGCGCGGACCTGGCTGGACGGCGGTTCGCCCTACGCGGACCGGCACTTCCTCTATCTCCCGAGCGCGGTGCTCGCGGCGGTGCCGCAGGCCCTGCTGCCCGTGGACGCGCTCCGGGTGCTGGTGCCGCTGACGGTGACGGTGCTGCTGCTGGCGGGCTGGCTCTGCGCCCTGCGGGTCCACGGGGTGCCCGGACACAGCCGGCTCGGGGTGCTCGGACCCGCGGCGCTCGCTCTGGGCTTCGCGCCCTTCGGGCATCTGGTCTCGCTCGGCAACTGGACCGTGACCGCCGCCGCGGCGCTGCCGCTCGCCCTGCTGCTGGCCGCGCGGGAGCGCTGGGGGTGGGCCGGGGTGGTCATCGGCGTGGCCCTCGCCCTGAAGCCGCTGCTCGCGCCCGTGGCCCTCCTCTTCGTCTTCGCGCGCCGACGGCGGGCGCTGGCCGGGGCGATCCTGGTGCCGGCCCTGGCGTCCGGCGGGGCGGCTCTGCTGATGCCCGATCCTGCGGCGTTCGTCACACGGACGCTGCCGTTCCTGCTGCGCGGCCACGACCGCTTCGTCCGGCTCTACGAGGCCTCTCCGGTGGCCGTCCTGCCGCGGCTGGGCGTGCCGTCCCCGGTGGCGGTCGCGCTCGCGGGCGTGGCGGCCGGCGCCGGGGTCCTGGCCGCGTACCGCCGCTGGTCGCGCGGTGTTCCCGGGCCGCTGCGGCTCGCCGAGACCGCGGTGCTGCTGATGCTCTCGGCGTTCCTGGTGTCCCGGCCGTCCTACGACCACTATCTGCTCGTCGTGGTGCCGCTGCTGCTCGCGGGGCTGCCGTATCCCGGCTCGGCGGCCCGCGGGCCCTGGTTCTGGCTGGCGCTGGTGCCCCAGGTGCCCGGCGCCGACTGGCCCTGGCTGCGAGCGGTGACCCGGCGTTCCCTCCGGGACTGCTTTACCCTGTGTGTAATGACCGCATCGGTGGCGCTTCGGCGTGACCGTCATCTGCCGCTCGCCGGACCGGTCCGCTTCGTCGCTCAGCGACGGGAGCGACGGGCCACGAGGGTGTGAGCACTCGCGTTTTGACCCTTCCGGGGCACCGCGGGTAAGCTTGCGGTTCGTTATGTGTATTGGCTTGCTCATTCTCACGTGAGGGGCCCTTACACCGGTCCACCGGGGCCGATGACCAGCGACCAGCACGCGGTATGCGTCACCGCAGTGCGGTCAGGGCTGTCGTGATCGTCCGTGGTGGCCATGTCAGGACCCACTCACTGAAGAAGCGAAGGCTACGACCGTGCGTACGTACAGCCCCAAGCCCGGCGACATCACTCGCCAGTGGTACGTCATCGACGCCCAGGATGTCGTCCTGGGTCGTCTGGCGACCACTGCTGCGAACATTCTGCGCGGCAAGCACAAGCCGATCTACGCCCCCCACGTCGACGCTGGTGACTTCGTCATCATCATCAACGCCGACAAGGTGCACCTCTCCGGCAACAAGAAGACCCAGAAGCTGGCGTACCGCCACTCCGGTTACCCGGGTGGTCTGCGCTCCGTCCGTTACGACGAGCTGCTGGCGAAGAACCCCGAGAAGGCCGTCGAGAAGGCCATCCGGGGCATGGTCCCCAAGAACACCCTGGGCCGTCAGGTGCTCTCGAAGCTGAAGGTCTACGCGGGCGAGAACCACCCGCACGCTGCGCAGCAGCCGGTCCCGTTCGAGATCACCCAGGTCGCGCAGTAGTTCCGGCCACCCCCTAAGACGAAAAAGAATCTGAGGAGAATCGTGGCCGAGACCACCGTTGAGCAGCCGGTCGAAGAGACTGAGACCGAGCTTGTCGACATCGAGAGCTACACCAGCGAGTCCGAGGTGCCCGTCGAGGGCGAGTACACCTCCGAGTCGCTCGCGGGCCGCTTCGGCGACCCGCAGCCGGCCGCGGGCCTGGGCCGTCGCAAGAACGCCATCGCCCGCGTCCGGATCGTCCCGGGCACCGGCAAGTGGAAGGTCAACGGGCGCACGCTCGAGGACTACTTCCCGAACAAGGTGCACCAGCAGGAAGTCAACGAGCCCTTCAAGGTGCTCGAGCTCGACGGCCGCTACGACGTCATCGCCCGCATCTCGGGTGGCGGCGTCTCCGGTCAGGCCGGTGCCCTGCGCCTCGGCGTGGCCCGCGCGCTGAACGAGGCCGACGTGGACAACAACCGCGGCGCCCTCAAGAAGGCCGGTTACCTCAAGCGCGACGACCGTGCGGTCGAGCGCAAGAAGGCCGGTCTCAAGAAGGCCCGTAAGGCCCCGCAGTACAGCAAGCGTTAATCTTCGCTGCTTGCTTCTGCGCGGACATACGCGTAGCTCCGAACGCCCCGGCGGCACGGTCACCGTGCTGCCGGGGCGTTCGTTTATCACAGTGGTTGGGCGTATAACGGCACAAGGTGCTCAAAGGCTCATGTGATCGGATGACTCCGTATCCTGCGGGGGACTTCCGTACTTTGCAGCTTTCTCAGGAGGACAAGTGGGACGACTCTTCGGCACGGACGGCGTGCGTGGTGTCGCCAACGCGGATCTGACGGCCGAGCTCGCGCTCGGGCTCTCCGTTGCGGCGGCGCACGTACTCGCCGAGGCGGGCACGTTCGAAGGCCACCGGCCTGTAGCGGTGGTCGGGCGGGATCCGCGCGCGTCCGGGGAGTTCCTGGAAGCCGCCGTGGTCGCCGGCCTCGCCAGCGCCGGTGTGGACGTCCTGCGCGTCGGCGTGCTGCCCACGCCTGCCGTGGCCTATCTCACCGGGGTGCTGGGCGCCGACCTCGGCGTGATGCTCTCCGCCAGCCACAACGCCATGCCCGACAACGGCATCAAGTTCTTCGCCCGCGGCGGACACAAGCTCGCCGACGAGCTGGAGAACCGGATCGAGGGCGTCTACGAGGAGCACCGCACCGGCGCCCCCTGGAACCGCCCGACCGGCTCGGGCGTCGGCCGTGTGAAGTCCTACGACCAGGGCTTCGACCAGTACGTCGCCCACCTCATCGGTGTTCTCCCGAACCGCCTCGACGGTCTGAAGGTCGTCCTGGACGAGGCGCACGGCGCGGCCGCCCGGGTCTCGCCCGAGGCCTTCGCGCGGGCCGGTGCCGAGATCATCACGATCGGCGCGGCACCCGACGGCCTCAACATCAACGACGGCTGCGGCTCCACCCACCTGGACCTCCTCAAGGCCGCCGTGGTCGAGCACGGCGCCGACCTCGGCATCGCGCACGACGGCGACGCCGACCGCTGCCTCGCGGTGGACCACGCGGGCGAGGAGATCGACGGAGACCAGATCCTGGCCGTTCTCGCGCTGGCGATGCGGGAGCGTTCCGCACTGCGCTCCGACACCGTTGTCGCGACGGTCATGTCCAACCTGGGCTTCAAGCTCGCCATGGAGCGCGAGGGCGTCGCCCTCATCCAGACGGCGGTCGGCGACCGTTACGTCCTGGAGGAGATGAAGGCGCACGGCTACGCGCTCGGCGGCGAGCAGTCCGGCCACGTCATCATCCTCGACCACGCGACCACCGGCGACGGCACGCTCACCGGCCTGCTGCTGGCCGCCCGGGTCGCCCAGACCGGCCGTACGCTCCAGGACCTCGCCTCGGTCATGCGGCGGCTGCCGCAGGTCCTCATCAACGTCCCCGACGTCGACCGGACGCGGGTCTCCACCTCCGCCGAGCTCGCCGCCGCGGTGGCCGACGCCGAGCAGGAGCTCGGCACCACCGGGCGGGTGCTGCTGCGCCCCTCCGGCACCGAGCCGCTCGTCCGCGTCATGGTCGAGGCCGCCGACATCGACCACGCCCGCTCGGTGGGCGCGCGCCTCGCCGACGCCGTGAAGTCGGCACTCGGCTAGGCCGTGTCGCCGGCACCGTCCGAGCCGTGAGGCCCGGCACCCTCGGGGTGCCGGGCCTCACGGCTGTACGGGGGGCTACAGCTTGCGCAGGCTCAGGCGCTGGACCTTGTGGTCCGGGCCCTTGCGCACGACGAGGGTCGCCCGGCCGCGGGTGGGAGCCACGTTCTCCAGCAGGTTCGGCTTGTTGATGGTGCGCCAGGTCGTCCGGGCGTAGTCCAGCGCCTCCTCCTCGGAGACCTGGGTGTACCTGCGGAAGTACGAGTCGGGCTTCTGGAACGCCGTCGCCCGCAGCTTGCGGAAGCGGTTGAGGTACCAGCGCTCGATGTCCTCGGGGCGGGCGTCGACGTACACGCTGAAGTCGAAGTAGTCCGCGAGGCCGACCCGGGTGCGCCCGTCCTTGCCCGGCAGCGCCGGCTGGAGCACGTTCAGGCCCTCGACGATGAGGATGTCGGGACGGCGGACCGTGAGCCGCTCGCCGGGCACGATGTCGTAGATCAGGTGGGAGTAGACGGGCGCCGTCACCTCGTCCTTGCCCGCCTTGATGTCCGCGACGAACCGGGTCAGGGCCCGGCGGTCGTAGGACTCGGGGAAGCCCTTGCGGGACATCAGCCCGCGCGCCTCCAGGTCCTTGGTGGGGAGCAGGAAGCCGTCCGTGGTGACCAGCTCGACCCGCGGGTGCTCGGGCCAGCGGGAGAGCAGCGCCTGGAGGAGCCGCGCCACGGTGGACTTGCCGACGGCCACGGAGCCGGCGACGCCTATGACGAACGGGGTGCCGGACTGCGAGCCCTTCTCGCCCAGGAAGGTGTTCAGAGCGCCTCTGAGCCCGTCCGTGGCGCCCACGTACAGGTTCAGCAGCCGTGACAGCGGCAGATAGATGTCCCGCACCTCGTCGAGGTCGATGACATCGCCCAGACCGCGCAGCTTCTCGACCTCCTCGGCGTTCAGCGGGAGCGGCGTCTTTTCGCGCAGCGCGCTCCACTCGGCACGGGTGAGGTCGACGTAGGGAGTCGCCTCCGGCTTCGACCGGTGGGCGCTCCGCGGCAACGAGGAGACCGGAGAGATCACAGTCCATTGTTACGGGAGTATGGACGGGATGGAGGGTGGGGTCCGTCACGCCGGGTGCCCGCGGCCCGCGGCCGTCCCCCGAGGCGGCCGGAATTTCCGATGGCGGGCACGGTGAGCCCGATGCGGGACGCCGTCGGACCGTACGCTGCCGCCATGTGCGGAATCGTGGGATATGTGGGGTCGCAGCCGGCGCTCGACGTGGTGATGGCCGGACTGAAGCGGCTCGAGTACCGGGGATACGACTCGGCGGGTGTCGCCGTCCTCGCGGACGGGGGACTCGCCGTCGCGAAGAAGGCCGGGAAACTGGTCAACCTGGAGAAGGAGCTGGCCGGCAGACCGCTGCCGGCCGGGACGACGGGCATCGGGCACACCCGCTGGGCCACCCACGGAGGTCCCACGGACGCCAACGCCCATCCCCATCTCGACAACGCGGGCCGGGTCGCCGTCGTCCACAACGGCATCATCGAGAACTTCGCCGTGCTCCGCGCCGAACTGGCCGAGCGGGGCCATGACCTGTCCTCCGAGACGGACACCGAGGTCGTCGCCCATCTGCTCGCCGAGGAGTACTCCTCCTGCGCGGACCTGGCCGAGGCGATGCGGCTGGTGTGCCGGCGTCTTGAGGGCGCGTTCACGCTGGTCGCGGTGGACGCCGACGAGCCGGACGTGGTCGTGGGCGCCCGCCGGAACTCGCCGTTGGTGGTCGGGGTCGGCGAGGGCGAGGCCTTTCTCGCCTCGGACGTCGCCGCGTTCATCGCCCACACCCGGTCGGCGATCGAGCTGGGCCAGGACCAGGTGGTCGAACTGCGCCGCGACGGGGTGACCGTCACCGGGTTCGACGGCAGCCCCTCCGACGTCCGTTCGTACCACGTCGACTGGGACGCGTCGGCGGCGGAGAAGGGCGGCTACGACTACTTCATGCTCAAGGAGATCGCCGAGCAGCCCAAGGCGGTCGCCGACACCCTGCTGGGACGGATCGACGCGGCCGGTTCGCTCACGCTCGACGAGGTGCGCATCCCGGTGCGGGCGCTGCGCGAGGCCGACAAGGTCGTCATCGTCGCCTGCGGGACCGCCTTCCACGCCGGGCTCATCGCCAAGTACGCCATCGAGCACTGGACGCGCATCCCGTGCGAGGTGGAGCTGGCCAGCGAGTTCCGCTACCGGGACCCGATCCTGGACCGGCAGACGCTCGTCATCGCCATCTCGCAGTCCGGCGAGACCATGGACACGCTGATGGCCCTGCGGCACGCCCGCGAGCAGGGCGCCCGGGTGCTGGCGATCTGCAACACCAACGGCTCGACGATCCCGCGCGAGTCCGACGCGGTGCTGTACACGCACGCGGGACCCGAGGTGGCCGTCGCCTCCACCAAGGCGTTCCTCACCCAGCTGGTGGCCTGCTATCTGGTGGCCCTGTACCTGGGCCAGGTGCGCGGCACCAAGTGGGGCGACGAGATCCAGGCCGTCATCCGGGAACTGTCCCGCATCTCCCGCGAGGTCGAACGGGTCCTGGAGACCATGGAGCCCGTACGGGAGCTCGCGCGCTCCCTCGCGGACAAGGACACCGTGCTGTTCCTGGGCCGCCACGTGGGCTATCCGGTCGCGCTGGAAGGCGCCCTGAAGCTCAAGGAGCTGGCGTACATGCACGCCGAGGGCTTCGCGGCGGGGGAGCTCAAGCACGGGCCGATCGCGCTGATCGAGGAGGACATGCCGGTCGTGGTCGTGGCCCCCTCGCCGCGCGGGCGCTCGGTGCTGCACGACAAGATCGTCTCCAACATCCAGGAGATCCGGGCCCGGGGCGCCCGCACGATCGTCATCGCGGAGGAGGGTGACGAGGCGGTCGTCCCGTACGCGGACCATCTGATCCGCATCCCGGCCACGCCGACGCTGCTCCAGCCGCTGGTCTCGACGGTTCCGCTCCAGGTGTTCGCCTGTGAGCTGGCGACGGCCCGGGGCAACGAGGTGGACCAGCCGCGCAACCTGGCGAAGTCCGTGACGGTGGAGTGAGCGGCACGGCCGGGTGAGACCCCGGAGCGGTCCCGCCCTCTAGGGTTTCGGCATGAGCATCATCGGGGTCGGGATCGACGTGGCCGAGATCGACCGGTTCCGGGCGTCGCTGGAGCGGACGCCCGGACTGGCCGAACGCCTCTTCGTGGAGAGCGAGTTGCTGCTGCCCAGCGGTGAGCGGCGGGGCATCGCCTCGCTCGCGGCCCGCTTCGCGGCCAAGGAGGCGCTCGCCAAGGCGCTGGGCGCCCCGGCGGGGCTGTACTGGACGGACGCCGAGGTCTACGTGGAGGACAGCGGCCGGCCGCGGCTGCGGGTGAAGGGCACGGTCGCGGCCCGCGCGGCCGAACTGGGCGTGTCCTCCTGGCACGTGTCGCTCAGTCACGACGCCGGGGTGGCCTCGGCGGTGGTGGTGGCGGAGGGGTGACCGGGGGCGTGCCCACCGGGCCGGTCGCTACGGAGCCACGCGGGCCCGCCCGACACGGGCTCCCGGTGCGGGGAGCGGGCACGGGGTGGGCCGGTGCGGGAGACTCGGCACCATGCGTACTGCGTACAGCGTGGAGACCGTGAGAGCCGCCGAACGGGAGCTGATGGCACGGCTCCCCGAGGGGGCGTTGATGCAGCGGGCGGCCGCCGGGCTCGCCGCCGCCTGCGCGGACCTGCTGGGCCGGGTGTACGGCCGCCGGGTGGTCCTGCTGGTCGGCAGCGGGGACAACGGCGGCGACGCCCTGTACGCCGGGGCGCGTCTCGCCCGGCGCGGGGCCGGTGTCACCGCGGTGCTGCTCGCTCCCGGACGGACCCACCCGGGGGGACTGGCGGCGCTGCTGCGCGCCGGAGGCACCTCGGCCGCGCCCGGCGCCGCCGAACCGCTCCTGCGGCACGCCGACCTCGTGCTCGACGGCATCGTGGGGATCGGCGGCAAGGGCGGCCTGCGGCCCGAGGCGGCGCGACTCGCCGCCCTCGCGGACGGCTCCCGTGCCGCCGTCGTCGCCGTCGACCTGCCGAGCGGGGTGGAGGCGGACACCGGGGAGGTGCTCGGCCCGGCCGTCCGCGCCGACCTCACCGTCACCTTCGGCACCCACAAACCGGGGCTGCTCGTCGACCCGGCGCGCGGGTACGCCGGTTCCGTACGGCTCGTGGACATCGGGCTCGACCTGCCGGACCCGGCCGATCTGGAGGCACTCCAGCACGCCGATGTCGCTGCCCGGCTGCCGTTTCCCGGCGCGGAGAGCGACAAGTACCGGCGCGGTGTCGTCGGGATCGCCGCCGGGTCCGCCCGCTACCCGGGGGCGGCCGTGCTCGCCGTGGCCGGGGCGCTGCGCGGCGGGGCCGGGGCGGTGCGCTACGTCGGGCCCGCGGCGGACGCCGTCCTCGCGCGCTTCCCCGAGACGCTGGTGTCCTCTTCCGGGCCGTCGAAGGCGGGGCGGGTGCAGGCCTGGGTAGTGGGCCCCGGGGCCGGGGACGACGCCTCGGCGGTCGCGGAGGTGCTGGACGCGGACGTGCCGGTGCTGGTGGACGCGGACGGGCTGCGGCTCGCCGACCGGGGGACGGTACGGGCCCGCAGCGCGCCGACGCTGCTGACCCCGCACGCCGGGGAGGCCGCCGCGCTGCTGGGGATCGCCCGGGAGGCGGTCGAGGAGGCCCGGCTGGCCGCCGTACGGGAGCTGGCGGGGCTGTACGGCGCGACGGTGCTCCTCAAGGGCGCGACGACCCTGGTCGCCGGTCCCACCGGCGGCGCGGTGCGGGTGAACGCCACCGGGACGGCGTGGCTGGCCACCGCGGGGAGCGGGGACGTGCTGTCGGGTCTGGCGGGGTCGCTGCTCGCCTCGGGGCTCTCCGCGCTCGACGCGGGAAGCGTGGCCGCGTACCTGCACGGTCTGGCCGGCCGCTTCGCCGCGGACGGCGCCCCCGCCGGAGCGCACGACGTGGCCGAGGCCATCCCCGAGGCCTGGCGAAACACCCTCACCCCCCACTGACCCACCCGATCGACCCGTCCCGGGCCGCCAGGTCCGGCCTGCGTATGCCCGGTCCGGTCCGCCCGGCCCCGTGCACCCCGGGAAGCAGGTGCCGGAGGCGTTGCCGCGATCGGGGGACTCGTTGCGTGTGGCGCGGCGCGGGGGCGGGTGATGTTGCGTATGTCTGTTCGCGTGATGAGCAGACGAAGGGCTTGCCGGGGGATCGCGGTGCTGCTGGCGGCGGTGGCGGCCGTGCCCGTCGGGGCGGGGGCGGCCGTGTCCGCTCCGCTGCCGCCTCCCTCCGGGCACACCGGCCGACCGTGGCCCGGCGCGGTGAGCGGACCGCATCGGTCCTGGCCGGGGGACACCCCGGGTGACCGGATACTGCCGACGGATGTGGGCGGTCACGGCGTGGGGCGGGGCCCGCGCGGCACGTCCGAGGACAGGCGCACACCGGACACGTTCACCTCACGCGGGTTCATGCCGACGACGTCCGCGCCCACCGGGTCCGTGCCCGTTCGCTTCGGACCGGCCGGGTCCGGGCTGACTCAGGGCAGCGGCGCGTCGGCCGGGTCAGGAGTGGCTCCGGGTGGCGGTGCGGCGGGCGGGTCTGGTTCCGGCGGGGCCGCCGGCCGGTCCGGCGTGGTGTGCGAGGGGCGTGGGGGGCCTTATCAGCGGCGGGCCGAGCGGTGGCTGAAGCTGAGGGCGGACGGGAAGCCGTCGACGGCCGACTGCCGGGCCGTCCGCGCCTTCCAGAAGAAGCACGGCGTCGAGCCCGCCACCGGGACCCCCGGAGCGGCGACCTGGGCCCGGATGCGGGCGCTGTCGGCAGCCGCGCGCGCCAGGACCCTGCGCGGATGCCCGGTCCGCTCCTACCGGGTCGCCTGCGTCGATCTCACCCACCAGCGCACCTGGGTCCAGCAGCGGGGCCGGATCGTGTTCGGCCCGGTGCCGATGCGCAGCGGCGGGGTCCGGCACCCCACCCGAACGGGCTGGTTCAGGATCTACTGGCGGCACCGCCACCACTGGTCGACCCTGTACAACAGCCCGATGCCGTACGCCCAGTTCTTCAGCGGCGGCCAGGCCTTCCACGCCGTCCGCGGCAGCATCCGTACCCGCGGCGGCTCGATGGGCTGCGTGAATCTACGGCTCGCCGACGCCCGCGGGCTGTGGAAGGTGCTCGGAAAGGGCGACCACGTCTACGTGTGGGGCCGAAGGCACCGCGGATAGACACACCGGGGGCGGCCCCGAGGCATGGAGCGGGGACCGGTGCCGAAGGGCCGCCGTGCGCCTCTGAGAGACTGGGGCGCGATGACAGAGACAGCACACCCGCGGACCGCGCCCCTGCGCGCCCGCGCCGAGATCGATCTGGCCGCCCTGCGCGCCAATGTGCGGGCCCTGCGTGCCCACGCGCCGACCGCGGCCCTGATGGCCGTGGTCAAGTCCGACGCGTACGGCCACGGTGCGGTCCAGTGCGCCCGCGCCGCGCGCGAGGCGGGCGCCACCTGGCTCGGCACGGCCACCCCGGAGGAGGCGCTCGCGCTGCGGGCCGCGGGTCTGCCGGGCCGGGTCATGTGCTGGCTCTGGACGCCGGGCGGCCCCTGGGCCGAGGCCATCGAAGCAGACATCGACGTGTCGGTCAGCGACATGTGGGCGCTCACGGAGGCCGTGGCGGCCGCCGAGGCCGTCGGGACGCGGGCCAGGGTCCAGCTCAAGGCCGACACCGGTCTCGGGCGGGCAGGCTGCCAGCCCGCCGACTGGCCTGAGCTCGTCGCCGGGGCCCTGGCCGCCGAGGCCCGCGGACTGATCACCGTCACCGGCCTGTGGTCCCACTTCGCCTGCGCCGACGAGCCGGGCCACCCCTCGATCCAGGCCCAGCTCGCGCTCTTCCGCGAGATGGTCTCGTACGCCGAGGAACGGGGCGTCCGCCCCGAGGTGCGGCACATCGCCAACTCGCCCGCGACCCTGACCCTTCCCGAGAGCCACTTCGATCTCGTACGGACCGGGATCGCGGTCTACGGGATCTCGCCGAGCCCCGAGCTCGGCACCCCCGCCGACTTCGGACTGCGCCCGGTGATGACCCTGAGCGCCTC
Source organism: Streptomyces sp. NPDC024698 (assembly GCF_055559015.1). Taxonomy (NCBI): domain Bacteria; kingdom Bacillati; phylum Actinomycetota; class Actinomycetes; order Kitasatosporales; family Streptomycetaceae; genus Streptomyces; species Streptomyces sp. NPDC024698. Next base: position 622,967 of record NZ_JBVHLK010000002.1, on the reverse strand, counting down.
GCTCGCGCTGGTCAAGCACGTACCGGCCGGCCACGGCGTGAGCTACGGCCACCACTACGTCACCCCGGGCGAGACCACCCTCGGCCTCGTCCCCGTCGGCTACGCGGACGGTGTCCCGCGGCACGCCTCGGGTACAGGCCCCGTCCTGGTCGGCGGCAAGTGGCGTACCGTCGCGGGCCGTGTCGCCATGGACCAGTTCGTCGTCGACCTCGGCGGCGACGAGCCGGAGGCGGGGGCCCGCGCGGTCCTCTTCGGGCCCGGCGACGGCGGCGAGCCCACCGCCGAGGACTGGGCGCGCGCGGCGGGCACGATCGCGTACGAGATCGTGACACGCATCGGAACCCGCGTTCCGCGCGTCTACGTGAAGGTGAAAGAGGAACAAGGCGGGTAACACCCCTTAGCCGAACAGGCGCGCGGGACCCGGCGGGTGAACGGCGCCGGGCGGCACCCGGCGGGCGGAAGCCGCGCCGCCGCGCGTACCACCCACAGCCGACAGCCGACAGCCGAGAGCCGGAGCGAAGAGGAGCGGGACGTGAGCGAGACCAGCGCGGAGGCCGTCGTGAGCGCGGCCTCGGCCGCCGCCTCCGCCGGGAACTGGCGCAAGGCCTCGGTCGCCGGGGCCGCGATAGGCGTGGTCGCGGCGGGCGCCGCGGCCGGGGTCGCGATCGAGCGGCTCACGGTCGGACGGGGCATGCGCAAGAAGGCGCGGCTCGCCCTCGACTCGACCGGCCCGTACGGCACGCTGCGCGGGACGCCCGGCAAGGCGTACGCGGACGACGGCACCGAGCTGTACTACGAGGTGGACGAGGCCGAGCCGGAGTCCGCGCTCGCCCCGCGCCGGCGCCGGCTCTTCGGCCGCAAGGCCCCCGCCCCCGTGACCGTCGTCTTCAGCCACGGCTACTGCCTCAACCAGGACTCCTGGCACTTCCAGCGCGCCGCGCTGCGCGGTGTCGTGCGCACGGTGCACTGGGACCAGCGCAGCCACGGACGGTCCGGACGCGGGGTGGCCCAGCTGGAGGACCACAAGCCGGTCACGATCGACCAGCTCGGCCGCGACCTGCTCGCCGTCATCGAGGCGGCGGTGCCCGAAGGACCGATCGTGCTCGTGGGGCACTCCATGGGCGGCATGACCGTCATGGCGCTCGCCGACCACTTCCCCGAGCTGATCCGCGACCGGGTCGTCGGCGTCGCCCTGGTCGGTACGTCCTCGGGGCGGCTCGGCGAGGTCAACTTCGGGCTGCCCGTCGCGGGCGTCGCCGCCGTGCGGCGCGTGCTTCCCGGGGTGCTGAAGGCGCTCGGGCAGCAGGCGGCCCTGGTGGAGCGGGGGCGGCGGGCCACGGCGGATCTGTTCGCCGGGGTCATCAAGCGGTACTCGTTCGCGAGCCGGGACGTCGATCCGGCCGTGGAGCGGTTCGCCGAACGGATGATCGAGGGCACGCCGATCGACGTGGTCGCCGAGTTCTACCCGGCGTTCACCGAGCACGACAAGACCGCGGCACTGGCCCGTTTCGCCGGGCTCCCGGTCCTCGTCCTCGCCGGGGTCAAGGACCTGGTGACGCCGAGCGAGCACAGCGAGGCCATCGCGGACCTGCTGCCGGACGCCGAGCTGGTGCTCGTCCCCGACGCCGGACATCTGGTCATGCTGGAGCATCCCGAGGTCGTCATAGACCGCCTCGCCGACCTTCTCGTGCGCGCCGGGGCCGTGCCGGCAGGGGCTACCGTGGGCCCTTATGGAAGCACCAGCAGCAGCGCACAGCCCGGCTGAGCCCGCCCAGGACGGCGTCGGCGCGCAGATCACCGTCAACTCTCCCGGACAGATGAAGGAGTTGGGCCGCAGACTGGCCGAACTGCTGCGCGCGGGCGACCTCGTGATGCTGAACGGCGAGCTCGGCGCGGGCAAGACCACGCTGACCCGCGGACTCGGCGAGGGGCTCGGCGTGCGCGGAGCCGTCACCTCGCCGACCTTCGTCATCGCCCGCGTCCATCCCTCCCTCGGCGACGGACCGCCGCTCGTGCACGTGGACGCGTACCGCCTCGGCGGCGGGCTCGACGAGATGGAGGACCTCGATCTCGACGTCTCGCTGTCCGACTCCGTGATCGTCGTGGAGTGGGGCGAGGGCAAGGTCGAGGAGCTGACCGACGACCGGCTGCACGTGGTCGTCCACCGGGCCGTCGGCGACACCACCGACGAGGTGCGGCACGTGAGCGTCACGGGCCTCGGGCGGCGCTGGGCCGCCGTCGATCTGACGGTGCTCGCGGTCTGAGCGGGGCGGGCCGCCCTCGCCGCCGCTCTTGGGCGGGACGGGTGTCCTTCGCTCGTACATTCGGCCAACGTTTCCGACAGGTCGTCGGCAAAATATTGCGTTCCGCGTCCCCGCCGTGGTCACATGGACATCAGTACGTAGTTAGGTCTACCTAACCACGCTTGCCCCCGAAGCTCGAGGAGGCGTCCATGTCGGCAGCAGAGTCGGCTGAAGTGCCGGCTTCAGAACGTGACGTGACGGCCGCGCCGCGCACGGCGGCCGGGGTGTCGATGCGGGATCTGCTGGCGGCGTGCGCGATGGCGGAGGCCGTGTCCAGGCCGCCCGCCCCGCCCCTGGCCGAACCGGCCGCCGTCGAACACCCCCGCAGGGCCGCCTGAGCCCGAGCGGGGCCGGCGTGGCGCCCGCCGGGATCGCGGCGAGGTCAGGGCAGCGGCCGTCGGGGCCGCGGCGGGGAACCGTGGGTCACTTGATGACGACGACCTTGGCGCCCACGGTCGCGAACGCCCACATCGCGTCGCCGTCGGGGCGCGCGGTACGGATGCCGCCGAGCTTCTTCTCGGGGTCCGGCGCGTCCGTGGAGCCGTTCACGGCCGCGCTGAAGCCGATGGCGACACCGTTGACCAGGGTGAACCGCACGACGTGCTCGATCTGCGTCCCGTCGGACCCGGTGACCGCGCCCGCCCGTGTCGAGACCGCGTAGGTGCCGACCGCCGGGTCGACCGTGCCCGGGGTGACCTGGAAGGTGCGCTTCACCTTGTCGCCCGCGCCGACGAGCCACACCCGGTCGGTGCCGAGCGAGTAGACGACCCGCGCACCGGCGCCGGACGAGGCCGGCAGCGCGTTCGGGTCCTTCTTGGCCGTCTTGGACGTCTTGGGGGCGGAGGTCTTGACGGAAACGGTTCCGCTCGGCTTGCCCAGGGTGTCCGGAACGTTCGCCTGTGCCTGGAAGGCGAGGAAGCCGACTGCCGCGAGCGCCGCCACGGTGAGCCCGGCCACGATTCCCGAGCTGCTCCTAGCCACCTTGTGTGCCCACCTCTCGACCTTCGTACGTCCTTGCGTTGACGGTAGCAGCCGAGGGACGGGAGTCCCGGGCGGCCTTGCTCCGGGCTCCGGCGCCGTAGGCTGTTTGCGTGCTCTTGCTCGCTCTGGATACCGCCACCCCCGCCGTGACCGTCGCCCTGCACGACGGCACGTCCGTCATCGCCTCGTCGAGCCAGGTGGACGCGCGCCGGCACGGAGAGCTGCTGCTGCCGGCAGTCGACCGGGTGCTCACCGAGGCAGGCCTCAGGCTGGACGCCGTCACCGGCATCGTCGTGGGCGTCGGCCCCGGCCCCTACACGGGGCTGCGCGTCGGCCTCATGACCGCCGACACGTTCGCGGTCGCGCTCGGCGTGCCCGTGTACGGCGTGTGCACCCTCGACGGGCTCGCCTACGCGGCCGACGTGGAGGGACCGTTCGTCGTCGCCACGGACGCCCGGCGCAAGGAGGTCTACTGGGCGCGCTACGCCGACCGCCGCACCCGGCTCTCGGAGCCCGCTGTGGACCGCCCCGCCGAGATCGACGAGGCGATCGCCGCGCTGCCCGCCGTCGGCGCGGGCGCCGTCCTGTACCCCGACACGTTCAAGGACGCCCGCGCACCCGAGAACGTCTCGGCCGCGGCCCTCGCCTCCCTGGCCGCCGAGAGGCTGGCCGCGGGCGGGGAACTGGAGCCGCCCAGGCCGCTGTATCTGCGCCGCCCGGACGCCCAGGTGCCCAAGAACTACAAGGTGGTCACCCCCAAGTGACCGTCGTGCTGCGCGAGATGCGCTGGTGGGACATCGATCCCGTCCTGGAGCTGGAGAAGGAACTGTTCCCCGTGGACGCCTGGTCCCGGGGCATGTTCTGGTCCGAACTGGCCCATGCCCGCGGCCCGGAGGCGACCCGGCGCTATCTGGTCGCCTGCGACGGCGACCTGCTCGTCGGCTACGCCGGGCTCGCCGCCTCGGGAGACCTGGGCGACGTGCAGACCATCGCGGTGCGCCAGGACCAGTGGGGCACCGGCCTCGGCGGCCGGCTGCTCACCGAACTGCTGCGCGCCGCGAGCGACTTCGACTGCGCCGAGGTGATGCTCGAATGCCGCGTGGACAACGTGCGCGCGCAGAAGCTGTACGAGCGCTTCGGCTTCGAGCCGATCGGCTTCCGGCGCGGCTACTACCAGCCGGGGAACATCGACGCCCTGGTGATGCGGCTGCACGACCCATCGACCTCCGTACAAGGAACAGAGACCCATGGCTGACGAACCTCTCGTCCTCGGCATCGAGACCTCCTGCGACGAGACCGGTGTCGGCATCGTCCGCGGGCACACGCTGCTCGCGGACGCGATCGCGTCGAGCGTCGACGAGCACGCGCGCTTCGGCGGGGTCGTTCCCGAGGTCGCGTCCCGGGCGCACCTGGAGGCGATGGTCCCGACCATCCAGCGGGCGCTGAAGGAGGCGGGGGTGTCGGCCAGGGACCTGGACGGCATCGCGGTCACCGCCGGACCCGGTCTCGCCGGGGCGCTGCTCGTCGGGGTCTCGGCCGCGAAGGCGTACGCCTACGCGCTCGGCAAGCCGCTGTACGGCGTCAACCACCTCGCCTCCCACATCTGCGTGGACCAGCTGGAGCACGGCGCGCTGCCGGAGCCGACGATGGCCCTGCTGGTGTCCGGCGGCCACTCCTCGCTGCTGCTGTCCACCGACATCACCTCCGACGTACGGCCGATGGGCGCGACCATCGACGACGCGGCCGGCGAGGCCTTCGACAAGATCGCCCGGGTGCTGAACCTCGGCTTCCCCGGCGGCCCGGTCATCGACCGGTACGCGAAGGAGGGCGACCCGAAGGCCATCACGTTCCCGCGCGGCCTCACCGGCCCGCGCGATCCCGCCTACGACTTCTCCTTCTCCGGTCTGAAGACCGCCGTGGCCCGCTGGATCGAGGCGAAGCGGGCGGCGGGGGAGGAGGTGCCGGTGCGCGACGTGGCCGCGTCCTTCCAGGAGGCCGTGGTGGACGTGCTCACCCGCAAGGCCGTCCGCGCGTGCAAGGACGAGGGCGTCGACCACCTGATGATCGGCGGTGGCGTGGCCGCGAACTCACGGCTGCGCGTGCTCGCCCAGGAGCGGTGCGAGGCGGCAGGGATCCGGCTGCGGGTGCCGCGCCCCAAGCTGTGCACGGACAACGGCGCGATGGTCGCCGCGCTGGGCGCCGAGATGGTCGCCCGCAACCGGGCCGCCTCCGACTGGGACCTGTCGGCGGACTCCTCGCTGCCGGTCACGGACCCGCACGTGCCGGGGCGCGGGCACACGCACACGCACGATCACGTGCACGAGGTCGCCAAGGAGAACCTGTACCCGTGACCGTCGCCGTGATGTGGGAGGCCAGGGCGGCCGCCGGCCGGGGCGAGGACCTGCTCGCCTGGGTGCGGGCGCACAAGATCCCCGGGGAGCCGGTGCGCCAGGAGATCCTCCGCGCCCCCCAGGACCGGGTCCTCGTCATCACCTGGTGGGACGCCGAGTACCACGCCGAGCTTCCCGAACTGTCGGACCCTGACGATGAGTTGGTCTCCCGGGCGGTGCACAGGTGGCGTTTCGAGTCGGTGGGCTGACGGGCGGGCGTCCGGCCGATGGGTCCCGTGCGGGCACGGGGCCCCGCGCCGGAGATCACGGCCGGACGCGTCACCCGCGCGCTCCGGGGGCCGGTCGCCTCCCCTCACTCGGCGGCCGGCCCCCCGCGGCGGTCCCTCCGCCGGGTCAGGACACCTGGGCGACCTCGGTCTCGCAGCGCATGCGCCGGTCCGTGCCCAACCGCCGTACCGGACCGGTCAGGTTCAGCCGGGCCGTGTGGCGTGTGTCCGCGCTGGAGGCGGCGAGCCGCAGTTCCAGGGCCCCGGGCTCGACGATCCGGGTGCCGGTGCGGTCGGTGAACGCCGAGAGGTCCGCGTGGAAGCGGAAGGTCACCCGGCGGGCCTCGCCCGGTGCCAGTTCCAGCCGCCGGTAGCCGATCAGCCGCACGTCCGGGCGGGTCACCGAGGCCACCGGGTCGTGCAGATACAGCTGGACGACCTCGGCGCCCGCGCGCTCACCGGTGTTGCGGACGGTCACCGACACGTCGTACGAACCGTCGGTGGCGATCTCGGCCCCGGGCGTCTCGTCCGGCTCCCAGGCGAACGACGTGTAAGCGAGGCCGTGGCCGAACGGGTAGAGCGGCGTCGGGTCCAGGTTGCTGACCTCGCCCTTCAGGCCCAGCGGCGGCTGGAGGTACGTCCACGGCTGGCCGCCCGGATCGCGCGGCACGCTCACCGGCAGCCTGCCCGACGGGCCGACCCGGCCGGACAGCACGCCCGCCACCGCGGGCCCGCCCTCCTCGCCGGGGAAGAACGCCTGGACCACGCCGCCGAGACTCTCCTGCCAGCGGCCCAGCGCGTAGGGGCGGCCGGTGAGCAGTACCAGGACCACCGGCACCCCCGTGGCGACCAGGGCGTCCAGCAACTCGCCCTGCACACCCGGCAGTCCGAGGTCGGCCACGTCGCAGCCCTCGCCCGAGGTGCCCCGGCCGAACAGTCCGGCCCGGTCGCCGAGCACCGCCACGCACACATCGGCTTCGGCGGCCCGTGCCACCGCCTCCTCGAATCCGGACCGGTCCGGCTCCGAGACCCCGCAGCCCTGCGCGAACGTCACCTTGGCGTCCGGCAGTTCGGCGCGCAGCGCGTCGAGCACGGTCGGGATGTCCACGCCGGCCGGCACCTCGGGGTGGTGCGTGAGGACGTGCGAGGGGAACGAGTAGCAGCCGAGCATGGCCAGGGGGTCGTCCGCGCGCGGGCCGATCACCGCGATCCGGGTGTCCGGGGCGAGTGGCAGCACGCCGTCGACGTTGTCCAGCAGGATCACCGACTCCTCGGCGAGCCTGCGGGCGAGCGCCCGGTTGCCCGCGGAGTCCAGGTCGACGGGGTGGCCGCTCTCCGGCCGCCAGTCCTCGTCCAGCAGGCCCAGTTCGCACTTCTGGAGCAGCACCCGGCGGGCCGCCCGGTCGATCAGGGACTCGGGGACGGTGCCCGCGCGGACGGCGTCCACCAGCGGCTCGCCGTAGCACTTCAGGGTGGGCAGCTCGACGTCGATGCCGGCCTCCAGTGCCTTGTGCGCCGCCTCGGCCTCGCTGCCGGCCACCCGGTGCAGGCTCTGGAGGAAGCCGACACCGAAGTAGTCCGAGACCACCGTGCCGGTGAAGCCCCACTGGTCGCGGAGCAGTGCGGTCAGCAGATACGGGTCGGCCGAGGCAGGGACGCCGTCCGTGTCGTTGTAGGCGGCCATCACCGAACGGGCCCCGCCCTCGCGCAGCGCCATCTCGAACGGCGGCAGCGTGATGTCGGAGAGCTCGCGCACCCCCGCACGCACCGGCGCCAGGTTCCGGGCGCCGGCCGAGGCCGCGTACCCGGCGAAGTGCTTGAGCGTGGCCACGATCCCGGCCGACTCCAGGCCCCGCACATAGGCGGTGGCGACGGTGCCGACCAGGTACGGGTCCTCGCCGATCGTCTCCTCCACCCGGCCCCAGCGCAGGTCGCGGACGACGTCCAGGACCGGGGCGAGGCCCTGGTGGACGCCGACCGAGCGCAGGTCGTCGCCGATGCGCCGGCCCAGCTCCTCCACGAGCGCCGGGTCGAAGGTGGCGCCCCAGGACAGCGGGACCGGGTACGCCGTCGCCTGCCAGGCGGTGAAGCCCGCCAGGCACTCCTCGTGGGCGACCGCCGGGATGCCGAAGCGGCCCGCCTCGGCTATCCGGCGCTGGGCGCGGGCAAGGGCCTGCGCGCCCAGCGCCGGGTCCACGGGGGCGGTGCCGAAGGAGCGGGTGAGCTGGCCCAGCCCGCGGGTGATCAGCTCGTCCCAGTCGTACGAGGAGGACATCTCGCTCTGGAGCGGGGCGACTCCGCCGCCGTCCGTGGCGGCGCCCACCCATACGCCGTACAGCTGGGCGGTCTTCTCCTCCAGGGTCATCCGGGAGAGCAGGTCGTCGACGCGGTGCGCGGCGGGCAGGGCGGGGTCGCGCCAGGGAGCGGTGGTCATGGAACTCCTGTCGGGGAAGGGGGGATTCGACCGCCCCTGGTCGTACGCGTTCACTTGCCGCCCACACCCATGAGGCCGCCGACCAGCGCGCGGCGGGCCACCAGGTACACGATGAAGATCGGGACACCGGAGAGGACGACCGAGGCGAGGATCGCGGGAATGTTCACGCCGAACTCGCTCACGTAGTCGAAGAGGCCGAGGGTCAGCACCCGTGGCCCGTCGGACTGGGTGAAGATCAGCGGGAAGAGGAAGCCGTTCCAGGCCTGGAGCGCCGAGAAGATGACGACGGTGCTGATGCCGCCCTTGGCCATCGGGATGACGAGCTGGAACAGCATCCGGGTGGTGGACGCGCCGTCCAGCGCCATCGCCTCGTACATCTCCTCCGAGATGTCCCGCAGTGTGCCGGTGAGGATCAGCACCGACACCGGCATGGCGAACGCGGCCGTGGGCAGGACGATCGCGAGCAGGCTGTCGTAGAGGTTCAGCTTGGCGATCATCAGGTAGAGCGGCACCACGACGGCCTGCGCCGGGATCGCCACACCGAGGAGGAACAGCCGGAAGGCGGCCCCCGACCAGACGCTGCGGGTCCGCACGGCCACGTAGGACAGCGGGACGCACAGCACCAGGACGATCAGGACGACCCCGGCCGCCGCTAGCACGGTGTTCCACAGCAGATGGCCGAAGCCGTTGTGCAGGACGGTGTTGTAGTTGTCCAGGGTCGGACGGGACGGCGGCTTCAGGGCGCTGTGGCCCAGCGCCTCGTCCTGGTGGGTGAGCGAGGCCGAGATCATCGCGTAGATCGGGATGATCACGACCGCCAGCCAGATCAGCGCTCCGGCGCCGGCGAGCGGGTTGGCGCGCCGGGACCAGTGCCTGCGGCGGCGCGCGGGCCGCTCGGCCGCCGGGGTCGACTCCGTCCTCACGGGGCGGGGCAGTGTGTCGTGTGACATGCCGTCACATCCCTTCCCGGGTGCTGCGCATCGCGCCGAAGCCGGACAGCTTCACCATCAGCAGGGACAACGCGGTCGCGGCGAGCACCAGGAAGGAGGCGACGGCGCTCGCGTAGCCGAAGTCGTAGCTCTTGAAGCCCGCCTCGTACATCAGGTACGGCAGGATCGCCGTGTCGGTGCCGGGACCGCCCTGGGTGAGGATCAGGACCGTCTCGAAGTACGTCAGCGATCCGACGACCATCAGCACACCGGACGTCGTCGCGGTGTTGCGCAGCTGCGGCAGCGTGATCGAGAAGAACTGCCGCAGACGTCCGGCCCCGTCGATCGCCGCCGCCTGGTAGAGCACCTCGGGGATCTGCCGCGCCCCGCCCTGGTAGATCAGGGTGTGGAAGGGGATGAACTGCCAGCCGCCGACGAACACGATCGCGAGGAACGCGCCGCTGGTCGTGCCGAGGGTGTCCCGGTGGATGATGCCGAAGTTCGGGTCCAGCAGCGCGTAGAACAGCAGCGAGATCGCCGTCGACGACAGCAGGAACGGCACGAAGAAGATCGCCGACAGGATCGCGCGGTTGCGCTGCCTGCCCGCCGCCCAGACGCCCAGCAGCAGCGAGAGCACCGTCTGGAACACCCAGCTCACCACGGTCAGCGCGACGGTGACCGTCAGCGACTGGGTCAGCCGGTCGTCGCTCAGCAGCTTGCGCCAGTTGGCCAGACCGACCAACTGAGGGTCGCCCAGGCCGTTCCAGCGGGTGAACGACAGATAGAAGGCCAGGACCATCGGGGCGAGGGCGAAGAACGCGAAGAACAGGACGCCGGGGAGGGCCAGTGCCGCGCTGGGGCGGCCGGCCCTGTTGCGCCGGGCGGAGCGGGGGCGGCCCGCGGCGCTGCGCGGGCCGCCCTTGAGCTGCGTGACGCTCACTTCAGCTCCTTGAGCGCCGCCACGAACTGCTCCGGCGCGGACTTCCCCACGAACAGCTTGTTGACCTCGGTGAGCATCGGCGTCGCCACGTTCGGGTCGACCGCCTGGTCCCAGCTCAGCGTGAACGCCGGGGCCTTCTGCACCATCTCGTACTGGAACTTGGCGAACTCCGGGTTGGGCGAGGCGTCCAGGAGGGTCGCCGCGTTCGAGGTCGCCGGGACGTCGCCGTTGGCGATGAGTTCCTTGGTGTACGCCAGGGAGGCGGAGTCCCGCAGGAAGGCGATCGCCGCGTCCTTGTTGGAGGTGTGGGCGTTCACCGACCAGTAGTTGGTGGGGTTGCCGACCACGTTGCGGATGTCGCCGGCACCGCCCTCGATCTGCGGGAAGGCGCACCAGCCCAGGTTCTTCTCGGCGAAGTCCGGGAACTTGCCGAGCTGCGTGGAGTACTCCCACGAACCCATCAGATGCATCGCGGCCTTGCCCTTGGCGAAGACCGCGGGAGCGCCGCCGTTGCCGTAGCCGACCGAGCTGTAGCCCTTGCCGAAGGCGCCGTCGTCGATCAGCTGCTTGACCGTCTGGGCGGCCTTGAGGACGGCCGGGTCGCCCCAGGCGGAGGCGTCACCGTTCTTGATCTTCTCGAAGACCTGGGGGCCGCCGATCCGGTCGACCAGGTACTCCAGCCACATCAGTTCGGGCCAGATGTCCGCGCCGCCCAGGGCGAACGGGGTGACGTTCGCCTTCTTCAGCCTGGTGTTGATGTCCAGCAACTGGTCCCAGGTGGTGGGCGGCTGGAGCTTGTGCTCCGCGAAGACGGTCTTGTTGTAGAAGAGGATCACGGGCTGCATGCCGCGCATCGGCACGCCGTAGTTCTTGCCGTCCAGCCCGCCCGCCGCCAGCACCGACGGCAGGAAGCCGGACTTGAGCACCGGGTCGGACGCGATGACGTCGGTCAGGTCGACCAGCTGGCCGGCTTCCCGGTAGGCCTTGATGGAGCCGCCGCCCCAGTTGAAGAAGACGTCGGGCGCGTTGGGGGAGCCCATCGCCGTGCGCAGCTTGGCCGGGTAGTCGGTGGCGGGCACCTTCTGGAGCTTGATCGTGCCCTTGGCCTTCTTCGCGGCGGCCGAGGCGTTGAACCGATTGACGGACTTGACCTGGATCTTCGCCGCGTCGTCGCCGTAGACGAACGCGGTGAGCGTTCCGTCGGAGCCCGGGCCGCTGCCGGAGCCGCAGGCGGTGAGCCCGCCGACCGAGGCCAGGGCGGCCGTGCCCGCGCCGAGGAACCAACGTCTGCTGTGGGACTCCATAGGACGGCACCTCTCGGTAGCGCGAAGGATCGCCGATGATCCATCGCGAATGTTTCGAGTCATTTTTCGAATGTTCCGGGAACGTAAGGCGATCCGGTGGGTCCGTCAAGGGGTCGCGCAGAGATACGATCGCCGCCATGAAGCCTGGGAAGTCCGCAGAAGCACAGACGGCGACGCTGGCCGAGATCGCCCGGGAGGCCGGTGTCTCGGCTCCGACTGTTTCGAAGGTGCTCAACGGCCGCGCCGACGTAGCTCCCGCGACCCGCTCCCGCGTCGAGGAGCTGCTGCACGCGTACGGCTACCGGCGCCGCCGGGCCGAGGCTTCCCGCTCGCCGCTGATCGACCTGGTCTTCCACGAGCTGGAGAGCGCCTGGGCGATGGAGGTCATCCGGGGCGTGGAGAACGTCGCCCGGGAGGCCGGGCTGAGCGTGGTCCTCTCCGAGTCCGCGGGGCGGCTCACCCCCGGCCGGACCTGGGCCGACCAGGTCGCCGCCCGCCGTCCGCACGGCGTCGTCCTCGTCCTGTCGGGCCTCGACGACTCCCAGCGCGCCCTGCTGACCAGCAGGTCCATCCCCTTCGTGGTGATGGACCCGGCCGGCGACCCGGGCGTCGACGTGCCCTCCATCGGCGCCACCAACTGGCAGGGCGGCCTCGCCGCCACCCGCCACCTCGTCGAACTCGGCCACACCCGGATCGGCGCCATCAGCGGACCGTCGCGGATGATGTGCAGCCGTGCCCGGGTCGACGGCTACCGGGCGGCTCTGGAGACGGCCGGGCTGCCTGTCGACCCCTCCCTCATCGTCGCCGGGGACTTCCACCACGAGGCCGGCTACCGCATCGGCCTCGACCTGCTGCGCCGTCCCGACCGGCCCACGGCCGTCTTCGCCGGCAACGACCTCCAGGCGCTCGGTCTCTACGAGGCGGCCCGTGAGCTGGGGCTGCGCATTCCCGAGGACCTGAGCGTCGTCGGCTTCGACGATCTGCCGGTGGCGCGCTGGGTGGGGCCGCCGCTGACGACCGTACGGCAGCCGCTGACCGAGATGGCCGAGGCGGCGGCGAAGCTGGTGCTCGATCTGAGCCGCCAGGAACGGCCGTCGGCGGGGACGCGGATGGAGCTGGCGACGAGCCTGGTCGTGCGCAGCAGCACGGGGGCGCCTCCGGCGTGAGACCGGGTGCCTCCGGTAGCTCGCCCGTGTCGTTCGCGGTTCCCGTCCGGTGGGTGGGTCGGGGCCGTGCCGGTGCATCAGCCCGTCGCCGTCGGGTGAGGCGTGACCGTCGGTGGCGACGGGCATCGATGTACCGGCACGTCCCCTCGCGCCGAATTCCGGCTGATTTCAGCCCCTCCGGCGTTTGAGGAGCGGGGTCCGGGGCGGAGCCCCAGGGGTGGCCCGCCCTTCGGGTTCCGGGGACCAATCCAGCCCCTCCGGCGATTGAGGAGCGGGGGGCCGGGGGCGGCGCCCCCGGGTACGGGACGGGTAGGGGCGGAGGGGGCGAAAGCGGGGGGTGGGGTCGCTCGTCACCCGGGGCGGGTCGGTCCTGTGGGGCCAGGAGGCCGTATTGACGGGTGGGGCATCCCCCTCCACACTCCTGCGAAGTCAATCGGTTGTACGACCGAAACTTTCGGAGGCACCCGCCATGAGAACCTCCCGAACCCGTGTCATCAAAACCCGTCCCTTACGCCGCCGCGCCGCCGCCCTGTTCGCCGGGGCCGCGACCGTGGCCGCCCTGCTCGCGGCCGGTACGACGGCCCACGCCGCCGGCGCCCCGCTGCGCGACCTCGCCGCCGCCAAGGGCAAGGTCATCGGCACCGCCGTCACCGGCTCCAAGCTCACCGGGACGTACGGCGACATCGCCGGGGCCCAGTTCAACTCGCTGACGCCGGGCAACGCGATGAAATGGGGCACCGTCGAGCCCACCCGGGGCAGCTTCAACTGGTCCGAGGCCGACCAGATCGTCGCGTTCGCGCAGGCCCACAACCAACAGGTGCGCGGTCACACCCTGGTCTGGCACAGCCAGAACCCGAGCTGGCTGGCCAACGGCACCTGGACGACCGCCGAGCTGAGCGGTCTGCTCCAGGACCACATCACCACCGAAGTCACCCGCTACAAGGGAAAGCTGGCCGCCTGGGACGTGGTCAACGAGCCCTTCAACGAGGACGGCACCTACCGCTCGACCCTCTGGTACAACGGCCTCGGCGCCGACTACATCGCCCAGGCGCTGACCTGGGCACACGCCGCTGACCCCAGCGCCAAGCTCTACATCAACGACTACAACGTCGAGGGCGTCAACGCCAAGAGCACCGCCCTGTACAACCTGGTCAAGTCCCTGAAGGCGCGCGGTGTCCCGATCGACGGCGTCGGCCTCCAGGCCCACCTCATCGTCGGCCAGGTCCCCGGCACCCTCCAGCAGAACATCCAGCGCTTCGCCGACCTCGGCGTCGACGTCGCGGTCACGGAGCTGGACATCCGGATGCAACTCCCCTCCGACAGCACCAAGCTGGCGCAGCAGGCCGCCGACTACAGGGCGGTCTTCGACGCCTGCGTCGCCGTGACCCGCTGCTACGGCGTGACCGTCTGGGGCTTCACCGACTCCGACTCCTGGATCCCCGACGTCTTCTCGGGCTACGGCGCGGCGACCCCGTACGACGAGAACTACGCGCCCAAACCGGCCTACGACGCCATCGCGGCCTCGCTCGGCGGAGGGACCACGACCCCGCCGCCCACCGGCGCGTGCACGGCGGTGTACAGCGTCCAGACCCAGTGGAACACCGGGTTCACCGGGCAGGTGCGCATCGCGTGCTCCGGGGCGGCGCGCTCCTCGTGGAAGGTCAACTGGACGTACGGCGCTGGCCAGCGGATCACCCAGGCCTGGAACGCGAACTGCACCCAGACCGGCGCGGCGGTGAGCTGCGCCAACGCCTCCTACAACGGGACGATCCCGGACGGCGGTTCGGTGACGTTCGGGTTCAACGCCGACTGGAGCGGGAGCAATCCGTCGCCCACGGTGACGCTCGGCTGAGAAGAATGAGATTCTCCGAAGAAAGCCGTCCCGTGTCACCGTCCCTAACAGTCCCCTAATAATGCGGACTTACGTTCCTGTCCGTGATCGGACATGACGAGAACGGCGACGAGAGCGGACGGCGGGGCCGGCGGTCGCGCGTGCTGAAGGCCGCCGGCCTCACCCTGGCGGGACTGCTGGTGGTGGGCGCCGGCACCGCGGGCTGGGCGTACTGGCATCTGAACCACAACATCCGAAGCGTCGACATCGACAGCGCGCTCGGCGACGACCGGCCGGTGAAGGCGGTGGCGACGCCCTCGCCCCGGGCGTCCGCCCCGGCCTCCGCGTCCCCGCTGCCCAGCGGCGCCCTCAACATCCTGGTCCTCGGCTCCGACTCGCGCAGCGGCAAGGCGAACGCGAAGCTCGGCGGGGGAGACAGCTCCGGCGCGCGCTCCGACACGGCGATGGTCGTGCACATCGACGCGGGGCGCACCGGCGCCACGGTCGTCAGCATCCCCCGGGACACGCTGGTCACCCGTCCCTCCTGCCCGCTGCCGTCCGGGGGCTCGACGGCGGTGGCGTACGACGCGATGTTCAACAGTGCCTACGCGCTGGGCGGGCCGGTGTGCGCCGTCAAGACGGTCGAGTCGATCACGAACGTCCGGATGGACCACTACATCGAGATCGACTTCTCGGGCTTCGCGAAGCTGGTGAACGCCCTCGGCGGGGTCACCGTCACCACCGCCCAGGACATCGACGACGACAAGAGCCATCTGCACCTCACGGCGGGCACCCACCATCTGAACGGCAAGCGGGCCCTGGCCCTGGCCCGCACCCGGCACGGCATAGGCGACGGCAGTGACCTGGGCCGCATAGGACTCCAGCAGACGCTGGTGAAAGCCCTGCTGCGGCAGATCTCCTCGGCCGACCTGCTCTCCGACCCGGCCAAGCTCTACGGCGTGGCGAACGCGGTGACCGGCAGCCTGACCACGGACACGGGACTGGACTCGCTCGGCGAACTGACGAAGCTCGGCCAGAGCCTGAAGTCCCTGTCCTCCGACGAGGTCAAGACGGTGATGATGCCGGTGGTGACGGCGCCCTCGGACCACAACCGCGTGATCGCGAACGAGCCGGAGGCGAGCGACCTTTGGAACTCGCTCAAATGAAGGAAAGCGGCCTGCGGGACTTGAGCTTCGGGACCGGAAGCAGGCACATGACGACCGGAGCCGTGATCGAGAGGCCCGAGCCGGTCGGGTTCACGCCGGACACGCGGAAGCTCAAGGACTTCGCGGACCGACCCGTCCGGACCTGTTCGCGTCCGTCCGGCCCCGTCCGGGGAAAGTTCTCGAAGAAATCCGGGGACGGTGTCGAAACAGGTGTCTCCCGATCGACGCACGGGTGAGAGGCGGGAAGAAGCCCCGCCTCCGAGGCGCCGAAGACACCACAGGCACCCCAGACACGAGGAGTCACCATGCCCCGCTACCTCTCCCTCGTCCAGATCGACGAGCGCACCGCGCCCGCCGAAGGCCCCAGCCCCGAGCTGATGCAGCGGATGGGCGAGCTCATCGAGGAGATCACCAAGGCCGGCGTCATGCTGGAGACCGAGGGTCTGACGCCCAGCGCGCAGGGCAAGCGCGTCCACTACTCGGGCGGCGAGCTGTCCGTCACCGACGGGCCCTTCACCGAGTCCAAGGAGGTCGTCGGCGGTTACGCGATCATGCAGTGCAAGGACATGGCCGAGGCCGTGGAGTGGACCAAGCGGTTCCTGAAGGTGCACGAGGAGCACTGGACGGTCACCTGCGAGGTGCGGGAGATCGCCGGGGGCTGACCGCTCCTTGGCCGGACGCCGCCGTGGGTGTCTCATGGTGGGTTGTGGAACAGCAGCCCGCACCGGCACCCGACGGCGGCGTCGACACCGCCGTCGAGACCATCTTCCGTATCGAGTCCCCCCGCATCATCGCGGGCGTGGCCCGGATCGTCCGCGACGTCGGCATCGCCGAGGAACTCGCCCAGGACGCCCTGGTCGCGGCGCTCGAGCAGTGGCCGCGCGACGGTGTCCCGGACAACCCCGGCGCCTGGCTGACGGCCACGGCCAAGCACCGCGCGATCGACCTCGTACGCCGCCGGGAGCGCTACGCGCGCAAGCTATGGGAGGTCGGGCGTGACCTCTCGCTGTCCGCGCCGCACCACCTCGACGAACCCTCCGACCCGGACGACATCGACGACGACCTGCTCCGCCTGGTCTTCACCGCCTGCCACCCCGTCCTGTCCGCCGAGGCCCGCATCGCTCTCACGCTGCGGCTCCTCGGGGGTCTGACCACGTCCGAGATCGCCCGCGCCTACCTCGTCCCGGAGGCGACGGTCGCCCAGCGCATCGTGCGAGCCAAGCGGACGCTGGCCGCGAAGGGGGTCGCCTTCGAGGTCCCCTACGGACCCGAGCGCGAGGCCCGGCTCGGGTCCGTCCTCGAGGTCATCTACCTCGTCTTCAACGAGGGGTACGCGGCGACGGCCGGCGACGACCTGCTGCGCCCCGCGCTGTGCGAGGACGCGCTGCGGCTGGCCCGGGTGCTCGCCGAACTGATGCCCAAGGAGAGCGAGGTGCACGCTCTCGCCGCCCTGCTGGAACTCCAGGAGTCCCGGTCCGTCGCCCGCACCGGGCCCGGCGGCGAACCCGTCCTGCTCAAGGACCAGCAGCGGCGCCGCTGGAACCGGATGCTGATCCGCCGCGGCTACACCGCGCTGAGTCGCGCCGACGCCGTCGCCACCGGAAGCCCGGGACCGTACGTCCTCCAGGCAGCCATCGCCGCCTGTCACGCGCAGGCCTTCACCTACGAGGACACCGACTGGCGTCGGATCGCCGCCCTGTACGGCCTGCTGGCGGTCCGCTCCCCGTCCCCGGTGGTCGAGCTGAACCGTGCCGTGGCCGTCTCGATGGCCGAGGGCCCGGAGCCCGCGCTCGTCATCGTCGACGGCCTCGCCGGTGAACCCGCGCTCCGCGACTACCACCTGCTGCCCAGTGTCCGGGGGGACCTGCTGGCCCGGCTGGGGAGGACGGCGGAAGCGCGGGCGGAGTTCGAGCGCGCGGCCTCGCTCGCGCGCAACGAGCGCGAACGCGAGCTGCTGATCGCCCGGGCCCGCGCCTGCGGTTGACGCCCCGCCCGTTCGGGCACGACCCGTACGACGACGGCCTGGAGCCGGACCCGGCACCGCTCACGACGGTCCGCCGCCGGTGGACGGTGTCGCGGGTGCTCCCACCAGCATGGTCGGGGCGCCCGCCACCCGGGTCAGGAACACCGTCGCGGAGTGCGGTCCCCGCGGCTTCACCTTGCGTCGCAGTTCCTCCGGCTCGACGGCCGACCCGCGCTTCTTCACGGTCAGGACGCCGACCTCCCGCTCCCGCAGCAGCGCCTTCAGCCTCTTCAGGTTGAAGGGGAGTCGATCGGTGATCTCGTACGCGGTGGCGTACGTCGTCGGGCGCAGCTCGTCCGCGGTGACGTAGGCGATCGTCTCGTCGACGAGTCCGCCGTCCAGGTCCTCGGCCACCTCGGCGACCAGGTGCGCGCGGATGACGGCGCCGTCCGGCTCGTACAGATAGCGTCCGACCGGCCTGACCGCCGGATCCGGCAGGCCGCGGCCGCGCAGTTCGCGCGGGCCCGGCAGCAGGGTGGCGCGCACCAGGCCCGGTTCCGTGCCGAACCAGAGCACCGCCTCCTTCACGTCCCCGCCGTCCGAGATCCACTCGGCCTCCGCCGCGGCGGGGACCGCCTCGTGCGGGATGCCGGGGGCGACCTTCAGCGCGGCGAGCGGAACCTTGAGGGCGGCCCCGACCGCCCAGGACAGCGGCGGCGAGTACGCCTCCGGGTCGAAGATCCGGCCCCGGCCGCCCCGGCGCGCGGGGTCCACGAAGACCGCGTCGTACGACGCGGTGTCCACCTGCGTCACATCCGTCTCGCGCACCTCGATCAGATCCGTGAGCCCCAGCGCGTCGGCGTTGGCGCGGGCGGCGGCGGCCGTCAGCGGGTCGCGGTCGACGGCCAGGACGCGGATTCCGGCGCGGGCCAGCGCGATCGCGTCGCCCCCGATGCCGCAGCACAGGTCGGCCACGGAGCGGACCCCCAGCGCGCGCAGCCGCTCGGCGCGGTACGCGGCCACGCTCGTGCGGGTCGACTGCTCGACCCCGTTCGGGGTGAAGAACATCCGCGCGGCGTCCTCGGCGCCGAACTTCGCCACCGCCCGCTGCCGCAGCCGGGCCTGTCCGAGGGCCGCCGAGACCAGTTCGGCGGGGTGCTCGCGGCGCAGCCGGGTGGCGACGGCCAGTTCCTGTGCCGGTTCGGTGGCGCGGACCTCGTCGAGCAGGGCGCGGCCCTCGGCGGTGAGGAGGGGGGCGAAGGAGACGTCGTTCACCCGGCCATTGTGGGCCAGTCGGTGGACGGTGTGCCCGCGGTGGCGGTGTCGGGGCCCTCGCGGGGCGCTGAGCTGGGAGGATCCGGCTCCATGCGACCCGTACGACAAAATGATAAAACCGGCGCAAACGGGGCTGGTGCGCGCTGGGGAGTCGGCGTGCTCGCCCTCGTCCTGCTCGCCTCCGGCTGCGCCGGGGCCGGCTCGGCCTCCGTCCCCGCGGCCGGTGGCGCCCAAGCGGTCCGCGCCCGTGCCCACGCCCCGCGGGCCGGACTTCCCGCGGGCCCCGCCGGCGCCCTCGCCGCGTACGCCGCCCGCCTGCGCCAGGCCCAGGCGCGGCGCGCCGCGGTCGCGAGACGCTGGGGACTGGCCCGGGTGCCGCTGACACCCCCCGCGTCGCCCGCCAGGAAGCCGCGCATCGGGGCACGCAAGGGCTTCGAGGTCGACGACCAGAAGGAACTGGGGCTGCCGCCGGTCTTCACGACCGTCCCCACCAAGGACAAGGTCGTCTTCCTCACCGTCGACGACGGCTCCGAGAAGGACCCCGCGTTCCTGCGGATGATGAGCGATCTGAAGATCCCGTACACCGCGTTCCTCAGCGACTTCCTCGTCAAGGACGAATACGGGTACTTCCGCGAGATGCGCGACCGCGGCATCACCCTCAACAACCACACCCTGCACCACCCCTATCTGCCCGGACTCTCCTACGAGCGGCAGAAGCACGAGATCTGCGGCATGCAGGACGTGATGGAGAAGGAGTTCGGCAGGCGCCCGACCGTCTTCCGCCCGCCGTACGGCAACTACGACCAGGACACCCTGCGCGCCGCGAAGTCCTGCGGGATCAGGTACGCGCCCATCTGGAACGAGGAGGTCTTCGTCGACCACTGGGAGTACCGCGAGGAGGACCAGGACCTGCACCCCGGCGACATCGTCCTCACCCACTTCCAGGGCCGCGGGGAGTGGAACGGCACCATGCCCGACATGGTCCGCCGCTTCCTGAAGACCGTCACGGCCAAGGGCTACGCGGTCGCGCGCCTGGAGGACTACCTGTGAAGGTGCGGGTGCCGGTGAGGGTGCGGGTCCCGGTCGCCGGGCTGCTCGTGGCGGCGCTGCTCGGCGGCTGCGCGCAGTCCGTCGACCCCATCGAACGGCTGGGGAAGAAGGCCGCCCAGCGGGTGCACCCGACGCAGTCGGCGTACCGCCGCTGGGGGCTGGCCACTCCGCTCGCCCCGGCGCCCGAGGTGTCCGTCCGGACCACCGCGCGCACCGCGGACACCGGACTGCCCCCCGTCGTGAACCAGGTCCGCACCCGCGACAAGGTGGTCTTCCTGACGTACGACGACGGGGCCGAACGCGATCCGCGGTTCGCCGACATGGTCCGCGAACTGCGCCTGCCGGTCAGCATGTTCCTCACGGACCGGGTCGCCGGGCCCGGGTACGGGCACTTCGCGCGGCTGCGCGCGGTCGGCGCGAGCGTCCAGAACCACACCCTCGACCACGCCGTCCTGGCCGGTCTGCCCTACGCCGGCCAGCGCGCCGAGATCTGCGGACAGCAGGACAAGCTCACGCGGCGTTTCGGTGTACGGCCCCGGCTGCTGCGGCCCCCGTACGGCAGATACGACGACACCACCCTGCGCGCCGCCGCCGACTGTGGGGTCGCCGCGATCGTCCTCGGCAGAACGGCCGACGCGCACCGGCTCAGGCCCGGCGACATCCTCTCCGGCCCCGGCGAACCCGGGCTCACGGACGCCACCCTCCGGCTGATCCGGCGGATCCAGCGCGAGGGCTTCACCTTGGCGCGGCTGGAGAACTACCTCTAAGGGCTGTCCCGTAATCCCCGGCGGGCGCACGACGACAGCTACGGCACCTCGCTGCGTTGTCGGATCGCCCGAATACGCCCAGTATGAGGACGACCCTCCGCCTTGCGATGCACCGCATCTGACGCCGCGCGCTGATCCACCGGGCATTACGGGACAGCCCTTAGGGGGCCCACCGGAGGAGCGGTGCGGCGGCCTGTCGGCGAGAGGGGGAAGGGTCTTGTTCGGGAGCCGGTGAAGGGCCTGCCCGGAGACGCCCATTCGGCGTGATCCGGCACCTTCCCGCCCACGCCACGCCGACGTCTTTGGCACTCCGCTTGACCGAGTGCTAATCACAGTCATAGTGTCAGGCCTGGCACTCCCCCCTGGAGAGTGCCAACAGCGACGGGCAGGTCCGGCACCCGCGACGACGGATCGACCTGGTCGCCACCTCAGACAGTTAACCCCGTGAGATCTCCGAAGGGGGAGGTCGGATCGTGACGACCACCAGCTCCAAGGTTGCCATCAAGCCGCTCGAGGACCGCATTGTGGTCCAGCCGCTCGACGCCGAGCAGACCACGGCTTCCGGCCTGGTCATCCCGGACACCGCCAAGGAGAAGCCCCAGGAGGGCGTCGTCCTGGCCGTGGGCCCGGGCCGCATCGAGGACGGCAAGCGTGTCGAGCTCGACGTCGCCGTCGGCGACATCGTCCTCTACAGCAAGTACGGCGGCACCGAGGTGAAGTACAACGGCGAGGAGTACCTCGTCCTCTCGGCTCGCGACGTGCTCGCGATCATCGAGAAGTAATTCACCTGGTAAGGGAGTGCGGGGTTCGTCCCCGGACAACCCCGCACCAAGCATTGCAGTGAACTGCGCCCCTGGCACCCGCGATCATTCCAGCCGGGCGCCGGGGGCGCGGTTCGTTCTCCACATTTTCCGAGAGGGCTGAACCGCTTCCATGGCGAAGATCCTGAAGTTCGACGAAGACGCCCGTCGCGCCCTTGAGCGCGGCGTCAACAAGCTTGCCGACACGGTGAAGGTGACGATCGGCCCCAAGGGCCGCAACGTCGTCATCGACAAGAAGTTCGGCGCTCCCACCATCACCAACGACGGTGTGACCATCGCCCGTGAGGTCGAGGTCGAGGACCCGTTCGAGAACCTCGGCGCGCAGCTCGTGAAGGAGGTGGCGACCAAGACCAACGACATCGCGGGTGACGGTACGACCACCGCCACCGTGCTCGCCCAGGCGCTCGTGCGCGAGGGCCTGCGCAACGTCGCCGCCGGCGCGTCGCCCGCCCTCCTGAAGAAGGGCATCGACGCCGCGGTCAAGGCTGTCTCCGAGGAGCTCCTCGCGACGGCCCGCCCGATCGAGGACAAGTCCGACATCGCCGCCGTGGCCGGGCTCTCCGCCCAGGACAGCCAGGTCGGCGAGCTCATCGCCGAGGCGATGGACAAGGTCGGCAAGGACGGTGTCATCACCGTCGAGGAGTCCAACACCTTCGGCCTGGAGCTCGACTTCACCGAGGGCATGGCCTTCGACAAGGGCTACCTCTCCCCGTACATGGTGTCCGACCAGGAGCGTATGGAGGCCGTCCTCGACGACCCGTACATCCTCATCCACCAGGGCAAGATCAGCTCCATCCAGGACCTGCTGCCGCTGCTGGAGAAGGTCATCCAGGCGAACGCCTCCAAGCCGCTGCTGATCATCGCCGAGGACGTCGAGGGCGAGGCCCTGTCGACCCTGGTCGTGAACAAGATCCGCGGCACGTTCAACGCGGTCGCCGTGAAGGCCCCCGGCTTCGGTGACCGCCGCAAGGCCATGCTCGGTGACATCGCCACCCTCACCGGTGGTCAGGTCATCGCCGAGGAGGTCGGCCTCAAGCTCGACCAGATCGGCCTGGACGTGCTCGGCAGCGCCCGCCGCGTGACCGTCACCAAGGACGACACCACCATCGTCGACGGTGCCGGCAGCAGCGACGAGGTCGTCGGCCGCGTCAACCAGATCAAGGCCGAGATCGAGAACACCGACTCCGACTGGGACCGCGAGAAGCTCCAGGAGCGCCTCGCGAAGCTGGCCGGCGGCGTGTGCGTGATCAAGGTCGGCGCCGCCACCGAGGTGGAGCTCAAGGAGAAGAAGCACCGTCTGGAGGACGCCATCTCCGCGACCCGCGCCGCGGTCGAGGAGGGCATCGTCTCCGGTGGTGGCTCCGCGCTCGTCCACGCCGTCAAGGTCCTGGAGGGCAACCTCGGCAAGACCGGCGACGAGGCCACGGGTGTCGCGGTCGTGCGCCGCGCCGCCGTCGAGCCGCTGCGCTGGATCGCCGAGAACTCGGGCCTCGAGGGCTACGTCATCACCTCGAAGGTCGCCGAGCTCGACAAGGGCCAGGGCTTCAACGCCGCCACCGGCGAGTACGGCGACCTGGTCAAGGCCGGCGTCATCGACCCGGTCAAGGTCACCCGTTCCGCCCTGGAGAACGCCGCCTCCATCGCCTCGCTGCTCCTGACGACCGAGACCCTGGTCGTCGAGAAGCCGGCCGAGGACGAGGGCGACGCCGGTCACGGCGGCCACGGGCACTCCCACTGACGCCCGACGTCATGAGCGCCGCCGCGCCCGGCCGGGTGTGACGGCGTGACGAGGTCCCCGTTCCGACAGGAGCGGGGACCTCGTACGTTCTGCCCGGCTCACCCGCGCACTTCGGGGCCGGCCGGCTTCCGCTTCCCGGAGCCGGCCGTCCTCTCACGGACGTGGTCGCCTTCGCGGCGCCGGTCGCCTTCGCGGTGCGGCTTCGCGGTGCCGGTCGTCTTTTCAGAGCCGGTCGTCGCGGACCACGTCCAGGTCCGTGAAGGTCGGCATCTCGTCGCAGAGCGCCACCATCTCCTGGAAGATCCGCTCGGTCTCCGGCATCTTCGAGTTCCGCATGGCCTCTTCGTACGAGGGGAACTCCACGATCTCCACGAAGTGGTTCGTGTCTGAGCGGTCCTTGCCGATGACGCTGTGCGTCGCCGTCCGTTTCCCCTGAGTCTTCTCGACCCAGGTGTCCATCAGCTGGTTCATCTCGTCGAACCGACTGGTCTTGCAGTCGATCAGCTGTACGAAAGTCATGGCGCCGCCTCCGGCTCTCGGTCCGGTCGCATCACCCCCAATCCTCCCACCGGAGGGGCGACACCACCCACCGCGCGATCATCGCGAACCGCCCGCCGCCCCCGCGGCCCCGCTTCACTGCGGCCCGTACTTGCGCCCGGTCTTCGAGGAGATCCCGCCCAGCAGCGCACGCGGGGTCACCTTCACCACGCCCATCAGCACCTTGTAGCGCGGATCCGGGACGGACAGGGTTCTTCCGCGCGCCAGATCGGCCAGCGCCGCCGCGACCAGCTTGTCGGCGTCGAGCCACATCCAGTTCGGGATGTTGTCCGTGCCCATGCCCGCCCGTTCGTGGAACTCGGTGCGCACGAAGCCCGGGGCCAGCGCCATCAGCCGCACCCCGCTGCCCGCGAGATCCTTCGCCGCGCCCTGCGTGAACTGCACGACCCACGCCTTCGACGCCCCGTAGGTGCCGCGCGGCACGAACGCGGCCACCGACGCCACGTTGACGACACCGCCCCGGCCGCGCTCCCGCATCGCCTCGGCCGCCGCCGACGTCAGCCGGAGCACCGCCTCGCAGTGCACCTTGAGCATCTTCAGCTCGTCCGCCATCGACACGTCCAGATAGCGGCCCTTGTTGCCGAAGCCGGCGTTGTTGACCAGCAGGTCGACCGGGTTCCTGCGGTCGGAAAGACGGGCGGCGACCTCCTCGATGCCCTCGTCCGTCGCCAGGTCCGCGGTGAGCACCTCGGCCTCGACGCCGTGCCGGTCGTGCAGCTCGGTCGCCTGTTCCCGCAGCCGCTTCGTGTCCCGCGCCACCAGCACGAGGTCGTGCCCGTCCGCCGCCAGCCGCCGCGCGAACGCGGCACCGATCCCCGCGGTCGATCCCGTAATCAGAGCCGTTGTCATGGCGTCAGGGTAGTGACCGGCCGGGGCCCGCGCCGCCGCGTGCCGTCGACTGCCCGGCCCCGTTCCCCGCGTCCCTCGCGCCCGGCCTCCACGAGCCCGGACGCGCCGGCGACCTCGCCCGGGGGCGCGGCTCGGGACGCCGTCACCCGCCGTACTTCGCCACGTATTCCCGAGCCGCCGCCCGCGATTCCGGGTGCAGCGCCTCGCCCGCGGCCAACAGCCGCGGCAGCAGCTTCCGTTCGGTCGTCGCGGCGCGGAACTGGAGCGCCACGGTGACGTCGTGGTCCGGCCGGTGCACGATCTCGACGGGGTCCCCGGAGCGGATGTCGCCGGACTCGATCACCCGTAGGTACGCGCCCGGCGCACCCCGGCCCGTGAACCGTCTGACCCAGCCCTTCTCACCGAGGTGCTCCTGGAAGGTGCGGCAGGGGATCCGCCCGCTCGTGACCTCCAGGACGACGCCGGAACCTATCCGCCAGCGTTCGCCGATCAGCGCACCGGACACGTCGAGCCCCAGCGTCGTGAGGTTCTCGCCGAACACGCCGTTCGGCAGGGCCCGGCCGAGCTCGCGCTCCCAGTCGTCCAGGTCCTCGCGCGCGACCGCGTACACCGCCTGGTCGTCACCGCCGTGATGCCGCAGATGGCAGACCGCGTCCCCGGCGAGCCCGCTCCCTCCGGTCCCCTTGGGCCCCGGCGCCGTCACACGGACCGGCCCGTCGACCGGACGCTTGTCGATACCGGTCACGCCCTCGGACTGGTCCGTGTAGGCGACGGCCTGCGCCCGGCCCAGGTTCAACGACAGAAGCTGCATGCGACCACGCTAGGCGATCCACCCCAAAGCGTCGACGTGATATTCGGCGCCCCACCCAAGATGCGCTTATGCTCGAAGGGTGATCGAGGCCCGACATCTCCGTGTCCTGCGCGCCGTCGCCACCACCGGGTCCTTCTCGGCGGCGGGGCGCGAGCTGGGCTGCACCCAGCCCGCCGTGAGCCAGCAGATGAAGGCCCTGGAGTCGTCCGTGGGCACCCCGCTGCTGGTCAGGACCGGGCGCGAGATGCGCCTCACCCAGGCGGGTGAAGCCCTGGTCAAGCACGCGGCGACCATCCTGTCGGGGCTCACCGCGGCGGAGGAGGAGGTCGCCGCGATCGCCGGGCTCCGCGCGGGCCGCGTCCGTCTCGTCTCCTTCCCCA
Organism: Streptomyces sp. NPDC024698; assembly: GCF_055559015.1. Lineage (NCBI taxonomy): Bacteria > Bacillati > Actinomycetota > Actinomycetes > Kitasatosporales > Streptomycetaceae > Streptomyces > Streptomyces sp. NPDC024698. The sequence continues at coordinate 597,084 of NZ_JBVHLK010000002.1, read as the reverse complement.
GTGGCAGTTCCACCCTGGTCCCCACGGCCCTGGCGGCGCTGCGCGCCGCCCACCCGGGCACCCGTGTCTCCCTGGAGGAGGCCGAACCGCCCGAGTCCGTCGAGAAGCTCCGCGCCGGTGACTGCGACATCGCGCTCGCGTTCCGCTACGAGGGTGCTCCGGGCGTGGAGGAATGGGACGACCTCGTCGTACGGCCCCTGCTGATGGACCGTCTGGTCGGCCTGGTTCCCGAGGGGCATCCGCTCGCGCGCTCGCGGTCCGTCGCGATCGGCGAGTTCGCCGGTGAGTCGTGGATCGCCGGCTGCCCGCGCTGCCGCGGCCAGCTCGTCGAGGTCTGCCGCGGTGCCGGGTTCGAGCCCCGCATCGACTTCGCCACCGACGACTATCCGGCCGTGGTCGGGCTCGTGGGCGCGGGACTAGGCGTCGCCGTCCTGCCGGAGCTCGCGATCGAGTCCGTACGCCCGAAGGGGGCGCGGACCGTGACGGTGGAGCCCGCCGTGCGCCGCGAGATCGTGGCCCTCACCCTCCCGGACCTCGCGGAGGTCCCGGCGGTGGCCGCGACACTGGACCGGCTGGCACGGGCGGCGGCCCGCTAGGACCCCGGCCCACGACGGACCCGGACCGGCCCGCACCGGCCGGCACGGCACGGACCCTCTCGCGGAGGCGTCCCGCAGGCGCCGTCACGCACGGCCTTCACTCATGGCCGCATGCGCGGACCTTCACGCACGGGCCGGTACTCACCCAGTTGGCAGAAACGTTCCTTCAGTTGTTCGAGGCGGAAGTGTTTCCTGTGGCCGCCGCCGAGACCAGTCGGTTGCGTGCCCGGCCCATGAGTTCTTCGCGCTCGTCCTCGGTCAGTCCGCCCCAAACGCCGTACGGTTCGCGCACCGCCAGCGCGTGTGCCGCGCACTCCGCGCGCACCGGGCATCTCATGCAGACCTCTTTGGCCGAGTTCTCACGAGCGCTCCGTGCCGCACCACGCTCGCCCTCCGGGTGGAAGAAGAGCGAGCTGTCGACCCCTCGGCAGGCCGCGAGGAGCTGCCAGTCCCAGAGGTCCGCGTTCGGACCGGGAAGGCGAGAGAAATCTGCCATTGCATGTCCCCTTGTTGCCGTTCTGGGCTGCTCTGTGCCCACCGACCGTACATCTACGATCTAAGGAGATGAAAATATGACTCATTGCGAATCTAGCCTCAGACACCAGCAAATGGGAAGAAAACAGGCTAAATGGGGCATGGGTTGTGATGAAACGTTGAGGGTCGGCGCGCATGTCTGCACCGTGTCCGCGCCCTCACGTACAGTGCCGATGACGGCCGACTGCCCCGTAACTCTTTCGAGTGACCATCGTTGAGATGGCTGAGGCGGTTGAAGGAACAAGCGCTCGGGTAGGCGGTCATATCCGCCTGCGAGTGTCGACCGCACAGGTGACGATTCGTAACAGCCTGGAGGCTCAAGGTGACGCGCATCAGCTGCGGAGGACGGTCATGACATCCGTCCTCGTCTGCGACGACTCCCCGCTTGCCCGAGAGGCGCTCCGCCGCGCGGTCGCGACCGTGCCCGGCGTCGAGCGCGTGACGACGGCGGCCAACGGCGAGGAAGTCCTCCGCCGCTGGGGAGCCGACCGTTCGGATTTGATTCTGATGGACGTACGTATGCCCGGACTGGGCGGCGTGGAGACGGTCAGGCGGCTGCTGTCCGCCGACCCCGGTGCGCGCATCATCATGCTCACCGTCGCCGAGGACCTGGACGGCGTGGCGCTCGCCGTCGCCGCCGGCGCCCGCGGCTATCTGCACAAGGACGCCTCGCGGGCCGAACTGCGCGCCACCGTGACCCAGGCGCTCGCCGACCCGACCTGGCGGCTCGCGCCGCGCAGACTGCGTTCGGCGGAGATGGGCGCCGCGCCCACGCTCACCGCGCGGGAGATCCAGGTGCTCGAGGGAATGAGCCACGGACGCTCGAACGCGGAGATCGGCCGTGAGCTGTTCCTCTCCGAGGACACGGTCAAGACCCACGCCCGGCGGCTCTTCAAGAAGCTCGGCGCCTCGGACCGGGCGCACGCGGTCGCGCTCGGATTCCGCTGGGGCCTGGTTCGCTGAGAGGTGTCCCGTGATCCCGTGTGGATCAGCGCGCGGCGCCGGACACGGCGCATCGCGCGGATGCGGGGCGGCCCCGTACGAGGCGTTCCCGGGTGATCCGGGACCGCCGCGAGGCGCCCCGGCGGTCGTCGCGCGCCCGCCGGGAGCCGTGGGGCAGCCCTTGGGCGAGCGGTGTCGCGGGTATGACCGAGGCAGTCCCTGCCCGCCGGACGGCGGGCGGGGCCGGGGCCTCACGGAGAGCCTCTTCGGTGTCCGATCCCCGTTTCCCGGCGGATGCCGCATCCTTGAGGTGTGGAGTTCCTTGGGGACAAGTCGGTCGAGCGGGAGGGGAGGGCGCAGGAGATGAGTTCCGGCGCACCTGCTCATAACGCTTCGGTGCACAACTATGGACGCGGTGCCACGGACAGGACGACGCCGAGGCACCATGGACCGATGCGTGAAGACGAGACGACGGGGATCGGTGCGCTCGTCCTTCGCGCGGTCGACGGTGACGAACAGGCCACGCACGACCTGCTCGCCCACGTACACCCGCTCGCGCTGCGCTACTGCCGCGCCCGTCTGTCCCGGCTCCCGGGGGACGCGCGGCACTTCGTGGAGGACCTGGCGCAGGAGGTCTGTGTCGCGGTGCTCCTCGCGCTGCCGCGCTACAAGGACACCGGGCGTCCCTTCGAGGCGTTTGTCTTCGCGATCGCCGCGCACAAGGTCGCCGACCTCCAGCGTGCCGCGATGCGTCATCCGGGGTCCACGGTCCTTCCGTCGGACGAGATGCCGGAGCGGCCCGACGACTCCCTGGGTCCGGAGGAGCGCGCGCTCCTCAGCAGCGACGCCGAATGGGCCAAGAAGCTCATGGCCAACCTGCCCGAGAACCAGCGTGAACTGCTCCTTCTGCGGATCGCAGTGGGTCTCACGGCTGAGGAGACGGGCCAGATGCTGGGCATGTCTCCGGGTGCCGTCCGGGTGGCCCAGCACCGTGCGCTGAGCCGGCTGCGGGCCCTCGCGGAGCAGTGACCGCGCGCTGAGGCGGTCACGTCGAGCGGGTCCCGTCGCGTCCGTCCCGTCGAGCGGGTCCCGCCGAGCCGGCCGCGGTGTTCCCGGCGCCACTCTTTCCGGTGATGCCTGTCACTCCGGTGAGGGGGCGTCGCCGTGTGCCGGGACCGCGGGGACCTTCCCCTCCGCAAATTGCAGGCAAAAGCTGACGTACTCCGGCGGCGTCGGACCTCACCGTCCGGGCGTGCCGTGCCGCGGGCGATCGCGGGCGCGGGCCGCCCGGCCGGCGTCCCCGTCCGCCGTCGCGGGCGCCCGGACCAGGCCCGCGACGCCCCCGCGGGCACGGACTGAACGGGGAGGGCCGCCATCCCGTACGAACATACGAAGCCGAAGCCCACCCGCAACCGTGGAATGAGAGAGCCATGCTTCCCGTTAGCATGGACATCCGCACCGATCAAGGCCATTTGGGGAAGGTGTCATGACTGCCAACGTCGACGGAGTGCCCGCCAAATTCGCGACACTCGGGCTGACCTACGACGACGTGCTGCTGCTGCCGGGCTCGTCGGACATGGCGCCCGACCAGATCGACACCGCCTCGCACATCTCGAAGAACGTCCGGGTCAACATCCCGCTGCTCTCCGCCGCCATGGACAAGGTCACCGAGTCGCGCATGGCGATCGCGATGGCCCGTCAGGGCGGCGTCGGTGTTCTGCACCGCAATCTGTCCATCGAGGACCAGGCCAACCAGGTCGACCTGGTGAAGCGCTCCGAGTCCGGCATGGTCACCGACCCGATCACCGTGCGCCCGGACGCCACGCTCGTCGAGGCCGACGCGATCTGCGCCAAGTTCCGGATCTCCGGTGTGCCGGTCACCGACGGCGGCGGCAAGCTGCTCGGCATCGTCACCAACCGCGACATGGCCTTCGAGACCGACCGCTCGCAGCAGGTACGCGACGTCATGACGCCGATGCCGCTGGTCACCGGCAAGGTCGGCATCTCGGGCCACGACGCGATGCAGCTGCTGCGCCGTCACAAGATCGAGAAGCTTCCGCTGGTCGACGAGTCGGGCGTCCTCAAGGGCCTCATCACGGTCAAGGACTTCGTCAAGGCCGAGAAGTACCCGAACGCCGCCAAGGACTCCGAGGGACGTCTGCTGGTCGGCGCGGCCGTCGGTGTCGCGGGTGACGCCTTCGAGCGCGCCCAGGCCCTGATCGAGGCGGGCGTCGACTTCATCGTCGTCGACACCGCGCACGGCCACTCCCGGCTGGTCGGCGACATGGTCGCCAAGATCAAGTCGAACTCCTCGGGCGTCGACGTCATCGGCGGCAACATCGCCACCCGTGACGGCGCCCAGGCCCTGATCGACGCGGGCGTCGACGGCATCAAGGTCGGTGTCGGCCCCGGTTCCATCTGCACCACCCGCGTCGTCGCCGGCATCGGCGTCCCGCAGGTCACCGCCATCTACGAGGCGTCGCTCGCCGCCAAGGCGGCCGGTGTCCCGGTCATCGGCGACGGCGGCCTCCAGTACTCGGGCGACATCGCCAAGGCCCTGGTCGCGGGCGCCGACACGGTGATGCTCGGCTCGCTGCTCGCGGGCTGCGAGGAGTCCCCGGGCGAGCTGCTGTTCATCAACGGCAAGCAGTTCAAGTCGTACCGCGGCATGGGCTCCCTGGGTGCCATGCAGTCCCGTGGCGAGCAGCGCTCCTTCTCCAAGGACCGCTACTTCCAGGAGGGCGTCGCCTCCGACGAGAAGCTCGTCCCCGAGGGCATCGAGGGCCAGGTGCCCTACCGCGGCCCGCTCTCCGCGGTCGTCCACCAGCTGGTCGGCGGTCTGCGCCAGTCGATGTTCTACGTCGGCGGCCGCACCGTGCCCGAGCTCCAGGAGCACGGCCGGTTCGTCCGTATCACCTCGGCGGGCCTCAAGGAGAGCCACCCGCACGACATCCAGATGACGGTCGAGGCGCCGAACTACAGCCGTCTCAAGTAGTCCCCGTACACCTGAAGAGGCCTCACACGCGCGCGTGGAGGCCCGCCACGAGGGCGGTCCCGGAGGTTGCGGGGCCGCCCTTGTCGTGGGCGTCGGGGATACTGGGAGGCGCAGAAGCGAAGAGGGAAAGGCCACAACGTGACTGAGATCGAGATCGGGCGCGGCAAGCGCGGCCGCCGGGCGTACGCCTTCGACGACATCGCCGTCGTCCCGAGCCGCCGTACGCGGGACCCGAAGGAGGTCTCGATCGCCTGGCAGATCGACGCGTACCGCTTCGAGCTGCCCTTCCTGGCCGCCCCCATGGACTCGGTCGTCTCCCCGGCCACCGCGATCCGTATCGGCGAGCTGGGGGGCCTCGGCGTCCTGAACCTGGAAGGCCTCTGGACGCGGTACGACGACCCGCAGCCGCTGCTCGACGAGATCGCCGGGCTGGACGCGGAGCGCGCGACCCGCCGGCTCCAGGAGATCTACGCGGCTCCCATCAAGGAGGAGCTGATCGGGCAGCGCATCAAGGAGGTGCGCGACTCCGGGGTCGTCACCGCCGCCGCCCTCTCCCCGCAGCGCACGGCGCAGTTCTCCAAGGCCGTCGTCGACGCGGGCGTGGACATCTTCGTCATCCGCGGTACGACGGTGTCGGCCGAGCACGTCTCGGGTGCCGCCGAACCGCTGAACCTGAAGCAGTTCATCTACGAGCTCGACGTCCCGGTGATCGTCGGCGGCTGCGCCACGTACACCGCGGCCCTGCACCTGATGCGCACCGGCGCGGCCGGTGTGCTGGTCGGATTCGGCGGCGGTGCCGCGCACACCACGCGCAACGTGCTGGGCATCCAGGTCCCGATGGCGACCGCCGTCGCGGACGTCGCCGCGGCCCGCCGCGACTACATGGACGAGTCCGGCGGCCGGTACGTGCACGTCATCGCCGACGGCGGTGTCGGCTGGTCGGGCGACCTCCCCAAGGCGATCGCCTGCGGCGCCGACTCCGTGATGATGGGTTCCCCGCTCGCGCGCGCCACCGACGCGCCCGGCCGCGGCCACCACTGGGGCATGGAGGCGGTGAACGAGGAGCTGCCGCGCGGCAAGAAGGTCGACCTCGGCACCGTCGGCACCATCGAGGAGATCCTCACCGGTCCGTCGCACATCCCGGACGGCTCGATGAACATCTTCGGCGCCCTGCGCCGCGCCATGGCGACCACGGGCTACAGCGAGCTCAAGGAGTTCCAGCGCGTCGAGGTGACGGTCGCGGACGCGCAGCACAAGCGCTGACCACCGCGCAGCACAAGCGCTGACCACCCGAAGCCGGGTTCGGCGATGTCGTCTCCAGGTCCGGGCCGCTCGCGAGCGGCCCGGACCTGCGCGTGCGGTGTCCGGGTCCCTCGCGGGGGCAAGGCTCAGATGTTGATCAAATCGGGCCCGACCCGCCCGGGAGTCCCTGGCGGCTGGGATAGCGTCCCCTGAAGCTACCGACCGGTAGCGAAACGAGGGGAACAGTTTTGCGATCGATCACACCACCTGCTGTCCGCATCGGACTCAACTCGGGTGTAGCCCTTGCCGTGCTCGTCGGGGTGATGGGTATGGGCGGCGAGGCGCAGGCCTCCCACATGACGTCGTGCGTGAGTCACATCACCGACGACCTGGGCCGCGTGCACGAGCACAACTGGTGCAACATCAAGGGCGTCAAGTACGTCGGCGTGAAGCAGGGCAAGAGCGCGGTCGCGCTGGTGAAGGGGCGCGGGCCGATCACGCTCACGCTGACCAACAGCGAGACGGTCTCCAACAGCAGGAGCGCCACGATCACCGTGACGGCCGGATCGGTGTCGGCCGCGGTGGGCTTCGACGTGACCAAGTCGCGCACGAAGACCATGGCGGCGAGCTGGGCCGTCCCGAGGGGCAAGATGGGCACCCTGAAGGCGTACCCCCTGTACAAGACGTACACGTTCAAGGCCTACAGCAAGCTGGACGGTTCCTACGTGGGCAAGGGAACCGCCCGCCAGGCCATCGGCTACAAGTACACGCACTCCGCCGTCTGACGGATCGGGTCACGGGGTGGTGCGTCCGTCGGCGTACCACCCCGCCCGCGTCGTACGGGGGTGGGTCGGCCGGGCCCGGCTCAGAGCCGGTGCGCCGCCCCCGTCGGGGTCGCTCCCCTTGTGTCCAGGAGGAGTTGGGCCTTCACGGACAGTCCTTGCAGGTCGTACGTGCGGTGTTGCTGGAGCAGGATCGTCAGGTCGGCGTCGGCCGCGGCCTCGTAGAGGGAGTCCGCGCGCGGTACGGGCCGCCCGAGGACGCTCCAGGCCGGTACGTGCGGGTCGTGATAGCTGACCGAGGCGCCCAGTTCCATCAGCCGTACGGCGATCTCGTGGGCGGGAGCGCCCTGTTGGTCGGCGCTGTCGGCCTTGTAGGTGACACCGAGGAGCAGTACCCGCGCGGCACGGGCGGACTTCCCGTGCTCGTTGAGCAGCGCGGCGGCGCGCTGGATGACGTACTGCGGCATGTGGTCGTTGACCTGCCGGGCCAGTTCGACCATCCGCAGCGGGCGCCCGGAGGGGCCGCCGAGGTCCTGCGCGAGTCCGTGGCCGCCGACTCCCGGGCCCGGACGGAACGCCTGGAACCCGAACGGCTTGGTCTCCGCGCAGCGGATGACGTCCCACAGGTCGACGCCCAGATCGTGGCAGAGCACCGCCATCTCGTTGACGAGGGCGATGTTGACGTGCCGGAAGTTGGTCTCCAGGACCTGCACGGTCTCCGCCTCGCGGGGTCCGCGCGCGCGGACGACCTTGTCGGTGAGCCGTCCGTAGAAGGCGGCGGCCGACTCGGTGCAGGCGGGGGTGAGGCCGCCGATGACCTTCGGTGTTCCGGCGGGGGTGAAGTCGCGGTTGCCGGGGTCGACCCGGCTGGGCGAGTAGGCGAGGTGGAAATCGCGCCCCGCGCGAAGTCCGGAGCCGGTTTCGAGGAGCGGGCGCAGGAATCCCTCGGTGGTGCCGGGGTGCACGGGGGACTCCAGGATCACCGTGGTGTGCGGGCGCAGCCGTGCGGCCAGGGTGCGGGCCGCCGACTCCACCTGGCCGAGGTCCAGGGCGCCGTCCGCGCCCCGCGGGGTCGGCGCGCAGATGACGGCGGTGCGGACGCGGCCCAGCTCGGCCGGGTTGGTGGCCGGGCGGAAGCCGCCCGCGAGCATCCGGCGCAGTTCGGCGGCGGTGAGGGAGCCGCCTTCCGGGCCGGTTCTGTAGCCGAGGGTGGGGATGCCGGCGGCGACGGCGGCCTGGGCCAGGGGCAGGCCGAGGTGACCGAGTCCGATGACGGCGAGGTCTGCGGGCATGGAGTGGGCCGTCCTTCCCAGTAACCGAAGCGGGACAGGTGCGCAAGCCCTGTGGACAGGATGGGCGAGAGCAATGTCAGACTAGGAGTAAATATGACCGATTTGCGGGATTGATCGATCAAGATTCCTTGCGCGTCGCCCAGAGTTGTCCACAGGCTGCGGACGGACGGTGGCCGATGAGGGGAGAGACGGTCAGACTTTGGGCAGGGGGGATGTGAGCCGGGCGTCGCCGGACAGGTGCGGTGCGGCCAGCACGACCTACAGCGGGAGGCAGCGGTGAGGACAGCGACACTGGGGCCGGCGGAGCGTGCCGAGTCACTGGCGGAAATGGCCGAGCGTGAGCTGGACGTGCTGGTCGTGGGCGCGGGTGTGGTCGGCGCGGGCACCGCGCTGGACGCCGTGACCCGCGGCCTGTCCACCGGGCTGGTCGAGGCGCGCGACTGGGCCTCGGGCACGTCGAGCAGATCCAGCAAGCTGATCCACGGCGGTCTGCGGTATCTGGAGATGCTCGACTTCACGCTCGTCCGCGAGGCGCTCAAGGAGCGCGGACTGCTCCTGGAACGGCTCGCCCCGCACCTGGTCAAGCCCGTCCCGTTCCTCTACCCCCTTCAGCACAAGGGCTGGGAGCGGCTGTACGCGGGCTCCGGCGTCGCTCTGTACGACGCCATGTCGATGGCCCGCGGCCACGGCCGTGGCCTGCCCGGCCACCGCCATCTCAGCCGCCGCCACGCCCTGCGCGTGGCACCGGCCCTGAAGAAGGACGCGCTGATCGGCGCCCTCCAGTACTACGACGCGCAGATGGACGACGCCCGCTATGTGGCGACCCTGGTGCGCACGGCGGCCTCGTACGGCGCGAAGGTCGCCAACCGCGCGCGGGTCACCGGGTTCCTGCGCGAGGGCGAACGGGTGGTCGGGGCCCGGGTGCGCGACGTCGAGGGCGGCGGCGAGTACAAGGTCCGCGCCCGCCAGATCGTCAACGCCACGGGCGTGTGGACCGACGACACCCAGGCCATGGTGGGGGAGCGGGGCCAGTTCCACGTCCGCGCGTCCAAGGGCATCCATCTGGTCGTGCCGAAGGACCGGATCAACTCCTCCACGGGTCTGATCCTGCGCACCGAGAAGTCCGTGCTGTTCGTGATCCCGTGGGGCCGCCACTGGATCATCGGTACCACCGACACCGACTGGGACCTCGACAAGGCCCACCCGGCGGCCTCCAGCGCCGACATCGACTATCTGCTGGAGCACGTGAACTCGGTGCTCTCCGTCCCGCTCTCCCGCGACGACGTCGAGGGGGTGTACGCGGGGCTGCGGCCGCTGCTGGCCGGGGAGTCGGACGCCACCAGCAAGCTGTCGCGCGAGCACACCGTCGCCCACCCGGTGCCCGGACTCGTGGTCGTGGCGGGCGGCAAGTACACGACCTACCGCGTGATGGCCAAGGACGCGGTGGACGAGGCGGTGCACGGCATCGACCAGCGCGTCGCCGAATGCGTCACCGAGGACGTGCCGCTGCTCGGCGCCGAGGGGTACCGCGCGCTGTGGAACGCGCGAGCGCGGATCGCGGCCCGCACCGGCATCCATGTGGTGCGGGTGGAGCACCTGCTGAACCGGTACGGATCGCTCGCCGAGGAGCTCCTCGACCTCATCGCGGCGGACCCCTCCCTCGGCGAGCCCCTGCCGGCCGCCGAGGACTACCTCCGCGCCGAGATCGTCTACGCCGCCTCGCACGAGGGCGCTCGCCACCTGGACGACATCCTCACCCGGCGCACGCGGATCTCCATCGAGACCTTCGACCGGGGCACCCGCAGCGCCCGCGAGGCCGCCGAACTGGTGGCGCCGGTCCTCGGCTGGGACAAGGACCAGATCGAGCGCGAGGTCGAGCACTACGAGAAGCGGGTCGAGGCCGAACGGGAGTCCCAGCGCCAGCCGGACGACCTGACGGCGGACGCGGCCCGGCTGGGGGCTCCGGACATCGTGCAGTTCTGACCCGCCGTCGCCCGCCGTCACCGCCGTCGTCCGCCGATGTCACTCGAACGGGTGTGGCGGGCCGGGATCTCTGTTCGCGGCCCGGCCGTTCTACCGGGTGCGGGGACAGAACTCGGCGGCGAGCAGGGCCGGTTCGAGCGTCGAGTCCGTGACCCCGTCCGTGTTCACGCGGAAGGTGAGGACATGACGACCGTCGGCGGTGGCCGCGCTGCGCACGTAGCTGCCGGCGATGCGGCCGTTGTGTCCCCACACCGTGGTCCCGCACGGCAGCTTCACCGGGAACAGCCCTGTGCCGTACGTGCCATGTGCGGCCCGGGTGCCGAGCATCTCGCGCAGCCAGTGCGGGGGCAGCAGTCCGCCGCCGAGCAGGGCCGCGTAGAAGCGGTTCAGGTCGGCCAGCGTGCTCACCAGCTCACCCGCCGCGCCGGCCACGCGCGGGTCGAGCTCGGTGACGTCGGAACCGTCGGCGGCGTAGGCGCGGCCGTGCGGCTCGGGCAGCGACGCCCGCTCGCCGGGGAACGAAGTGCCGGTCAGACGGAGGGGGATGATGACGCGCCGCTCGGTCTCGGCGGCGTACGAGCGGCCGGTGACCTGCTCGATGATCATGCCGAGCACCACGTAGTTGGTGTTCGAGTAGACGAAACGACCACGTGGGGAAGGGGGATGGGCGAGGGCGATGCGCAGGGCCTGAAGAGGAGTCAGGGGGACGGTGCCCCGGGTCGTCGAGGTGAAGTCGTAGAGGCCGCTGGTGTGCTGGAGCAGGGCGCGCAGGGTGATGCCGCGGCCGTCGTTGCCGGCGCCGCGCACCAGGCCGGGCAGATGGTCGTCGACGGAGTCGGACAGGGACAGCCGGTGCTCGGCGGCGAGTTGCAGGACGACCGTCGCGATGAACGACTTGGTGACGCTTCCGGCGCGGAAGTGATCGGAACGGCCAATTCCGTTTCCTGCGCTCGCGAAGACCGGTCCGGACCCGTCGTCGGCGAGCAGGGCGGCGGCGGGAGCGCCGCCGCGGGTCACGAGGCGGGTGAGCGCGGCCCGCGCGGTGCGGGCGACGGGCGTTCGCGCGGCCACCGGGACCTGCCCCGCCAGACCGCTCTGGACCACGGCGAGCAACGTCAGGGACACGGGTATGGCCAGAAGTGTCGGGGGTGTCCTGAGCCGTCGCATCGCGGGGTCCCTCCTTGTCGCGGCCCATCATGAGGTACGTCCCTGTGCCTGGGAACGGGGTGCGTCCAGGCCGTGGACCGGGCACGACGGAGCCGCCGGAACGTGGTCGCGGGCCGGCCGGCGGACCCGGGGCGCGGTCGCGGGCGGGCCGCCGGCGGGGTCCGCGCGTCTCACTGGCCGAGCTGTTGCGGTTCCAGGGGCCCCCTGGGCGCCGGGCACTTGTCGGGTGAGGGACAATGAAGGCTCTGTCAGGGCGGGTTGCATGAGGGGACGCATGTCGGAGGCGGAGCGGGCGGGAGCATCCCGTCAGGACAAGAGCGAACGTCTCCTCGCCGGTCGGTACCGGTTGGGGGACGTTCTCGGCCGCGGCGGCATGGGCACCGTGTGGCGCGCCGAGGACGAGACCCTGGGCCGCACGGTCGCCGTGAAGGAGCTGCGGTTCCCTTCGGCCATCGACGAGGACGAGAAGCGCCGGCTGATCACGCGCACGCTGCGGGAGGCCAAGGCCATCGCGCGGATCCGCAACAACGGCGCGGTGACGGTCTTCGACGTGGTCGACGAGGACAACCGGCCGTGGATCGTCATGGAGCTCATCGAGGGCAAGTCCCTCGCCGAGGCCATCCGCGAGGACGGACTGCTCACGCCCCGGCGCGCCGCCGAGGTGGGTCTGGCCATCCTCGACGTGTTGCAGGCGGCGCACCGTGAGGGCATCCTGCACCGGGACGTGAAGCCCTCGAACGTGCTGATCTCCGGCGACGACGGCCGGGTCGTGCTCACCGACTTCGGCATCGCCCAGGTGGAGGGCGACCCGTCCATCACCTCGACCGGCATGCTCGTCGGCGCGCCCTCCTACATCTCGCCCGAGCGGGCACGCGGCCACAAGCCAGGACCTGCGGCAGACCTGTGGTCGCTGGGCGGTCTGCTGTACGCGGCGGTCGAAGGCGTTCCGCCGTACGACAAGGGCTCCGCGATCGCGACGCTCACCGCGGTGATGACCGAGCCCGTCGAACAGCCCAAGAACGCGGGCCCGCTGGAGAACGTGATCTACGGCCTGCTCGCCAAGGATCCCGAGCAGCGGCTCGACGACGCGGGCGCGCGGGCCATGCTCGTCGAGGTGCTGCGCAACGCGGGGCCCGAGAAGAGCGGGCCGGAGCCGCAGGACGCGACACGGGTCGTGGCCATGCCCCCGCTGCCGGAGGAACCGGCACGGCGGGGCGCGGGCGGCTCGGCCTCAGGCGGCAAGAAGGGCGAGGAACCCGCGGAGCGGCTGCGCGGGGCCCTGCGGTCGGTGCGCAAGGCCGCGACCGCGGCCGGGGCCGCCACGGCGGCGGCCACCTCGGCGGCGACGGCCCGCGCCAAGTCGACGGGCGGCGCGGCTCCGTCCGGGGGGGAGGGAGCCGCGGCGACGGCCTCCCCGAGCGTGGGCGCGGGGTCCGGCACGGATGCCGGTACGGCCGGCGGGACCTCCGCGCCGGCCACCGCAGCGCATCCCTCGGCGCCGGGACGTACGAGCGGTTCCGACGGCAAGCGCGGTGGCGCGGGGTCCGGATGGCCGGTGGCGCCCGAGCGTCCGGCGCGCCCGGTCCCGAAGGCCTCGCTGACCGATGTCGTGCCACTGCGGACCCTGGTGATCATCGCGGTCGTCCTGGCGCTGGCCGTGGTCGGCACCGTGCTGGCCATCACGATCGGCGGCGGGGGCGACAACGGCGCCAAGGGCGGCACCGGTGGCGGCGCCAAGGCGACCGCCTCCGCCGGAGCGAGCTCCGGGAGCGGCAAGAGCGGTGGCGGCAAGAGCGGCGGCGACAAGGGCAAGAGCGACGCCGCCCACACCGACAGTGGCGACAAGTCGGGGTCGAGCTCCGGATCGGACGACTCCTCGAACGCCTCGTCGGGCTCGGACACGAGCACGTCGGACGGTTCGGGCGGCGACGGCAAGGAGACGGGCTCGGATGCGGGTTCCGCCGCCGTGAAGACGTACGAGAGCGGTCAGGGCTTCTCGATCGGGCTGCCGAAGGGGTGGAAGTACCAGTCCCAGGACGCCGCGGGAGCCCGGTTCACCGGACCCGACGGGCAGAAGCTCCTGGTGGGCTGGACGTCGACGCCCAAGGACGACCCGGTCGCGGACTGGAAGAACCAGGAGCGCTATATGACGCGCTCCCAGTACACGAAGATCCGCATAGAGAGCGTGGACTACCGCGGCTGGAACACGGCCGACTGGGAGTTCACCTCCGTGGACGGCGGCACCACGTTCCACACCATCGACCGCGGATTCGTCGTGAACTCCCATCAGGGGTACGCGCTGATGTACACGGCGAAGGACTCCGCCTGGGACAGCGCGCTGCGCAAGAGCACCTGGGCGACGCTGAGCGGGACGTTCCAGCCGAAGAAGTGACACGGCGCTCGCCGAGGGGTGTCGTACGGACCGGCCGGGGTGGTGGACCCGGACCGATCCGGACGGCACCCCTCAGGTGACGTTCCGCGACGAACGGGGCCCGAGATCTCGCATCCCCGCTCTGCGGATTGCCTCAGGCACGTATCGTGAGTGGTTGCGGACCGAACGAAGCCACAACGGAACGCACGGCGAACGGAATTGACCAACCGGTCGGCTGGGGGAGCATCGTGGACGACTACGCGGGACGGGTACTCGCCGACCGCTACCGCCTGCCCCTGCCGCCCGCCGACGCGTTCGAACTCGCCGAGAGCCGGGCCTTCGACACCTACAGCGGGCAGGAAGTCCTGGTACGGCAGGTGCCGTTGCCCGAGGTCGTCGAGGCCGAGGTGCTCGACGCGGACGGGCTGCCCGACGGGTTCGTCGCCAGGGACGGCGGCGTGCGGCGGGCCTCGGCCCGTACCACCCGGCGGCCCACCGAACCGGCGGTCCTGCGCGCGATCGACGCGGCACAGGCGGCCGCGCGGATCCCCGACCACCCCCGGCTCGACCAGGTCTTCGACGTGTTCGCCGAGGGCGGCTCGCTGTGGATCGTGAGCGAGCTGGTGCCCGCCAGGCCGCTGGCCGCCCTGCTCGCCGAGAGGCCGCTCACCCCCTACCGCGCCGCCGAGGTCGCCGCCGACGTCCTGACCGCGCTGCGGGTCCTGCACGCGCACGGCTGGGTGCACCGGAACATCACCGCGCGCACGGTCCTCGTCTGCGACGACGGACGCGTCCTGCTCACCGGACTGGCGGCCGGGGCCGCCGAGGAGGCGCTGTGCGGGTACGACCCGGTACCGGCGCCCGAGGACGACTTCACGACCGGCGCCGGGACCGGCCCCGGTGGGCAGCCCCGTGACGGAGGTCGGGCCGGGGCGGGCGCTCCTCAGGGTGCCGCCGGAGGCGGGAGGGGTCCCGTCGGCGGGACCGGATTCGGCGGTGCCCCCCGCGGGGTCGCCGTGGCGGCCACGAGCGGCGCCGACGCCGAAGCGGCCCGGCGGGCGGCGATCGAGGCCCGCGCCGAGCAGGGCACGCCCGTTCCCGGGGTACCGGTCCCCGGCGCGCCCGTGGCGGGCCGGGCACCGCGTGCGCTGGAGACCGGCGGTCCTGCGGGCCGGGGCCGGCCGACGGGAGCGTACGGACCGGACGGCGGAGCGGAGCCGGGCGGCGGACCGGAGGAGGCCGGGGACGACATCCGCGCCGCGCGCGCCGGAGCCATCGCCGCGTACCGGGCCGGAGCGCGTGCCGCCGCTCGCGTCCAGGGAGAGCGTCGGGGCGACCCGTTCGCCCTTCCGGCGCCCCGCCCCTCGGCGCCCGGCGAGCAGACCGCCCAGGACGGCCGCTACGGCGCCTCACCGCACTCCCCGGAGACCCGGGCCACCTCCCCGCACCCGTCCGGCCAGGGCGAACGGCAGCACCCCCACGGCTCGCCCCCGGGCCAGATAGCCGACCCGTACGGAGTCGGCGGCACCGGTGCGTACGGAGTCCGGCCGCGGACCGGCGGGGACGACGGCCGGGCGCGCCCCTCCCTCGCCGCGGGAGCCGGACCGGACGGCAGGCCGGCGCGGGACGACCCGGGACACGGCCCTTCGGCGCTCGCGCCGGGACAGGCGCCCCAGGGCACGGGAGACGGCGGCCGACCCGGTGTTCCCGCTCCCGGCCGGACCGTGGGCGGGGACCGGGCCGCGTACGACGGCCGCCCCGCCGGCGGATTCCAGGACCCGGGCGGCGGCCACGTGACCGTGCCTCCCGGCGGATTCACCGACCCCGGACACGGCCGTCCGACCGGCGCGTTCCCGGCCACCGGCCCCACCCGGGTGCCCTCGCAGCATCCCGCCCCCGCCCCGCACGATCCCGGTCGCACCGGCGCCGGTTGGGGCGACCTGGTCGCCGGGACGCCGCCGCGCCGGGGCCCGGCCACCGCGCTCGCGGCCGAGCGGGCCCGGCAGGCACGGATGGCGGTGGTCGGACCGGTCACCGAGCGCTGGGCGCCCGAGCAGGCCGGACCGGTGCACGAGAACTGGCAGTTGGCGGCCCCGATCGGACCGGCGACCGACCTGTGGGCGCTCGGCGCGCTGCTCTTCCGCGCCGTGCAGGGACACGCCCCGTACCCGGAGGAGAACACCGCCGAGCTGGTCCAGCTGGTGTGCGCGGAACCGCCCGCCTTCGCCGAGGAGTGCGGGCCGCTGCGGCCCGTCGTCGAGTCGCTGCTGCGCCAGGACCCCACCGAGCGGCTCGACTTCGAGGAACTGCGCGGCTGGCTGCGGTCGTTGGTGCGCTCCGCGCCCGAGCCCGAGGCCGGGACGCATGTCGTGTCCGTGCCGCCCGCCGACCCGAGCCGGCTGCCGATCGTGCGGCGCCGGGGCGAACTCGTGCGCAGGCGCCGGGCCGCTCTGCCGGCGACCAGCCCGCACGCCCGCCACAAGCGCGCCAGGCGGGAGAACGCCCCGCCCCGCAGGCTGGGCCGCAACCTGCTCCTGCTGGTCCTGCTCCTGCTGGTCGCGGCGGTCGCGTACGCGGTCGCCTTCATGCCCAAGGCGGACCGTGGCGGCACCGGTGGGGAGCGGACCGGCGCCGCCGGGCAGGCAGGTCCCGCCACACCCTCCGGCGCCGACCCGACGGCCGGCGGCACACCCACCTCGGGGCAGACCTCGCCGGACCCCGGCAAGAGCCCTTCGGGGAAGTCGAGTTCGACCTCCTCGCACACCACCCCCGACCCCGGTGTCGCCCAGGGCTTCACTCTCCGCAAGGACCCCGAGGGATTCCAGGTCGCCGTGGCGAGCGGCTGGACCAGGTCGCCGAAGAACGGCAGCGGCCAGATCGTCTACTCCCAGGGGGACTTCGAGCTCATCGTCGTCCCCGGACGCGACGGCACGGCCACGTACGGCGGCGACCCGATGACCTATCAGCGGGAGAACGAGAAGGAGTTGCAGCCCTTCCGGGACTCGACCTGGGCCACCTCCAGCGGGATGCGCCGGATCGACGTGGGCGGCAAGGCCATGGCCGAAGGCCAGTTCACCTGGCAGGACACCGCGGGGCACTCGCTCTATGTGCGCAACCTCGCGATCCTCGTCGCCGGGCACTACCACGTGGTGCAGGTACGTGGCCCGGACGCCGAACGCGACGAGGTGACCCGGCTGTACGAACAGGCCTCGTCCACGTACCAGATCACCCGCTGAGCAACTCTTCCGCACATCGGCGCAACGTTTCGGCAGGCAGAGGCGTCTGAACATCGGACGGTTCACTCCCGTACAGGGAAGGGACAACCGTCACAGTGCGGTCTCCGTACGACCCCGCTTGTTCCCAGGGTGGGTACCGCTCTTTAGTCTGACCCTGTCAAGACCAAAGCGGGGAAACGTGAATCAGATGCAGGGCCTGCTCCTCGCGGGCCGCTACCGGCTTGTCGAATCCATCGGCAGCGGTGGCATGGGCCGGGTTTGGCGCGCCCACGACGAGGTGCTGCACCGGACGGTCGCGGTCAAGGAACTGACCGCCGCGCTCTACGTCGCCGAGAGCGATCTGGCCCGGCTGCTCGCCCGGACCCACGCCGAGGCGCGGGCCGCGGCCAGGATCAACCACTCGGCCGTCGTGACCATCCACGACGTCCTTGAGCACGACAACCGGCCGTGGATCGTCATGGAGCTGGTCGAGGGCAACTCGCTGGCCGACGAGGTCAAGGAGCGGGGGCGTATCGAGCCGGCCGAGGCGGCACGGATCGGACTGTGGGTGCTGCGCGCGCTGCGCGCCGCGCACGCGGCCGGGGTGCTCCACCGCGACGTGAAGCCGGGCAACGTCCTGCTCTCGCCCGACCGCCGGGTCCTGCTCACCGACTTCGGCATCGCGCAGGTCGAGGGCGACACGACGATCACGCGCACCGGCGAGATCGTCGGCTCCGTCGACTACCTCGCGCCCGAGCGGGTCCGCGGCCACGACCCCGGCCCGTCCTCCGACCTGTGGGCCCTCGGAGCGACGCTGTACACGGCGGTGGAGGGCAGATCGCCGTTCCGCCGCACCTCCCCCATCGGCACCATGCAGGCCGTCGTGGAGGAGGAACCCGCCCCGCCCGTCAACGCGGGAGCGCTGGGGCCCGTCCTCGCCGCCCTGCTCCGCAAGGACCCGGCCGAGCGGCCCGGCGCGGCGCAGGCCGAGCAGATGCTCGCCGAGGTGGCGGCGGGACAACTGCCGAGTGCGGCGCAGCCGTACGCGACGACGGGGCAGCCGGGGTACGACACCGCGGAGACCGGCAACGGCATCGGCACCCGCGCGCAGACGAACGGCATCGGCACCCGCGCGCAGACGGCCGTCGCCACGCCGTATCCGCCGGTGACGTCCGGGACCGTGGCGACGCCGGCTAAGCGGCACCGTCTGCGTACGTTCGCCCTGGTCGTCGCCCTCGCGACGATCGTCGGCGGGGGAGTCGCGGTCGGCCTCCAGCAGTTCGGCCCGGGCGGCCACGGCGACCCCGGCGGCTCCGCCACCGGATCGTCGACCCCGAAGGCAGGCGACACCCCGGGCGGCGGGCCCGGTCAGGGGGCGGTTCCCGCCGGTTGGGAGCGGCTCAAGGACCCGGTGGGCTTCAGCATCTCCCTGCCCAAGGGGTGGGTGCGGTCCGTCTCCATCGACCAGGACGGCCTCCGGCAGGTCGACTACTCGCCCGACAAGGGCAAGCACCTCGTACGGGTCGCCGTCGACACCGCGCCGGACTTCCGCACCTCGTACGAGCACATGAGCAACCTGGAACAGGCGGTCTCACGGCGGCTGGTGGACTACAGGAAGCTGACCTTCAAGAAGGGCGTCTTCCGCGACCTGCCGGACGTGCGCTGGGAGTACTCCTGGAACGCGCTGGCCAAGGACCCGCCGCACTACTTCCCGGGGCCGTACCACGCGATCGACGTCGGCTACATGAACAACGCCGGCACCGAGTACGCCCTGTACTCGGCCTCGCCGGCCGACGACTGGGCCACCACCAGCAAGCAGTTCGACTGGATCCTGCGGAGCTTCCAGGAGAGCTGACCCGAGCGGAGCGGATGATTCGGCTCTGATGCCGCCGGAGTGTGCCGGACGCTGTCCTGGAGTGGCGGCACACTGGCCGGTCGCCGCCACGGAAGACGTTCGTCCGGTGCGGCATGATGGGGCGTATGGGGACCGAGGGGGAGAACGCCCGGGTGATCGCGGGCCGTTACCGGCTGGAGACCAGAATCGGCCGGGGCGGCATGGGCGTCGTCTGGCGCGCCACCGACCAACTGCTCGGCCGCAGGGTCGCGGTGAAGGAGCTCGCCCTCGACGACTCGCTCTCGGCCGAGGAGTCCCGGCTCCAGCGCGACCGCACCCTGCGCGAGGCACGGGCCGTCGCCCAGCTGCACCACCCGCACATCATCGTCGTCCACGACGTCGTCGAGGACGACGAACGCCCTTACATCGTCATGGAGTTGATCGACGGCGGCTCGCTGGCCGAACGGATCTCCGCGAACGGCCCGGTCGACGCCCGCGAGGCCGCCCGGATCGGCATCGACCTGCTCGGAGCGCTGCGCCGCGCGCACGAGGCGGGCGTCCTGCACCGCGATCTCAAGCCCGCCAACGTCCTCGTCGAGGCGGGCACCGACCGTGTCGTGCTCACCGACTTCGGGATCGCCCAGGTCGCGGGCGCGACGACACTCACCGAGACCGGCGCGTTCGTCGGCTCGCCCGAGTACACCGCGCCCGAGCGGATGGCCGGGGCACGGACCGGCCCCGAGTCCGACCTGTGGTCGCTCGGCGTGCTGCTGTGCGCGGTGCTGAGCGGGGCGTCGCCCTTCCGCCGCGACTCGCTCGGCGGCATCCTGCACGCGGTCGTCGTCGACGAGATCCGTCCGCCGGCCCAGGCCGCCCCCCTGCTGCCCGTCGTACGAGGGCTGCTGGAGCGCGATCCCGAGCGGCGGCTCGACGCGGCGGAGGCGGAGCGGATGCTGCGCGCCTTCCGGGACACCGGCCGTACTCCGCGGCTGCTCGTCCCGTACACGCCGACCCGGCGGGACATCCCCAAGGTGTCCCTGCGCAGGCCCGCGCCGGAGCCGTCGCAGGCCTCCGCCGTCGTGGCGGGCCAGTCACCCCGGCAGTCCACGCGCGGCCTCCTCGCCGCCGCCGCCCTGGTCGCCGCCATGGCCGGCGCCGGGGTGTCCGCGGTCGCGCTGCTCATGGGCGGCGGCGGGCACGGCGAACCGGCCTCGTCGAGCACCCCGGGCACACCCCGCACCCCGAGTACGTCCTCCACCGCGCCCGGGGCCTCCGGCACGCCGTCCGTCCCGCCCGCCAAGGCCGGTCCCACCGTCACGGTGACCGGCCGCCGGACACCGCCCGCCACCCCCCGCACCGCACCCTCGGGCTACCACATGGCCTCCGACCCGAACGGCTTCTCGCTCGCCGTACCAGACGGCTTCACCCGCGATCCGCAGGGGGAGCGCATCTTCTACATGTCATCGGGGGATACCTTCCGCATCGGCGTCAAGGTGGCCGACCCCGCCGCGGGCGGCCCGCTGGGCGTGATGCGGCGCGCGGACGCCTCCGGTCCGGCCAACAACCCCGGCTACCACGACGGAACCGTCGCCCGGACGGTGCACGACGGACACACCGCCGCCCTCTGGCAGTTCACCTGGAACGGCTTCACCACGGCGGAGGGCCCCCGGCACACCTACGACCTGTGCTGGGAGCAGGACGGCCGGATGTACGACGTCTGGGTCTCCGCGCCGGTGGGCCGGGTGACGGAGGCGAAGGAGTACTTCGACGTGGCGGTGGACACCTTCGCGGTCTCGTGACGCGGAGGGATCCGTAACCGGGAGATAAGGGATGCCCGCGTCACGGGTCTGTGACCGGTGGGCGCAATGGCTGGATGACGGCGGGCCCGCCGCGATACAGATGAACGCATGAGCCACGACGGGGGAGTCCCTCACGGGGGCGACGCGACGACGAGTTTCAGTCTGCAACCGCCGAGACCCGTGACGCGGGAACCGCGAGCACAGGCCGGCGCCTCGGTGCCGGAGCCTTCGGGCGAGGGCGGCGCGGAGAGCCGGCCGGAGGAGGCCGCGGTGTACGCCCGGCAGTCCGAGATCCCGGTCGCCGTCCCGTACCCGGGCAATCCCTACGCCACGCCCGATGCCGTGTCCGATGCCGCGCCCGGAGGCTCCGGCGGCACCGCACCGGACCGGTCGCGGACCCCCGCGCCCGTGCCCGCGGGGGAACCGGGGGCGGGCCGGCTGGTCGCCGGGCGCTACCGCCTGATCGCCAAGCTGGGGCACGGCGGCATGGGCACGGTGTGGCGGGCCAGGGACGAGACCGTGGACCGCGAGGTGGCCGTCAAGGAACCCCGGGTCCCGGACCATCTTCCCGAGCGCGAACGGGCCAACGCCTACGAGCGGATGCGCCGCGAGGCGCGCGCGGCCGCGCGGCTCGACCACCCCGCCGTGGTGAACGTCCATGACGTGGCGGTCGTGGACGGACAGCCCTGGATCGTGATGGAGCTCGTCCGGGGCCGCTCGCTCGGCGACGCGCTCGGCGAGGGCACGCTCGACGGCCCGGAGGCCGCGCGCATCGGCCTGGAGGTCCTCGGCGCCCTGGAGGCCGCCCACGCGGCGGGCGTCCTGCACCGTGACGTCAAGCCCGACAACGTGCTCCTCGGCCCCCACGGCCGTGTCGTGCTCACCGACTTCGGCATCGCCCGGATCGAGGGTGACACCAGCCTGACGGACACCGGCGGCTTCGTCGGATCGCCCGAGTACGTCGCCCCGGAGCGGGTCCTCGGGGTGCGCCCGGGCCCCGCCTCCGACCTGTGGTCGCTGGGCGTGCTGCTCTACGCCGCCACCGAGGGCGTCTCGCCGTTCCGGCGCAGCAACACGCCCGCCACGCTCCAGTCCGTCCTCAACTCGGCGCCGGCCGCGCCCGCCGCGGCGAGAGGCCCGCTCGCGGAGGCGATCAACGGCCTGCTGGCCAAGGAGCCGTCCCGCCGGCCGCCGGCGGCCGAGGTCCGGCGACTCCTGGAGGAGGCGGTACGGCCGCCGGCGCCGACGCGGGTCGCGCGGTTCGAGGGCACCGGCGGCCCGGACGGCGCCCCGGCATCCGTCGGCGGGGGCGGAGGCGGGGGCGGGGGCGTCCGGATCGGCCGACGGACCCTGATCGGCCTCGCGGTGTCGGCCGCCGCCGTGGTCCTCGCGGCCGCGGCGACGGCCTACGTGGTGATCGAGGACCCGTTCGCCGGTCCGCTGCCGGACGGCTGGCGGAAGCGGCACGTGGCGGACGTCGCCGCGACGCTCGCGGTGCCCGCGGAGTACCAGATGGGGACCCCGGACCGGAAGACGGACAAGGGGCATTGGGTCACGTACACCGACTGGAGCGGGAGCATCTCGGTGTGGCTGACCCTCACCAGGAAGTCCGAGGACATCAACAAGCAGATCAAGGACTCGGCGCGGGCCGAGATGTACGCGGACGACGGCGAGTTCAAGGCGAGCGGCGCCTACCCCCTGAACATGCCGGCCGGTCCCCGGACGAAGCCGGACGCCAGGACGACGTACCGGGGCAGGGAGTCCGCCGAGAACACGGTGGTCTACAAGACCGACGACAGCCAGAACCCCCGCCCGCGCGAGGTGAGGCTCTTCTACTACAAGTCGAAGGGCGGCGACATGTACCGGCTCACGGTCAGCTATCCGGGCGACGGTGACTTCACCGCGCGGGGCCGCGAGGTCGCCGAGGCGGCGATCGCGAACCTGGATGTCGACCGACCGTGATCGCCGGACCGACAACGCCCTGATCAGCGCGTTTGCTGCCAGTGATCACTGGCAGTGTGTGAGTACTCGGTGAAAGGCCATTACCGACGGGTACCCAAAGGGAGCGAGGAGGCATACTCTGCGGCTCATGACGGACTCGCAGGCCGCGGAGCAGGCCACGGAAGACACCGGCGCCGATGAGACGGCCGCTGCCGACACGGCGGTCGGCGTGGCCGCCGCGACCGAAGCGGACCTGACGTCCGCCGCCGGCACGGACGCCGAGGACAGCGCGGGCGGCGCGGCGGACGCCGAGGGGACACCCGTCACCCCGGAGGCCGCAGCCGTGACCGAGACGCCGGCCGCAGTGGCCGAGACGCCCGCCGTCGCGGAGACGCCCGCCGTCGCGGAGACGGCCGCCGTCGCGGAGACGGCCGCCGTCGCGGAGACGGCCGCCGTCGCGGAGACGGCCGCCGTCGCGGAGACGGCCGCAGTGGCCGAGACGCTCGCAGTGGCCGAGACGCCCGCCGTGGACGAGGCGGGGGGAGCCGACCAGGCCGTAACCGCCCCCGCGTCCCTTGGCACCAACCCGCTCGCTCCCTCGCCGGCAGGCGCCCGTACCGCCGCCGACGTGGTCACCCCCGAGCTCGTCGCGCAGCTCACCAAGGGTGTCGCGGGGTCCGGACGCACCGCCAACCACACGCCGTTCACCGGCGAGAAGCTCGCCGACGTGCCCGAGTCCACCCCCGAGGACGTCGAGAAGGCCTTCGAGCGGGCCCGTACCGCCCAGAGCGCCTGGGCGGCCACTCCGGTACGGCGCCGCGCCGCCGTGCTGCTCCGCTTCCACGACCTCGTGCTCGCCCGGCAGGCCGAGGTCCTCGACCTCATCCAGCTGGAGACCGGCAAGACCCGGCTGCACGCCCACGAAGAGGTCCAGGCCGTCCTGATCGCCGCGCGGCACTACGGGCTCAAGGCGCCCTCGTATCTGCGTCCCAAGCGGCACGCGGGTGCGATGCCCACCCTCACCAAGGTCACCGAACTGCGCCACCCGCGCGGTGTCGTCGGGCAGATCGCGCCCTGGAACTACCCGCTGGAGCTGTCCGTCGGTGACGCGCTGCCGGCGTTCGTCGCGGGCAACGCGGTCGTCATGAAGCCCGACACCGAGACCTGCCTCACCGCCCTGTGGGCGCGTGACCTGCTGATCGAGGCCGGACTGCCCGCCGAGGTGTTCCAGGTCGTCATCGGCGACGGGCCGGTCGTCGGACCCGAGGTCGTCCGGCACGCCGACTACGTCTCCTTCACCGGATCGACCCGCACCGGCCGTGAGGTCGCCCAGGGCGCGGCCGCCCGTCTCGTCGGCGTCTCCCTCGAACTCGGCGGCAAGAACGCCATGGTGGTCCTGGAGGACGCCGACCTCGACAAGGCCGCCGCCGGCGCCGTCCGGGCCTGCTTCTCCTCCGCCGGCCAGCTCTGCATCTCCATCGAGCGGCTGTTCGTCCACGCCTCGATCGCCGACGCGTTCACGGAGCGGTTCGCCGCGAAGACCCGGGCCATGCGGCTCGGCACATCCCTCTCCTACGGGGCGGACATGGGCTCGCTGGTCGGGGAGCGGCAGTTGGAGACCGTGACGCGGCACGTCGAGGAGGCCGTCGCCAAGGGGGCCACGGTCGTCACCGGCGGTGTCGCCCGGCCCGACGTCGGCCCTTACTTCTACGAGCCCACCATCCTCGACGGAGTGGAGGCCCCGATGGCCGTCTGCGCCGAGGAGACCTTCGGGCCCGTCGTCTCCATCTACCGGTTCACGACCGAGGACGAGGTCGTCGAGCGCGCCAACTCCACGTCGTACGGCCTCAATTCGTCCGTCTGGACGAAGGACGGGCGGCGCGGCCGTGCGATCGCGGCCCGGCTGCGGACCGGCACGGTGAACGTCAACGAGGGTTATGCGCCCGCGTACGGCAGTGTCCAGTCGCCGATGGGCGGCATGAAGGACTCCGGCCTCGGCCGGAGGCACGGTTCCGAGGGCATCCTCAAGTACACCGAGGCGCAGACCGTCGCCCACCAGAGGCTGCTGCCGATGGCGCCTTCCCTGGGCATGGACGACGAGAAGTACGCGGCGCTCATGAGCCGGAGCCTGAAGCTGATGAAGGCGTTCCGACTGCGCTAGCACCCCGGTCCCGACCGGACCCCACGGTTCCCGAACGGTTCTTGACGGTCTCAACGAGGAGAGCGGCACGTGTCACAGGAGAGCTCTGTCCAGGAACAGCCGGACGAGGAAACGTACGACTACGACGTTCTCGTCGTCGGCTCCGGCTTCGGCGGCTCCGTCACCGCCCTGCGGCTGACGGAGAAGGGGTACCGCGTCGGTGTCCTCGAAGCCGGCCGGCGCTTCACCCGCGACACGCTGCCCAAGAACTCCTGGGACCTCAAGAACTACCTCTGGGCCCCCCGGCTCGGCATGTACGGCATCCAGCGCATCCACCTGCTGGGCAATGTGATGGTGCTCGCCGGGGCGGGGGTGGGCGGCGGCTCGCTCAACTACGCCAACACCCTCTACGTACCGCCGAAGCCGTTCTTCGAGGACCCGCAGTGGAAGGACATCACCGACTGGGAGGAGGAGCTGAAGCCGTACTACGACCAGGCCCGGCGCATGCTGGGAGTGCGGCTCAACCCCACCATGACCCCGTCGGACGTGCACCTCAAGGCCGCCGCGGAGCGGATGGGCGTCGGCGACACCTTCCACATGGCGCCCGTCGGCGTCTTCTTCGGCGACGGGCAGGACGCGGACGGCTCGGCCGGGGCGAAGCCGGGTGAGGAGGTCTCCGACCCGTACTTCGGCGGCGTCGGGCCCTCGCGCAAGGCCTGCACCGAGTGCGGCGAGTGCATGACCGGCTGCCGCCACGGCGCCAAGAACACCCTCAACGAGAACTACCTCCACCTCGCCGAGAAGGCGGGCGCCGTCGTCCATCCCATGACGACCGTCGTGTCCGTCACCGACGACTCGCGGGGCGGCTACGCCGTGCAGACCCTCCCGACGGACGACCGGCGCAAGGGGGAGGGGCGGACGTTCACCGCGCACCGGGTCGTTCTCGCGGCCGGCACCTACGGAACGCAGACGCTGCTGCACCGCATGAAGGCCGGCGGCCAGCTGCCCCATCTGTCGAAGCGGCTCGGTGAGCTGACCCGCACCAACTCCGAGGCGCTGGTGGGCGCGCAGACGGACGACCGCCGTTACCGCAAGGCGCACGGCAAGCCCCGGGCCGACTTCACCCAGGGCGTGGCCATCACGTCCTCGATCCACCCGGACGCGGACACCCACATCGAACCCGTCCGCTACGGCAAGGGCTCCAACGCGATGGGCGGCATGTCCATCCTCCAAGTCCCCTACGCCGAGGGCTCGTCGAGGGTGGCCGGATGGTTCGTCAACGCGGCCCGGCATCCGGTGCTCGTTCTCCGGTCGCTCTCCAACCGGCGCTGGTCCGAACACACCATCATCGGGCTGGTGATGCAGTCGCTCGACAACTCCCTGACGACCTATCTCAAGCCGAAGGGTGCGGGCAAGGGGCTGTTGACGGCACGTCAGGGACACGGTGCCCCCAACCCCAAGCAGATCAAGGCCGCTTCGCAGGCCGCCTCCGTACTCGCCGAGGAGATCAACGGCTTCCCGGGCAGCAACGTCGGCGAGCTGATGGGCACCCCGCTCACGGCGCACTTCCTCGGCGGCTGTCCGATCGGCGCCGGTGCGGAGGAGGGCGTCATCGACCCGTACCACCGGCTCTACGGCCACCCCGGCATCTCGGTCGTCGACGGCGCCGCCGTCTCCGCGAACCTCGGTGTCAATCCGTCGCTCACCATCACCGCGCAGGCCGAGCGGGCCATGTCGTTCTGGCCCAACAAGGGCGAGGCCGATCCGCGTCCGGCGCCGGGGGCCTCGTACGAGCGTCTCAAGGCGGTCGAGCCGCTGCGCCCCGTCGTCCCCGCCGACGCCTTCGGCGCGCTGCGGCTGCCGTTCCTGGGCATGCCGGCGATGCCGCCGAAGCCGTAGGGCCTGTCCCTCGGTCGTGGCCGCGGCCCGTCGAGGGCCCGGAGAACGAAAAGAAGGACCCGGAGAACGAAAAGAAGGACCTGCGCCCCCCTCCGAGCGCAGGTCCTTCTCCTCGTGTGTGACCGACGTGCGCGTCGGTCGTGCCGTGCGGTGTCGCGGTGTTACGCGCTCGCGCCGGACTTGCGGCGGCGGACGACGACCAGCGCGCCGGCGCCGGCGACGACGGCGATACCGCCGGCGAGGCCGATCATCGGCAGGGCGGAGCTGGAGCCCGTCGCGGCGAGGCTGCCGTCGACCTGCGGCGTGTTGCCCTTGTCGGCGGGCTTGTCCGAGACCGGGACCTTGCCGCCTTCCTGCGGCTTGGTGCCGTCGGTGTCCGTGCCGGACTTGACGATCTGGAACTTGTACGCGACCTCGCCGTAGCCGGTGCACTCCGCGTCGGCGTCGCCGTAGATGCTGGCGCCGAGGGAGAAGCCCGCGCCGGCCGGGGCGCTGGAGTGCACGTTGATACGGAGCGGGATGTCGACCTCGAAGTCGGGCTTGAGGGCGTCGGTGTAGCCGACGAAGCCCAGTGCGTAGCCCTCGGAGTCGACGTCCTCCCAGGCCTTGTCGTCCAGGTTGTACGCCTGGAGCTGGACCTTCTTGCTCTCGAAGAGGTCCTCGCCCGCCTTGTCGGAGGCCGCGCCGGCGAAGTAGCCGAGGTTGCTCAGGGTCGAGTCGGAGTTGTTCACGACGTTCAGGGAGAACTTGTGCCAGCCGCTGCCCGCCGCGATCTTGCCGGGCAGACCGGTGATGGAGACGTCGACCTTGGAGTCGGCGCACTCGGAGGGCTCGGGCTCGGGGGACTCCGACGCGGAGGCGGAGCCGCTCGGCGCGGGCGCCGACGCCGAGGCCGAGGCGGAGCCGCTCGGGGCCGGGGCGGACGCGGACGTCGAGGCGGACGCCGACGCGGTGGCCGAAGCCGAGTTGCCCGGCTCGGGGGCCGACTCGGAGGCGCTCGGCGACGCCGGCTCGGACGCGGGCTCCGACACGCTCGCACTCGGGGACGGGGGTTCCTCCGCGAACGCGGCCGGCGCCACCGACAGCAACGCGAGCGGGGCTATGACAGCCGTCGCGGCCGCAGTGGCCATGGCACGGCGAAGCTTCATGAAGACCTCGAAAGTCCAGTGCGCCCTGAACTCCGGCGCGATTACGACGTTTGGTTGGCGGGGCACCCCCGCGTGTGGGCGCGGATGTGGCCGTTGGTTCTGGAGAGGAGACCGGCGAAGCCCGAAAATGGTTGTCCTGCCTCTCACCTGATTCTTATGTGGGCTGGGTCACATCCATGCGCGTCTTGCGTACGCCCGTTCGAGACGCTTAAAAAGGGCGTCGTGTCTGATCAGCAGCCCGGGGAGACCGGGGAACCCACCGTTCCCGACGATGTGTGGGAGCGCTTCGCGCGCGACAGCGAACGCGACATCCGCTCCTCGGCCCCCAAGGAACCGTCCGCCCGGGCGCGCATGGTGACGGAACGGCTGCGGCTCCAGGACGAACGGGAGGCCGAGCGGACCGCCCGCCGCACCGCCCGCAAGAAGGAGCCGCGCCCGCCCGCGCAGCCCGAGGGCTGGCGGACGGGTCCCGCCTGGCGCGAGATGGACGGGCGCGCGGCCCGGCGGCGCAGGACGTGGGCGGTCCTCGGGGTCCCCCTCGCCGTAGCCGTGGCCGTCGTCGCGATGAAGCCGTCCCTGCTGCCCGGCGGCCTGTTCGGCTCCTCGGCCAGATCCGCCGCGGCCGGGCCCCAGTTGCCCGCGGAGACCACGGCCCCGACCGTCGCGCCCTCCGCTCCTGACCCCCTGACACCCACCAGGAAACGGCCGTTCGCCGGATCACCCGCCGAGCGGTGGGCCGCCGGCGCCGACGCGATCGTCGTCCCGAAGGCCACCCCGGTCGGCTCGCTCACCAAGGAGCAGGTGGCCACCGCGCTGCGGCAGACCAAGAAACTGCTCGTCGGGGCGAACCTCGAACCGGCGACCGTGCGCGGCGGGCGTCCGGAGACGGCCCTGTCCGTCATCGACCCCAAGCAGCCCGGGATGCTCGACGACGTCAACCGCATGCTGCGGGCGCCGGACAGGAAGCACGATCCACTGAATCTCTTCAGCCGCTTCGACCCCCGCGAGGTGGCCCTGGTCGGCGACGTGATCAAGGTGCGCGGCCGGATCGGTTTCAAGGCGGGCGAGGACGCCGCCGTCGCCGTCCACGCCGACTACACCTTCGTCTACGCGGTGTCCCCGGTGCACGGGAACAAGGGCGAGGTGACCCGCACCATCGTCCGGCGCGTCCTGGACGTGGCGTTCTCCGATCCGAGGAAGTTCCAGGTCACCCCCGGCAAGCTGGTGATCCGCCACTACGACGAGAGCATCGGCAACTCCGCGTGCGACGTCTACGACGGCTTCCTGCACCCGCAGTTCGTGTCGGCCACGTCCACCGCCTCCCCGTCCGGCAGCGCGTCGGCGACCGGCCCGGCCGTGGACCCGTACGACCGCAGACGTGATCTGCGGGACGCCTCGACGGCCGGCTGCGGCACGGTGTCCCGAACCTGACGGCGCCCGTGCCCCGGGCACGGTGAAGGGCCCCGCGGGACACATGTCCGCGGGGCCCTTCTTCCGACAGCACCGGCGTCAGGGCGGGCCGGTGCCTCGAAGCGGCGTCGGGGGATGCGCCGCTGTTCACGGGAGCGTCCGGGCGGCGCGCCGCGTCCCATGAGGCGCGCGCCCGACGACGGCCCGAGCAGGTTCCGTCGGACGGCCCCGGGCGTCCCCGGGGCCGACCGTTCTCTTGAGCGACCGGGCTGCTGTCCCCTGCCGTCCGGTCGCACGACCTGGAGCGAGGTCCCACGACGTACGGCACGATCCGTACGTCTCATCGCTCCAGTGAAGCCACGCGTGGTTCTTTCGGGCCCGCCCCTGGCTGACACGGACACCTGAAGAAACGAAGTCCGCAGCACCCCGGATACGCGCCGTACGGGTGAGAGGCGATGCGTACGTGCGTACGCCGGGTACGCGGCCCGCACCCCCGCCGCACGGCTCAGATCCGGCCGCGGCACAGTTCGAGCAGGATCATGGCCAGCGAGGTGCCCGGCTTGCCGAGCGCGTCCCGGTAGTGACCGAGGATCTCCATCTCGCGGGAGAGGTTCACCCGGCGGCCGCCGGAGGTGATCCGCGCCTCCTGGATCACGGCCGAGACGGCCATCCGTTCCTGCACGAGACCGATGATCCGGTCGTCGAGGGCGTCGATGCGCTCACGGGCACCGGTGATCACATCGGCGGCCTCGTCGGTGCGGGCGCCGGTCTTGTCGAGTACGTCGGCCATGGTGGGGCTCCTCGGTGGAAGGGGTGCCCCGGAGCGACCCGGCCCGGAAACGGCAGACGCCCCGGGCCTTGTCGGCCCGGGGCGCCTGGGAAGTCGCTTGTCAGTTGCTCAAGCGGCACGACCATGGCAGCCGGTGGGCCGGTTGCCATAGGTAAACAGGAAGGTCGTGTGCGTGAGCATGACGGCAGTATGCACGCCCGCGGCGGTGCCGGCCAAGGCGGTTCGGATGGTGAGACCGGCGTCCGGAACCCCGTGGGCGCCGGGCCCCCGCGGCCCTCGAAACCCCGTGGGGGCCGGGCCCGCCCCGGCCCCCGGTAGAATCGGCCGTACACACCCTTTTGCTCACCGCCGGAAGGCAGACCGTGCCAGAAGCGTCCCCCGCCGCCACCGACACCGTCCTGGTCGTCGACTTCGGTGCGCAGTACGCCCAGCTCATCGCCCGTCGCGTCCGTGAGGCCCGGGTCTACAGCGAGATCGTGCCGAGCACCATGCCCGTCCGGGAGATGCTCGCCAAGAACCCGGCCGCGATCATCCTCTCCGGCGGTCCCTCGTCGGTCTACGCGGAGGGCGCACCGCGCCTGGACCGCGAGCTCTTCGAGGCCGGAGTCCCCGTCTTCGGCATGTGCTACGGCTTCCAGCTGATGGCCACGACCCTCGGCGGCACGGTGGACAACACCGGCGCCCGCGAGTACGGCCGCACCCCGCTGCACGTCTCGAAGTCCGGCTCCACCCTGTTCGAGGGCACCCCGGACGAGCAGCCGGTGTGGATGTCGCACGGCGACGCCTGCTCCGCCGCCCCCGAGGGCTTCACCGTCACGGCCTCCACGGACGTCGTCCCCGTCGCCGCCTTCGAGAACGACGAGAAGAGGCTCTACGGCGTCCAGTACCACCCCGAGGTCATGCACTCCACGCACGGCCAGCAGGTCCTGGAGCACTTCCTGTACCGCGGCGCGGGTCTCACCCCGTCCTGGACGACCGGCAACGTCATCGACGAGCAGGTCGCCCTGATCCGCGAGCAGGTCGGCACCAAGCGCGCGATCTGCGGTCTGTCCGGCGGCGTGGACTCCGCGGTCGCCGCGGCCCTCGTGCAGAAGGCCATCGGCTCCCAGCTCACCTGTGTGTACGTCGATCACGGTCTGATGCGCCAGGGCGAGACCGAGCAGGTCGAGAAGGACTTCGTCGCCGCGACCGGTGTGCAGCTGAAGGTCGTGGACGCGGAGGAGCGCTTCCTCACCGCGCTCAAGGGCGTCTCGGACCCCGAGGAGAAGCGGAAGATCATCGGGCGCGAGTTCATCCGCGTCTTCGAGCAGGCCCAGGCGGAGATCATCGCCGAGGCCGCCGCGGGCGAGGACGTCGCGTTCCTGGTCCAGGGCACGCTCTACCCGGACGTGGTCGAGTCCGGCGGCGGTACCGGCACCGCGAACATCAAGTCCCACCACAACGTGGGCGGCCTCCCCGAGGACCTGGAGTTCCAGCTCGTCGAACCGCTGCGCAAGCTGTTCAAGGACGAGGTCCGCATGGTCGGCCAGGAGCTCGGCCTGCCTGAGGAGATCGTCCAGCGCCAGCCGTTCCCCGGCCCCGGCCTCGGCATCCGGATCGTCGGCGAGGTGAACAAGGAGCGTCTGGACCTGCTCCGCCAGGCCGACGCCATCGCCCGCGAGGAACTCACCGCCGCCGGTCTCGACCGCGAGATCTGGCAGTGCCCGGTGGTCCTGCTCGCGGACGTGCGCAGCGTGGGCGTGCAGGGCGACGGCCGGACCTACGGCCACCCGATCGTGCTCCGTCCGGTGTCCAGCGAGGACGCCATGACGGCCGACTGGTCGCGGCTGCCCTACGAGGTCCTCGCCAAGATCTCGACCCGCATCACGAACGAGGTCGCGGACGTCAACCGCGTCGTGCTCGACGTGACGAGCAAGCCCCCGGGCACCATCGAGTGGGAGTAGTCCCCGCGGGGGAGTGACCCTCCCCCTCAGGTCCGCTTGAGCGTGCGCACCGGCGCGCCGGGCTTCCAGACCTGGACGACGAGATACGTCTCGTCCTCGACATGGGTCCGCGTGACCTCCGTCAGTTCGGTGCGGAAGAGGTGGAACGGCTCCGGCGGTTCCACCTCTTTCACGTACGCGGCCTTGGCGGGGACGCCGTCACCGACCTCGACGGCCCGCCCGCCGATCCGCACGTCGCCGCCGCCCATGTCCGTGCCGGCCCCCGGATTCGCCTGGAGCGCGAAGCGCGGGTCGCGGCGCAGGTCGAGCACCTTGAGCGAGTCCGGCATCATGCCGAGCCACAGCTCGCCGTCCAGGAAGCGCACCTCGATCCCGGAGGTGCGCGGTGAGCCGTCCTTGCGCAGGGTCGCGAGGACGTGATGGGTGAAGGCGCCGAAGCGCTGTTCGACGGTGGCGGCGAAGGCCGGTTCCGCGGTGGAGAGAGCTGCCCAGTTCATGGCACCGAGTCTGGCGCCCATACCCGACATCTCCTGTCGGGTTTCGGCTGTGTCTCTCCTCCGTGTTCCGTCGCGGCTCTCTCCCGGCGGCCGGCTCCGGCTCTCGGCCGGCCGGATTTTTCTCTCCTGGAACACCCCTGTTCTCCTGCGCTGACCCCGGGTAACTTCCGCTCGTACCGACCACGCCAGTGCTGGAGGACAGATGCACGGGTCCACTCCGCCGCTGCCCCGCCCCACCGACCAGCTGCGCTTCGCCATGCCGCCGATGCACGAGTCGACGGACGACGAACGACGGCACCGCAAGGAGCGGCTCGCCGGTGCGCTGCGCCTGTTCGGACGGCTCGGCTTCGAGGACGGCGTCTCCGGGCACATCACCGCGCGCGACCCCGAGTACAGCGACTGCTTCTGGGTCAATCCCTTCGGCATGCCGTTCAAGCACGTCACCGTGGGCGACCTGGTCATGGCCAACCAGGAGGGCCAGGTGATCGAGGGCCGCTACCACGTCAACCAGGCGGCGTTCACCGTGCACTCCCAGGTCCACGCGGCCCGTCCCGACGTCGTCGCCGTCGCCCACTGCCACTCCGTGCACGGCCGCGCGCTCGCCGCCCTCGGCGACCTGCTCGACCCGATCACCCAGGAGAGCTGTGCCTTCTACGAGGACCACGCGCTGTACGACGCCTACACCGGAGTCGCCGTCGACGCCGAGGAGGGACGCAGGATCGCGTCCGCGCTGGGCAGCCGCAAGGCGCTGGTGCTGCGCAACCACGGACTGCTGACCGTCGGGGACTCGGTGGACGCGGCGGCCTGGTGGTTCCTGTCCATGGAGCGGTCGAGCCAGGTCCAGCTCACCGCGAAGGCCGCGGGCCGGCCCGTCCTCATCGACCACAAGCAGGCGGTCGCCACCCGCGAACAGCTCGGCGGCGACCTGGTGGCGTGGATCAACTACCAGCCCCTCTGGCAGGACGTCTGCCGCAGCGAACCGGACCTGCTCAGCTAGCGCCGCGACGCGTCTTCCAGGGATCCGCCCGGTCGGCGGGCAGTTGCCGGAATCCCTGGAGGACCGCCGCCTTCGTCAGGGCGAACTCCTCGTCCGTCAGGACGCCGTCACGGTGCAGCTCGCCCAACTCCCGCAGCCGGCGCAGCAGTACGTCGTGATGGTCGGACCCCGACGGCACCGGCCGGGGCCGCTCCGTGTGCGCTCCGCCGCGGGTGGAGGGATGCGGCAGCCGCGCCGTGACCGCCGTGGCGACCAGCGCGGTGAGCAGGTCGCGGCGGGTACTGCCCCACAGATCGAGGGTGTACGGGTCCTTCTCGGGCGGCAGCTTGGAGAAAACGGCCTCACCCGTCACGAAACGCAGGAAACCGTCACCGTAGCCGGAGTTGGGCACCCATTCGACCTGGACCAGATCGCCCAGGTCGATGATCCGCGGGCCCGTCGCCCGTTTGACCCGGTCCGAGGTGTCCGCCCAGTCGATCCGCACCCGCGTCCCGTCGAAGGAGACCGTGCCGTCGCTGGAGCGCACGGACACCGGGACCGGCGGCCCCATGAGCAGATACGCCGTCGCCGGTTCCTTGGGGACCCGGTCCAGGAGCAGCGCGCGGCGGATCTCCTCGGCCAGGTACGCGGCCACCCCGGAACGGTCGGTGTCGACCGACAGGCTGTAGGGGTCCGCCGCTTCGGGCAGCCGGCCCCCGGTCGCCTGGAGCAGCGGGTCCGCACCCTCGCGCAGCCGCAACCGCAGCCGGCCGCGCCTGCGTTCGGGTTCGTGCACGACGCCCGCCACCGCCTCCAGCGGAACGGAGACCTCCCCGTACGTCTGCCGGAACAGCGGCACGCTGCGGTGCAGTCCCGGCGTGATCCTGACCGTGCTGCCGTCGAAGTCCCAGCCGCCGTCGCGCTGGATGATCTCGGCCATGGACGAATTGTCGCAGCCGGGTCAACAACGGGGCATCCGTTTTCGCGCGCGCCGAGCGACCTGTGGCGTGCGCCCGCTGTTCCGTACGGCACAATTCGCTCTCGTCACCGGAGAGTTGCCGGGTGGGGGCGCGGCGGCCGGAGATTCGTGACATTCCGGCTCTACGGAGCTATTTCTGGCGCGGGAAGGCGGCAGCGGGCGTGGCGGTGCAGGAGACGGGACACGGTGCCGGGCCGGGGGGCGTGGCGGGTGCCGGGCGGAGCGGTGGCCCGGGCGGCGGGTCCGGCCGAGGCTTCGGTGCGGAACCGGGCGGGGGATCGGGCGTGCACGAGGGCGGCTGTACGTGCGGGGACTGTCCGCACGGGGCGCGTACGGGGCACCGGCGCGCCGTCGCCGCGTTCCTCGCCCAACGTGACGCGCTGGCGTCCGGGCGGGGGCTGCCCGCCGGGGTCGCGCACTCCGCCTCGGCCTCCCGGCAGTGGGTGTCCGACGAGCTCACCCAGTCCGCGGACCTGGTCGCCGAGCGCGGCCGTCTGGAGGGCGAGGCATGGCTGGGCCGCCTGTGGCGGTACACCGCGTACACCGTCTGGGCCGCCGTCGTCGTCCTTCTGCTCGTGCAGTCGCTCACCGCGATCGGGGCGGGCTGGACGGCGGCGCGGACGGCGGGGCTGCTCGCCGCGGTCGTCCTGGCCGGACTGCTGAGCGGGGCGGCCTGGCTGCACCGGGCGCGGGGCGGGGCCCTGGCGCCGGTCATCGGCGAGGACAACCGGCTCTCCACCTCCCGCGCGGTGGCCGCCGGCTGGGTGCTGCTCGTGGTGTACGCGGTGCTCGTGCTGGTGGGACAGC
Organism: Streptomyces sp. NPDC024698; assembly: GCF_055559015.1. Lineage (NCBI taxonomy): Bacteria > Bacillati > Actinomycetota > Actinomycetes > Kitasatosporales > Streptomycetaceae > Streptomyces > Streptomyces sp. NPDC024698. Next base: position 561,802 of record NZ_JBVHLK010000002.1, on the reverse strand, counting down.
TGGCGGCGGCCTCGGCGCACGGCCGCCGGGACGAGCTGATCGCCGGGCTCGAACTGGACCGGGCCGCCGGTGTCGTGACCGTCGTCGCCGTGGTGTGCGGGGTCGCGGTGCTGGTGCGGCGGGTGGTCGGGCTGCGGGTGCTGGGGCAGCGGCTCCAGAAGCTCCGCGCGGACCGGCCGCGGGCCGCGGACCTGCTGACCGACGACTCCGGCCGGGGGGCGTTCGCCGACATCCAGTACGTCGTGATCAGCGGGGTCGCCCTGGTCTTCGCGGCGGTGCGGCTGGCCAGGCGGCCGTCGCAGCTGCCCGATCTTCCGTGGGGGCTGGCCCTGCTGGTGCTGGTGTCGGCCGCGACCTATCTCGCGGGGAAGTACGCCGAGGGCGGGCGGCCGGTGATCCTTTCCGTGGTCAGGTCCCGTGAGGCCGGCGATCTGGACGCGCCGATCCGCACCGGGGACGACATCGAGATCCGGGGTGCCGGATTCGTGCCGCCGGGGGCGCGGACCGCGGACCGGCTGTCGCGGATGGTCGTGCGGATCGGGCCGGTCCACGTGCATGTGCCGCTGGTGCCGGTGTCCGGGGGGTTCAGCAATCCCACGGACGCGGTGCTGACGGTGCCGGTGCCGGTGGACGTGGAGCCGGGGCGGGTGGAGGTCCAGGTGATCACGGCGGCAGGCGCGGAGACGAACCGCTACGAGATCGACGTGACGGACTGAGACAGCTCGCCTCCGGCGTGAGACCGGTTCGGTGGGTGGGTCCGGCCCGTCCCTCACGCCGGATTCCGGCTGATTTCAGCCCCTCCGGCGTTTGAGGAGCGGGGGTGCGGGGGCGGCGCCCCCGGTTCGGGTCGGGTAGGGGCGGAGGGGGCGAAAGAAGGTTGTGGTCGGGGGACCGGGGTCGCGGGGCGGAAAAAGGTTCCGAGGGGTGAGTCAGGGAACTGATTCGTACGTATGGTCTGTTGAGTGGTCAACGGCACGCGGGTGAGAGGTGGCGGAGAGCGATGACTCACGGGATGCGGACGGATACTCACACCCAGTATCTGGAGGAACGAGGCGGCTGGCGGGAGACCGCCACGCGCTACTCCCTGCTACCACTCCGGATCTTCCTGGGCGTCACCTTCATCTACGCCGGCCTGGACAAACTCACGAACAGCGCCTTCATGAAGGCCTCAGGCTCGGGTTCGATCGGCGACATGATGCGCACGGTGCGTGACTCCTCCGCGATACCGGCCCTCGTGGACCTGTCCCTGAAGAGCCCCGTCGGCTTCGGCTACGCCATCGCCTTCGGTGAACTCGCCGTCGGGATCGGCACCTTGATAGGCCTGCTGGCCCGCCTCGCCGCGCTCGGCGGCGCGCTCATATCGCTCAGCCTGTGGCTGACGGTGAGCTGGGCCTCCGACCCGTACTACTACGGCAACGACCTTCCGTACCTGTTCCTCTGGACCCCGCTCCTGCTGGCCGGGGCGTCCTACTGGTCGCTGGACGCGGTGATCAAACGACGGCGTCAGCAACGGAGCGCCTACTGACGCTCCGTGCCGCCGCCTTCTAGGAGTTCACGCCCCGCGTCCCGCGGCGTCTGCGGACGGCGTGGTTGACGGAGGCCACGGCGCCCGCGAGGCACAGGCCGATGAGGACGAGGGGGACGACGGCGAACCACGGGGTCTCCCACCAGCCGCCCGCGTCCCCGGCGTAGGCGATGCCCGCGGCGGTGAGGAAGAGGCCCGCCACCAGCTTTCCCGGCTGGAACTCATGACGCGGCACGGGCCACCTCCGCCTGTCCGACGCCGACCTGGAGATCGAGGTCCAGGATGCCGCCCTTCGTGCCGACCGTCGCCGGCGGCAGGGTCGCCTTTTCGTGCTTGCCCGGTTGCACGTCCACGTCCTTCTTGTCGTCACTCGGCAGTTGAATGTCCCCGACGCCCACCTCGACGGTGAGCCGCACGGTCACGTCCCTGGGGACGATCACCTTCAGCCGGCCCGCTCCCACCTGGGCGCCGGTCTTCAGCGTCTGTCCCCCGGCGAGGTCGACCCGGCTGAGGTCGAGCGTGCCCACTCCTGTGCCCAGTTCGTAGCGCGGCCGTACGTCGGCCACGGCCGCCGGGGTCCAGTTCGTCCGCACCCAGTGCGTGTCGATGTCCTTGGGCAGAGCCGCCGAGGCCGCGAGGAGGCCGGCCGTGATCACCGCGAGGAAGACCGTTCCCGCGCCCGTGCGGCCCCGGAGGGAACTCACGGCGATGCCCAGGCCGAACACGATGAGCGCCGCGGCGAGTCCGGCCTGGAGGCTGGTGCCGAGCGCCCGGTCGTGCCAGTGCAGCCCCGTCGTCAGGCCGCCCGCGAGGAGCGCGAGCAGGAAGATCCGGCCGCCGATGGGACGGGGTCCGCGCGGCCCGCGGTCCCGTTCCGTGCGCGGATCGGGACGGGAGGTGCCGCGGGCGATGTTCAGCGCGGCCGCCACATCACGGTCCCGGGTCTCCACCGGGCCCCACATGTATCCCGTGCCGCCGACGTGCGAACCGTCCTTGACGATCGGGTCGCGCCACCAGGAGGGATAGGAGTCGGGGGCGGGCGGGGCCTTCGCCTCCGGCGGGGCGTCGGCGGCGGCCTGCGCGGCAAGGGGATCGGGGTCCGCGGCACCGCGGTTCTGCGACCAGTAGCCCGCGCCCGCCAGCAGCAGGGACAGGACGACGGCGAACGTCAGCACGCTGCCGTTCCTCAGCATGGACAGGAACACCCCGCAGCCCACCAGCGCGAACAGCACGGCGGTCAGCGCGGGGCCGTCGACCCGGCCGGTGAGCAGCTTGCGGACCTCGTTCTCCTCCTCGTCGTCGTACGGGACGAAGAGCCAGGCGAAGCCGTAGAAGATGAGGCCGATGCCCCCGGTCGCGGAGAGCACCGCGAGCACGATCCGGAAGATCACCGGGTCCATGTCGCACTGCCGGCCGAGCCCGGCGCACACCCCGCCGAGCACCTTCTGCCGGCGGTCGCGCCGGAACCTGCCCGGCCCCCCGGAGGAGACGTCGGCGCCGGAGCCCGCGGGCCGTGCCGCGGCCGCTTCCCCGTGAGCGCGCGGCTCGCCGCCCGCGACGGTGCCGGGGTCCGGCTCCGCCGCCGCGTGCTGCTGATCTGTCATGCGTCCATGGTGACGGGCGGGACGGCGCGGCGGCAGCCGGGATGACCCTGGCCGAACCCTGATATCCGCCCGGAGGGGGGCGGGAGAGGCTGTTCTAACGCCGGTTCCTGAAGATCAGGGGAGTCTCGGGGGCCGACCCTGATGCTCCGGTCCGCCGGGCGTGTGACCATCGATGGCATGCCGGAAGCCGTAGTCATGCCCGTCGACGACCCGCGGCCCCCGCGCAAGCTCTACCGCAGCAGCGACGGACGCTGGCTCGGGGGCGTGGCGCGAGGGCTCGCCGGGCATCTCGGGCTGCCCGTGGTCTGGGTGCGGCTGGTGTTCGCCGGGCTGTTCATGGCGGACGGGCTCGGCGCGCTGCTCTACGCGGCCTTCTGGTTCTTCGTGCCGCTCGGCGTCGGCGGCGTCGTCTCCGGCCGCACACCGGCGTTCACCACCGAGACCTCGCCCGACGGCCGGCGCAGACTGGTGGCCCGCAAGCCGGACAAGGGCCAGATCGTCGCCCTTCTCCTCATGGTCGTCGTGGCCATGGTCTTCGTCGGCAACGTGAACCTCGGCGGCGGCACGAAGGCGTATCTGTGGCCGACGGTCCTCGTCGGCGCGGGCGTCGCCCTGGTCTGGCGCCAGGCGGACAACGCCCGGCGGGCCCGCTGGGCGGAGGTCGGCCGCCGCCGCCGTACGCTCACGCTGCTGCGGTCCGCCGCGGGCGTGCTGCTCGTCACCGCCGGCGTCTCCGGGATCTTCGTCCTCCAGGGCTCCGCGGCCCACCTCGGCTCGGTGCTCCAGGCGGCGCTCGCGGTCCTCGTCGGCATCGCGCTGCTCGCCGGCCCGTATCTGATCCGGATGACCCAGGACCTCTCCGAGGAGCGCCTGATGCGTATCCGGGCCCAGGAGCGGGCCGAAGTCGCCGCCCACGTCCACGACTCGGTGCTGCACACCCTGACCCTGATCCAGCGCAACGCGGAGAACGCGAACGAGGTGCGGCGCCTCGCCCGCGCGCAGGAACGCGACCTGCGGGCCTGGCTCTACAAACCGGACGGCAGCGGCAAGGACGAGGACGAGGAGCCCGACACCCTCGCCGAGGCCGTCCGCGGCCACGCCGCCGAGGTCGAGGACAAGCACGGCGTGCCCATCGAGGTCGTCGTCGTGGGCGACTGCCCGCTCGACGACCGGCTGACCGCGCAGATGCAGGCGGCGAGGGAAGCCATGGTGAACGCGGCCAAGTACGGTGGCGAGGGCGGCGCGGTGCAGGTCTACGCCGAGGTCGAGGGAAGGACGGTCTTCGTGTCCGTCCGCGACCGCGGCCCCGGCTTCGACCTCGACGCGATACCCGCCGACCGCATGGGCGTCAGAGAATCGATCATCGGCCGTATGGAGCGCAACGGCGGCACGGCGCGGCTACGCGCGGTGCCGGACGGCGGCACGGAGGTCGAGCTGGAGATGGAGAGGGCGGAGAAAACGTCATGAGCGACACGAACGAGCCTGTGGAGTCCGGCGGTTCGGCCGCGGAGGCCCCTGGCGCCGCCGCATCCGCGGGTGCCGCCGCCGAGGGCGGGCGCCGGGTGCGCGTGGTGCTCGTCGACGACCACCGCATGTTCCGTACGGGGGTGCAGGCCGAGATCGGCGAGACCGCGCGGACCGGCGTCGAGGTGGTCGGCGAGGCCGCGGACGTCGACCAGGCGGTCACGGTCATCACGGCCACCCGCCCCGAGGTCGTCCTCCTGGACGTCCACCTTCCCGGCGGCGGCGGGGTCGAAGTGCTGCGCCGCTGTGCCCCGTTGATGGCCGACGCCGAGCGGCCGGTCCGCTTCCTCGCGCTGTCCGTGTCGGACGCCGCGGAGGACGTGATCGGGGTGATCCGCGGCGGCGCCAGGGGGTACGTGACCAAGACGATCACCGGCACGGATCTCGTGGACTCGGTCTTCCGCGTCCAGGACGGCGACGCGGTCTTCTCCCCGCGCCTCGCCGGATTCGTGCTCGACGCCTTCGCCTCCACCGACGCCCCGCCCGTCGACGAGGACATGGACCGCCTCACCCAGCGCGAACGCGAGGTCCTGCGCCTCATCGCCCGGGGGTACGCGTACAAGGAGATCGCCAAGCAGCTGTTCATCTCCGTCAAGACGGTCGAGTCGCACGTCTCGGCGGTCCTGCGCAAGCTCCAGCTCTCCAACCGCCACGAACTGACCCGCTGGGCGACGGCGAGGCGCCTGGTCTGACCCGGCCGACCCGGTGACCGCCCGGACCGCGGACCGCGCGATCACGCGACCCGGGCCGCCCCCGCGAAGGGCATCTCGCTGATCGGGGCCAGCCGCACGGGCGCCGACGGATTCGGGGCGTGGATCATCTGGCCGTTGCCGACGTAGATGCCCACGTGCGTGACGCCCGAGTAGAAGAACACCAGGTCGCCCGGCTGGAGTTGGGAGAGGGTGACCCGCTGGCCCGCGTTGATCTGCGCATAGGTGGTCCGGGGCAGGGAGATGCCCGCGGAGCGGTACGCGGCCTGGGCGAGCCCGGAGCAGTCGAAGGCGTCGGGGCCGGTGGCGCCCCAGACGTAGGGGCTGCCGAGCTTGGAGTAGGCGTAGGCGACGGCGGCCGCCGCGCGGGAGTTGGGCGCCGCCACCCCGGAGCCGGCCGCGGAGCCACCGGACGCGCCGGACGAGGCGACCGGCGCGGGATCGCGGGCCGCGTCGCGCGAGACGTGCTGCTGGTCGTCCGCGCCCCCGCGCTCCGCGTACTGCGCGCGCTGCCGGGGAGCGAGGCGGTCGAGCAACTGGCGTGCCGCAGTGAGCTTTTCGTTGATCGTCTTCTTCTGCCGCTTCAGCTCGGTCTGCCGTGAGGTGAGCGCGGCCAGCTGGATGTGCGCCGCACCGCGCAACTGCTCCAGCTCGCGCAACTGCTTGCGCACCCCGGTGATCTCCGCCGACTGCCGGGAGCCGACCCGCTCGGCGAACGCGGCCCCCTCCAGATACTGATCCGGGTGGTCGGAGAGGGCGAGTTGCACCACGGGGTCGAGTCCACCGCTGCGGTACTGCGCCGCCGCCATCGAACCCAGCGCGTCCCGGGCCGAGTTGAGCTTGTCCTCCCGGCGGGCCGCCTCGTCGCGGAGCTTGCGCAGGTTCGCCTCCGCCTCGCCGGCCTTCTCCTTGGCGCCGTCGTACTTCTGGGTGGCGGCCTCCGCCTCCACGTACAGCTTGTCGACCTGGGCCTTCACCTGTGCCGGGGTGAGCTGGGGGTCGGCGTGCCCGACTCCGTCGAAGCCGGTGGCCGTCGCCGCGCCCGCGAGGGCGATGGTGGCTGCCGTGCGGGCCGTGTTTCCGCCGATCGAGCGCTGTTTGGCCTTGCGGTGCGCTGCCACGAGGGCCCACATCCTTCCGTGCGACCGCCCCTGAGGTGCGGTCTTGCGGTGACATGTCCGGCGGCGGCTCACAGGGGGAGCGGCCGCCGCCGGACCTTCTCGGCGGTGGTGTCCGACTGCCGTCCCTGGCCCGGACGGTGGTGGGGAGCCGGCCACCTGGTGGAGGACGCTAAACCTGCGCGTGCGCCGTTGGTAACGCTATGTACGGAACTATTGCGTTTGGATCGCTGAGTGACCGTATGAAGGCGATTTATCGGCCACGTGACGCCGAGTCGACGCGGGGTGATGACCGAAGCGGTGCATCGCGTGGAGTCCGTGCGATACCGGTGCTACGGGTGACGCGCGACGGCCGCGAGGAGAGGGAGGGGTGCCGGGGGCCGGAGAGGAGAGGGCGCCCCGGCGGGCGACGGCGGCCGGGAGGGCGGGCCCGGCCGGAAGGGCGTGAAGGGGCGGCCCCGTCGGCAGGGGCTGAAGGGGCGGCCCCGTGTCGGGGGCGTGAAAGGGGGCGATTAGGCTCCGGCCCCATGGGCGTACTCATCCACCTCTTCGTCGGCCTGCACATCATCGGCATCGCCGCGCTCCTCGGCGGCTTCTTCACCCAGATGAAGGCGATGGGCAACGGCACCGCCCGCTTCGTCCCGGCGATGCTGCACGGCGCGCTGACCATGCTGGTGACCGGAGTCGCCCTGGTCGGGCTCAACCAGGCCGACGGCAACACGGTCAACACCGTCAAGGTCGGCGTCAAACTGGCCCTGCTGATCGTGATCCTCGGGCTCGTCTACGTGAAGCGGGACGACGAGACGGTGGACAAGCGTCTCTTCGGCCTGGTCGGCCTGCTGACCGTCACGAACATCTTCATCGCCGTCCTGTGGACCTGATCGCCGGCCTCCGTACCTGATCGCCGGCCTCCGTACCTGATCGCCGGCCTCCGTACCTGATCAGCGCCCTCGCTCCCGCACGGTGGAGCGGAAGGCGAGGGCGGTGCCCACGGCCGCCGCGAGCCACGCCGCCACCGCGATCCACAGCAGCACCTGTCCCGGCCCCCTGAGCCGGAAGACGTCGAGGGCGTCCGCGACCGCGAGGGCCGCCACCGCCGTCATCCCCATCGGGAAGACGGTCGACCACCGCCGTACGTCGTAGCGCCGGCGTGGCCACACCACCTCCGCGACGGCCAGCAGGACGTAGCAGACGAGGTCGAGCGCCAGCAGCGCGCCGGTCGTGGCGCGCAGGACGCCCTGGTCGTCGTTGTTCCACAGATACGGATTCACGTGGTGCGCCGCGACGAGTCCCGCCCCGGCCAGCGCCGAGATGCCCAGCGCGCCGGCCGCCACCCAGTGGTCCCCTGCCCCCTTCCTCACCTCCTCCAGGTCGAAGGAGGCGAACGAGAGCACGTAGAGCACGGTCCCCACCCAGAACAGCGTCATCGCGGCATGGGCGAGCCAGTCCGAGCCCGCCTCGGTGGCGATCGCCGACCCGAGGACCGAGAGCCCCTGCGTGGCCACGCAGACGAGGAACACCTCTCCGGCCATACGGCGCCGCCAGTGCCGCAGGACGGCCAGGAGCAGCACCGGCCACAGGACGGCCGACAGCGCGAGCAGGACTTCGGCGAGCCCCCGCCACCCCAGCGCCGAGAACCGGGTGCCGAGCACGGTGGTCGCCGCGACCGCGTCGAGCCCGGCCGGCGTCGCGGCCCGCCGCGCCCACTGCCGCCGGTCGCCCAGCAGCCGGGCGAGGAAGTCCGAGGCGAGCGCCGCCCAGGCGAGCGAGGCGAGGACCAGCGCGATCCGGGACAGGGCCTCGTGGCCGGTCAGACGCAGGCCGATCGAGAGGATGCCGGTGGCCATCACGGCGGCCCCGGCGGCGGGCGCCCAGCCCACCCACCAGGCGCGGAGCGGAATGGTGTCCGGCATGTCCGGTGTGTCTGGCATGCGTCGATGCTAGGGATCCGCGGAGCGGTTGCGGGTGGGCCACGCGCGGGCGGCGGCGAAAACGCGGGGCGGGCGCACGGGGATCGGTGAGCCCGCGCGCACGCCCCGCGGCAAGGGCGTCCGTGCTCCGGTCTACGCCGGGCGCACCACGCTGTGGATCGCCGACGTGCCGTCGTAGTAGATCGACTCCTCGCGGACGTACGCCCCCGGCTTCGGCGCGTGGATCATCATCCCGTCGCCGATGTAGAGGCCGACGTGGCTGATGTCGTCGTAGAAGAAGACGAGGTCGCCGGGCCGGGCGTCGGCGAGGGGGACCGTCGTGCCGGCGTTCACCTGGTCGTAGGTGACGCGCGGGAGGCTGACGCCCGCGGCCTTCCAGGCGGCCTGGGTCAGACCCGAGCAGTCGTAGGAACCGGGGCCGGTGGCGCCCCAGACGTACGGCTTGCCGATCTGCGCGCGGGCGAACGCGAGCGCGTCGGCGGCCTTCGCCGTGTACGAGGGGTCCGTGCCGGTCGACCCGGACGCCGAGCCCGCCGTCGAGCCGGACCCGGACCCGGACGCGGAGCCGCTGGAGGTGCCCGACGGCTGCGGCTGTGCCGCCTTCGCCGCGGCCGCCTGCTGCCGGGCCAGCTCCGCCGCCTTGGCCGCGGCCTGCTCCCGCTTCTTCTTCTCGATCGCCGCCAGCCGCGCCTTCTCCGCGGTGTTCAGCTTCGAGAGCAGGTCACGGGCTTCGGAGAGCTTGCGCTGCACGGTGGCCTTGGACGTCTTGAGCGCCCGCTGCGAGGCGGTCAGCGACTCCAGGCTCTCGGTGGCCTCCGACCGCTTCTTGGTGGTGGCGGCCTGTTCCGTGATGTAGTCGTCGACGGAAGCCTTCTGGCGGGTCGTCAGACGGCTCATCAACTGCGTCTGGTCGAAGTAGTCCTGGGGGTTGTCCGCCAGGAGCAGGGTCGCGGTGCCGGGCGCGGCGGCCCCCGTGCGGTACTGCGCCGCCGCGAACGAACCCAGCTTCTCGCGAGCGGTGTTGAGCTTCTCGGTGCGCCGGGCGACGTCGTCGAGCAGGGTGTCGACGCGCTTGCGCTGCTCGGCGGTCTTCTCCCGGGTCGCGTTGTACTTGTCCGTGGCCGTCTCGGCCTGGTGGTAGAGGTCGTCGACCTTCTTCGAGACCGCCTCGATGCTGGGCCTGGGTTCGGCCGCGGGAGCCGCTGCGGCCGTCTGGGAGAGCAGGGCCACGGAGGTGAGGGCCGCGGTGGCCAGGACCGGGGTCCGTATGCCGGAGATGCGCGCACCCGTGGGGCGCGCCTTGCGGTGTGACGCCAAGAGAGGCGACTCCTTCCGTCGTCCGCCTGCCGAGTTAGCTGTCGGGTTCGGGCGGGTTGATCCGGAAGGTTTCCCTACGGTCCGTGCCCCACAAGGCGGTTGGACCGATTCACCCCTAAGTCGGTGGGTCCCCGGCTCCGGTGGCCTCGCGGCGTACCGGATTAGGCGGAGGCCGCCCGGCCCGGCGATGTTCGCCGGTGGTGGTCGAGCGGCGTTCCGGCACGCTAGCCAACCGGCGTGGCCCGTGTGAAGGTTGATGTGCGATATGTCCGATACATTTTCGTGACCTCGCGCGGACCCGCCGCCCCGCGGCGACGGAAGCGGGAGCGGCCCCTCGCCCGACGTGTCCGGCCGGACGCTTTCGGTGAAGGTGTCCCGCGTCACGACTTCCGGTGGAGTTCCCGAGGTGGCGGCGGGTTGTCGGTGGGGCGGCCTAGACTCGGAGAGCGATGAGCAGCCTCTTTGACGACAGCTTCCTGGCGGACCTCAAGCCCTCCGCGGCCCACGAGGACGAGCACCCGCCGCCGCCCGAGGACGATCACGTACCGGAACCGGTTCCGGACGATCTGTTCGGCGGGAAGTTCGACGCGCCGCCGACCCGTGACACGTACTACCGCGACGGCGCGCCCAGGCCCGCCGTGGACCCCGCGGCCCTGCTGGACGGACTGAACGAGAACCAGCGCGCGGCCGTGGTGCACTCCGGCTCCCCGCTGCTCATCGTGGCCGGCGCCGGCTCCGGCAAGACCCGCGTGCTCACGCACCGGATCGCGCATCTGCTCGGCGAGCGGAACGTCCACCCCGGCCAGATCCTCGCGATCACCTTCACGAACAAGGCCGCGGGCGAGATGAAGGAGCGCGTCGAGGCGCTCGTGGGCCCGCGCGCCAACGCGATGTGGGTGATGACCTTCCACAGCGCCTGTGTGCGCATCCTGCGCCGCGAGAGCAAGACGCTCGGTTTCACCTCGTCGTTCTCGATCTACGACGCCGCGGACTCCAAGCGTCTGATGGCGCTCGTCTGCCGTGATCTCGACCTCGACCCCAAGCGCTTCCCGCCGAAGTCCTTCAGCGCCAAGATCTCGAACCTGAAGAACGAGCTGATCGACGAGGAGGACTTCGCGGCGCAGGCAACCGACGGTTTCGAGAAGACCCTCGCCCAGGCGTACGCGATGTACCAGTCGAGACTGCGCGAGGCCAACGCGCTCGACTTCGACGACCTGATCATGACCACGGTCAACCTGCTGCGCGCCTTCCCGGACGTCGCCGAGCACTACCGCCGCCGCTTCCGGCACGTCATGGTCGACGAGTACCAGGACACCAACCACGCGCAGTACGCGCTCGTCCGTGAACTCGTGGGGACCTCCGAGCACCCCGTGGACGTACCGCCCAGCGCGTACGACCTGCCTCCGGCCGAGCTGTGCGTGGTGGGTGACGCGGACCAGTCGATCTACGCCTTCCGCGGCGCGACGATCCGCAACATCCTCCAGTTCGAGGAGGACTACCCGAACGCGACGACGATCCTCCTGGAGCAGAACTACCGCTCCACCCAGACGATCCTGTCCGCCGCCAACGCGGTCATCGAGCGCAACGAGTCCCGCCGTCCCAAGAACCTGTGGACCAACGCCGGCGCGGGCTCGAACATCACGGGTTACGTCGCGGACACCGAGCACGACGAGGCCCAGTTCGTCGCCGACGAGATAGACCGTCTCACCGACGCCGGCGAGGCGCGGGCCGGCGACGTCGCGGTCTTCTACCGCACGAACGCGCAGTCCCGTGTCTTCGAAGAGGTCTTCATCCGCGTCGGCCTGCCGTACAAGGTCGTCGGCGGTGTCCGCTTCTACGAGCGCAAGGAGGTCCGGGACGTCCTGGCGTACCTCAGGGTGCTGGCCAACCCCGAGGACTCGGTCCCGATGCGCCGCATCCTGAACGTGCCCAAGCGCGGCATCGGCGACCGCGCCGAGGCGATGATCGACGCTCTGTCGCAGCGCGAGAAGATCAGCTTCCCGCAGGCGCTGCGCCGCGTCGACGAGGCCTACGGCATGGCCGCGCGCTCCACCAACGCGGTCAAGCGGTTCAACACGCTCATGGAGGAGCTCCGTACGATCGTCGAGTCCGGCGCGGGCCCGGCCACCATTTTGGAGGCCGTCCTCGAACGCACCGGCTATCTCGCCGAGTTGCAGGCCTCGACCGACCCGCAGGACGAGACCCGGATCGAGAACCTCCAGGAACTCGCCGCCGTGGCCCTGGAGTTCGAGCAGGAGACCGGTGAGGACGAGACCCCGGCCGGACTCTCCGCGTTCCTGGAGCGGGTCGCGCTCGTCGCCGACTCCGACCAGATCCCGGACGAGGAGGACGGCAACGGCGTCATCACCCTGATGACCCTGCACACCGCCAAGGGCCTCGAATTCCCCGTGGTCTTCCTGACCGGTATGGAGGACGGCGTCTTCCCGCACATGCGCGCGCTCGGACAGGTCAAGGAGCTGGAGGAGGAGCGGCGCCTGGCGTACGTGGGCATCACGCGTGCTCGGGAGCGGCTCTACCTCACCCGGTCCTCGATGCGCAGCGCGTGGGGACAGCCCTCGTACAACCCGCCCTCCCGCTTCCTGGAGGAGATCCCGGCGACCCATCTGGACTGGAAGCGCACGGGGGCGACCGCGCCCATGCCGGCCGGTCCCGTCTCCGGTGTCGCCGCCTCCCTCTCGTCCTCGCGTGCGCGGTCCGCGGCCTCGGGTGCCTCCGGGTTCGCCACCCGCCGCGGCGCCGCCGAGAAGCCGGTGGTCTCACTGTCCGTCGGGGACCGGGTCACGCACGACCAGTTCGGCCTCGGCACCGTCGTCGGGGTGAAGGGGACGGGCGCGAACGCGGAGGCGACGGTCGACTTCGGAGAGCCCAAGCCGAAGCGGCTGCTGCTGCGGTACGCGCCCGTGGAGAAGCTGTAGTCCGCGCGAGCGGGCCCGGGATCTGATCGCGGGATCCCCGGCCGTCCGATGACGGCCGGGGCGCGCGGTCACGCGCCGGCCGGGCGGTCACCGACTCCCCGGACGGGGGCCGCTGTTACGTGGGATCCAGACCGTGGCTGCGCAGCCACGGCAGCGGGTCGATCGCCGCGCCGCCGGCCGGGCGGACCTCGAAGTGCAGGTGCGGGCCGGTCGAGTTGCCGGAGTTCCCGGAGAAGGCGATCTGGTCACCGGCCTTGACGGTGGTGCCGGAGGGGACCTTGTACGTCGAGAGGTGGCAGTACCACGTCTCGGTGCCGTCCATCGCGGTCACGATCATCATGTTGCCGTACGCGCTGTTCCACTGCGTCCGCACGGTCCCGTCGATCGCGGACATCACCGGCGTCCCGTACGAGACGGGGAAGTCGATGCCCGTGTGCACGGACATCCAGTTGACGCCGGCCTGGCCGAAGTAGGCGCTCAGGCCCCGCTGCGTCACGGGAAGGACGAACTTCGGACGCAGCCGCTCCTTGCGGGCCGCCGCCTCCGCCGCCTTCTTCCTCTCCGTCGCCTGCTGGGCCTTGAGGTCGATGCGTTCCTGCGTGCGGCTCGCCCGGTCGGCGAAGTCGTCCGCGCCCGCGGACAGACTCTGGAGCTGGGTGTCCAGTTTGATGTTGGCGGCCGACGGCTTCACCGAGGTCGCGTCGGGGGCGCTGGCCGTCGTGTCCTTCGCGTCGCTTCCTCCGAGGCCGCCGACCCCGCCCACGGAGGCGGCGGCGATCCCCGCGACCCCCATCACGCAGGCCGAGGGCACCGCGACGGTCAGCAGCGCGGAACGCTTGGCGGGGCTGCGGCGCCGGGAGCGGGAAGCGGCACGGCCCGCGGGATGCCGGACCGGGGCGATCTCCTCCTGGTCCTCCAGCAGAGGCCGCTCGCGTCCCTCGTCGTAGGGGTCGCGGCCGTCGTCGTATCCGTTGTCGGGGCCGTCCGTGCCCGTGAAGTCCTCGGCCGCGTCGAACTCGTCCTGCTGCGAGGCGTGGTCGCCGTGGACCGCCTGGTCGAAGGTCGCGGTCGCCTGCTGGTCGAAGGGGACCGGGTCCGCCGCGTCCGTGTACGTCATGTCGAGCTGGGTGAGCTCATGGCCGTACGGCTCGGACTCCGCCCGCGGCTGTTCGTACGACTCGGCCGGCTGGTGCTCGTAGGCCTGGTAGGCGTCCTGGCCCCCGGCGCCGTTCCACTGCGTGGCGTCGTACGCGCCCGTGTCCTGCGTCGGCACGGTCCACTGCTGGGTCCCGTCGAGCGGCTGGTCCGGCTGGGTCCAGGCGTTCGCGTCCCACTGGCCCGAGGCGTCGGGGCCCGGGTGCTGGGCGGGGACGTCGGCGAGCTGCTGGTAGCCGTCGGTCCAGGCCGTCGTGTCGTGGGCGCCGGTGTCGTAGCCGGTGTGCCGGCCCGCGTACGGGTCGTAGCCCATCGGCTGCTGGACCCCGGCGTTCCACTGCGTGGCGTCGTACGAGCCGGTGCCCGCCCCGCCCGGCATGGTGCCGAAGAGCGGGTCGCCCGCGAAGTCGGAGGTGGGGTAGCCGCCCGCCGCGGCCGTGTTCGCGCCCGAGTCGGAAGGAGCGGCGGCGTAGTCGCCGTACGCGGTGAAGTCACCGTACTGGGCTTCGTGCGCGCCATAGGGCCCGTAGAGCGCCGAGGCGGCGTCGGAAGCCGGAGCCGGGGGAGTCGCGATCCCCGACGGGTGACGGTCGTTCACCAACTTCTCTTTCGCCTCGACAACAGGGGCTGGCAGAGCAGTGCGGCGACTGTACCCGGCGGTATGCGCGCGCGACAATCTTCGGCAGGTTTCCCCGTCGCAGGAAACGGGCATTCGGCCGTGTTTCGGGGGAGCGCGGGCAAGGCCTTGGCCTGGCGTTCGATAAGTGTTCGAGATTTCCGGTCGGTGCAAGGGCCGTCGGGCGGCCGTCAGCCCTCCCGACGGCCACCCTCGGGCCGGTCCGCGGTGCCCCTGGTACCACCGTGGGGCCTGGCGCCCTTCACGCCACCGTGAGGCCGCCGGTCCTGGCCACGGCGCGGGGCCCCGACATCTCGATGTCGAGTGCCTGCCGGATTCCGGTCGCCACGGCCGGATGCACCGGAAGCGCGAGATGGCCGACACCGCTCACCCGGACGTTCTGCGCCAGCAGGTCGGGATGCTCGACGCAGGCGGTCTCCAGCGGGTCCATCAGATGGTCGAGGTCGCTCCAGAAGCTGACGAACTGCGTGCGGCAGCCCGGCGCTGGACCGGTCAGTTCCTCGATCACCGCGGAACCGGGGCGCATCTGGCGCACGATCGGGTGCGCGTTCATCAGCGGCGCGACGCGGGTGCCTGAGTGCGGGGTGCCGAGCGTGACGAGGGTGCGGACATGGATGTCGCCGCCCAGGCACTGAACGTAGTAGCGCGCGATCAGTCCGCCGAGGCTGTGCCCGACGATGTCCACCCGGTCGTGGCCCGTGCGCTCGCAGATCTCCTCGATGTGCCGGCCCAGCAGCTCCGCCGCCGTACGGATGTCGCACGTCAGCGGTGAGTAGTTCAGGGACTCGATGTGCTGTCTGCCGTGCTGCGCGAGGTTGCGGCGCAGCAGCAGGAACACGGAGCGGTTGTCGATGAAGCCGTGCAGGAGGACCACCGGGGGCTTGGACTCGGTGGGCAGCCGGTCGGCGGCCTCGGGCCCGGGAAGCGGGTGTCCGGTGCGGCGTTCCTGGGTGATGCCGGAGGGATACAGGAGGAGGTGCCCGGCGAGGATCGCCAGCTCCAGGGCCGTCGCCTTCAGCAGGGCCACCGAGAGCCCCGCCAGTTTCGTCGGGAACAGGCGCTGGCACAGGGGCAGAAGGGGCGACGCAGCCTCAGTGACCTTCATGGCCGACCTCCAGTCGGCACGCGGGAGGACCACTCCGTCCCCCGTGTGCCCTAGTGGAAAGCCGTGAGGTCGGCGACGACGGCGGCCGACGGCGCGTCCGCGGTGGGTGAGACCGGTGACGCTGCGGAGTGCTCGGCCGAAGGATGCGGAAGACGACGCCGACCCCGGCTCCCCGACCGTCTGCCGCGCCGACTGCGGCGGCCTCGTGTCGTGGCGTGGAGTCGCCCTCGCGTTCCCCTGGTCCTCTGGCCCGGCCTCGCTCCCCGCTGTCGTGCCGTCGTCGATGTGCCCCCGCACCCCGCCGTCCCGCTGACGACGCGATGGTGAGGCCACCTGGTCGCGGCTCTTCTTGCGCCTGCTCCGGCCGTGGCCCGTACGCCGCAGGTCCCTGTGGCGCCAGTGCCGCGATACGGAACCGTGCGCGGCGAACTTGTCCCAGTGTGTGATTTCCCCCTCGGTCTCCACCGCGAAACTGCCGGTTGCGGGATGCTGGCGATAACGTTCGTTCACTTCCCGGACCGAAAGGGCCCGGGACGCGTGTGCCGCTTGGCGCGATCGATGATCCGGAGCGATCCGGAGTGGCGAGCGGAAAACTGAGCGATATGTGTCGATGGTCAGTACTCGACACGGTCGGTGGGCGCCCGTTGGTGACGACGGGTAGTCGCATAGGGTCGATCGGTGCATCATCGATCGGCCACCGACCGTGGGCGGCCGACTGTCGGCCGCCGGCCGCCGTCCGTGGTGGCCGGCGCAGGCGTGTGCCGGCAGTCCTCGCCGGTGCAGGGTGTGAGGTAGTCCGTTCATGGAGGCAGTGATGGGTGTGGCAGCCGGTCCGATCCGCGTGGTGGTGGCCAAGCCGGGGCTCGACGGCCACGATCGTGGGGCCAAGGTGATCGCGCGTGCGCTGCGCGACGCCGGTATGGAGGTCATCTACACCGGGCTGCATCAGACCCCCGAGCAGATCGTCGACACCGCGATCCAGGAGGACGCCGACGCGATCGGCCTGTCCATCCTGTCCGGTGCGCACAACACGCTCTTCGCGGCCGTCATCGCCCTCCTCAAGGAGCGCGAGGCCGAGGACATCAAGGTCTTCGGCGGTGGCATCATCCCCGAGGCGGACATCGCCCCGCTCAAGGAGAAGGGCGTCGCGGAGATCTTCACCCCGGGCGCAACGACGGTGTCCATCGTGGACTGGGTCCGCGCGAACGTCCGCCAGCCGGCCGGCGCCTGACCGTCCGGGCGTCCGCGCCGTCCGGGCGTCCGCTCCGTCGGGCGTGAATCGCGGGGAGCCTCGGCCACCCGTGACCGCCGGACGCGTCGCCGTCATCCGGGCTCACGGCCCTTCCGGCCCCTGGCCTCTCGGGGGCACGCGGGGTGCGAGGGGCGCGTGGAGCGTGCGGGGGCGCTCGGCGTTCCTCGGGGGCTCCTTTCGATCCCGAGCGGCGGAATCCGGGGCGGGCCGGGACTCCGGGCCCCTGAACGCAGCGACCCCTGAACGCCGCGAGGCGGGGCAGGAGACGGGCCGGGGCGGAATCCGGCTCGGCCGGGAACGGGCGGGCGTGAGGTGATGGACGGCGGTCATGGCGCGGTGAGCTCGGCGGACATGGTCGCTCTCAGCCGCAGCGTCGTCACGAGCCGCTGGAAGGCCTCAGCCCAGTAGTCACCGGCACCCGGCGCCGCGTGCTCCGACTCGTCGGGCACCGAGGTGAGACCTTCGAGCCGCCCGGCCTCCGCGGGGTCGAGACAGCGCTCGGCCAGCCCCATCACCCCGCTGAAGCTCCACGGATAGCTTCCGGCGTCCCGCGCGATGTCGAGCGCGTCGACCACCGCCCGCCCCAGGCTCCCCGACCACGGCACCGCGCACACCCCGAGCAGCTGGAACGCCTCGGACAGCCCGTGCGTACCGATGAACCCGGCCACCCACTCCGCCCGCTCCCCGGCGTCCAGCGTGGCGAGCAGCTTGGCCCGCTCGGCCAGGGACACCGCCCCCGGCCCCCCGGCCTCCGGAGCGGAGGGCGACCCGAGGAGCGCCCTCGACCACGCGGGATCGCGCTGCCGTACCGCCGCCCGGCACCAGGCCGCATGCAGCTCGGCCTGCCAGCCGTCCGCCACGGCCAGCGCCACCATCTCCTCCGGCGAACGCCCCCCGAGCCGGTCCCGCCAGGTCCCGAGCGGCGCTGCCTCCACCAACTGGCCCAGCCACCAGGACCGTTCACCCCGGCCGGCCGGTGGTTTCGGCACCACCCCGTCCCGTTCCATCGCCGCGTCGCACTCGTGCGGCGCCTCGACGGTGATCACCGGTGTCCTCTGTGTACGGTCCACGGCCACACAGGTGACGGCCCTGGCCGCCATCCTCGCGGCGAGCGCGGACCCCGGCAGGGCGGAGAGCAGCTCGGCCGCCGTGGCCCGTACGTTGCGGCTGCGGTCGGCCAGGGCCCGCTCCAGGAACGCCTCGTCCTCGGCGCACAGCCCGGACCGCAGCAGGTCGAGGAACATCAGCCGGTCCTCGGCACGCTCCGTCGCCCAGGTCGCGACGAGCAACTCCCGCCCGGCGGAAGGATCCTTGGCCCGGACCGCCGCCAGCAGGGCGACCCGCTCCGCGAACAGGCCCTCCTGCCAGAGCCGTTGGATGTGAACGGCGTCCTCCGGCAGCGCGGCCGCCCCTCCCGACGAGGAACGCAGCGCGAACCGCCACTCCGGGTTCAGCCGGGCCAGCCACAGGGCCCGCGGCCCGGCGAAGGCGAGTGCCGCGGGCCGCAGGTCCGTACGCCCACGGGCCGCGTCGAGGAGCGCCGGAAGGGTCTGCGGGGGTGCGCCGAAACCGCGGGTGTTCGCCAGGGCGAGCCACTGGGGCAGCAGTTCCATGAGGTCGGGCGCCGCGCCTCTGCGGCCGCCGCCGCCCGCGCCGGGGCGGTCCGCCAGCAGCGTCGCCAGCCGCCGGGCCGCGGCGGGCGGCAGTGCGGGGCGCGGGTCCGGCGCCGCGGGCTCGGGCCGTTCCGCCGCCCGCGCCGGCCGGATTCCGGCCCGTCGCCGTACGGTCTCCACGGCGGCCGCGTCCAGCAGCGCCAGGGGGGCCTGCCGCCCAGGGTGCTGTTCCGGGAGCGCCCGTCGGTCGGTGCCGAGGAGCGCCACGGTGACGAGTTCCTCCCAGGAACCACCGGCGGGCGCGCCGGCCGGAGCCGGAGCCGGACCCGAGGCCGTGGTCGAGGCGGGGCTGGGGGTCGGGTTCATGAGCGTCCTTTCTGCGCGGAGGGCATGGGCTTCAGTGGTGTCCTGCGGCCGGCCGCGGGGCTGTGGGCCTGGGTGACGAGAGTGGCGAAGGCGGGGGTGGGGTGAGAGTGGTGCTCCCGGCGTACCCGGCACACTCGGTGGGCGTGGCGAAGCCGGCGGGTGGCGCTCTCGGCGCGCTCGTCGTACCCGGCGTACTCGGTGGGCGTGGTGAGTTCGGTGGGCGGGACGGTGGCGGGGGAGTCGCTGGGGCCGGTGACGGGCTCGGTCAGCACAGGGGCACCGCCTCGCCCTCGCCCTCCGGCCACGCCGTCAGGGGAGTGAACCCGCGGTGTCCGCACTCCCCGAAGACCGTCACCGGCGCGCCGCCGGACAGGGCGACCAGCCGCCACAGTTCGGGGCGTGCCCGCGAGGAAGGACTGAGCGGCAGGGCCAACTCGCCATCCATGTCGGCCAGTTGCCATGAGTCGCCGTCCGGGGTCGGCACGACCCGGTCCAGGGTGACCGGACAGGAGTCCAGCCAGGGGTCCTCGCGCAGGGCCTCTCCGTAACGGGCGGCGGCCTGGGTGGTGGTCAGCCCCGTCGGCCGTACCGCCGCGGGCGCCGGGGCGGTGAACCATTCGCCCAGCGCCGACCGCAGTTGACCGGCTCCCGGGTACGCGGACAGTTCCGCCTCGAAGGCCAGCCCGACCGGAAGCGCCAGTTCGGGTGCCCGGCCCGCCGCGCCGTAGGAGAGGAGCAGGGCGGTTCGGCCCGACTCGGCGCCGTACAGCCAGATCCTGCGGGTCGTGAGCCGGGC
Source organism: Streptomyces sp. NPDC024698 (assembly GCF_055559015.1). Lineage (NCBI taxonomy): Bacteria > Bacillati > Actinomycetota > Actinomycetes > Kitasatosporales > Streptomycetaceae > Streptomyces > Streptomyces sp. NPDC024698. Next base: position 542,213 of record NZ_JBVHLK010000002.1, on the reverse strand, counting down.
GTCCGCCGTGTCGTACTGAGCGAGCACCAGCCAGCGGTCCCGCAGCGGCGGGCCGTCCGCGGAGCCGGGCAGCCCGACACGGGAACGGACCGTCGCGGCCACACTGTCCGGCAGTCGCTCGCGCCGCAGCCAGCCCTGGTCGAGGAGATGCAGCAGCGCACACTCCTCCAGCAACCGCACGGGCCAGCCCGGACCCGAGGACGGGATCGCCCCCAACTCCCGTACCCGCGAGGCCAGGCCGGGGGCCTGGGCGTCGACCATCCGGGCCGCCGTCTCCTCCCACATGCCGTACCCCGCCCGCTCGGCGGAGGCGAGACCGCCGCGCAGCAGGTCCGCGAGCCGCTGCTCCAACTCCGCCGCCCCCGCGGTGATCCGCTCCGCCCTCCGCTCGGCCCTGCGTCGCGCCGCCTCGGGATCAGCCGTCGAGGAAGCTCCAGATCCCCCGCCCGCCGCGTGCCTCTCCTCCGCGCGCCTGCGTCGTGCCTCCAGCCACTGGGCGGCCCAGTCCGGCGCCTGCCCGGCCGGCACCGCCCCGTCCCCGCCCGCCCAGAGCAGCAACAGCCCCAGCGCGTGCTTGCACGGGAACTTCCGGCTCGGGCAACTGCACTTGTAAGCAGGACCCGCAGAGTCCGCGATGTCCGCGACCGTCTGATACGGCTTGCTGCCACTTCCCCTGCACAGTCCCCATACCGTCCCCTCCTCGGTAGTGCCCGCCCCCGACCATGGTCCGGCCGCGCCGAGCTTGCTCCCCGCCTTGCGTGACGCGACGTCAGGCGCCAGTGCCAGCACCTGATCCGCCGTCCAGCGCACCGCCTGCTGTGTCATGCCATCGAAGGTAGATCCCGCCACTGACAATCGACCGTCGCGAACGCATTTGCGCAGGTCAGGGCGCATTGTCAGTGGCGTGGTGCACGGTGGAACCAGATCCGAACCGGCCGAGCTGGAGGGGGACCGAGCCATGTCCGTGTCCGTTGAACCGACGTCCGTCGACGCACCCACGGGAGAGAGGGGGGAGAGCCGGCCGAGCGAGGCGCTGCGACCGCATGCCGAGCACGCCTTCGCCGCCGAACTCGCCGCGCTCGCGGCCCAGGACGACCGGCCCCGCCCGGAACGCTGGCTGCTCTCGCCCTGGGCCGTGGCCACCTATCTGCTGGGCGGCACCCTGCCGGACGGCACCGTGATCACCCCCAAATATGTCGGGCCGCGCCGCATCGTCGAGGTCGCCGTCACCACCCTCGCCACCGACCGGGCGCTGCTCCTGCTCGGTGTGCCCGGCACCGCGAAGACCTGGGTGTCCGAGCATCTGGCGGCCGCGGTCAGCGGCGACTCGACGCTGCTCGTGCAGGGCACAGCCGGCACCCCGGAGGAGGCCATCCGGTACGGCTGGAACTACGCGCGGCTGCTCGCGCACGGGCCCAGCCGGGACGCGCTCGTGCCGAGCCCGGTCATGCGGGCCATGGCCGAGGGCATGACGGCCCGCGTCGAGGAACTCACGCGCGTCCCCGCGGACGTGCAGGACAGCCTGATCACGATCCTCTCCGAAAAGACCCTGCCGATACCGGAACTGGGCCAGGAGGTGCAGGCCGTGCGCGGGTTCAACCTGATCGCCACGGCCAACGACCGCGACCGCGGTGTCAACGAACTCTCCAGCGCGCTGCGCCGCCGTTTCAACACCGTGGTGCTGCCGCTGCCGGAGAGCGCCGACGCCGAGGTCGACATCGTCTCGCGCCGTGTCGACCAGATCGGCCGCTCCCTCGATCTGCCCGCCGTGCCCGACGGCGTGGACGAGATCCGCCGGGTCGTCACCGTCTTCCGTGAACTGCGGGACGGGATCACGTCCGACGGCCGGACGAAGCTGAAGTCGCCCAGCGGCACACTGTCCACGGCCGAGGCGATCTCCGTCGTGACCAACGGCCTGGCCCTGGCAGCCCACTTCGGCGACGGCGTCCTGCGGGCGGGTGACGTCGCCGCCGGCATCCTCGGTGCCGTCGTGCGCGACCCGGCGGCCGACCGCGTCATCTGGCAGGAGTATCTGGAAGCGGTCGTCCGCGAACGGGACGGCTGGAAGGACTTCTACCGCGCCTGCCGCGAGGTGAGCGTATGAATGCCGGGCGTGACGCCGGACCGCCCGCGCCGGACGCCGGACCGCCCGCGCCGGACGCCGGACCGCCGGACGCCGGACCGCCCGTGCGGCGGAAGGGGGCGATGAGCCGGGATCCGGGGCCGTTGCTGCTCGGTGTACGGCATCACGGACCCGGGTCGGCCCGGGCCGTACGGGCGGCGCTGGAGGCGGCGGCCCCCCGGGTCGTGCTGATCGAGGGGCCGCCCGAGGCGGACGCGCTGGTCCCGCTGGCCGCCGACAAGGAGATGCGGCCGCCCGTGGCGCTGCTCGCCCATGTCGTGGACGAACCCGGCCGGTCGGCCTTCTGGCCGCTCGCCGAGTTCTCCCCGGAGTGGGTGGCGATCCAGTGGGCCCAGGAGCACGGGGTGGCGGCCCGTTTCATCGACCTTCCGGCCGCCCACACCCTCGCCTGGGAGGACGAGGAGGCGGCCCTCGACCGGGACGGGACGGACACCGGGCCTGCCGATGCGGACACCGGCCCGGCCGGGACGGATCCCGACGGAGCCAGCCCGGGGCACGCGCCGTTCGGGGACCCGCTCGACCCGCTCCCGGCCGGGAACACCGACACCGCCGGACCCGGAGGAGACACCGGCTCCGGGGGAGACATCGACCCCGGAGGCGATCCCGGTCTCCCGGGGGACCGCGGCTCCGCGGGCGCCCCCGGAGGGCCGGCCGCGGCCGGGGGTTCCGGAAGCCCGCCCGACGTGAGCGCCGTCCGGATCGACCCCCTCGCGGTGCTCGCCGAGGCGGCCGGGTACGACGACCCGGAGCGCTGGTGGGAGGACGTGGTCGAGCACAGGGCCGGGACGGCGGACGACCCGTTCGCTCCGTTCACGGTGCTGGAGGAGGCCATGGGGGCGCTGCGCGAGGTGTACGGGGCCGGAGGGCACGACCGGGACCCGGTGCGCGAGGCGTACATGCGGCTCCAGATCCGTTCGGCGCGGCGGGAGTTCGGGGACGACGTGGCCGTGGTGTGCGGGGCCTGGCATGTCCCCGCGCTGCGACAGGGGGCCACCGTCGGCGCCGACCGAGCGCTCCTCAAGGGCCTGCCGAAGGCCAAGGTCCAGCTGACCTGGGTGCCCTGGACCCACCGCAGGCTGTCCCGGTCCAGTGGGTACGGCGCGGGCATCGACTCGCCGGGCTGGTACGGACACCTGTTCAGCGCTCCCGACCGCCCTGTCGAGCGCTGGATGACCAAGGTCGCCCGGCTGCTGCGAGACGAGGACCGGGGTGTGTCGTCGGCCCATGTCATCGAGGCCGTGCGACTGGCCGGCACACTCGCCGCGATGCGCGGCCGCCCGCTGCCGGGGCTGACCGAGACCACCGACGCCGTCCGGGCCGTGATGTGCGAGGGCTCGGACGTCCCCCTGGGGCTGGTGCGCGACCGGCTCGTGGTCGGCGACGTGCTCGGGGAGGTGCCGGAGTCCGCTCCGGCGGTGCCGTTGCAGCGGGACCTCACCCGGTCCCAGCGGCGATTGCGGCTCAGGCCCGAGGCACTGGAGCGGGAGCTGGAGCTCGATCTGCGCAAGGAGACCGACGCGGGGCGCAGCACCCTGCTGCACCGGTTGCGGCTCCTCGGCGTCGCGTGGGGCGAGCCCTCGGCGTCCCGCGGCAGCACGGGCACCTTCCGGGAGACCTGGCGGCTGCGCTGGGAGCCGGAGCTGGTGGTGCGGGTCGCCGAGGCCGGCGTCTGGGGCACGACGGTCCCCGCCGCCGCGACGGCCAAGGCCGAGGCGGACGCTGTCGGTGCGCCCTCGCTCGTGGAGGTCACCGCACTCGCCGAGCACTGCCTTCTCGCCGGGCTCGCGGACGCGCTGCCGGTGGTGATGCGGGTGCTCGCCGACCGCGCCGCCCTCGACACGGACGTGGGCCGGCTCGCGCAGGCCCTGCCCGCACTCGTCCGCTCCCTGCGCTACGGCGACGTGCGCGGCACCGACACCCGCGCCCTCGCCGAGGTCGCGGCCGGTCTCGCCGAGCGGGTGTTCGTCGGTCTCCCGCCGGCCTGTGCCGCCCTGGACGGCGACGCCGCCCAGGAGATGCGCGGCCACGTCGACGCCGTGCACGGGGCGGTGGGACTGCTGGAGGAGGCGACCGCGGGGGCCGCCGAGGCGGGCGGTGTCCGCGGACGCTGGTACGCGGTGCTGCGGGTGCTCGCGACACGGGACACCGTGCCGGGGGTGGTCAGAGGCCGGGCGGTCCGTCTGCTCCTCGACGAGGGGGAGCTGGCGCAGGAGGAGGCCGCGCGGCTCATGGGTCTCGTGCTGTCGCCGGGGACGGCGCCGGCGGACGGGGCCGCGTGGATCGAGGGCTTCGTCGGAGGTGGTTCCGGCGGCATGCTGCTCGTGCACGACGAACGGCTGCTCGCCCTGGTGGACGTGTGGCTGACCGGGGTGCCTGCGGAGGCGTTCACCGATGTGCTGCCGCTGCTGCGCCGGACGTTCTCGGCCTACGAGACGGGGGTGCGCAGGACGCTGGGCGAGCTCGTCCGGCGCGGCCTGGCCCCGCGGGCGACCACCGAGGCCGGCGGCTCCGGCTCCGGTGTACCCGGGTTCGCCCCCGGTCTGGACACCGGGCGTGCCGACGCCGTCCTGCCGCTGCTGAGCCTGCTCCTGGGGCTCGGCGACCCCGAAACCGACCTCCACACCGGAAACGATCTTGCGAGGGTGGCCCCATGACCGAGGTGACGGTGGACGCCGGGGAGGAGCGGCTGCGGCGGTGGCGGCTGGTGCTCGGCGGCGACGAGGCGGACGGCACCGGATGCGCGCTCTCGGGCCGGGACGCGGGCATGGACGGGGCGCTGAGCGCGCTCTACGGAAAGGGAGGCGGCGGGCGGCCGGGGCGGGACCGGTCGGCGGGGCTCGGGGCGTCGGCGCCGTCGGTCGCGCGCTGGCTCGGCGACATCCGGACCTACTTCCCCTCCTCCGTCGTCCAGGTGATGCAGCGGGACGCCATCGACCGGCTCGGGCTGTCCGCGCTGCTCCTGGAGCCCGAGATGCTGGAGGCGGTGGAGGCCGACGTGCACCTGGTCGGCACCCTCCTCTCCCTCAACAAGGCCATGCCGGAGACGACGAAGGAGACCGCGAGGGCCGTGGTGCGCAAGGTCGTGGAGGACCTGGAGAAGCGGCTCGCCACCCGCACCCGGGCCACCCTCACCGGCGCCCTCGACCGCAGCGCCCGGATCAGCAGACCCCGCCACCACGACATCGACTGGAACCGCACGATCGCGGCCAACCTGAAGCACTACCTGCCCGAGTACCGCACGGTCGTCCCCGAGCGGCTGATCGGCTACGGGCGGGCCTCGCAGTCCGTGAAGAAGGAGGTCGTCCTCTGCATCGACCAGTCGGGGTCGATGGCGGCGTCGGTCGTCTACGCCTCCGTGTTCGGTGCGGTGCTGGCGTCGATGCGGTCCATCGCCACCCGGCTCGTCGTCTTCGACACGGCCGTCGTCGATCTCACCGACCAGCTCGACGACCCGGTCGACGTCCTCTTCGGCACACAGCTCGGCGGCGGCACGGACATCAACCGGGCGCTCGCCTACTGCCAGTCGCAGATCACCAGACCGGCCGACACGGTCGTCGTCCTCATCAGCGACCTCTACGAGGGCGGCATCCGCGAGGAGATGCTGAAGCGGGTCGCGGCGATGAAGGCGTCGGGGGTGCAGTTCGTGACGCTGCTCGCGCTGTCCGACGAGGGGGCGCCGGCCTACGACCGTGAACACGCGGCGGCGCTCGCGGCGCTCGACGCGCCGGCCTTCGCCTGCACGCCCGATCTGTTTCCCGAGGTGATGGCGGCGGCGATCGAGAAGCGGCCCCTTCCGATACCGGACGCGGGGTGAGACCGGCCCCTGGCCGTGAATGCGGCAATGGCAGTGAATGGTCTTGAATGATCGGTTTCGAGTGGTTCGGGGACCCGGACGGCCGAAGGGAGACGGCTCCACCTGACCGGACGCCCGGCTCCACCCGACCGGACGCCAAGGTCCACCCGACCGGTCTCCCCGGGTTGCGGGAGCGGTCGCGCGGGGCGCTCGGCGGCTGCTCACAGGGCCTCACCTGGTGATCCATGGCCTGGTGAGGGCCCCTCCGGGCCCGTTCTGTGACAGGTATCACCGCTGTGGTGTGAGCTGCGATTTAGGGTCCCGTGCCCCTCGGCGATAACCTGCGAGACGGACATGCCGCGCGCTCGGACATCGTGTGCGCCACCCTTGTGACAGCGGACGTCACGTTGCCCTTCGCGGCACGCCCACGCATCCAACGAACCGCGAGATCACTGATAGGGACGGACGCGCGTGGACCTGTTCGAGTACCAGGCGAGGGACCTCTTCGCCAAGCACGGTGTACCGGTGCTGGCCGGTGAAGTCATTGACACGCCTGAGGCAGCCCGCGAGGCGACCGAGCGTCTTGGCGGCAAGTCCGTCGTCAAGGCCCAGGTGAAGGTCGGTGGCCGAGGAAAGGCCGGTGGCGTCAAGCTCGCCGCCACCCCGGACGAGGCCGTCGCCCGCGCGACGGACATCCTCGGCATGGACATCAAGGGCCACACGGTCAACAAGGTGATGATCGCCGAGACCGCGCCCGAGATCGTCGAGGAGTACTACGTCTCGTACCTCCTCGACCGCACGAACCGCACCTTCCTCGCCATGGCGTCCGTTCAGGGCGGCGTGGAGATCGAGGTCGTCGCGGAGGAGAACCCCGAGGCCCTGGCCAAGGTGCCGGTCGACGCCAACGAGGGCGTCTCGATCGAGAAGGCCCGCGAGATCGCCGCCCAGGCGAAGTTCCCGGCCGAGGTCGCCGAGCAGGTGGCCGAGATCCTGGTGACGCTGTGGGACACCTTCATCAAGGAGGACGCCCTCCTCGTCGAGGTGAACCCCCTCGCCAAGGTCGCCTCCGGCAAGGTCATCGCCCTTGACGGCAAGGTGTCGCTGGACGAGAACGCCGAGTTCCGTCAGCCCGACCACGAGGCGCTGGTCGACCACGCGGCCGCCAACCCCCTCGAGGCCGCCGCCAAGGCCAAGAACCTCAACTACGTCAAGCTCGACGGTGAGGTCGGCATCATCGGCAACGGCGCGGGTCTCGTCATGAGCACCCTCGACGTCGTCGCGTACGCCGGTGAGAACCACGGCGGCGTCAAGCCCGCCAACTTCCTCGACATCGGCGGCGGCGCCTCCGCCGCGGTCATGGCGAACGGCCTGGAGATCATCCTGGGCGACCCGGACGTCAAGTCCGTCTTCGTCAACGTCTTCGGTGGCATCACCGCCTGTGACGAGGTCGCCAACGGCATCGTCCAGGCGCTCCAGCTGCTCGCCGACAAGGGCGAGGCCGTGACCAAGCCGCTGGTCGTGCGTCTCGACGGCAACAACGCCGAGCTGGGTCGCAAGATCCTGTCGGACGCCAACCACCCGCTGGTCCAGCGCGTGGACACCATGGACGGCGCGGCCGACAAGGCCGCCGAGCTCGCGGCTGCGAAGTAAGGGACGAGGGACTAAACAGCCATGGCTATTTTCCTCAACAAGGACTCCAAGGTCATCGTCCAGGGCATGACCGGTGCCACGGGTATGAAGCACACCAAGCTCATGCTCGCGGACGGGACGAACATCGTCGGTGGCGTGAACCCGCGCAAGGCGGGCACCTCCGTCGACATCGACGGCAACGAGATCCCCGTCTTCGGCACGGTCGCCGAGGCGATCGAGAAGACGGGTGCCAACGTGTCCGTCCTCTTCGTGCCGCCGGCCTTCGCCAAGGCCGCCGTGGTCGAGGCGATCGACGCGGAGATCCCCCTCGCGGTCGTCATCACCGAGGGCATCGCCGTCCACGACTCCGCCGCCTTCTGGGCGTACGCGAAGTCGAAGGGCAACAAGACCCGCATCATCGGCCCGAACTGCCCCGGTCTCATCACCCCGGGCCAGTCCAACGCCGGCATCATCCCGGGCGACATCACGAAGCCGGGCCGCATCGGCCTGGTCTCGAAGTCCGGCACGCTGACGTACCAGATGATGTACGAGCTCCGTGACATCGGCTTCTCGTCCGCCGTCGGCATCGGTGGCGACCCGGTCATCGGCACGACGCACATCGACGCGCTCGCCGCGTTCGAGGCCGACCCCGACACCGACCTGATCGTCATGATCGGCGAGATCGGCGGCGACGCCGAGGAGCGTGCGGCGGACTTCATCGCGAAGAACGTGACGAAGCCGGTCGTCGGCTACGTCGCCGGCTTCACCGCGCCCGAGGGCAAGACCATGGGCCACGCCGGCGCCATCGTCTCCGGTTCCTCCGGCACGGCCGCCGCGAAGAAGGAGGCCCTCGAGGCCGCGGGCGTCAAGGTCGGCAAGACCCCGACCGAGACGGCCAAGCTGGCGCGCGAGATCCTCGCCGGCTGAGCACGCGCCCGACCGAACGCCGGTGGGCCCGCACCCTTTCGAGGGGTGCGGGCCCACCGGCGTTCGGCGTCACCGGGGTTCCGGGTCACCGGCCCTCAGTGCCGCTGACCTCAGCGGTTGTCCGGGATCAGCCGCTCCGGGCCGTTCATCTCCTGGGACCTCAGCCGGGCGCGAAGCTTCAGCTGCGCCGCGGAGAGCGGCCCGGGGGCGCCGCGGGGCGGCAGACCGTGGACGGTCTCCGGTGGCGCGAGGGGCTCCTCGTAGTGGTCCGGGGCCGTGCCCAGCGTCACGAGGGTCACCCCGATCAGCAGGACGGTGAAGGCGATCGCGGCCCGGGTCCACTGCTGGGCCCGGCGTTCGCCGTACCAGCGGACCGTACGGGGCTTCGCCGCGCGCAGCCGCTCCGCGCTCGCGAGTTCGGCGAGCCGCCAGTGCAGGTCCTCGGGCGACGCCAGTTCCGGCAGCTTCGTGGCGACGGCCTCGCGCGCGTGCAGCACCCGGTTGGCCGCCGCGGGCGTGCTCGCCTCCGTCTCGGCCGCGGTCTCCGGCAGCCCGAGTCCCACACCGTCGTAGAGGACGAGCGTGCGCCGGTACACGGGCGGCAGTTCGAGGAGCGCGTCCAGCAGGGCGCGGTCGGCGGCGCCGGCGGGCGGTGCCTCCGGGTGGCGGTAGCGGGGGCGCAGCCGGTGCCAGGGGGAGAGCGCGTACTCGTACGCCGTCGCGCGCACCCATCCGGCCGGGTCCCGGTCCACGGCCACCTCGGGCCAGCGGTACCAGGCCTGCTGGAAGGCCCGCTCCACGGACTCGCGGGCCAGTTCGCGCCGCCCGGTCAGCAGATAGGCCTGTCGTACGAGGGCGGGGGCGCAGAACGCGTAGAGCGCGTCGAAGGCCTGAGCGGGCGTCAGTGACGGTTCGCGGAGCCCGGAGAGCCCGTCATCGGTGACGCGCTCCTCGGCGAGACGGTCCTCGGCGGGGTGCAGCGCGGACCGCGCCCCGGCTCGGGCGGAACGTTTCTCTACCCTCGCGTCTGGCTCCCCGCGGACAGCGGCGGCCCCCACCGGCTCGGTGCCGGTCTCCTCCTGAGGGGTGTTCACCTCCGCCGGGGCGGAGGCGGGATCGGCCAGGAGCAGCCTCGTGTACGCCTCCCGCATCCGGCCGCGCGGGGCCGAACGGCCGGTCTCCCACGAGCGGACCGTCGCCCGGCTGACGCCGAGCCGGGTCGCCATGTCGGCCTGGGACAGGGACCGGTTCTCGCGCAGACGGCGGCGCTCCTTGGGCGCCGGCAGCGGGGTGGCGGGGCTCTGTGTCAGATCGGATTCCACAGAAGGCCCCTTCGTACGAAAAAGTACATAACTGCATATTGAGCGACACATCCAGGGTTCGCCTGTTACGACGAGAAAGCGCGTGTCGTTGGGAGCATGAGGGGCGTGACTCAAATCACCCACCGCAGGCTCCCGTTGTCGCACCTGCTCACCCGGATGCGTGACCGGTCACCCGGACTGGCCGCGAGCGTCCTGGGCGGCGCCCTCGCTGCGGGGCTCGGGCTCGCCTCGCTCGCCGTCCTCGTCATGGTGCTCTGGATCAGCTCGCCGTTTCCGGACAGCGGTCCGGGCGGCGCGCTGCATGTCGCCGCGGCGCTCTGGCTGCTCGCGCACGGCGTGGAGCTGATCCGCACCGACACCCTGTCAGGCCTGCCCATGCCGGTCGGGGTGACACCGCTCCTCCTGCTCGCCCTGCCGGTGTGGCTGCTGCACCGGGCCGCCCGGGAGGCGGCCGACGCCACGGCGCGGTCGTCGCCGGGCACGGCGTGGGCCGGTGTCGTGGCCGGCTATCTGTCCGTGGCCTGGGCCGCGGCGCTGTACGCCTCGGGCGGGACACTGCGCCCCTCCTGGGCCTGGGCCGCGGTCTGTCTGCCGCTCCTCACGGTGATCGCCGCGGGAGCGGGGGTCTGGACGGCGAACGGGCGCCCATGGACGCCGGGACCGTTCCCGGGGAAGCGGGCCGCGAAGGCGCTTCCGCTTCCCGGCGGGCGACTGCCCGAAGGGCGTCCCGCGGTCTCGGCCGTACGCCGTCTCGCCGCCGACGACCGGATGCTCGGCGGCGCCGCACGGGCCGCCGCGGCCGGGGTCGCGGTCCTCGTCGGAGGCGGGGCCCTGCTCGTGGTGGCCTCGCTCGTGTGGCACGGGGACACGGCGCGCACCGCGTTCGTCCAGCTCACCGGGGTGTGGTCGGGCCGGTTCGCCGTACTGCTGCTGTGTCTGGTCCTGGTGCCGAACGCGGCCGTGTGGGGGGCCGCGTACGGACTCGGGCCCGGCGTCGTCCTGAGCGCGGGGCATGTCGCCGGACCGCTGACCGCGGCGATTCCGGCGGAGCACGCGCCGACCGATCTGCTCCCCGCGTTTCCGCTGCTCGCCGCCCTGCCGCGAGCGGGTTCGGACGCGCCCTCCGCCTGGCTGAGCGCGCTCGTGCCGCTGGCCGCCGGTGTCACGGTGGCGTGGTCCGCGGTGAAGGCGGGCGCCGCGCAGGGAACGCCGGGCCGCGCGGAGCCCTGGCCGCTCCGGCGGACGGTGGTCGCCGTCTCGATCGCCGCCGCATGGTGCGGTGTCGCGCTCGGGGTGCTCGCCGGGCTGGCCGGAGGGCCGCTGGGGGTCCGCACCCTGACCCATTTCGGGCCGGTGTGGTGGCAGGTGGGGCCCGCGACGGCGGTGTGGACGGCGGTCGTCGGGATTCCCGTCGCGGTGGGTGCGGCCGAGTGGAGGGACCGGGGTCGCGCGACTGCCGGGCGCCCGGGTGCCCGCCGGTTCGGGCGCGGGACCGGATGGACGGCGCGGCTCCGGCCGCGCGTCCGGCTGCCGTGGCGCGGGGGCATCTCCGCGGTGCCGACGCCGGTTCCGCTCCAGGGCGCGCGGCCGGCTTCCGGCCGGGTCGACCCCACGGTGCTGGAGTCCGTCGTCGAGAGTTTCGACCCGTACGAGGCCTACGACCCCGACGACTCCTACGACCCGTTCGAGCCGTACGACCTGCTGCCGGGGGAGGCCGCGCCGGGCGCCTGGTACGGGGACCTGTCGAAGGAGACCCGCCGGGAGACCCTGCGGAAGGCGAGCGGGTCCCCCGAGTCCGGGCCGGAGGGTCCGACGGGTCCTGAAGGCCGGAAGGAGCCGGAGTCGCACGACCGGGACGCGGAACGCCCGGAGGACGCGCCGGACGAGGGGAATCCGCACGACGCGGAACACCGGGACGGCCCGGACGCGGTGGGCGGCGGTTCCCCCCGCTGACCGCGGTGCCTCCCGTCCGGCGGCGGAGCCGGGCGGGAGGCGGGTGTCAGTTCCGGCTGCCCAGCAGCCCGCGCAGATCCTTCGGGAGAAGGTCGTTGCAGGACTGCTTCGCGGCGTTCGTCAGGGCGTCGTCCGCGCAGGAGTAGTAGTCGCTGTAGACGAGGTGCGCGGTGAAGACCCCGGCGACCAGCACGATGGCCAGCGAGGCGGTGACGATCCCGCTCACCGCGGCCGTCATCTGCGGGCGCAGGTTCGGATCGGGCGCGGGGGCGTCCGGGTCCGGCGTGCGCCCCTTGGAACGCAGCGCGCTGCCGCCCCAGTACAGGGCGAGCGCGCCGAGCAGCAACGCCACGTACGGCCAGCCGAAGAGGACGAAGAAGAATGCCCACATGCCGGAGAGCAACGCGTACCGGGCGCGGCGCTGGGCCGGGTCCTTCGGGTCCCAGCGCATACCGCCACCGGGGGTGCCGCCGGGGCCCTCGGGACCGCTCCGTCCCTGCTGCTGCGAGCCCGGCCGGTCGCCGAAACCGCCGCCGCTGGAGGGTCCGGGCTGCCGGTCGCTCCACTGGCTTCCCCAGGGGGAGTGCCCCGGGTCCTGCTGTCCGTCCCCGCCGCTCCCGCCGGAGCCCGCTCCTGGCCGGCGCGGCTGCCAGGGCCGGTCGGGTGTTCCCTCCGGCGGCGGCGCGAACGGGTTGTCGTCCTGGCCGGAGGCAGACTCCGGGCCGGACGGGGGAGTGCCGGGCGCGTCGGAGCCGCGCTCGTCCGAGGGGCCGCCGCTTCCTCCCGCCGAGCCGCCCTCACCGCTCGCGGAACCGGGCCCGCCCGTGGGGCCTTCCCCTTCCGGCCTCGGCGGGGTGGACGAAGAGCGCCGCTCGCGCAGCAGGAGCGGAGGGAGTCGGAGACTGCGGTCCGGCATCAGGTGAGCGTCTTCCCCTTGGTGGTTCTGGCAGGCGGTATGTCCACACGGTCTGGCCGCTCGTGACGCGCCCCCGGGCCGGTCCTCCCGGGCTGACGCCTCGGCCGGTCCGCCCCGGACGGACGCCCCGAGCTTCGCACTCCGGACTCGCGTCCCGAGCTTCGTGCCCCCGGACACGCGCTCCGGAGGTCTCCGGGGCCCGTGCCGCAGGTGGTGCCGGGGCCGTGCCCCGGACGTTCGTCCCCGTCCCGGATCAACGTCCCGCGCGCACAGGGCGTTCCCCGTGCCGGAGGCGTTCCCGGGTGGATCCTCCCCAGACGCTACCTTCCGGCCTCGCCCCCGTCCCGTGGGGGCCGCCCGGTGTGCCGGTATCGTTGCTGACGGTCGGCCGCTTCGTAGACTTCCCCGTATCCCGGGGCGCGAAGCATTCGTACGACCGTACAAACGCTCCCCCGAGAAAGGGCCCCGTCGTGGCCAAGGCCAAGCGCCTCGTCGTGCTGGTCTCCGGATCAGGTACGAATCTGAAGGCACTGATCGACGCCGTCGCGGAGGCGGGCCCGGCGGCCTACGGTGCCGAGATCGTGGCCGTCGGCGCCGACCGGGACGGCATCGAGGGGCTCGCGCGGGCCGAGCGGGCCGGGCTCCCGACCTTCGTGTGCAAGGTCAAGGACCACGCCGGCCGGGACGCTTGGGACCGGGCGCTCGCCGAGGCGACCGCCGCGTACGAGCCCGACCTCGTCGTGTCCGCCGGGTTCATGAAGATCGTGGGGAAGGAATTCCTCGCCCGGTTCGGCGGACGGTTCGTCAACACCCATCCCGCGTTGCTGCCCAGTTTTCCCGGCGCCCACGGAGTCCGTGACGCGCTCGCGTACGGAGTCCGGGTCACCGGCTGCACCGTCCACTTCGTCGACGACGGCGTCGACACCGGCCCGATCATCGCCCAGGGCGTGGTCGAGGTCCGCAACGAGGACGACGAGAGCGCTCTGCACGAGCGCATCAAGGAAGTCGAGCGAAGACTGCTCGTCGATGTCGTGGGGCGGCTCGCCCGCAACGGCTATCGCATTGAGGGACGAAAGGTAGTTATCCAGTGACCGCCGACAGCACAGTCACGGCCGAGAGCACCGAGGGCACCAAGCGGGTCATCCGGCGCGCGCTCGTCAGCGTGTACGACAAGACCGGACTCGAGGAGCTGGCCCGCGGGCTGCACGCGGCCGGTGTCGAGCTCGTCTCCACCGGTTCCACCGCCGCGCGGATCGCCGCGGCCGGCGTGCCCGTCACCAAGGTGGAGGAGCTGACCGGCTTCCCCGAGTGCCTGGACGGCCGCGTCAAGACCCTGCACCCCAAGGTCCACGCCGGCATCCTCGCCGACCTGCGTCTGGAGAGCCACCGGCAGCAGCTCGCCGAGCTCGGAGTCGAGCCGTTCGACCTCGTCGTCGTCAACCTCTACCCGTTCCGGGAGACGGTCGCGTCCGGGGCCACCCCCGACGAGTGCGTCGAGCAGATCGACATCGGCGGTCCCTCGATGGTCCGCGCGGCGGCCAAGAACCACCCCTCCGTCGCCGTCGTCACCAGCCCCGGCCGCTACGGCGACGTCCTCGCCGCCGCGCAGGGGGGCGGCTTCGACCTGCACACCCGCAAGCGGCTCGCCGCCGAGGCCTTCCAGCACACGGCCGCATACGACGTCGCCGTCGCCTCCTGGTTCGCGTCCTCGTACGCGCCGGTCGACGCCGCGGCCGACGGCGGCTCCGACGCGGGGCAGTTCCCCGACTTCCTCGGTGCCACCTGGCAGCGCGCTCACACCCTGCGCTACGGCGAGAACCCGCACCAGCCCGCGGCTCTCTACACCTCGGGCACGGGCGGCCTCGCCGAGGCGGAGCAGCTGCACGGCAAGGAGATGTCGTACAACAACTACACGGACACGGACGCCGCGCGCCGTGCCGCGTACGACCACGAGGACCCCTGCGTCGCGATCATCAAGCACGCCAACCCGTGCGGGATCGCGGTCGCCTCGAACGTCGCCGAGGCGCACCGCAAGGCGCACGCCTGCGACCCGCTGTCCGCGTTCGGCGGTGTGATCGCGGTCAACCGCCCGGTCACCAAGGAGATGGCCGAGCAGGTCGCGGAGATCTTCACCGAGGTCATCGTGGCGCCCGAGTACGAGGACGGCGCCCTCGAAGCCCTCGCCAAGAAGAAGAACATCCGTGTGCTGCGGGCCCACAACGCCCCGGCCGACCCCGTCGAGATCAAGCCCGTCGACGGCGGCGCGCTGCTCCAGGTCACCGACCGGCTCCAGGCCCCCGGCGACAACCCGGCGAGCTGGACGCTCGCGACCGGTGACGCCCTGAGCGAGGGCGAGCTCGACGAGCTGGCCTTCGCCTGGCGCGCCTGCCGCGCGGTGAAGTCCAACGCGATCCTGCTCGCCAAGGACGGCGCCTCGGTCGGCGTCGGCATGGGCCAGGTCAACCGGGTCGACTCCGCGAAGCTCGCGGTCGAGCGGGCAGGCGCCGAGCGCGCCCGCGGCTCCTACGCCGCCTCGGACGCGTTCTTCCCGTTCCCCGACGGCCTGGAGATCCTCGCCGACGCGGGCGTCAAGGCCGTGGTCCAGCCCGGTGGTTCGGTCCGCGACGAGCTGGTCGTGGAGGCCGCGAAGAAGGCCGGCGTCACGATGTACTTCACCGGCACGCGGCACTTCTTCCACTGATCACGTCGATCGGGTCGGTCACGTCGGTCACGGCGATCGGGCTGATCCCGCCGATCGGGCTGATCCCGTAGACGACGCGAGGGCCGTGTCCCACCCCGGCAAGGGGTGGGACACGGCCCTCGGTGCGTACCGGAGCGTTCAGTAACGGGGGCGGTTGAACCACGCGGAGCCCGACGGCGCGATCATCGCCGCCGCCATCACACCGCCGAAGCCGATCCACAGCAGCGCGAACACGAGCGCCGCCGAGGAGTTGACGTTCGACGCGTTGATCAGGCCGAGGACGCCGAACAGGGAGCCGATGATGCCGTACACCATGGTGGTGATCCGGATCCCCTGGCCGCCTCTGCTGAACTTGACGCCCAGCGTGATCGACAGGCCCGCGAGGGCGAGGAAGAGCAGCGCGATCACGAAGATGATGCCCGCGGAGTCGTGGCCGATGTCGGACAGGCCGTTGTTGCCGAAGGTGTCCTCACCGGCGTTGGAGGCGTCGTTGATGGTGGCCGCGCCGAAGATGGCGAAGATGCCGATCAGGACCTGGACGCCCGCCACGATGAAGAGCAGCACGCGCGCGGTCATCATCAGACCCGGCATGGTCTGCGGCATCATGTTGCCGCCCGGGTAGCCGGGGTAGGCCGGCTGCTGCGGATAGCCGTAGCCCTGCGGGGGCACGCTGGGCGGCGCCTGCGGGTACCCGTACCCGGGAGGAGCGGCCGGCGGCGCGACGGGAGGCTGCTGCGGCGGCGGGCCGTAGGGGTTGTTCGGGTCGCCGAAACTCATGGCGGGTTTCCTCCGTTGCCTGGTGCGGGGACTACGCGCGGCACGGTTCGGAGGAATTTCTACAGAGCGGTCCGTCCCCCCGGTACTGCCCGCGGCACTGTATGTGCTCATCGTTCTTTAGCAGACTCTTACTTGTCCAGCGCCATTCGGTATGTGTTGTCCAAGTGCAACATGAGTGATCATGGCTGGATACGGGCGAATCGGTCGGCCGGGAGCCGCCGGGAGGCCGTTCGGACACCGCTGAGCGGGCGCTTACGGGGCTGCCGCGGCCCCGGATTGGAACCTGGGCCGCGTCATCCGGGAGGATGGGGGGCATGACCGCCCAGATTCTCGATGGCAAGGCCACCGCAGCCGCGATCAAGTCCGACCTGACCGTCCGCGTGGCGGCCCTGAAGGAGAAGGGCGTCACGCCCGGCCTCGGGACGGTCCTGGTCGGGGACGACCCCGGAAGCCAGAAGTACGTAGCGGGCAAGCACCGCGACTGCGCCCAGGTCGGCATCGCCTCCATCCAGCGCGAACTGCCCGCCACCGCCACGCAGGAAGAGATCGAGGCGGTGGTCCGCGAGCTGAACGAGGACCCTGCCTGCACCGGCTACATCGTCCAGCTGCCGCTCCCCAAGGGCATCGACGAGAACCGCATCCTGGAACTGATGGACCCGGACAAGGACGCGGACGGCCTGCACCCGATGAACCTCGGGCGCCTCGTCCTCAACGAGCCCGCCCCGCTGCCCTGCACCCCCAACGGTGTCCTCACGCTCCTGCGCCGCTACGGCGTGGAGATCAAGGGTGCCGAGGTCGTGGTCGTCGGCCGCGGTGTGACCATCGGGCGCCCGATGCCGCTGCTGCTGACGCGGCGCAGCGAGAACGCGACGGTCACCCAGTGCCACACCGGCACCCGTGACCTCTCCGCGCACCTCAAGCGCGCCGACATCATCGTCGCCGCCGCCGGTTCCGCGCACCTCATCCGGGCCGAGGACGTGAAGCCGGGCGCCGCCGTCCTCGACGTCGGCGTCTCGCGCAGCGCCGAGGGCAAGATCGTCGGTGACGTCCACCCGGACGTCGCCGAGGTCGCCGCCTGGATCTCCCCGAACCCCGGCGGTGTCGGCCCGATGACCCGGGCCCAGCTGCTCGTCAACGTGGTGGAAGCGGCGGAACGCAGTGTCGGCTGACGGGAAGACGCACGCGTCCGGTGCCGGCGCTGAAGCAGTTTCCGGGGCCGGGGCCGGGGTCGAGCCCGAGTCCGGGGCTGAGGCTGTGATCGCGGCTGCGGGCGGGGCCGGGGCCAGGTCAGAGGCTGGGACCAAGTCAGAGGCTGGGCCTGGGTCCGGGGCCAAGTCCGAGGCCGGGGCCAAGTCTGGGTCTGGGGTCAGGTCTGAGGCCAAGTCCAAGTCCGGGTCTGGGGCCGAGGCCGAGGTGGAGGCCGAGACCACTGTGCGGGACGCGATCAGCGCGCCCGACGCCCAGGGGAACCCGCGCCGCACCACGCGGCGCTTCCCGCTGTTCACGCGGGACACGGCACGGCCCGAGGGCGGCGGCCGGGCCGCGCCCCGGGACGCCCCGGCGCCCGCGCGCCAGTGGCCCATCCTCACCGTGCTGTCCACCGTCGCGCTCGGGCTCCTGCTCACCGCGCTCGACGCGTTCCGCGTCGGGACGATCCTGATCGGCGTGGCGCTGCTCGCGGGTGCGGTGATGCGATGGATGCTGCCCAGCGTCGGCATGCTCGCGGTCCGCTCCCGCTTCACGGACATGCTCACCTACAGCGTCCTGGGCATCGCCATCGTGGTGCTCGCGCTGATGGCGCAGCCCAGCCCGTGGCTGGAGATCCCGTTCCTCGACGACACCCTGCACTTCACGGTTCGCTGACCGGCGGACGGCTCCCAGGGCCCGCCCTCTCCTTCCGGGAGGGCGGGCCCTGTCGTCTCCCCGGCCACGCGTGCGGGTCCGGCAAACGACGGCGGCCCATCCTCTCCCCCGAGTCAAGGACGGGCCGCGATCGGGCGAGCGTTCCGCCCGGGGTCAACCCTTGTGCACGCGAACGTGCCGTTCAACAGCCCGCGGTCCCCTGTGGCACGGAAGTGACCATTCCGGCACGGTGTGCGCGCCCTATGACAGGAACCGGCCCAACTCCGCCTCGCGGCAGGGTCATTGCGATACTTGATCTTCTGCCCCATGGGGCATGTGTCAGGGGAGGTAGGGGGAGGGAATGCCGCGTTGGAAGGCTCTGCCGGATGAACTCGATCCGCGGGTGACGGAGTTCGTCGGCCAGTTGCGCCTGCTCGTCGACCGGAGCGGGCTGGACCTCGCGGCCGTGGCCGACCGCACGGGCTACGCCAGGACGTCCTGGGAGCGTTATCTGAACGGCGGGCTGCTCGCGCCCAAGGGGGCGGTCGTCGCGCTCGCGGAGGTGACCGGGGCCAGTCCCGTGCATCTGGCGACGATGTGGGAGTTGGCCGAGCGTGCCTGGAGCCGGTCGGAGGTGCGCCGCGACTCGGCGATGGAGGCGATGCGGATGTCCAGGGCGCGGGCCGCGCCGGAGCCGCGGGACGCGCGGCCTGCGGGGGCCGGTGCGGGGGGCTCCGCTCGGCGGAGGCGGCTCTGGACCGTGATCCTCGCGGGTGCTGCGGGGGTTCTGGTCGTCGTCGTGGCCGTCGTCCGATTCACCGGCGGCGGGGAGAAGGCGGCTTCCGGCGGTGTGCCGAAGGCGTCGGCGGCCTCCGTGAGCGCTCGGCCCGAGCTGCCGCCCGGGGTGAAGTGCGGCGGAGCCTCGTGCGCCGGGAAGGACCCGGAGACCATGGGCTGTAGTGGCAGGCTGGCCACGACGACCACCAGTGTGACGGTGGGGGCCGCGCTGGTGGAGGTGCGGTACAGCGCGACGTGCGGGGTCGCCTGGGCCCGGGTCGCGCGGGCGGGGGTGGGGGACCGGGTCGAGGTGTCGGCGCCGGGTTCCGCCGGGACGCGGACGGCTGTCGCGGGCACGGACGTGTACACGTACACACCGATGGTCGCCGTGAAGGACGCCGGCTCCGTGAAGGCTTGTCTGGTGCCGAGTTCGGGGCGACGGGAGTGCACCTCGTAGTGGGTTCGTTCGCGGGTGCGGCTTCGGTCCGGTGGGTGGGTGGGTCGGGGCCGTGCCGGTGCATCAGCCCGTCGCCGTCGGTGAGGAGTGGGCGTCGGTGGCGACGGGCATCGATGTACCGGCACGTCCCCTCGCGCCGTATTCCGGCTGCGGGTGCATCGTGGTGACCGGCCCATATTTCGGCCCCGGCCAGGGGAAGTTTCAGCCCCTCGTGTGCGTGATTTTCAGCCCC
Source organism: Streptomyces sp. NPDC024698 (assembly GCF_055559015.1). Lineage (NCBI taxonomy): Bacteria > Bacillati > Actinomycetota > Actinomycetes > Kitasatosporales > Streptomycetaceae > Streptomyces > Streptomyces sp. NPDC024698. The sequence goes on along the minus strand of NZ_JBVHLK010000002.1, from coordinate 522,744 downwards.
TCCGGCGATTGAGGAGCGGGGGTGCGGTGGCGGGGGCCCCGGGGTCGGGTCGGGTAGGGGCGGAGGGGGCGAGAAGGAGGTTGTGGGCAGGGGTGGAGGAAACTTCCGGTTTGGGGGGTTGAGTTGGTTCCGAGGGGGCAGGGGCCTCGTACCCCCACGGGATCCGGTGCTGTCGGGAAGGAGGGAGATTCCTTCCCGCGAGCCCCCGGTACCCCCCTTTGGCGGTCGCCGAGTTCACCCTCTCCCGAGCCCGGCGACCGCCAACCCCGGGTCATCCCGGGACATCTGTGGGGTGGGCCACACGCACCCTGACGTCCGGCGTCCCGGATGCGCGATAGCCTGACGGCGGATCTCTCTTGACGCCGAGAGATCGATCATCGGGACCTTTGATCGATCATTGCGGTGGTTGCAGGGGACGATCCTGCACCCGGGGCAGGGACGCCCCACCGCCAGCTGTCATACGGAGAACGCCATGACTCGCACTCCCGTGAACGTCACCGTCACCGGCGCGGCCGGCCAGATCGGTTACGCCCTGCTCTTCCGCATCGCCTCCGGCCAGTTGCTCGGCGCGGACGTGCCGGTCAAGCTGCGCCTGCTGGAGATCACGCCGGCGCTGAAGGCCGCCGAGGGCACCGCCATGGAGCTCGACGACTGCGCCTTCCCGCTGCTTCAGGGCATCGACATCACGGACGACCCGAACGTCGCCTTCGACGGCACCAACGTCGGTCTGCTCGTCGGCGCCCGCCCCCGCACCAAGGGGATGGAGCGCGGTGACCTGCTCTCGGCCAACGGCGGCATCTTCAAGCCGCAGGGCAAGGCGATCAACGACAACGCCGCCGACGACGTCAAGATCCTGGTCGTCGGCAACCCGGCGAACACGAACGCGCTGATCGCCCAGGCCGCCGCTCCGGACGTACCCGCCGAGCGCTTCACCGCGATGACCCGTCTGGACCACAACCGCGCGCTGACCCAGCTCGCGAAGAAGACGGGCACCACGGTCGCCGACATCAAGCGTCTGACCATCTGGGGCAACCACTCCGCCACCCAGTACCCCGACATCTTCCACGCCTCGGTCGACGGCAAGAACGCCGCCGAGGTCGTGGGCGACGAGAAGTGGCTGGCGGAGGAGTTCATCCCGACCGTCGCCAAGCGCGGTGCGGCGATCATCGAGGCCCGTGGCGCGTCCTCGGCCGCCTCGGCCGCCAACGCCGCCATCGACCACGTCCACACGTGGGTCAACGGCACCGCCGAGGGCGACTGGACCTCCATGGGCATCCCGTCGGACGGTTCGTACGGTGTGCCGGAGGGCCTCATCTCCTCCTTCCCCGTCACCACGAAGGACGGCCGGTACGAGATCGTCCAGGGCCTGGACATCAACGAGTTCTCCCGCACCCGCATCGACGCCTCCGTCAAGGAGCTCGAGGAGGAGCGCGAGGCGGTTCGCGCCCTCGGCCTGATCTGATCCGGCGCGAACCGGGCTGAGCCGGACCGAGCCGGACTGCTGTCCGGCCGGCCCGACTCGGCGGCGTTCGTTCCGCGGCGGTACCCGTGATGCCCGGGTGGTGATCAACCACCCGGGCATCCGTGTGTTCGGGGGTCATTGGGCGTAGGGAAAGTACGCGCCGAACGTATGTGCTTTGTCGCCATAAAGAGGGGTGCCGATGGCGAAAACCTCACTATGGTCGTGAGGTGCGGTCCGCCGGGGGGCTGGGCGCGGCAGGGTACGGCGGACAACACGCCGGGATCGGGCCGTCGGGTGGGGCCGACGGGGAGCGGGGGCGGCATGGCGCAACGATGGGACGCGGACCGTCGGCAGTGGGTCGACGACGGTACGGGCCCGGCGGACGGCGGGGTCCAGGACGGTGCGGACGCCGGCGGAGCGCCGCCGGCCGGGGACCAGCAGTGGTGGGCGGCGGCCACGCAGACGGGTCCGCCGCGACCCGACGCCTTCCCGCCCGCGGGCTTCACGCCGCAACAGCCACCGCTTCCTCCGCAACAGCAGCAGCAACAGCAGTGGGCCCAGGCGCAGCAGCAGGCCCAGGCCGCCTGGTCGCACCAGCAGTCGCAGCAGCCGCAGACCTGGCCCGGCGGGGTGATGCCGCCCGGGAACGGTGGCCGGCCGCCGGGTTCCGGTGACGCGCGGAAACTGCTTCTGGTGATCGTGGCCGTGGCCGTCCTCGCGGGCGGCGTGGGCGGGGGACTGTGGGCGGTGACCCGGGGTGGCTCGGCGCGCCATCCGCAGGCGCACTCCTCCGGTCCCTCGGTCGGCGTCACGACTCCACAGCCCGGCGTCACGCCGGAGAACTCGAACGTCTCCGGCGGCGAGGGCACGTACACCGCTCCGGCCGTGAGCACCGCACCGGCGCCCGCTCCCGGGTACAGCCGCTCGGTCGATCCGGTCGGCTACACCGTGGACGTGCCGTCCGGCTGGTCGCGTCAGGAGAAGCAGGGCAAGCTGGCGCCCGTCGTCACGTACACGGCACCCGGCGGTGACCGCAGCCTCCTGGTCTTCGAGATCAAGGAGGACTCCGTGGCGGAGTCCTCGGCGCAGGCCCAGTCCATCGCGGAGGGCGCCCAGGACTACCAGTACCTGGACCGGCGCAGCGGCAGCGACTGGACGGAGTTCAGCTACCGCTACGACAGCAAGCAGACCGGGCCCACCCAGAACATCGACCACCGGTTCCAGGCCGCCGACGGTACGCCGTACGCCATCGTCGCCAGCAGCCCGCCGGGCACGGACATGACCGAGCAGCTCACGACGGCCGTGAACTCCTTCTGCCCGAGCGGGTACGCCTGCGCGAACCCCACCTGAGACCCGCTCGACGCGGCGGCTGCCATCCGTTGACGGGCAGCCGCCTCTCTCGAACCGGTGCGCCGCGTACGCATGTCACTTCAGGGCGCCCGTTCCTGTCCCTTTTCGTGGGATTTTTCAGTGACCCGGAGCACTTCGGACGCCCGATCGCGCATGCGGCGGGGGCCGAAGGGCAGGTGCTCACAGCTCACGGGGGCGAAACCACCGTGACGCAGGGGGATCGAACAGGAACGGAAGGCAACACCGACCATGGCAGGACAGCAGGCAGAACAGACCATCCACGTGGGCGGCGAGTGGCGCCCTGCGCTCTCCGGAGCGACACGCGAGATCCTCGACCCCGCCGATGCCGAGCCGTTCGCCGTGGTCGCCGAGGGTGACGAGAAGGACGCGGACCTCGCGGTCGCCGCCGCGCGCCGCGCCTTCGACGAGGGCCCCTGGCCGCACACCCCCGTCGCCGAACGCGCCGCCCTGCTGCGCCGCGTGGCCGATCTCCTGGTCCGTGACCGCGAGACGCTCGGGCTGCTCGAAAGCCGTGACGCGGGCAAGACGGCGGAGGAGGGGCGCGTCGACATCGACTGTGTCGCCGACGCCTTCCGCTACTTCGCCGACCTCGTGGTGGGAGAGGGCGGCGGCCGCGTCGTCGACGCCGGATCGGCCGACGTCCACAGCGTGGTCGTGCACGAACCCGTCGGTGTGTGCGCCCTGATCACCCCCTGGAACTACCCTCTGCTCCAAGCCAGTTGGAAGATCGCCCCGGCCCTCGCCGCCGGCAACACCTTCGTGGTCAAGCCGAGCGAGATCACCCCGATGACGACCGTCGCCCTGCTCCGGCTGCTGGCCGAGGCGGGCCTGCCCGAGGGGGTCGCGGGTCTCGTCACCGGCCCCGGACACACCGTCGGCGCCCGCCTCGCCGAGCACCCCGACGTCGACCTCGTCTCCTTCACCGGTGGCCTGGCCAGCGGGACGAAGGTGGCGCGCGCCGCCGCCGACACGGTCAAGAAGGTCGCGCTCGAACTCGGCGGCAAGAACCCCAACATCGTCTTCGCCGACGCCTGCGCCACCGCGGAGGGCTTCGACACCGCCGTCGACCAGGCGCTCAACGCCGCCTTCATCCACAGCGGTCAGGTGTGCTCGGCCGGTTCCCGGCTCATCGTCGAGGAGTCGGTGCGCGAGCGCTTCGTCGCCGAACTCGCCCGCAGGGCGGGCGCGATCCGCCTCGGCCGCGGCACCGAGGACGGCGTCGAGTGCGGACCGCTGGTCTCCGAGGGACAGCGCGCGAAGACCGAGGAGTACGTCGCCTCAGCGCTCGCCGAGGGAGCGGTGCTGCGGGCCGGCGGCAGGCGGCCCGAGCCGTCCGAAGTCCGGCCCGCCACCGGGTACTTCTACGAGCCGACCGTGCTCGACCAGTGCCACCGCGGGATGCGGGTCGTCCGCGAGGAGGTCTTCGGACCCGTCCTGACCGTCGAGACGTTCGCCACCGAGGACGAGGCCGTCGCGCTCGGCAACGACACCGAGTACGGCCTCGCGGGCGCCGTCTGGACCGCCGACGCCGGCCGCGCCCGCCGGGTCGCGGGGCGGCTGCGCCACGGCACCGTCTGGATCAACGACTTCCACCCCTATCTCCCGCAGGCGGAGTGGGGCGGCTTCGGACGCAGCGGCGTCGGACGCGAACTCGGCCCCGCCGGGCTCGCCGAGTACCGCGAGAGCAAGCACGTCTACCAGAACCTCGCGCCGAAGCCCGTCCGCTGGTTCGCCGGCTGACTCCCGCCGACCGGCGAACTCCCCACCTTCCCAGGACTTCTGGAGCACCCCTTCATGTCCCAGCACGAGAACACGTACGACTACGTCGTCATCGGCGGCGGCACCGCGGGCTCCGTGATCGCCTCCCGCCTCACCGAGAACCCGGATGTCAGCGTCGCCGTCATCGAGGGCGGCCCCAGCGACGTGGGACGCGAGGACGTCCTCACCCTGCGCCGCTGGATGGGCCTGCTCGGTGGTGAGCTCGACTACGACTACCCGACCACCGAACAGCCGCGCGGCAACTCGCACATCCGGCACAGCCGCGCCCGGGTGCTCGGCGGCTGCTCGTCGCACAACACCCTGATCGCGTTCAAGCCCCTGCCGTCCGACTGGGACGAGTGGGAGGCGGCCGGCGCCAAGGGCTGGGGCGCGGCGGGGATGGAGGCGTACTTCACGCGGCTCCTGAACAACATCGTCCCCGTCGACGAGAAGGACCGCAACGCCATCGCGAGAGACTTCGTGGACGCCGCCCGGTCCGCCCTCGACGTGCCGCTGGTCGAGGGCTTCAACCGGCAGCCCTTCACCGAGGGCGCCGGCTTCTTCGACCTCGCCTACCACCCCGATGACAACAAGAGGTCGAGTGCCTCGGTGGCGTATCTGCACCCCGTGATGGACGAGCGGCCCAATCTGACACTCCTGCTGGAGACCTGGGCGTACAAGCTGGAACTCGACGCGAAGCGGGTCACCGGCGTGCACGTCCGCACGAAGGACGACGAGGAGGTGCTCGTCCACGCGCGCCGCGAGGTCCTGCTGTGCGCGGGCGCCGTCGACTCGCCCCGCCTGCTGCTGCACTCCGGCATCGGACCCGCCGGTGACCTGGAGGAGCTGGACATCCCCGTCGTGCACGATCTGCCGGGCGTCGGCGAGAACCTGCTCGACCACCCCGAGTCGGTGATCGTCTGGGAGACGCACGGACCGATCCCGGAGAACTCCGCGATGGACTCCGACGCGGGACTCTTCGTGCGCCGAGACCCCGGACAGGCGGGCCCCGACCTGATGTTCCACTTCTACCAGATCCCCTTCACGGACAATCCGGAGCGCATCGGCTACGAACGGCCCGCGCACGGCGTCTCGATGACCCCCAACATCCCCAAACCGCGCAGCCGCGGCCGCCTCTACCTCACCAGCGCCGACCCGACCGTCAAACCCGCCCTCGACTTCCGGTACTTCACGGACGAGGACGACTACGACGGCCGTACCCTCGTCGACGGCATCAGGATCGCCCGTGAGATCGCCGCGGCCGAACCGCTCGCCGGCTGGCTCAAGCGGGAGGTCTGCCCGGGGCCCGACGTCACCGGCGACGAGGAACTCAGCGCGTACGCACGCCAGGTCGCGCACACCGTGTACCACCCGGCGGGAACCTGCCGGATGGGTGAGGTCATGGACGAACTCGCCGTGGTGGACCCCGAGTTGAGGGTCCACGGTCTCGACGGCATCAGGATCGCCGACGCCTCCGTGTTCCCGGCCATGCCCGCGGTGAACCCGATGATCGGGGTGCTCATGGTCGGCGAGAAGGCGGCCGACCTGATCGGCGGTGACGCCCGATGAACACACCTACCGAGAACACCGAGAACATCCGGAGCACCGAGAACACCCGGAGCGCCGGGAACGCCGTGCCCACGACCGCCGAGAGCACCGCCCCCGGCACCGTCTTCTCCGTACGCGGTCTGTGGAAGGTGTTCGGTCCGAAGGCCGACCGCGTCCCCGGCGATCCCGAACTCGCCTCCCTGGACGCCGCCGCGCTGCGCGAGGCCACCGGCTGCACCGCCGCCGTCCGTGACGTCGGCTTCGATGTACGCAAGGGCGAGGTCTTCGTCGTCATGGGCCTGTCCGGTTCCGGCAAGTCCACCCTCGTACGCTGCCTCACCCGGCTGATCGAACCCACCTCGGGCAGCCTCGCGATCGACGGCGAGGACGTCCTCGCGATGGACAAGGGACGGCTGCGTGAACTGCGCCGCCACCGTGCCGCCATGGTCTTCCAGCACTTCGGCCTGCTGCCGCACCGCACGGTCCTCGACAACGTGGCCTACGGCCTGGAGATCCAGGGCGTCCCGCGCGAGGAACGCCGGAAGCGGGCCGCCGAGGTCGTGGCCAAGGTCGGCCTTGAGGGCCTGGAACAGCGCAGGCCCGCGGAACTCTCCGGCGGTCAGCAGCAGCGCGTCGGACTGGCCCGCGCGCTCGCCGTCGACCCCGAGGTCCTGCTCTTCGACGAGCCGTTCAGCGCGCTCGACCCGATGATCCGGCGCGACATGCAGGAGGAGGTCGTGCGGCTGCACCGCGAGGAGGGTCGCACGATGGTCTTCATCACCCACGACCTGACCGAGGCCCTGCGTCTCGGCGACCGCATCGCCCTGATGCGCGACGGCCGGATCGTCCAGCTCGGCACCCCGGAGGAGATCGTCGGCTCCCCGGCCGACGCCTACGTCCGCGAGTTCGTCCGGGACGTGCCCCGCGAGCAGGTCATGACGGTCCGCACGGCCATGCGGCCCGGGGACTGCGGCGGCCCGGAGCACCCCGGCGCCCTCGCCCCCGACACCGTGGTCGCCGACGCGATCAAGGCCGTCGCCCGCACCGGCCGCGCCGCCTGCGTCGTCCACGAAGGCCGCTGCCTCGGTGTCGTCGACCAGGAGCGGCTGCTCCAGGTCGTCGCGGGCCCGGACGCGATCGGGGAGGCGGCGTGATGGCAGCTGTCACCGCATCCGCTCCCCGTACGGTCCTGCCCGGCCGACTGCGGCACCCGGCCGTCGGCAAGCTCGCGCTGCTCGCCGTCGTCGCCGCGGTGCTCGTACCGCTCGCCGAGGCCCGCTGGTCCGGCGGCAGCTGGCCGCACGCCCTGACCGTCGACCTGACCGGACCGCTCGGCCGGGCCGGCGACTGGATCATCGACAACCGCGACAGCCACCCGCTGTTCCTGTACTTCTTCGGCTACGTCAGCAACGCCGTCGTCCTGTCCGTCCGCGCCGTCTATCTGCTGCTCCTCGCGGCCGGCTGGGCCGGAGTCACCGGCCTGGCCGCGCTGGTGGCCTGGCGGGCCGCCGGAGTGCGCCAGGCCCTCGGCGCGGGGGCCGCGTTCCTCGTCTGCGGACTGCTCGGCATGTGGGTGCCCACCATGCAGACCCTCGCGGTCATGACGGTCGCCGTGCTCGCCTCCGTCGTGCTGGGCCTGCTACTCGGCCTCGCCGCCGGGCTCTCCGAGCGCACCCACCGCGCGCTGCGCCCCGTCCTCGACACCATGCAGGTGCTTCCGGCGTTCGCGTATCTGCTGCCCGTCGTGCTGGTCTTCGGCATCGGCGTCCCCGCGGCCGTGCTCGCCACCGTCGTCTACGCCGCCCCGCCCATGGCCCGTCTCACCGCGCTCGGCCTGCGCGACGCCGACGAGGGGGTGATGGAGGCCGTCGCCTCCCTCGGTGCCACCGCCCGCCAGCGCCTGTTCACCGCCCGCCTCCCGCTGGCCCGCAAGGAACTCCTCCTCGGCCTCAACCAGACGATCATGATGGCGCTGTCCATGGCCGTCATCGCCTCCGTGATCGGCGCCGGCGGCCTCGGCGACCGTGTCTACCAGGCCCTCGCCTCCGTGGACGTGGGCGCCGCCCTCTCCGCCGGCATCCCGATCGTGCTCCTCGCCGTCGTCCTCGACCGGGTCACGGCCGCCGCCGGGGAACGGATCGGAGCGGCCCGCGGGAACCCGCCCCGGCTGTACTCGGCGCTCGCCGCCGTCGCCGTCGTGGCCCTCGCCCTCACCGGCCGGCTCACGGGCGGCACTGACTGGCCCGACGCCTGGGTGGTGAACATCGCCGAGCCGGTGAACAGCGCCGTCGACTGGATGACCGGGCATCTGTACTCGGGCGTCCCGTACATCGGCGGCACCGCCGACTGGGCGGGCCACTTCACCACCTGGGTCCTCGACCCGCTCCGGGACGGACTCCAGTGGCTGCCCTGGTGGGCCGTCCTGCTGGCCGTCGCCGCCCTGGCCTGGCTGATCGGCACCTGGCGCACCGCCCTCACCGCCGTCCTCGCCATGGCCGCGATCGGTGTCCTGGGCGCGTGGAAGCCGTCCCTGGACACGCTCTCCCAGGTGCTCGCGGCGGTCGCCGTGACCCTGGTGCTCGGCTTCGCCACCGGGATCGCCGCCGCGCGCAGCGAACGCTTCGAGCGTCTGCTCCGGCCCGTGCTCGACGTCTTCCAGACCATGCCGCAGTTCGTCTATCTCATCCCCGTGGTCGCGCTGTTCGGTGTCGGCCGCGCCCCCGCCGTCGCCGCGGCCGTGGTCTACGCGCTGCCCGCCGTCGTCCGCATCACCACCCAGGGGCTGCGGGCCGTCGACCCCGCCGCACTGGAGTCGGCCCGCTCCCTCGGCGCGACCCCCGGGCAGCAACTGCGCCAGGTCCAGCTCCCGTTGGCGCGGCCCGCACTGCTGCTGGCCGTCAACCAGGGTGTCGTCCTGGTCCTCGCCGTGGTCATCATCGGCGGCCTGGTCGGCGGTGGCGCGCTCGGTTACGACGTCGTGTTCGGCCTGGCCCAGGGCGACCTGGCGACCGGGCTGGTCGCGGGCGCCGCGATCGTCTGCCTCGGACTGATGCTCGACCGGGTGACCCAGCCGACCGGGCGCCGCGCGAAGAAGGGAGCCTGACATGCGACTTCGTACGACATCCGCGGTGGCCGGAGCCTCGGCCCTGCTGCTGCTCACCGGCTGCGGCGCCGCCGACATGACCAAGCAGGCCTCGCCCTTCGCGAACGCCCGGGGCGCCAGGACGGTGACCCTGTCCGTGCAGTCGTGGGTCGGCGCGCAGTCCAACGTGGCGGTGGCGCAGTACCTCCTCGCCCACGAGATGGGCTATCGCGTCGACACCGTGCAGGTCGACGAGGTGCCCGCCTGGGACGCCCTCAGCCAGGGCCGTGTCGACGCCATCCTGGAGGACTGGGGCCACCCCGACCAGGAGAAGCGGTACGTCGAGGACAAGAAGACGATCGCGCCCGGCGGGGACCTGGGCGTGACCGGCCACATCGGCTGGTACGTCCCCACGTACTTCGCGCGACAGCATCCCGACGTGACGAACTGGAAGAACCTGAACAAGTACGCCGACCGGCTCCGCACCCCGGAGAGCGGCGGCAAGGGACAGCTCCTCGACGGCTCCCCGTCGTACGTCACCAACGACAAGGCGCTGGTGAACAACCTGAAGCTGAACTACCAGGTCGTGTTCGCCGGTTCGGAAGCCGCGCAGATCACGCAGATGAAGCAGTTCGCGAAGGAGAAGAAGCCCTTCCTCACGTACTGGTACTCCCCGCAGTGGCTGTTCGAGAAGGTCCCCATGACCGAGGTGAGGCTGCCCGCCTACAAGGAGGGCTGTGACGCCGACGCCGCGAAGGTCGCCTGCGCCTACCCGCAAACCCCGCTCAAGAAGTACCTCAACGCCGACTTCGCGAGGACCGGCGGCAAGGCGGCCGCGTTCCTCAAGAAGTTCAGGTGGACCACCGGGGACCAGAACGAGGTCTCCCTGATGATCGCCAACGACAAGCTGACCCCCCAGGAGGCGGCGAGGAAGTGGGTGGAGCGCCACCGGTCGACCTGGAAGGCGTGGCTGCCGTCGTGACCCGAACACCGCTCCGGACCCGGCCTAGGATCTGAGCTTCGCCGCGACGTCCGCCAGTGCCTCGGCCGCCCGGCGCTGTAGGCCCGGGCCGAACGTGACGCGGGTGGCGCCCAGTTCACCCAGTTCGGCCGGGGACACCCCGTCGATCCCGGCGAACGCGTTCAAGGGCCCCCGGATGCCGGACCGCAGCAGCGGAAGCGCCTCGGGCGGGGCCCCGATCGGGTACACGCAGTCGGCACCCGCCGCGACGTACAGCGCGGCCCGCCGGACGGCCTGCCCGGGATCGCCGTCGCCGTACGCGAAGACGTCGACCCGGGCGTTCAGGAACAGCCGGTCCGCCGCCTCGCTCCGCACCTCGGCCAGCCAGTCGGCGTGCCGGTCCGCGTCCTGGAGGACTCCGCCCTCGGAGTCCTCCAGGTTGCAGCCCACGGCGCCCGCCTCCAGCAACCGCTCCACCAGTTCCCGGGGCGCCAACCCGTAGCCGCCCTCGACGTCCGCCGACACCGGCACCTCGACCGCCCGGGCGATCCGCGCGACCGCGGCGAACATCTCACCGGCGGGCGTCCGCCCGTCCTCGTACCCGAGCGAGGCGGCCACCCCGGCGCTCGGCGTGGCGAGCGCCGGGAAGCCCGCGTCCGCGAACACCCGGGCGCTCGCGGCGTCCCAGGGCCCCGGCAGCACCAGCGGATCGCCCGGCATCCGCCCGTGGTGCAGCGCCCGGAACCGCTCCGCGCCGCTCGCCGCCGCGTGCTCCCCGCCCACGCCCGGCGCCGTCACTTGTGCCCGCCCGGCCGGTAGTGGCCCGGCACCATGCGGCACGTCACGGCGAACCGGTTCCAGGCGTTGATCACCGTGATCGAGGCGATCAGCTGGGCCAGGTCGGCCGCCTCGAAGTGCCGGGCCGCGCGCTCGTACACCTCGTCCGGAACGAAGCCTTCAGTGATCACGGTGACGGCCTCGGTCAGCTCGATCGCCGCGAGCTCCTTCTCCGTGTAGAAGTGCCGCGACTCCTCCCACGCGCCGAGCTGGATGATCCGCTCCACGCTCTCGCCCGCCGCGAGCGCGTCCTTGGTGTGCATGTCCAGGCAGAACGCGCAGTGGTTGAGCTGCGAGGCGCGGATCTTCACCAGTTCCAGGAGCGTGGGGTCCACCCCGCGCCGGGCCGCCGCGTCGAGCCTGACCATCGCCTTGTAGACGTCGGGGGCGAGCTCGGCCCAGGCCAGCCGGGGGGCGTGCTCGGGCACGTACGGCGCGCCCGCGGCGGGAGCGTCCCGGGTCGTCGGGGTGTGCTGTGTGGTCGTGTCCTGCGTCGTCATGCCATCGACCCTACGAGGGGAGTAGCCCGGGAGTATGGTCCATTCCCATGGGGAAAACATGGGCCACTCTGGGTGTCGACCTCCATGTCGAGCCGACCGGGTCCGGCATCCGCAAGGGGCTGACGGAGGCGCTGCGCGAGGCCGTCCGGGGCGGCCGGCTGGCCCCCGGGACCCGGTTGCCGTCCTCCCGCTCGCTCGCCGCCGACCTCGGCATCGCCCGCAACACGGTCGCCGAGTCCTACGCCGACCTCGTCGCCGAGGGCTGGCTCACCGCCCGCCAGGGCTCGGGCACGCGCGTGGCGGAGCGGAGCGTCGTACGACCGGCGCCGCAGGCCCCGCCCCGCCGCCGTGAACCGGCCGGTCCCGCCTACGACCTCGTCCCCGGCCGGCCCGACCTCGCGTCCTTCCCGCGCGCCGCCTGGCTCAAGGCGGCCCGCCGCGCCCTGGCCCGCGCCCCGCACGAGGCCCTCGGCTACGGCGATCCCCGCGGACGGCCCGAACTGCGCACCGCCCTCGCGGGCTATCTCTCCCGTGCCCGGGGCGTCCGCGCGGACCCCGAGCGCATCGTGATCTGTTCCGGCTTCTCGGACGGACTCACCCTGCTCGGCGTGATCCTGCGCAGGCGAGGGCTCCGCTCGGTCGCCGTGGAGTCGTACGGGCTGGACACGCACTGGAACCTCCTGCACCGGTCGGGCCTGCGCACGACCCCCCTGCCGTTCGACGAACTAGGCACCGACACAAGGGACATGGCCGGGGTGCGGGCCGTACTCCTCACCCCCGCCCACCAGTTCCCCATGGGCGTGCCCCTGCACCCGGACCGCCGGGCCGCCGTCGTCGCCTGGGCCCGCCGCACCGGCGGGCTCGTCCTGGACGACGACTACGACGGCGAGTTCCGCTACGACCGGCAGCCCGTCGGCGCGCTGCAAGGCCTGGACCCCGACCACGTGGTCCATCTGGGCACCGCCAGCAAGTCGTTGGCGCCCGCGCTGCGCCTCGGCTGGCTGGTCCTGCCGCCATCGCTCGTGGACGAGGTCGTCTCCCTGAAGAGGGAGGGCGGCTGGTCCACCGGGGTACTCGACCAGCTGACCCTGGCGGAGTTCATCACCTCGGGCGCCTACGACCGGCACGTCCGCTCCGCCCGGCTGCGCTACCGGCGCCGCAGGGACGCCCTCGTCGCCGCCCTCGCCACCCGCGCCCCCGAGGTGCGCGCCACCGGCATCGCGGCCGGGCTGCACGCCGTGCTCCGGCTCCCGCCCGGCACCGAGGGGCCGGTCGTGCAGGCCGCCGCCTTCCAGGGCCTGGCCGTGCACGGCCTCTCCCACCACCGCCACCCGGACGCGCTCACCCCGCACCAGGACGCCCTGGTCGTCGGCTACGGCACGCCGCCCGACCACGCCTGGGCGGGCGCCCTGGACGCGCTGTGCCGGGCGCTTCCCTGACGGCTCAGGAAGGCACCGGCGCGGAGGGCTCCTTGGCCGGCGCCTCACCGAACCGCGCCAGCGCCAGCGCCCCCGCCACCGCCACCGCGAAACCGAGCACGGCCAGCCAGGTCAGCCCCTCGCGGGTGCGGTCGCCCAGCCACACCACCCCGACCAGCGCGGGCCCGATCGTCTCCCCGATGACGAGACCCGCGGTGGCCGTCGTCACCGAACCCCGTTCCAGGGCCGTGGTGAGCAGCAGGAACGCGGCGCCGCCACCGATCAGCAGGGCGTACGTCGCCGGATTGGCCAGCAGCGTCCCCGGATCGAGGTCGGCGATCAGCCGGACCGCCACCTCGACCACCCCGAACCCGAAGCCCGACCCGAGGCCCAGCGCGAGCGCCCGCCCCCGGTCGGGCAGCCGTCCGCCGACGAGGGCCAGCACCAGGACGGCCACGGACGTCCCGAGCATCGCGTACTTCAGCGCCAGGGAGCCCGTACGGTCACCCTCCGCGCCGGACGCCAGCCCGAGCATCGCGAGTCCGCCGCACACCACCGCCACGGCGCCCCACTCGACCCGGCTCAGCCGCACATGGAGCAGCCGCGCCGCGACCACCGCGGTGACGGCCAGGCTCGCCGCGAGGGCCGCGCCGACCGCGTAGATCGGAAGGGACCGCAGAGCGAGGATCTGGAGCACGAACCCGACGCCGTCGAGGGCCAGTCCCGCCAGATAGCGCCACTGCCGCAGCGCGCGCAGCAGCAGTGTCGCCGCGCCGCCGGGGCCGCTGCCCGTCCCGCCCTCGCCCGCGGCCCGTGCGGCCATCGCCTGTAGAACCGTCGCCGTACCGAAACAGACCGACGCACCGAGGGCACACACCATTCCAAAGAGCACGAAGTGACTCTAGGGGACGGTGTGCCGCCCGGAGTCCGCCGGTGTCGGCGCGGACGAGCGCGCCGCCTCGGCACACACGCCCACGCCCGCGTCGCCGGGCTCGACCATGCCCACGTCTCCGTCGCCGGGCTCACCAGCGCCCGCGCCCCCGTCGCCGGGCTCGCCCGCACCCACGCCCCCGTCGCCGGGCTCGGCCGCGCTCGCCTCGATGCGGACGAGGGCGGCCGGCTGTTCCACCCGAGCCTCCGGACAGTCCTACGCCCCCAGTACGGCCCGCAGTTGGGCCAGGCCCCAGTCCAGGTCCTCCTCGGAGATGACCAGCGGCGGGGCGATCCGGACGGTGACGCCGTGGGTGTCCTTGACCAGGACACCCCGCTCCATCAGCTTCTCCGAGACCTCCCGGCCCGTGCCGTGGGCGGGGGCGATGTCGACGCCCGCCCACAGACCGCGTCCGCGCACCGCCGTGACCTGACCGGAGTCCTTGAGCAGGCCCAGTTCACGGTGCAGCCGCTCGCCGAGCCGGGCCGCCCGCTCCTGGTACTCGCCCGACCGCAGCATCGCGATCACCTCCAGGGCCACCGCGCAGGCCAGCGGATTCCCGCCGAAGGTCGACCCGTGCTCCCCGGGCCTGAACACCCCCAGCACCTCCGCGCTCGACACCACCGCGGACACCGGCACCACCCCGCCGCCGAGCGCCTTCCCGAGGACGTACATGTCCGGCACCACGCCCTCGTGCTCGCACGCGAACGTGCGGCCGGTGCGCCCGAGGCCCGACTGGATCTCGTCCGCGACGAACAGCACGTTCCGCTCCCGCGTCAGCTCCCGCACGGCCGGCAGATATCCGGCCGGCGGCACCAGCACCCCGGCCTCCCCCTGGATCGGCTCCAGCAGCACCGCCACCGTGTTCTCGGTGACCGCCGACCGCAGGGCCGTCAGGTCCCCGTACGGCACGATCTCGAACCCCGGTGTGTACGGGCCGAAGTCGGCGCGGGCCTCGGGGTCCGTCGAGAAGCTGATGACCGTCGTCGTACGCCCGTGGAAGTTGTTGCCCGCGACCACGATCTTCGCCATCTCGGCGGGGACGCCCTTGACCCGGTACCCCCACTTGCGGGCCGTCTTCACGGCCGTCTCCACCGCCTCCGCCCCGGTGTTCATCGGCAGCACCATGTCCATGCCGCACAGCGCGGCCAGCTCGCGGCAGAAGTCCGCGAACCGGTCGTGGTGGAACGCCCGCGAGGTCAGTGTCACCCGGTCCAGCTGCGCCTTGGCCGCCTCGATCAGCCGCCGGTTGCCGTGGCCGAAGTTCAGCGCCGAGTACCCGGCCAGCAGGTCGAGGAAGCGGCGCCCCTCGACATCCGTCATCCAGGCACCTTCCGCCGTCGCCACGACGACCGGCAGCGGGTGGTAGTTGTGCGCGCTGTGCGCCTCGGCCGAGGCGATGAACGCCTCCGTCGTCTCCCTGGCATCCATGGTGGTCACGGGGTCTCCGTTCGTGCGAGGGCGGGCTTGTGGCTCCTTTCCTATCGTCGCTCGCATGGTGGACCGGGGACCCCGGTGATCCGGCGCGCCCGGTAGGCTTCCCGGCGGGGCCGTGACTGGCGCGCTGGGATGGGACCGACCATCGGGGAGCGGCACCCGCGCTGTGGTTTTCCCGGGGCGATCCCGGACCGCTGGACGGAGTGACAGGCCGCCCCGAGGGGCCCGGACCGACCGGGCGAGGAGCCGTGGCAACCGAGTGCCGTGCGCCTGGGCCGACCCGTGAACGCTGAACGCAACGTCCGGAGGCCGTCATGCCAAAGCCCCTTTCCACCGAGTCCACCGCCTTCCGCAGCGCCCTCGACGTGATCAGGGCCGTGGAGCCCCGCGTCGCCGACGCCATCGGCCAGGAGATCGCCGACCAGCGCGACATGCTGAAGCTGATCGCCTCCGAGAACTACGCCTCCCCGGCCACGCTGCTGGCCATGGGCAACTGGTTCAGCGACAAGTACGCCGAGGGCACCGTCGGCCGCCGCTTCTACGCGGGCTGTCGCAACGTCGACACCGTCGAGGCACTCGCCGCCGAGCACGCCCGCGAACTGTTCGGCGCCGAGCACGCGTACGCCCAGCCGCACTCCGGCATCGACGCCAACCTCGTCGCCTTCTGGGCCGTCCTCGCCGCCCGCGTGGAGGCCCCGGCCCTCGCCGAGGCGGGCGTCCGCAACGTCAACGACCTCTCCGAGGCCGACTGGGCCGAACTGCGGCGCGCCTTCGGCAACCAGCGCATGCTCGGCATGTCCCTGGACGCCGGCGGCCACCTCACCCACGGCTTCCGCCCGAACATCTCAGGAAAGATGTTCGACCAGCGCTCCTACGGCACCGACCCCGCCACCGGTCTCATCGACTACGAGGCCCTGCGCGTCTCCGCCCGTGAGTTCAAGCCGCTGATCGTCGTCGCCGGCTACTCCGCGTACCCCCGTCTGGTGAACTTCCGGATCATGCGGGAGATCGCCGACGAGGTCGGCGCGACCCTCATGGTCGACATGGCGCACTTCGCCGGTCTGGTCGCGGGCAAGGTCCTCACCGGCGACTTCGACCCGGTCCCGCACGCCCAGATCGTCACGACCACCACGCACAAGTCGCTTCGCGGCCCGCGCGGCGGCATGGTCCTGTGCGACGAGACCCTCGCCGAGCAGGTCGACCGCGGCTGCCCGATGGTCCTCGGCGGCCCGCTGCCCCACGTCATGGCCGCCAAGGCCGTCGCGCTCGCCGAGGCCCGCCGCCCCGAGTTCCGCGACTACGCGCAGGCCGTCGTCGACAACTCCCGTGCCCTGGCCGAGGGCCTGATGCGACGCGGGGCCACCCTGGTCACCGGCGGCACGGACAACCACCTGAACCTCATCGACGTCGCCTCCTCCTACGGCCTGACGGGCCGCCAGGCCGAGTCCGCGCTGCTCGACTCGGGCATCGTCACCAACCGCAACGCCATCCCGGCCGACCCGAACGGCGCCTGGTACACCTCCGGCATCCGTATCGGCACGCCCGCGCTGACCACCCGCGGTCTCGGCGCGACCGAGATGGACGAGATCGCCGGCCTGATCGACCGGGTCCTGACCGCGGCGGAGGCCGGGACCACCGCCAAGGGCGCCCCGTCCAAGGCGCAGCACGTCCTGGACGCGAAGGTCTCCGACGAGATCGCCCACCGCGCGAGCGACCTGCTCACCGGCTTCCCGCTCTACCCGGAGATCGACCTCGGCTGACGCACGTCACCGGCGCCGGACCCCATCCGGCGCCGGGCACAGGCCGTCCGACCCGACGCCGCTCGGCTCGGGCCGGCCGGTCACGGGACTTCGACCAGCTCCTGGTGCGGCCCCAGCAGCGGCACGGCGTTCTCCCGCCGGGCCCGGACCGCCGCCTGGCTGATGAACCACGCGGCGCCGCCGCCGAGCGCCACGCCCGCCGCGAGTCCGGGCACCGCCCAGAACGCCGGGTCCAGCTGCACCGTGGGGGCGGACGCGACCGACCCTGAGCCGAAGAGCCGTCCGTCCTTCATCAGCTCGTCGAACACCGAGCGCGGCGCCACGTGCCAGCGGATGTCGTGGTTCATCGAGTCGGGCGACAGGTTCGACCGCACCCACGGCGTACCGTCCGAGTCGAGATACACCTGGTCCTGGCGGCTGAGGATGACATCGCCGCCGGGGGTCACATGGGCGGTCCGCGTCCCGTCCCCGGGACCCGTGACCCCCCAGATCACCGTGGCCTGAAGCTCGGGGAGGTGACCGTCCCTCCACCCGTCGGGCGCCTTCTGCGTTCCCGTGTACCGGGGAGACAGCAGCCGCCACAGCCGCCCGAAGTCCGGGTCCGCGTTGTGCAGGGTGGTCGTGCGTCCCGTGTCCCCCGCGATCGTCAGGGCGACGTCCGGGCTGTCGCCCGAGGAGCGCTGCGCGACGCTCTCGCGGACCGCCGGTGCGACCACCGGCCCGCTCGCCGCCGGGCCGGCCACGGCGGACGGCGCCACCGACATCACCGCGGCGGCGGTCGCCCCCAACGCCCCCACCACCGTGACCACTTCACGAAGCCCGCGCATGGAACCCCCAACCGGCCGACGAAGAGTCGGCCCGCACACCGTTGTGCCACATCCTGGGTGCGCCGAAGGACCCGCCGGGGGTTCCCCTCGACGGCGACGTCCGAGCAGCGCTCCGCCCTGCCGAATCCGGTTACCAGGCGGTCCGGCATTCTTAAACGCCGGTGACCTCGAACAACACCCCCTCCAGCAGGAACGTCATCTCACCGTTGCACTTCCATGACAGCGAGTGGCCGAAAGCTGCTCAGGTGAGCGAATCGGTCACCTTCTGTGCCGGTGGTGTGGAGGTCGGGTGGGCGCGGTTCCGGGAGCCACGGCGCGGACCCGCCCGAGGTGCATCTCTTTCCGGCCAGTTCCGGAGCGGGCCCCGGCACCTGAGAGAATGGTGAACATGGCCTCTGACAGTCCTCGCGTGCTCTCCGGAATCCAGCCCACGGCGGGCTCGTTCCACCTCGGCAACTACCTCGGCGCCGTCCGTCAGTGGGTGGCGCTCCAGGAGTCCCACGACGCGTTCTACATGGTCGTCGATCTGCACGCGATCACGATCCCGCAGGACCCCGCGGATCTGCGGGCCAACACCCGGCTGGCGGCGGCGCAGCTGCTCGCCGCGGGCCTCGACCCCGAGCGCTGCACGCTCTTCGTCCAGAGCCACGTCCCCGAGCACGCGCAGCTGGCCTGGGTCATGAACTGCCTCACCGGCTTCGGCGAGGCCTCCCGCATGACCCAGTTCAAGGACAAGTCCGCCAAGCAGGGCGCCGACCGCGCGAGCGTGGGCCTGTTCACGTACCCGGTCCTCCAGGTGGCGGACATCCTGCTGTACCAGGCCCACGAGGTCCCGGTCGGTGAGGACCAGCGCCAGCACATCGAGCTGACCCGCGACCTCGCGGAGCGCTTCAACGGCCGCTTCGGCGAGACGTTCCGGATTCCCAAGCCGTACATCCTCAAGGAGACGGCGAAGATCTTCGATCTCCAGGACCCGTCGATCAAGATGAGCAAGTCGGCGTCGACGCCGAAGGGCCTCATCAATCTGCTCGACGACCCGAAGGTGACGGCCAAGAAGGTCAAGAGCGCGGTCACCGACACGGACACCGTCATCAGGTACGACGCGAGCGCCAAGCCGGGTGTCAGCAACCTCCTGACCATCTACTCCACCCTCACCGGCACCTCGATCGCCGAGCTGGAGCAGGAGTACGAGGGCAAGATGTACGGCGCGCTGAAGACGGACCTCGCCGAGGTCATGGTCGACTTCGTGACGCCGTTCCGGGAGCGCACCCAGCAGTATCTGGACGACCCCGAGACGCTGGACTCGATCCTGGCCAAGGGTGCCGAGAAGGCGCGGGCCGTCGCCGCGGAGACGCTCTCCCAGGCGTACGACCGGGTCGGTTTCCTGCCCGCCAAGCACTGACGGCCGAGGCCGCCACCGCGGGAGTGGCCGTGCCCCGGCCGGACGGCGGCGGCACGGCTCCCTACCACAGCACCTTCGGCACTCAGTACGAGACGAGCGCGACACTCCCGCGACGGCCGATTGCGGGTCATACCGCCGTACAGTCGAAAGCCGGGGAGCCGAGGAATCGCCTCCGCCGCGCAGCACCAACCGGACAGCCCGAGCACCGACGACGACAGGAGACGACGTGGGGACCGTAACGATCGGCGTGTCGATCGCGGTCCCGGAGCCTCACGGCAGCCTGCTCCAGGAGCGGCGCGCGGGCTTCGGCGACCCCGCGGCCTGCTGCATTCCCACGCATGTCACCCTGCTGCCGCCGACCGAGGTCGAGCAGTCGGAGCTGCCCGCGGTCGAGGCGCACCTGGTCCAGGTCGCCGCCGCCGGGCGTCCGTTCCCGATGCGGCTGTCCGGCACGGGCACCTTCCGCCCGCTGTCGCCGGTCGTCTACGTACGTGTCGCCGAGGGCGCCGAGGCCTGCACCCGGCTCCAGCAGCGGGTCCGGGACGCCTCGGGCCCCGTCGCCCGTGAGCTCCTGTTCCCGTACCACCCGCACGTCACCGTGGCCCACGGCATCGGCGAAGAGGCCATGGACCACGCCTTCGAGGCGCTGTCCACGTTCGAGGCCGGGTGGCCCTGCACCGGATTCGCCCTCTACGAACAGGGTGCCGACGGTGTGTGGCGCAAGCTCCGCGAGTTCGCCTTCGGCGGCGCGGTGGTGCCCCCGCAGGCCTCCTCGCCCGAGCGGGACACCACCCTTCCGGCCCTCTGACCGGTCCGTCCGGCCCCCTGTCCGGTCTCTCCGTGGCTCCGCCCGGTCCGCGGGACCTCAGACCGGCAGCCGCCTGAACACCGCCCGGGGCGTGTGCCGCAGCGCCGACATGACCACCCTGAGCGCGCCCGGCACCCACACCGTCTCGGAGCGGCGCCTGAGCCCCAGCTCGATCGCCGCGGCCACCGCCTCCGGAGTCGTCGACAGCGGCACCTCCGGCAGATGGGCCGTCATCCGCGTACGGACGAACCCGGGGCGTACGACCATGACGTGGGCGCCGGTGCCGTGCAGGGCGTCGCCCAGGCCCTGCGCGAAGGCGTCGAGGCCCGCCTTGCTGGAGCCGTAGATGAAGTTCGAGCGACGGGCACGTTCGCCCGCGACCGAGGACAGCACCACCAGGGAGCCGTGCCCCTGCGTCTGGAGCGCCCGCGCGCACACCAGGCCCGAGGACACCGCGCCCGTGTAGTTGGTCTGCGCGACCCGGACCGCCGCGACCGGTTCCTTCTCGTCCAGGGCCTGGTCGCCGAGGACCCCGAAGGCCATCAGCACCATGTCGATGTCCCCCTCGGCGAACACCTTGCCGAGCACGGCCTCGTGGGACTCGGGATCGAGAGCGTCGAAGGCGAGGGTGCGGACGTCCGCGCCGAGCCCGCGCAGCCGCTCGGCCGCCTCCTCCAGGGCGGGCGCCGGCCGTCCGGCGAGCCACACCGTGCGGGTGCGCCGGGTGATCATCCGGCGTGCGGTGGCCAGCGCGATCTCGGACGTGCCGCCGAGGACCAGCAGGGACTGGGGGATACCGAAGGCGTCCTTCATGACAGCGAGCTCCTAGAGACGGGGGAACCGGACGGACGGCCGGGGATGGGGCCGCTGTGCGGGTGGGGGAACGGCGCGGGGGCACCGGTGCGTCGCCCTGCGGGCGGGACCTGGCGGGCACGCCCTAGAGGCCGAGCCGGCGGGACAGGTCCGAGGTGAACACTCCCCGCGGGTCCAGCTCCTGGCGCAGCGCCCGGAACACGCCGAGCCGCGGATACATCGAGGCCAGCAGTTCGGGCCGCAGCCGCGCGTCCTTGGCGAGGTACACGCGCCCTCCGGCGTCCGCCACCTCCTCGTCCAGCTCGTCGAGGAAGCCGCCGAGGCCCGGCAGGCCAGCCGGGATGTCCAGGGCCAGGGTCCAGCCGGGCACGGGGAAGGACAGCCAGCCCGGGTCGCCGTCGCCGAAGCGCTTCAGGACGGCGAGGAAGGAGGGGCAGCGACGCCCGGAGATGCGCCGCACGATCCGGCGCAGGGTCTCCTCCCGGCCGTGCCCGACGACGAACTGGTACTGGACGAAGCCGCCGCGCCCGTAGACGCGGTTCCAGTGCGGCACCCCGTCGAGGGGATGGAAGAAGGCCGGGATCGGCTGGAGTTCGCCGCGCCGGGCGCGCGGCGCCTTGCGGTACCAGAGCTCGTTGAACAGGCCCACCGTCGTGCGTCCGAGGAGCCCCTCGGGCAGGAAGGCGGGGGCGGCCGGCAGACGCGACGGGCGGAACGCCAGCGGGTGCCGGCGCGCCCGCGCGTCCAGCGCGTCCAGCGGCGCGTGATCGCCGCGGGTCAGCACCGCGCGGCCCGTGCCCGCCCCGCGCGCGAGGAGGTCGATCCAGGCCACCGAGTAGCGGTAGCGGTGGTCGGTGGCGGTGAGACGCGCCATCAGGTCGTCCAGGTCCACCGCGCGTTCGGTGTCGACGGACATCAGGCCGCTCTCCACCGGCTGGAGGCGGACGGTGGCCGTCAGGATCACACCGGTCAGGCCCATGCCGCCGGCCGTGGCGTCGAACAGGGGGGTGCCGCGCCCGACCGTCCTGATCTCGCCGTCCGCCGTCAGCAGCTCGAAGGACAGGACATGACGGGAGAAGGAGCCCGACACATGGTGGTTCTTGCCGTGGATGTCCGCGCCGATCGCGCCGCCGATCGTGACGTAGCGGGTCCCCGGGGTCACCGGCACGAACCAGCCCAGGGGGAGGAGGACCTCCATGAGCCGGTGCAGGGACACCCCCGCGTCGCACAGGACCGTTCCGCCGCTCGCGTCGATGGCGTGGATCCGGTCGAGGCCCGTCATGTCGAGCACCGCCCCGCCGGCGTTCTGCGCGGCGTCGCCGTACGCCCGTCCGAGTCCGCGGGCGATCCCTCCCCGTGCCCCGCACTCCCGGACGGCCGCCGCCGCCTCCCCGTAGGTGCGCGGACGGACCAGACGGGCGGTGGTCGGGGCGGTGCGGCCCCAACCCGTGACGGAGACGGAGTCGGCAGGCATGACCGTGACCGTAGCGCCGCGAAGGGAACGCGACGGGGCAATCCACCCAGCGCTCCGGGCTCCTCACCGAAATGGGTGATTAATGGGATGTCGTCCAAGATTGCCGTAATTCTTTGACCGCTCCCTAGAAGAGTGGCATCACATGGACGACCTTGACGACCGTGACGAGATGGATCGGCGGCTTGACGACCATGGCCACCGGGGCGACAGGGATCAACGCCCGAACGGCCACGGCCACCGGGGCGGCGGCATGGACCGACGGCTGCTGTCCGTGCTCCATGCCTACGGCGGGGACCCGCGCGTCGCGGCCGTCGCGCGCGCCCTGTCCTGGAGCGGGGAGCACGGCGCCCTGTGGCTGGCCGCGGGGCTCGCGGGGGCGGCCGCCGACGGCGCGCGGCGCGACGCGTGGCTTCGCGCCACGGCGCTCACCGCGGGCGCGCACCTCGCGAGCATGGGCGTGAAGCGGATCGTGCGCCGCCCGCGTCCGACGCACGTGGCGCCCCGGGCGCGCACCGCCGGACGGCACTCCTTCCCCAGCTCGCACGCGGCCTCCGCCGGCGCGGCCGCGGTGGCCTACGGCATGCTCGGCGCCTACGCCGTGCCGCCGCTCGCCGCCGCGATGTGCCTCTCGCGCCTGGTCGTCGGTGTCCACTACCCCACGGACATCGCCGCCGGCGTGGCCCTGGGCGCCGCGACGGCCGGACTGGGCGCCCGCTGGATCGGAGCCGGCCATGGCTGAGCGCACGGCGCTCCTGGAGCGCGCCCCGGTCCTGGCCCCGCCGCCGAGGACCCTGACCGGGCTGCTGCGGGGCCTGGTCAGGACCGCGCGCCCCCGCCAGTGGGTCAAGAACGTGCTGGTCGTGGCCGCCCCGGCCGCCGCGGGTCGGCTCTTCTCGCCGCACGCGTTCGGCCGGCTCGCCCTCGTGTTCGTCCTGTTCACGGCCTGCGCCGCCGCCGTGTACCTGATCAACGACGCCCGGGACGCCGCCGCCGACCGCGCCCACCCCGTCAAGCGCCACCGCCCCGTCGCCTCGGGCCAGGTCCCCGTCCCGGCCGCGTACGCCGTCGGCGGCGCCCTCGGGGTCCTCGGGCCCGCGGCCGCCGCCTGGTTCTGCTCGGCGGCCGTCTGCGCGCTGCTGACCGCGTACATCGGCATGCAGCTGGCGTACTGCGTCAGCCTCAAGCACGTGCTCGTCGTTGACCTCGTCGTCGTCACGACCGGGTTCCTGATGCGGGCCATGATCGGCGGCCTGGCCCTGGGCATCCCGCTCTCGCGCTGGTTCCTGATCACCACCGGGTTCGGCGCGCTGTTCATGGTCTCGGCGAAGCGATACTCCGAGGCCGTGCAGATGGCGGGGAAGGCGGGGGCCACGCGGGCGCTGCTCACCGAGTACACGACCGGCTATCTGCGCTTCGTCTGGCAGCTGGCCGCCGGGGTCTCCGTCCTCGGCTACTGCCTGTGGGCCCTTGAGGAGGGCGGGGCGCCGAGCACCGGCCTGCTGCCGTGGCGCCAGCTGTCCATGGTCGCCTTCATCCTGGCGGTCCTGCGCTACGCGGTCTTCGCCGACCGGGGCGCGGCGGGCGAGCCGGAGGACGTCGTCCTGCGCGACCGCCCGCTCGCCCTCATCGGGCTGGTGTGGCTGGCGATGTACGGGCTGGCCGTGGCGCACTGGTGAGCGTCACCGAGGACCGGCCCGGCCCCGGGTTCCCCACCGGTCGCGTGACCGACGCGGGGGCACCGGCCGCCCCGGCGGCCGTCGGCGCGGAACCGGTGGCGGAGCCCGGCGGCCCCGGGGCGGTCCGGCGGCCCTTCCTGCGGGAGCTCATCGGGTTCGCCGCGGTCGGCTCCCTCGCCTACGCGGCCGACCTCGGTCTCTTCGTCTGGCTCCGCGGCCCGGCCGGTCTCGACCCGCTGACCGCCAAGGCGCTGTCCTTCCTCGCGGGCTGCTCGGTGGCGTACGCCGGGAACGCGCTCGGCACCTACCGGCACGCGGCCGCCCGCGGCCCGCGCCCGTACATGATCTTCTTCGCGGTGAACATCGCGGGCGCGCTCGTGCAGCTGCTGTGCATCGCCGTCAGTCACTACGGGCTCGGTTTCACCTCGCCGCGCGCGGACACGGTCTCCGGAGCGGGGATCGGCATGGCGCTGGCGACTGTCCTGCGATTCTGGGGTACCCGCTCACTGGTTTTCCGAGGCGAGGGCAGAGTCGGATCATGGACTGGCTGAAAAAGATTCCCGGCGTGGGACCTCTGGTCGTACGCCTGATGGCCACGCACGCGTGGCGGTCGTACGAGCGGCTCGACCGGGTGAAATGGACACGGCTCGCCGCGGCGATGACCTTCATCAGCTTCATCGCGCTGTTCCCGCTGCTGACCGTGGCCGCCGCGATCGGCGCCGCCACGCTCAGCCCCCAGCAGCAGAAGGACCTCCAGGACAAGCTCGCCGAGCAGGTGCCGGGCATCTCCGACCAGCTCGACATCCACGCCCTGGTCCAGAACGCGGGCACGATCGGGCTCGTCGCGGGCGCCCTGCTGCTGATCACCGGCATCGGCTGGGTCGGCCAGATGCGGGACTGTCTGCGCGCGGTCTGGGAACTGCCCGACGGCGAGGAGAACCCCCTGCTGCGCAAGCTCAAGGACGGGGGCATCCTCATCGGTCTCGGCGGCGCCGTGCTCCTGACCATCGCCGTCTCCACCCTCGCGTCCACCGCGATGGGCTGGTCGGCGCGGCACGTGGGCCTCGACGAGAACGGCTGGGGGACCACCCTGCTCCAGGTCGTCGCGTTCGCGGTGGCCGTGCTCGCCGACTTCCTGGTCCTGCTGTACGTCCTGACGCTGCTGCCCGGAGTCGAGCCGCCGCGCCGCCGGCTGATCGTCGGGGCGCTGATCGGCGCCGTCGGGTTCGAACTGCTCAAGCTGCTGCTCAGCGGCTATATGCGCGGGGTGGCGTCGAAGAGCATGTACGGCGCCTTCGGTGTGCCGATCGCCCTCCTGCTGTGGATCAACTTCACCTCGAAGCTGCTCCTGTACGCCGCCGCCTGGACGGCGACCCGGAGCGAGGGGCAGGACCGGGAAGCGGCCCGTCCGCAGGAACCGGCGGCTCCGGACGAGCCCGCCGGTTCGCCGGAACCGGCGGGCGCCGAGGGCCGGAAGGACTCCGGGGCCGCGCGGTACGCGAAGGCCCCGAAGTCCCGGGCGGTCAGCGGCGGCGGCGCATCAGGTCCGGCAGCGGCCAGCGCCTGTTGACCAGGAACACGCCCGCCGCGAGCAGGACGAGGAAGCCGCCGGCCAGGCCGAGCGCGATCCCGATGCCGCTCGAACCGCCCCTTCCCGCGGCGGTGGAGGCCGCCACCGGCTTCGTGGAGGCGTTCGCGCCGCCCGAACCCGCGCCGGGGCTCGCGCCGCCCGACGCGTTCGCACCCGGCTGGGCGGTGGTGTCGACGCCCTTGGGCGGGACCAGTTCACCCACCGGCTCGACCTTGCCGGCGGCCTGGAATCCCCAGTCGAGCAGCTGCGCGGCCTCCTTGTAGACCTCGTTGTGCTCCTTCTTCTCCGGGTTCATGACCGTCACGAGCAGCACTTTTCCGCCGCGTTCGGCGACACCCGTGAAGGTGGCGCCCGCGTTGGTGGTGTTGCCGTTCTTCACGCCCGCGATGCCCTGGTACGGGGTCACGTCGCTGTCACCGGCCAGCAGCCGGTTGGTGTTCTGGATCTCGAAGGTCGGGCGGCCGGTCGTGCCCTTCCCCTTCCCCTTCCCCTTCCCCTTCTCGTTCCTGGCCGTCACGCCGGGGAACGAGGCCCGCACCGTCGAGCAGTACTCCCGGAAGTCCTTCTTCTGGAGCCCCGAACGGGCGAACAGCGTCAGGTCGTACGCCGACGACACCTGGCCCCCGGCGTCGTAGCCGTCCGGGCTGATCACGTGCGTGTCCAGGGCCTGGAGGTCGTCGGCGTGCGCCTGCATGTCCTTGACCGTCTCCGCGACGCCGCCGTTCATCGCGGACAGCACGTGCACGGCGTCGTTGCCGGAACGCAGGAACACCCCGAGCCACAGGTCGTGGACGGAGTACGTCTCGTTCTCCCTTATGCCCACCACGCTGGAGCCCGCGCCCATGCCCGCCAGGTCCGACGGGGTCACCTTGTGCGAGGTGCTCCTCGGGAACTTGGGCAGCACCGTGTCGGCGAACAGCATCTTCAGGGTGCTCGCCGGGGGCAGCCGCCAGTGCGCGTTGTGCGCGGCCAGGACGTCCCCGGACTCCGCGTCGGCGACGATCCAGGAACGGGCGGTGACGTCGGCGGGCAGGACGGGGGCGCCGCCGCCGAGGCTCACCTGGTTGCCGGGGCGGCCGAGCCGCTCGCCGCCGAGGCTCGACATGTGCGCGGGGGGTGTGGCCGTCGGCGAGGCCGTGGGACTCGCCGAGGGGCTCGCGTCGGCGGTGGCGGCGAACGCGGGCGCGGTGAGGGAAAGGGTCAGCAGGGTAGCGGAAGCGGTCAACAAGGATCGCCGAATGGTCTTTTTCGAGGCGGGCACGATCGAGAAAGTACAGGGGTTGTGACCGGAATTCGCGTCACCGACCGGCGAAGCCGCCCCGCCCTCTCCACCCCGGCGCCGGACCACGGTGGGTGACGGCGATACTGAACGCATGAAGCTCAGCCGCCCCGTGTCCTGGTTCCTGCTCGCCTTCGGGGTGTGGAGTTGGGTCATTTGGGTCACTTTCGCTAAGAATCTCTGGGAAGACGCCAGTGGGCTCGCGTTCGACGACGCGGGCGATCCGACGGCGTACTTCTGGGTGCATCTCACCCTCGCCGTCGTGTCGTTTGTCCTTGGGACGGTCGTCGGGGTCATCGGGTTGCGCGGCGTACGCGCTTTGCGCCAGACGTCATAACGGGGGCTACGGCGTCATGGTCATCTTGTTCGTGTCGGCGGTCCTGGCCGCGCTGGCCGTTCTCGTCGCCCTGCACCGGTACGCCTATCTGCGACTGGTGCGCGACACCACGAGCGGCCCAGGACCGGTCCGCCGGCTGGGCGCGGCCGTCTTCGTCGCCGGGCCGCTGCTGATGGTGGGCGCCGTCGCGAGCGAGCGCGCGGGAGCTCCGTTCTGGCTCCAGCGGACGCTGTCCTGGCCCGGGTTCCTGTGGATGCCGGTGGGCCTCTACCTCGTACTGGCGCTGCTGGCCGGAGAACTCGTCCGACCGCTCCTGAGGCGGACCCTGGAGCACAGGGCCGCCCGGCAGCGCGAGCACCAGGACCCCGCGCCCCCCATCGAGCCGACGACCCAACCGGAACCGGCCGAACCGGCGGAGCCCGCTGCACCGGCGGAGCGGGCTGGACGCGTGGTCCCCGCCGAGGCGACGGAGGCCGTTCCCGCGCCGTCGCGGCGGCTGTTCGTCTCCCGGGTCGTGGGCGGCACCGCCGCGGCCGTCGCCGTCGGGACCGTCGGCCTCGGAACGTACGGAGTGCTGCGCGGGCCCCGGGTGAAGCGGGTCACCGTGCCGCTCGCCAAGCTGCCCCGCTCCGCCCACGGTTTCCGGATCGCCGTCGTGAGCGACATCCACCTCGGGCCGGTCCTGGGGCGCGGGTTCGCGCAGAAGGTCGTCGACACCATCAACGCCACGCAGCCCGATCTGATCGCCGTCGTCGGCGACCTGGTCGACGGCAGCGTCAAGAACCTCGGTCCCGCGGCCGCGCCGCTCGCCGGGCTGCGCGCCCGGCACGGTTCCTACTTCGTCACCGGGAACCACGAGTACTTCTCCGGAGCCGCTCAGTGGGTCCGTCAGGTGCGGGAGCTGGGAATCCACCCCCTGGAGAACGCGCGCACCGAGCTGGCCGGGTTCGACCTCGCCGGAGTGAACGACCTCCAGGGCGAGAGCGAGGGACAGGGCCCCGACTTCGGCAAGGCGCTCGGCGACCGCGACCGGACACGGGCCTGCGTGCTGCTCGCCCACCAGCCGGTGCAGATCCACGAAGCCGTACGCCACGGCGTCGACCTCCAGCTGTCCGGACACACCCACGGCGGACAGCTGTGGCCGGGCAACTTCGTCGCGGCCGCCGCCAATCCGACGGTCGCCGGTCTGGAGCGCTACGGAGACACCCAGCTCTACGTGTCCCGGGGCGCGGGGGCCTGGGGACCGCCGACCCGCGTCGGCGCGCCGTCGGACATCACGGTCGTCGAGCTGGCGTCGCGCGAAGCCTGAGAATCCTCTGTGCGACGGCCGGAAAAGATCATTTTCGTCGGACCCGAGCTCTCTCCCCGATTCCCTTCCCCGGCTGAAACTCCTGTGGTTAGGTGATCCGCGTCACTAGGGGAGTGACGTGCGGGGCGCCTGGGGAGGGCACCGATGCGATCGGTTCGCTTATGGATTCTCGCGACACTGCTCGTCCTGGCGGGAGTGGGTGTGGCCGGCTGGCAACTGCTGCCGGCGAAGCAGAACAGCGACCGCACCATCACGGTGGGTACGACGGACGCCGTCACCTCGCTCGACCCGGCCGGCGCCTACGACGCCGGATCCTGGGCCCTGTTCAGCAATGTGTTCCAGTCGCTGCTCACCTTCGAGCCCGGCGGCACCAAGCCCGTTCCGGACGCGGCCAGGCGCTGCTCCTTCACCGACGCGGGGCTGCGCACCTACCGTTGCACGCTCCGTGACGACCTGACCTTCGCGAGCGGACGCAGGATGACCGCGGAGGACGTGAAGTTCTCCTTCGACCGGATCAAGCGCATCAACGACGAGGTCGGGCCCGCCTCCCTGCTCTCCACCCTGGGCAGTGTGGACGCGAGCGGCCTGACCGTCACCTTCCATCTGGCCTCGCCGGACGCGACGTTCCCGTTCAAGCTGGCGACCGGCGCCGGGTCGATCGTCGACAGCACCCGCTATCCCCGGCGCAGCCTGCGTACCGACAGCGGTGCCGACGGCACGGGGCCGTACGTCCTGACGACGTACGAGCGGGACGCGAAGGCCGTCCTCGCCCCCAACTCCCGCTACGAGGGTGCCGTCGGCGACCTCGGGCGGCCCGTCGTCCTGCGCTACTACCCCAACTCGCAGGCGCTCCAGGTGGCCTGGAAGGCGAAGGAGCTGGACGTCGTCGCCCGTCAGCTGCCGCCCGCCGTCCTCGCCGCGCTCTCGCCGAGCGACCCGGCCCAGCGCGTCACGGCGGCCGACAGCGCCGAGACCCGCAACCTGGTCCTCGACGTGCGCGCCGGCTCCCCGCTGCACGACCGGCGGGTCCGGCAGGCCCTCGCCTCGCTGATCGACCGCGAGAAGCTCGTCGCCCGGACGTACCGGGGGACCACCGAAGCGCTGTACGGGCTGATCCCGGCCGGGATCACGGGGCACACGACCGCGTTCTTCGACAGTTACCCGCAGCCCGACGCCAAGAAGGCGCGGGCCCTGCTGACCGAGGCCGGGGTCTCCCTGCCCGTGCGCTTCACCTACGGCTTCGCCGAGGGGCGTGGCGCCGCGGCCGAGGAGGCGGCCGAACTCAAGCGGCAGCTGGAGGCGGGCGGGCTGTTCAAGGTGACGACCGAGGGGTTCGAGTGGACCGAGTTCCAGAAGAAGTACGCGGAGGGCGGGCTGGACGCCTGGGCGGTCGGCTGGGTCGCCGACTACCCCGACGCCGACACCTTCGGCGCGCCGCTCGTGGGCACCGGCAACAGCATGAAGAACGGCTACAGCGACAAGGGCGTCGACCGGCTGATCCAGCAGACCCAGGAGGACGCCGACCGCAGCCGTACGGCGGACGCGTTCCGCAAGCTCCAGACGGACGTGGCCCGGGACGTCCCGCTCATACCGCTGTGGCAGCGCAAGGACTACGTCATCAGCACCGAGGACATCGGCGGCGGCGAGTACCTGTCCGACGGAACCGGCGTCTTCCGCCTCTGGCAGCTGAGCTGGCTGTGACCACCCCCGTGATGCCCACTGCCGCCGGCACCACGACCGCGGGCGGCGGTCGACGGCCGTAGCCGTGACCGCCGCCCGCGGACGAGGAGGGTGAGCGACAGGCCCTAGGGGTGCGGAGTGGATCCGTACGCCGTCAGGAAGCGGTCGCGGAACGCGCTCATCTTCCACACCGGGGCGGCGTGCTCGGGCTGGAGGCCGTCCGTCCAGCCCCAGTCGGCGATCTTGTCGAGCACCTTCGGGTCCTTGGCGACGATCGAGACGGGCACATCACGGCTGGCGTGGTCGCCGCTGACCCGGGCGATCGGCTGGTGGTCGCCGAGGTAGATCAGCACGGTGTTCTTGTTGCCGTACTTCACCAGGTAGTCGATCAGGCTCGTCACCGAGTACGAGATCGCCTTGCCGTACTCCACCTTCGACTTCGGCGAGCTGGTGATGATGTCGGAGGGGCTCTTGCCGGCCTTCTCGATCGCGTTGTAGATCGAGCCGTCGCCGACCTGGTCCTGGGGGACCGTCTTGGGGATGGGTGCCCAGGGCTGGTGGCTGGAGGTCAGGATGATCGTCGACAGCAGCGGCTTGTCGTGCTTCTTGCTGTGCACCAGGCGCTCGTACGCGGTCAGGGCGTACTGGTCGGGCATGGTCGACCAGCTGAACTTCGGGCCCTTGTAGCCGAGATGGTGGGCGTCGTAGAGCTTGTCGATGCCGTAGAACTTCTGCTCGGGCCAGGCCTTCTGGATACCCGGCATGACACCCACGGTGTCGTAGTCGCCGGTCTTTTTGAAGGCGCTGATCAGGGTCAGGTGATCGCCCGCGGTCACGGTGCGGTAGCGCTGCTGGTTGTTGATCCACAGGCCCGACAGGAACGTCGAGTGACCGAGCCAGCTGCTGCCGCCGTACGTCGCCGAGGTGAGCCAGCCGCTCTTCGCCGCGAAACCGGCCTGGGTCAGCTTCTTGTTCTCCGCGGTCAGCGTCGCGTCGACGCGCGGTGCCATCAGCGGGTCCTCGATGGCGCTGCGGCCGTAGCTCTCGATGAACGTGATGATCATGTCTTTGTCGCGCAGGTCGGTGAGCATCTGGCTGGGCGGCGTGTTGGCGAAGTTGTCCTTCTTGGAGATCCTCGCGAACTCGGCCTCGTCCCGCAGGGTCTGCCGCACGGCCTCGGCCCGGCCCTGGACCACCTGGGTGGTCTGCTCGGAGGCTATGGGGACTCCGGTGGGCTGTACGCCCAGAGCCGCGCAGGTGACCCAGGCCATGGCCAGGACCAGTGTCGTACGGGTCGCCTTCTCGGTGTTGCGGGCCGCCAGGTTGCCGAGCCGCACGACCGACAGCGTCATGACGGCCAGTACGGCGATCACGAGCGTCACGGCCAGGGCCGCGATGCCGAGCGCGCCGCCGTTGCCGAACGTGTCCTGGAGATAGGACTGCGCGTCACCGAAGAGCGACCAGTCGAGGATGACGTTGAAGCCCCGCCCGAGGTATTCGTTGAACTCGATGTCGAGGACGTTCAGGACGGTCAGGACGCCCAGGGCGAGACCGGCGAGCACGGACAGGACGATCCGCGGCGTGCGCGGCAGGACGATCAGCAGCGCGGCGCCGAAGATGGCCTCCACCGGGAGACGCAGGAACTCGGCCGGCTGGAACTTGTCCGCCTGGCTCGGCATGAGCAGCGCGAACAGGACGAGGGCGGCGGCGGCGAGGGTCGTGGCCCACGCGAGGGTACGGGCGGCGACGGGATACCGGTCCCGCCACCCGCGCCACCGGCCGCGCACGGGCGGCTCGTCTCCCGGAGGCTCCTCCCCGTCGCCCGCCCCGCCGCCGAGGGCCGTGTCCGGGGCCTCCTCGACCGGGGACGAGGTGGCCTCCGAGGCGTCGTCCGCGTCCGCCTCGACAGGCGCTTCGATCGCGACGTCGGTGGCGGTCTCGGTCGCGGTGTCGTCGCCGGTCCCGGCCGCTTCAGCCTGTTCACCGGAACCGGAGTCGGAACCGGAGTCGGAATCGGAATCAGAACCGGAGTCGGAACCGGAGTCTGCTTGCGCCGCGGTCCCTTGGGGGGCGCCGGAATCGATCGAGGCGGCCCCGTCGGTCTCCGGGGCCGCCCCTGCCGCTGCCTCTCCCTCACCCGGGGCGGCGGCGTCCTCATCGGTGTCCGCGAGCGGTTCCGGCGTCGGTTCGTCGCGCGCGGGCGCCTCGTCCGTGTTCGGCAGCTGTCGAGAGCTTGTGTTGAACGACAACCCGGCGGTCCTTCCGTGCGGTGCGCGGTGGTGTGTGGCGGGCCGATCGGAAGTGACCAATTCGCCCTCATCGTGGTGTACGGGGCCGCGCCGACCCGTGTTCAAGCCCCTCGGTCAGCTTTTGTTCAAGTCCCTTTCCGCAGGTCGCGACCGGGTGGTGAGGGCTTCCCGGCCGTTCGCGCCACCTCGCCGCCGCACACCCTCACCGCGCGGGCAGCGTCACCGTCACCGCCAGGCCCTCGCCCGGTGCCGTCCGGACCACGACGTCTCCCCCGTGCGCCCTCACCACGCCCTCCACGATCGCCAGGCCGAGCCCGCTGCCCGCGCCGCCGCCCGCCCGGAAGAAGCGGTCGAAGACGCGCACCGCGTCCTCCGGCGCGAGCCCGGAGCCCTTGTCGGCGACACACAGCCGCAGGACACCGTCCGCCCGCTCCAGAGCGAGCCGCACCGGCACGTCGTCGGGCGTGTGGGTGCGTACGTTGGCCACGAGATTGCCCAGCACCTGGCGCAGCCCCGACTCGTCGGCCCGTACGAGCAGCGTGCCGTCGGCGTCCACGGTCACCGGGCGGCCGGGCTGCTGGGCGCGCAGATCGGCGGCCGCGTCCCGCACGAGCCGGCTCAGATCGACGTTCCTGAAGCGCAGTTCGGGCCGCTGGTCGAGACGGGCCAGGGTGAGCAGCTCGTCGACCAGCCGGCCCATGCGGTCGGCCTCCGCGTTCATCCGGTCCCAGGCCCGTCGGCGCTCGGCGGGATCGGTCAGCATCCCCTTGTCGTACAGCTGGAGGTAGCCGCGTATCGCCGCGAGCGGGGTGCGCAGTTCGTGCGAGGCGTCACCGACGAAACGGCGCAGCTGGGCGGCGCTGTCCTCGCGCGTCCGGTAGGCCGACTCGACCTGGTGCAGCATGGAGTTGAGGGCGAGCCGCAGCTGTTCGACCTCCTGGGTCGGATGATGGCTGGAGGGGACGCGCCGGGTCAGATCGCCCTCGGCGATGGCGGACGAGGTCTCCACCATGGCTTCCAGCGGCAGCATCCGCCGGCGCACGCTGAACATCGTGAGGCACGCGAGGAGCGCCAACAGCAGGGTGCCCACGGCCAGATCGAGCTTGAGCGCCTTGGCGATCCCCTTGTGCAGTCCGTCGGTCGAGGTGGCGAACAGGACGTACGTCCCGTCGGCGAGCCGTGCCCCGGTCGCCCGGTAGGCGGCGCCGCGCACGGTGACGTCGCGCGGGTCGCCGCCGCGGGCGAGTGCGGCGGGATCGTCCACGGCGGCGGCGAACGCGCGCTGCGTCGCGCCGGGCCGGAAGCCGGCCACCTCGACGGCCGCGCCGTGCCGGTCGACGGCCGCGAAGATCGAGTCGGGTTTCGGCGACTCGTCCGCCGCGGGTCCGATGCGGTCGCGTACGAACGCGAGGGCGCTCAGCGAGTCGATCTGGCGCATGGTGAGCCGGGAGACGCCCAGTGAGTCACGGGTCTTGAG
The DNA here is from genome assembly GCF_055559015.1 of Streptomyces sp. NPDC024698. Classification (NCBI taxonomy): domain Bacteria; kingdom Bacillati; phylum Actinomycetota; class Actinomycetes; order Kitasatosporales; family Streptomycetaceae; genus Streptomyces; species Streptomyces sp. NPDC024698. The sequence goes on along the minus strand of NZ_JBVHLK010000002.1, from coordinate 488,757 downwards.
AAGCTCGGCGTCCACCTGGTCGAGCAGATAGTGCCGCATGCCCATCAGGCTCACGGCGGTCGCCACCACGATGCCGAGGGCCAGCAGTCCCACGTTCGCGAGGGTGAGCTGGCCGCGCAGCGAGTGGATGCCGTGCTTGCGGCGCACGGGCCGGCAGCCGGTCCGGAGCGGCGGCTTCATGCGAGCCCGTATCCCACGCCCCGGCGGGTCTCGATCACCGGCGGGCCCAGTGGTTCGAGCTTGCGCCGCAGGTAACTGATGTACGTCTCGACGACCGTGGACTCGGCCGGGTGCTCGTACTGCCAGACGTGGCGCAGGAGTTGCTCCTTGGACACGATCCGCCCGCCGTTGCGGACGAGGAAGCGCAGCAGCGCGTACTCGGTGGGGGTGAGTTCGACGGTGGTGCCCGCTCGGTGGACGCGGTAGGTCGTCTCGTCCAGCTCCAGATCGCCGTAGCGCAGGGGCGGCCGCTGCGGCAGGACGTCCTCGGGCCGGGTGCGGCGCAGGACCGCGGTGATCCGGGCGACGACCTCGTCGATGTTGAACGGCTTGGTGATGTAGTCGTCGCCGAAGCCGAGCGCGCCGACGATCTCGGCGGGCGCGTCCCGCGCGGTGAGGAAGACGACGGCCAGGTCGGGCTGCCGCAGGCGCAGTTCGCGGCCGAGGGCCCGGCCGTCGCCGTCCGGCAGCATCACGTCGAGCAGCGCCGCGTCGGGGCGGGTGCGTTCGGCCAGGGCGAGCGCCTCGCGGACGCAGCCCGCGGCCATCACCTCGAAGCGGTGGTAGCGCAGGGCGATGGTGAGGACGTCGGCGATGCTCGGCTCGTCCTCGACGACGAGGACGGTGGCTCCCTCGTGGGCGGTCATGTCCCCAGTATCGACGCGGCCGTTGACGGCGGGCGGCGTTCGCGCCTTGGAGTTCCTTGAGAGTCATGGGCGGGTCGGGTCCACTCGCGCGCGTGGTCGCGAATGCTGGTGTCCAGGACCTGGGGGACCGACCGACTAAGGAGCGTTGAACGTGGCGGTATTGGCACGGTGGTGCTATCGGCACCGGCTGGTGGTCCTGTTGCTTTGGGTGGGTGCGCTGTTCGGGCTCGGGTTCGCGGCGACCACCGCGGGCACGGACTACGCGAACGTGTTCTCCCTTCCGAACACGGACTCCAAGCGTGCGTACGACCAGATGGAGAAGGCCTTCCCCAACAGCGCGGGGGACACCGACACGGTGGTGTGGAAGGTCGCGGACGGCACGGTGAAGGACGCGTCCGTGCGGTCGCGGATCCAGCCGGTGCTGGACGAGATCGCCGGGATGAAGGGCGTCGGCCAGGTCGCGGGGCCGTACCAGGGGGAGGGGGGCGCCGCGCGGATCAGCAAGGACGGCCGGATCGCGTACGCCCAGATCACCTTCGCCGAGCAGGCGAACGCCGTACCCAAGGACCTGGTGCGGAAGGTCATGGACACCGCGCAGGGTGCCGAACGGTCCGGACTCCAGGTGGAGTTGGGCGGGCAGGCGATCCAGCGGGTGCAGGAGCCGCCCACCGGGCTCGCGGAGATGGTCGGCATCCTGGCGGCGGCCGTCGTCCTCTTCCTCGCCTTCGGTTCCTTCTTCGCGATGCTGCTGCCCATCGGCATCGCGATCTTCGGCGTAGGTACGGGGCTGTTCTCCACCCAACTGCTCAGCCACACCACGGACATCCCGGACCTGGCCCCGCTGCTGGCCACGTTGATCGGTCTCGGTGTCGGCATCGACTACGCGCTGTTCATCGTCACCCGGCACCGGCGCGGCCTGCTGCGCGGGCTGGCGCCCGAGGACGCTGCGGTCGTCGCCCTCAACACGTCCGGGCGCGCGGTGCTGTTCGCGGGCGGAACGGTGTGCATCGCGCTCGCGGGCATGCTGGTGACGAACCTCCGCTTCCTGGACGGGGTGGTCATCGGCACCTCCCTGACCGTCGTGTTCAGCGTCCTGGCCGCCGTCACGCTGCTGCCCGCGCTCCTCGGGGTGCTCGGTGTCCGGGTGCTCAGCCGGCGTCAGCGGCGCAAGCTGGCGGAAGGCGGCCCCGAACCGGAGCGGGCGAGCGGGGCCGCGGCGCGCTGGTCGATGACCGTGCAGCGCCGCCCCCGTACGATCGCGGCGCTCGCGGTGGCCGTGATGGCGGTCCTCGCGGTCCCCGTCCTCTCGCTGCACCTCGGTGCCACCGACCAAGGCAACGACGACGCGAAGACGACCACCCGGCAGGCCTACGACCTGCTCGCCGAAGGCTTCGGGCCCGGCTTCAACGGCCCCTTGCAGGTGGTCGTGACCGCGGGGGACACCCAGGCCCTGGCGAAGAGCATCGGGGGCACGCCCGGGGTCGCGGCGGTCGCCGCGCTGCCGCCGGCCAACGGGGTCACGGTGATCCAGGTGGTGCCGGCGACCTCACCGCAGTCGGTGCGGACCGACCACCTCATCGACACCCTGCGGGACCGGGTGATCCCGGACGCCGGGGCGACGGCCCATGTCGGCGGTGTGACCGCCGTGTCGAAGGACTTCGCCACGATCACCGGCGACCGGCTGCCCTGGTTCGTCGCCACGATCATCGGCCTCGGATTCCTGCTCCTGCTGATCGCCTTCCGCTCCCTGGTGGTCCCGCTGACGGCCGCCCTGATGAACCTGATCGCGGCCGCCGCCTCCTTCGGCGTCCTGGTCGCCGTCTTCCAGTGGGGCTGGGGCCTGGGGCCAATGGGCCTCGGCAAGGAGGGCCCGATCAACGCCTTCCTGCCCGTCATCATGCTCTCGCTCCTCTTCGGCCTGTCCATGGACTACCAGGTGTTCCTGGTGAGCCGGATGCACGAGGAGTGGGTGCACACGAGGGACAACGCGCGCGCGGTGCGCGTCGGGCTCGCGGAGACCGGCCGGGTCATCAACTCGGCCGCCCTGATCATGGTGTGCGTCTTCCTCGCCTTCGTCCTGAGCGGTGACTCGGGGGCGGCGATGGCGGGGGTCGGCCTCGCGGCCGCGGTCGCCCTGGACGCCTTCATCCTGCGTACGGCCCTGGTGCCCGCCGCGATGCATCTGCTCGGCGACTCCAACTGGTGGCTGCCCGCGTGGCTGGACAAGCGGCTGCCGCATCTGGCGGTGGAACCGGCCGAGGAGCCCTCGGGGGACGCGGCTCCGGTCCCGGGCGGGGCCTCGGCCGTGCACGGGTTCGTCCGGGACGCGGACGGCGAGGCCGTCGACGGAGCGGTCCTCACGCTGCTGTCCAAGGGCGGACGCCAGCTGGACCGGGTGACCTCGCTGGCCGACGGTTCCTACATCGTCTCGGTCCCAGCCCCGGGGACGTATCTGCTGTCGGCGACGGCCCGTTCGTACGGGGCGCGGGCACGGCACGTCGTCGTCACGGACGAGCCGCTGGTGCACGACGTGGAGCTGGCGCAGGGAGAGGTGGACGCCGACGCGGTCAACTGAGGCCGTACAGCCCCGGACCGTTCCGGCGCGACGGGGGGTGCCCGCCTCGGCGGGCGCCCCTCACTCCGTCTTCCCGGCCGGTGGGGAAGGTTCTCGTCCCGTCTTCTTCGCCGGGTCCGGCAGGGCCTTCGTCATGCCCGGCAGGAAGTCCGTGAACAGTTCGTGCACCTCGTGGACCAGGGGGCGCAGCAGCCGGAAGCGGGCCAGCGAGACACCGCGCGCCGTCAGCCGCGCGCCGCGCTCGGCGAGCCGGTAGCTGCGCTCGCGGTCCTCGGTCCGGTCGAAGACCCAGTACAGGACGAGCCCCATCTGCGAGAGCCACATCAGCTCGGGCAGCACCTCGCGCAGTTCCTCGGGGACCTTGGTCCTCGCCCCGGCCAGCACCTCCTTGTGGACGCTGATCGCCTCCTGGCGCGCGTGCTCGGACTCGGGAGAGAAGGGGCTGAGCGGACTGTCCGGGTCGGCCGCGTTCTTGAAGAACTGCACGGCGAACTCGTGGTACGGCGTGGCGATGTCCAGCCACACCCGCAGCACCCCGCCCAGCCGGGCCTCCAGGTCCCTCTCGCGGTCCAGCACGTCCCGGACCGCCGCCCGGTGTTCGGCGGCGATCCGGTCGTAGAAACCCTGGATCAGGTGTTCCTTGCCGGCGAAGTAGTAGTACGCGTTGCCGACGGAGACCCCGGCCTCCTGGGCGATGGCCCGCATCGTCGTCTTGTCGTAGCCGCGTTCCTGGAAGAGCCGCATCGCGGTCTCCAGGATCAGGGCCCGGGTCTGTTCGCTCTTCGCCGGGCTCCTGGCTTCCCTGCCCGGGGACTTGGCGGGCCCGGGGGACGCGGTGGGCTCGGGGGACCCGTCGGGGCCGGGGCTGTCTGTCGGTGCTGGCACGGGACGAGCCTAACGACTGGGGACGGCGGGGCAGCCCCCGCCGTCGCAGGCGGGCGGCTCGAAGGTCCAGCCGACGGCCGGGTCGTAGCGCCAGCCGTCGTTCCGGTCGTACGTGCCGCCGCCCCACCGCCCGGACGACTGCGCCTCGCGCCACTTGGCGGCGGCGAGGGTCGCGCCCCTGGCCAGCCGGGCACCCGCCGGAGTGCTCAGCCGATGGGCCAGGGGCCGGTACTCGCGCAGCGCCCACAGGGTGACGATCCAGGCGGAGGCTCCCTGGTAGACCTGCCCGGAGTCCCCGAGGACGGTGATCTCGTCCAGGGTGGCGCCGTGGTCGAGTCCCGGGCAGAGCCGGGCGGCCTCCCCGGAGCCGGCCGGCACGAACCGCAGCGGTACGAGCTGGTGCTGTCCGGCGAGCCACTTCTTCAGGGCCGCGCACAGGGAGCAGTGCGCGTCGTAGAGGACGGTGAGCCCGAGGACCGGGACGCGCTCGGCGTCCCGGTCCCGGCTGGCCGGTGTGCCGGTCACCGGTCTCACACCCCGCTCGCGGGCGCGGCCCAGTCCGTCGGCCGTACCGGCGGGGTCTGCTCCCGCTCCATGACGCCCCGCCGCCGGATCTTGTTGAGCGCGTAGACGTTGCCCAGGTGCATGACGCCGAGCACCAGCAGGACGACGCCCAGCTTGGTCGACAGGGCCTCGAAGATCTCGCGGGCGTTGGAGATCTCGTCGTTCTGGTGCAGATAGAGCGCGACGAAGCCCAGGTTGACGAGGTAGAAGCCCACCACCAGCAGGTGGTTGACGGCGTCGGCGAGCTTCTCGTTGCCGTGCAGGACGTCCGACAGGAAGATCCGTCCGTTGTGGCTCAGCGTGCGCGCCACCCAGACCGTCAGCGCGATGCTGACCAGCAGATAGATGACGTACGCGACGACCGTGAGGTCCATGTCCCCACCCCTTCTTGAACGCGTTCAAAACGCTGTCAGGGATGAATGTAGACCTGCTTTTGAACATGTTCAAGTCTGATCCGAGGAGGGTCGTCGCGGACCCGGCCGCCGCCGAACTCGGCATGCCCGAAGCCCCGTTGCCCGTGGGGGCTCGTACTGTCGTGCGGCAGGGGAAGGGTGACGTTCGTCCACCGTTCGCCGCCCGCCGCCGGTCAGGACAGCGCGGAGACCGGCCTGTCGGGGCCCCGCAGCAGGGCCGCCCCGAGCGGGGTGAGCGTGTGCAGGACACTCGCGCCGTACCGGAGGCTGCTGATGAGGCCCGCGTCCCGCAGGGCCGAGATGTGCTGGCTCACCGTGGGGGCCGACACCCCGGCCAGGCGGGCCAGTTCGCCCGTGTTCGCGCCCAGCGCGGTTCCTCGCAGCACCTGGGCCCGGGTCCGGCCCAGCAGCACGCCGAGCGGGCGGTCGACGGCGGCCGGCCGGACCTCCCGGAGCACGGGATAGACCAGCACGGGCGGCAGCGTCGAGTCGGCCAGCGAGACCGGAGGGCCCCAGCAGAAGTACGACGGCACGAGGGTCAGCCCCCGCCCGTCGAGCACGAGGTCGCGTTCCTCCGGCGGGTAGCGCACATGGAGCACCGGTGGATCCCAGCGCATCTGCGGGCCCAGCCCGTCGAGCAGCCCGTCCGCTCCGCCGGCCAGCAGGGCCCGTCCCCTGACCGACCGGTCCGCCTCCACCCGGGCCAGCGTCCGCTCCCGGTAGGGCGCCAGGGCGACCTCGTGGTACCGCCGCAGGGCGTTCGCCAGGTCCTGACGCATCTCGCGCTCCACGAGCCGCGGTGCCCACGACGGCGCCCCGACCGCCACGAAGCGCCTCACCTCCCGGCGCACCCGGTCGGTGGGGGTGTCCACCAGTGCCGCGAGTCCGGCCCCGAGTCCCTGGCCGCCCCGTGTCGGGGTCAGGAAGTCGGGGAAGTACGCCGCCCTCGGGAGGACCGGCAGCAGAAGGTGCCGCAGGACTCCCTCAAGCCCCTGGTCGGCCAGCCGCAGACGGGTCGCCCGGTACCACTCCGCGTGCGCGCTGCGCCCCTGCCGCGTCTGTAACCGGTGCAGGCTCAGGGCGATCTCCCAGAGCGGATCCGGCTCGGACGCCAGCCGGGTACGTGCCAAGTCGGCCTCGGTGAAATGGATGTGCAGCATGACGGCCTCCCGTACGGCCGCGCTGTGACAACGGCCGTCCCCCGTACGGCCGCACTGCGACAACGGCCGCCCCTGTACGGCCGCGCTGTGACGGCGGCCGCCCCCGTGCGGCCGCGCTGTGACAACGGCCGTCCGTCCGGCCTGTTCTGGCCCGGCGAGTCATCATGTCCGCCGCCGGACACGGCTGACAACACCTGCAACAGGCGGTATTCGGCCATGTACGGATATACCTGTGCATCACCTGTGCGCCTTCAGCGTTCCGCATTCGGCGTCTACCTGCGCTTTTCGGCCCTGGCCGCAACGCGTGGGAAATCGGTGGAGGTGCTGCCACTGTGGTGGGGCCACCTCGGGTCGACATGAAAGGATTGTCATGTTAGTACCGATAAAGGCTGGATGGGTCCGGTCACGCAAGGCGCTCGCGGCGACCGCGGCCCTGGCCGCGGCTCTCGCCGTCGGCGGAGTCGTCACGGCGTCTCCCGCATCGGCCGGCACGAACTGTTCCGGCGGCTACCACTGTGTGTTCTGGTCCAGCTTCAACAGCGCGAGGCACTCGTACTACGACAGCGACAGCAACTTCACGAACGACACCTTCAACAACACGACCTACGGCACCGCCGGCTCCGGCACGACCGTCAACGACAACGCGTGGTCCGCCAGTAACTCCAGCAGCGGCGGCTACTACTCCCGGTACTACCTGAACATCAACTCCGGCGGCGGGATGCTCTTCTGCGTCAAGCCCGGCAGCGAGGTCGAGGAACTGACCGCCGCGCTGTCGGCCAGCTCCCTCTCGCTGACCACCTCCAACCCGGGCGGCTGCTACTGACCCGTGCCGCGTCACGGATCCGGCGGTCCGCCGCCGGATCCACCGCGCCGGGAGGAGGAAGACCTTGGAGACCCGTAGGATCACCGCACTCGTCACGGCCGCGACCGCCGTGGTGGTCGCCGCCTGTGCCGCCTGGGTGTACGCGGGCCGGTCCGGTCCGTCGGCCGCCGCCCCGCGGCCGACGGCGGACGCCGGACGCCTGAGCGCCCGGCTGCCGTTCCACCCACTGCTCCACGCGCCCAGCGAACGGCAGTGGCGGATCGCGGAGGCGGAACGGCGGCTGGCCGTCAGCTGCATGACGGCCCACGGCCACCGGTACACACCGGCCGCGATTCCCCGGCCGAGCACGTCCACCGTCGACCATCCGCTGCCGTTCGGCCTGGAGTCGCTCACCACCGCGACCGCGAGCCCCGCGCCGGCCGCGACGGAACACCGGGAGAGCAAGGCGTTCCTCGCCGCGCTCTACGGCCCCGGCGACCGGCGCATCACCGCCCGCGGCAAGTCCATCAAGGTGTCCTGGCCGGCCCAGGGCTGCCAGGCGGAGGCCGAGAAGCGGCTGCTCGGATCCGAGCGCCTGCGGTGGCTCCAGGTCAGCATCCAGCTCGGCGAGGGCGAGGAGCAGGCCCGCAAGAACCTGGACAAGGACCCGGCCTTCCGCGCGGCCGACGCCCGCTGGGCGCGCTGCATGCGAGTCGCCGGAGTCGCCACGGACGACCCGGTCAACCTGCTCGACAGCCTCCCCCGCGACACCGACTTCGCCACCAACCCCGTCGCCCGGGCGGACATCCGCTGCAAGGCGGACACCGACTACCTGCGGACGGCCTACACGCGGCTGGCCGTCGTCCAGCGGGCCTGGCTGGAGGCGCACCCGGCGGCCCTCGCGTCCTGGCGCTCCCTCATGCAACGCCAGGACAAGGTCGCCACGGACGTACTGGGATGACGGCGCGGACCGTCTCCGGGCCCGGTCCTCACCGGCTCTCCCGGCCGTGACGGCACCCGCACCAACGACGACGTCGGCCTCCGAGACCGTTCCCAGGTCTCGAAGGCCGACGTCACAAGGTTCGGGACCGACCGGCAGGGCCCCGGAAGGAGCGGGCCCTGCGGCGGGTCACGGGGCGAGGGTCAGAAGCGGCGCGTGATCAGGGCGCGCTTGACTTCCTGGATCGCCTTGGTGACCTCGATACCGCGCGGGCAGGCGTCCGTGCAGTTGAACGTGGTGCGGCAGCGCCACACACCGTCCTTGTCGTTGAGGATCTCCAGCCGCTGCTCCCCGGCCTCGTCACGCGAGTCGAAGATGAAGCGGTGGGCGTTCACGATGGCGGCCGGACCGAAGTACTGGCCGTCGTTCCAGAACACCGGGCAGGACGACGTGCACGCCGCGCACAGGATGCACTTGGTCGTGTCGTCGAACCGCTCGCGGTCCTCGGCCGACTGAAGGCGCTCGCGCGTCGGCTCGTTGGTGTCCTTCGTGATGAGGAAGGGCATCACGTCGCGGTACGCCTGGAAGAACGGGTCCATGTCGACCACGAGGTCCTTGAGCACCGTCAGGCCCTTGATGGCCTCGACCGTGATCGGCTTCGCGGGGTTGAGGTCCTTGATCAGCGTCTTGCAGGCCAGACGGTTCTTGCCGTTGATCCGCATGGCGTCCGACCCGCAGATGCCGTGGGCGCAGGAGCGGCGGAAGGTGAGCGTGCCGTCCTGGTCCCACTTGATCTTGTGCAGCGCGTCGAGGACACGCTCCTTGGGGTCGATCTGGAGCTGGAAGTCTTCCCAGACCGACTCCGCCGAGACCTCCGGGTTGAACCGGCGGATGCGGAACGTGGCGGTGATGTAGGGGGAGTCGGCGAAACCGGGCTCGGGTGCGCCGGCCGCGTCCGCCTTGTCCAGAGTGGGAGTAGCCATCAGTACTTACGCTCCATCGGCTGGTAGCGGGTCTGGACGACCGGCTTGTAGTCGAGACGGATGGACTCGGTGCCGTCGTCGCCGACCTCGCGGTACGCCATGGTGTGGCGCATGAAGTTGACGTCGTCGCGGTTCGGGTAGTCCTCGCGGTAGTGACCGCCGCGGGACTCCTTGCGGGCGAGCGCGGAGACGGCCATGACCTCGGCCAGGTCGAGCAGGTTGCCCAGCTCGATGGCCTCCAGCAGGTCGGTGTTGAAGCGCCTGCCCTTGTCCTGGACCGAGACGTTCTTGTAGCGCTCGCGGAGCTCCGCGATCTTCTCCACGGCCGTCTTGATCGTCTGCTCGGTGCGGAACACCATCACGTTGGCGTCCATGCACTCCTGGAGCTCCAGGCGGATCGCGGCGACCCGCTCGGTGCCCGTGGAGCCGCGCAGGCCCTCGACCTGGGCGACGACCTGCTCGGCCGGGTTCTCGGGCAGCTCCACGAAGCCGGCCTTCGCCGAGTACTCCGCGGCCGCGATGCCGGCCCGGCGTCCGAAGACGTTGATGTCGAGCAGCGAGTTCGTGCCCAGACGGTTGGCGCCGTGCACGGACACACAGGCGACCTCGCCGGCGGCGTACAGGCCCGGGACGACGGTGGTGTTGTCCGAGAGGACCTCACCCTCGACGTTCGTCGGGATGCCGCCCATGGCGTAGTGCGCGGTGGGCTGGATCGGGATCGGGTCCGTGTAGGGCTCGATGCCGAGGTAGGTCCGCGCGAACTCCGTGATGTCCGGGAGCTTGGCGTCGAGCTGCTCCGGCGGGAGGTGCGTGAGGTCGAGGTAGACGTGGTCGCCCTCGGGACCGCAGCCGCGGCCCTCGCGGATCTCCGTGTAGATGGAGCGGGACACGACGTCACGGGACGCGAGGTCCTTCATGACCGGCGCGTACTTCTCCATGAAGCGCTCGCCGTCCTTGTTGCGGAGGATGCCGCCCTCACCGCGGGCGCCCTCCGTCAGCAGGATGCCCATGCGCCAGATGCCGGTCGGGTGGAACTGGAAGAACTCCATGTCCTCCAGTGGCAGCCCGCGCCGGTAGACGGCCGCCTGGCCGTCACCCGTGAGGGTGTGCGCGTTGGAGGTCACCTTGAAGAACTTGCCGGTGCCGCCGGACGCGTAGATCACGGACTTCGCCTGGAAGACGTGGATCTCGCCGGTCGCGAGCTCGTAGGCGACGACGCCCGCCGAGTGCTTGACGCCGTCGACCTCGACGATGAGCTGGTCGAGGACGTAGAACTCGTTGAAGAACTCCACGCCCTCCTTGACGCAGTTCTGGTACAGCGTCTGGAGGATCATGTGACCGGTGCGGTCCGCGGCGTAGCAGGACCGGCGCACCGGGGCCTCGCCGTGGTTGCGGGAGTGACCGCCGAAGCGGCGCTGGTCGATCGTCCCGTCGGGCGTCCGGTTGAACGGCAGGCCCATCTTCTCCAGGTCGAGGACCGAGTCGATGGCCTCCTTCGCCAGGATCTCGGCGGCGTCCTGGTCGACCAGGTAGTCACCGCCCTTGATCGTGTCGAAGGTGTGCCACTCCCAGTTGTCCTCTTCCACGTTGGCGAGCGCGGCGGCCATACCGCCCTGCGCGGCGCCCGTGTGGGAGCGGGTGGGGTAGAGCTTCGTCAGCACGGCGGTGCGGCTGCGCTTCGTCGCCTCGATGGCAGCGCGCATGCCGGCGCCGCCGGCGCCGACGATGACGGTGTCGTACTTGTGGATCTTCATGAGTGGTTGCCTCAGCCCCGTGCCTAGCGGATGTTCGGGTCGAAGGTGAAGATCACCAGCGTGCCCAGCAGGATCGTGAACACCGTGGCGGTGTAGAGCAGGCCCTTCAGCCACAGGCGGGTGCCCGCGCGTTCCGCGTAGTCGTTGATGACGGTACGCAGACCGTTGGAGCCGTGCAGCATGGCCAGCCACAGCATCGCGAGGTCCCAGGCCTGCCACCACGGGCTCGCCCAGCGGCCGGCCACGAAGGCGAAGCCGATCTTGGAGACGCCGCCGTCGAGGACGAGCTGGATCAGCAGGTGGCCGAGGACCAGGACGACCAGGACGATGCCGGACAGGCGCATGAAGAGCCAGCCGTACATCTCGAAGTTGCCGCGGGTCGACTTCGGGGTCTTCTTGGTGCGCTTGCGCGGGGCCTCGATGAACGGGGCCGGGTTGTCGACGCTGTAGGCCGAGAAATCTCCGGCACCTTCTACGGGGCCGATACCGGAAGCGGCGGTGTCAGTAGTGGACATCTGCGTCAGCTCCCGAATACTTCGCGGAATGCGTGACCGAGGACGGGGTAAAGAGCCCCGAACATCAGCACGACCCAGATACCGACGACGGACCAGAGCAACTGCTTCTGGTAGCGCGGGCCCTTGGACCAGAAGTCGACGGCGATGACACGCAGGCCGTTGAGCGCGTGGAAGAGAATGGCGGCCACGAGGCCGTATTCCAGCAGCGCGACGATCGGCGTCTTGTACGTGGCTACGACCTTGTCGTAGTCCTCGGGGGAGACACGGACGAGAGCGGTGTCCAGCACGTGTACGAACAGGAAGAAGAAGATGAGGACGCCGGTGACTCGATGAGCCACCCAGGACCACATTCCTTCCCGGCCGCGGTACAGCGTTCCAGCCGGCACGGAAGAACCCTCCGGGAGCGGGGATTGGGGCCGCGCCGGCTTCTCTGTCGGTCGGGCCCGGCCGGGTACGGTCCACCGGCCCTGGCCATCGTAGCGACGTGTTGTCGGAACGCTTACAGCGGCCCTATCAATGTGATCAAACTGGCAATCAATCAGGCACGTTCGGGCTATTCCGGACGCCGGATGTCGGCGTGTCGCGGCTCGTGGGCGAACTGGCGGACGAGACGGGTCAGCCGGCCGCGGGCGAGTCGGCGCAGCTCGTCCGCGGTGACGACCCGTTCCTCCTCGGGGTCGTTCGCCAGGCGCGACCGGATGCCGACGAGCACCTGGTCGAGGGCCTCACCCGGACTGAATGCGTCCAGACAGATGACGAACACATGCCCGAATCTGCTCTCGTACGCGGCGTGCGCGGCGCTGAGGGCCGTGTGCGCGGCGGAGTACGCGCCGTCCGGGAGCGGCGTCAGCGATTCGCCGGCCAGGGCTTCGGCCAGGTCGGCGGGGGTCAGGTCGTACGCCGCCTCGTCGGCCGCGGCCAGCAGGGCGCCGAGGTCCGGGTAGGGGCGGTGGTCGGCCAGGCGGTGGACCCAGCGCGGGCTGCGGCAGCAGCCCAGCAGGGCGCGGGTGACCTCTCCGGCGGGCGCGGAGTTGAACCCGTCGAGGCGGACCGGGGACGGTACCGCGCTCTTCTGTTCGGGCAGGGCGACCTGGCCGGGGAGGCGTGGGAGACGGTGAGACGTCAGCGTGGGTCCTCGGCGTGGGGGTGGGACGCGCGACGTCCGGCTGAGCGTGACGTGCGTGCGATACGTGTGTTTCGGCAGGGGGAGAAGTGAAAGCTGTGCCGCTCACGCTATCGAGGTGTGTCGTGACCTGTCCGACGGATGCCCGGATTTCACCCGCACGGGAGAGTTTCGGAGCGTGTGGTGGACGGTTGGGGTGACGGTCGGGGCAGAGTTCGCCCCGGGGCGGGGAGCAGGTCCGGCGTGAGGTCCCGAGAAGGCGGACGACGCGCGGGGGGAGTACACCTGAACGGAGTACCGGCCGGGCGACGGCACGATGAGATGGGCGCTCGGACGCGAGCGCGGTGAAGCGCGCGCTCGGACGCGGGCGTGGTGACGGACGGGCGCACGTGAGCGGGCCTGGCAAGTGAGCGCTGTGGGCGGGCGCGGTGAGACGAGGGTGGCGGAGTGAGCGGTGGCAGGCGGCGCGCGCCGCGGCGGCGGACGGAACAGCACGGGCGGGCCAAACTCGTCGCGGCCGGTCTGGCGGTCGCCGGCGTGGTGGCGGTGGCCGTGGCGGTCTGGCCCGACGGAACAGGGGGGCCGGCCGGGGCCAAGGTGCCGTCCGCCGACAGGTCGCAGGCCGTGTCCGCGGCCTCTCCCTCCCCGACCCGGAGCTACCCGCTCTCCACGGCGCCGCGCACCATCCCCGCCGTACGCGAGCACATCGCGGCCCACGGCCCCGGCTGGCGCCCGGCACCCGGAGGCCGGGTGGTCGTGGACACCGACGGCCTCGCCGACGAGGGCAGGCTGCTCGCCGGCGAACTGAAGCTGACGTACGCGGGACGGACGGGCGCGAAGGCGGGCGATGTCGAACTCGGCCTCGACAAGGGGAACGCGGGCCCGGAGTCGTACACCCTCACCGTCGCGAACGGGCGGGTCGCCATCACCGGGCCCGCCGAGGCCGGGGTCTTCTACGGCACGCGCACCCTCAAGCAGGAGGTGCACGGAGGCGGTACGGCGCCGGAGGGCGTCGTGCACGACCGGCCCGCGAAGCCGGTCCGCGGGTTCATGCTGGACATCGCGCGCAAGTACTTCACCGCTGCCTGGATCGAGGACCGGGTGCGCGAGCTCGGTGACCTGAAGTACAACCAGCTCGGCCTGCACTTCTCCGACGACCAGGGCTTCCGCATCGCGTCCGACACGCACCCCGAGATCGTCTCGCAGCAGCATCTGACCAAGGACGAGGTGCGCCGGATCGTCGCCCTCGCGGCGAGCCGGCACATCACCGTCGTGCCCGAGATCGACTCACCGGGACACCTCGGCGCGGTCATCGCGGCCCACACCGACCTCCAGCTGCGCAATGTGTCGGGCGTCCCCGTCCGTGGCGCCGTGGACATCTCCAAGCCCGCCGCGGCGAAGATCGTCGACGATCTGCTCACCGAGTACGCCGACCTGTTCCCCGGCACCGACTGGCACCTCGGCGGCGACGAGTACCAGGCCCTGACGGTGGCGAACCCCGCCGCGTCCTTCCCGCAGCTGGCCGCGGCGGCGCGGAGCAGATACGGGCCGGGCGCGGGCGTCGCCGACCTGACCACCGGCTGGCTGAACGACCGCGCCAAGCTGATCCACGGTCACGGCCGCACGGCACGGGCCTGGAACGACGGGTTCTTCCGCAGCAGCACCGTCCGGGCCGACGGCGCCCTCCAGGTGGCGTACTGGACGGGCAAGGAGATCGGCGCCCGGCAGCCGGTGGAGTACCTGAGCGCGGGCCGCAAGGTCATCAACTACAACGACGAGTACCTGTACTACGTCCTCGGCGAGCCGCAGACCTTCGTCTATCCGACCGGGCGGCGCATCTACGAGCAGTGGACACCCCTCGTGCTGCGCGGTACGACGCCGGTGCCCGCGCGGTACGACTCCCAGATCCTCGGCGGGTCCTTCGCCGTCTGGTGCGACCTCGCGAACTCCCAGACGCAGGACCAGGTCGCGGCGGGCATCCGCATGCCGCTGCGAGCCCTGACCCAGAAACTGTGGGACCCGCGCCCACCGTCCCTGTCCTGGCCCCGGTTCACGGCACTGGCGGACCAACTGAACTGAGCCGCCGTCACCGCAGGCCGGGGCTGGACGCGGAGGCGCCCAGAACCTTAAGTTCCTCTTACTTGTTCGCGTACCGGGCGTAACCCCTGGGGAGGGGTGCGCCCGGTTTCTTGTGCCGTCACCCTGGCGTGACGGCAGTTCTGGGGGGTCCCATGACCGTGCCACCACCGCCGCAGCCCACGGCGCCGCTGCCGCCGCACCCCTCGCCGCACGCTGCCATGTCGCTGCGCTCGCCCGTCCTCCTCGGGAGGCTCGCGGCCGCGCTGCTCGGCCTGGTGATCGCCGCGGACCTCTTCGCGGTCTGGGCGGACTACACGCTGTACGACGTGTCGAGCGATATAGGGAGCGCTCTCGCGGGCGGCGAGTCCCTCGACGCCCTCGCGCGACGGGCCGATCGGGCCGACTCGCTCGACGCCGCCGCCGGATGTGTGCAGGTGGCGTCCCTGGTGGCGGCCGCCGTCGGTTACCTGGTCTGGCTGTTCCGGGTCCGTGTCAACGCCGAGGTCTTCAACCCGTCCGGGCACACCCACTCCCGGTCCTGGGTGGTCTGGGGCTGGTTCGCACCGTTCGTGAACGTGGTCCGCCCGCGCCGGATCGTGGCCGAGATATGGGACGCGAGCCGTCCCGAGGGCAGCCGCGTCCGGCACGGGCTCGTCAACACCTGGTGGACGTTCTGGATCGTCGGGCTGCTGGCCGACCGCCTCGCCCTCTCCGCCTCCAGCAAGGCCGAGACCGCCGAGGCGATCCAGGACGCCGCCTTCCAGGCGCTGCTCACCGACGCCCTCGACGTCGTGGCCGCGCTGCTGGCCATCGCCGTCGTCCTCAGGCTGACCGGGATGCAGGACCGGAAGGCGCGCGGGGGGCCGGGCGTGGTCCTGGGCTGACGGGTCCTGGGCCGGTGACCGACCCGGCGCCCGGATTCCTGCCGGTCCGTCGGCGCACGTTTGGCCGAAAACCTAGTCATTCGCCTTCCGGACCGGCAGGGTGGGCTCGCACTGTGACACTCCTGGTCCGTTGCACGCAGTAAGGGGAAGTGCGGGCTCCGTAAGGCAAGGGCGCCCTGTCGAGGCATTTCGAGGGAGTCGTGATGAGTCTGGTGGAACTGATCGCTCAGGCCGACGAGCGAGGTCTGGCGGCGAGCGGTCTGGCTTGTTTGGATCGGTGTGTGCCCCTGCTGGGCGGGGACGACGACGTCCTGCGTCCGCTGTGGGCGAGCCTGTCGGAGGCGGACGCCTGGGCCCAGTGGGGAACACGCCTGGAAGAGGCGCGCGCCAAGATGGACGCGGAGGACCCCGAGCCCGCCGTGACCGACGAGGACCACGCCGCCCTGCTGGCCCGCGGCATGCTCGACGCCGTTCCCGAGAAGCCCTCCGAGGAGGAGCTGCGTGCCTGGTCGGACGCGTGCTCGGTGGCGGCGCTCCAGGTGCACCGGTTCCTCGACCACGCCGACGACGCGGAGGCGTGCGTGACGGCACGCCGTGAGGGGCGCACCGAGGGCATGTCCCCGCTCGTCGCCGCCGAACTGCGCCGTCAGGTCAATGTCCTCGAACTGCTCAACGAGCACGGCAAGGGCGGGCTGCGGCTCGCGCTGGACGCGTCGACGGAGGGGCGACGCGTCCTGCGAGCGGTGGTCTCCCGCAGGGCGCGCGGCCGGGTGTAGCCACAGGACGAGCGGGCGGGAGTGCGCCGGAGGCGGTACGGCTCCGGCGCACCCCGAACCCGGATCCGCCGCACCCCAAACCCCGTGCCCGAGGGGTTCCTGTGATGGTCCTGAGGGGGAGATGGCGGTCCTGGGCCGGTGTCGCGAACCCCCGCCCGGACGCGTGACGAATCCGGCCGCCGTCGCGCTCTACCGGATGTGAACGCAACTCAAGCAACTCGGCCCTCGGCTGCCACGAAGCCCGTTCGCTGGGCGGCCGACACGGTCGCGACCATGCGCGAGGGCGCCCGGCTGCGCCTCGACTACTCGGCCCGGAGCCTGTGGCGGGTCGACCGGGTGATCGACGAGATCCGCAGGGACGGCGCCCCGTACGCCGCCGTCGCGAGCGTGCTGCGCGGATTCGGAGCGTACGCGGGTGAGGTGATCGCCCGTCATACCGGCGCCGAGTGGTGGGAGAGCGGCGGCGAGCACTGGCTCCGAACCCCCGACGGACGCATGTGGGACCCGATCGAGGAGGCCCGCCGTTGCTACGCGGGCGACGGCTCCCTGCGGCTGCTGTGCCGCGAGACCTCCCGCTGAGAGGTCCGCGCGGACACGACCCGGCCCCGCCGGCCGGTCCGGACACGGTGGCTGACGCACTGTGACACTTCCGTGGGGCCCGACGCTGATGACCATGGGGGTGTCGACGCGGACGGCCGCGCCGGCAGGGCACATTCGGGCGAACTCGGTGCGAACGAGGACAGTGTTGGGCCAGCGAGGGGAACCCCGCCGCGTGCAGCCGTACGACGCGGAACTGGGCGCGGCGGTGGCGCGGGCGCAGGAGGGGGACGAGGTCGCCTTCGCGGCCGCGTACCGGATCGTGCAGCCAGGACTGCTGGGCTATCTGCGCGGGATCGTCGGTGACGACGCCGAGGACGTGGCGTCCGACGCCTGGCTGGAGATCGCCCGGGACCTCGGCCGCTTCCGTGGGGACGGCGCCGGGTTCCGCGGCTGGACCGCGACCATCGCCCGGCACCGGGCGCTCGACCATCTGCGGCGGCAGCGGGTGCGGCCCCGCGGAACCACCCTCGAACAGGACGCGCTGGACCTGCCCGGCAGGCACAGCACCCAGGACGAGGCGCTGGAGAGCCTGTCCACCGAGTACGCCCTGGAACTGGTCGCGGGGCTGCCGCGCGACCAGGCCGAGGCCGTGCTCCTGCGGGTGGTCGTCGGCCTCGACGGACCGGCCGCGGCCCGTGTGCTCGGCAAGCGCCCCGGCGCGGTGCGCACCTCCGCCCACCGGGGCCTGAAGCGGCTCGCACGCCAGCTCGGCGTCGCGGGTGTGACGGAAGAGGAGTCCCGGACGCTGGGGGAATCGGGATGAGAAGTGCATCCGGAACGGCCGGCACCGCGCCGCCTTCCGGAACCGCGTCGTCGTACGGCGGAAGGAAGTCGACCGGTGTACGGATGGTGCACGGCGGACGGCCGGGGCGCGCAGGACGGTTGCGGCACGGCGGTGGGCCGCCGGCCGCGGCCCGCGCGCCGGGCCCGGGAGTGCCGTCGGGCGGACGGCGGCCGGTACGTGGGCCGTTGCCGCTGTACGGCGTGGAGCGCGGAGCGGAGTCCTGGCACGGCGAGGGGTTGCAGGGCGGAGCGGCAGGCGGAGATGGAACCGGACGTGGAACCGCACAGGGAACCGGTCGTGCAGCCGGGCAGGGGTGAACGGCGCGCCGGCGACGGCGTGGCCCCCGGCCCGCGCGTCGCGCCCGTGAACGGCCCCGGCGCCGGGCGGGCCTCGCTGGAGAGACTCCTCGCCACGGCGATGCGCGGCCGTGGGGCGGAGGACCGGGCGGCCGAGACGCGGGCCGTGGCCGCCTTCCGGACCGCGCGGGACAGCGGCGCGCACCTGGCCGGCACCCGGCGCCGGGACGACTGGCGTCCCGGGGAGCAAGGACCGCCGAGCCGTTCGCTGAGGGCCGCGTTCGCCGTACTGCTGGCCGGTCTGACCCTGGGCGGCGTCGCCTTCGCGGCGATCGGGCCCATCGCGCACGACGCCGCCGGGCACCGGGGCGGAGCCGTGCCCCGGCCGTCCGGGAGCGTCGCGGACCGGCTCCCCGGATCCGTCCCGCGGGCCGGCTCCGGGCTTCCCGGCGCCTCCGCCCCGGGCACCTCGGCCCCCGGCGGTCCCGTGGACCGTCCCTCGCGGGCCCAGGACACCGAGGCCCACTGCCGTGCGTACGCGTCGGTGCGGGGCCGGGGCGACGCCCTGGACTCGCGGGCCTGGCAGCGGCTCGTCGAGGCCGCGGGCGGAGCGGACAAGGTCGAGGCGTTCTGCGCCGCGCGACTGGCCGCGGGTACGGGGACGAAGGCTTCGAAGGGCGCCGGGAGCGCGGCCGACGCGGGCAAGCGGGGGAAGTCCGACGCGACACCGAAGCCGGGCAGGTCCAAGAACGGGCGGTAGAGGGGCGACGGCGGGAGTGTTCGCCGGAGTCGGAGGGTGCCCCGGCCCGGGACCGCGGACGGGATCGTTCCGCCGACATCGCGTGGGCGGGCTCCGCCGACGTCGCGGGAGACGTTTCCGCCGGAGTCACGGCGGGTGCCCTCGCCGGAGACCGCGGCGGGGTGTCGACTGCCGATGGCAACGGCCGGGGCCGCCACCCCCCACAGGAGAGGCCCCGACCGTCGCGCGGCACGGGCCGCGCGGCGACCCGTATTCTCTACAGCGCCGCGACTGCGTTTTGTGTCACACCTCGCACGGTCACCGTGTAGTTGCAGGTTGTACGAACATGGACGGGGACCTGTTTCAGGCCGTAACGTGCCTTTCGCGCCGGTGCGGAGAACGGACGACCGCGACCACGAGGGACCTGGACCACCACTGTGTGGACCTTGGTTCCGCGACCACGTGGGGCCAGGACCGGAGCCGTGTGGGGCCATGGACCAGAACCACGCGGACCCCGGACCACAACGGTCCGTTCAGACAACGACGGCGAGAACCCGGTCCGCGCGAGCGGCGCCGGTTGAGGCACAGAGGGGCGCGGGGGTGCTGGGGGACGACGCGGAGCTGACCGCCGCGGTGCTTGCCGCACAGGACGGGGACGAGACCGCGTTCCGGACTGTGTACCGGGCGGTGCACCCACGCCTGCTCGGATACGTCCGGACGCTGGTCGGTGAGCCGGACGCCGAGGACGTCACGTCCGAGGCCTGGCTCCAGATCGCCCGTGACCTGGAACGCTTCAGCGGGGACGCCGACCGCTTCCGCGGCTGGGCGGCCCGGATCGCGCGCAACCGCGCGCTGGACCACATACGGATGCGCGGACGCCGTCCCGCGATAGGCGGCGACGAGACCGAGCTGACCGGCAAGGCCGCCGAGTCCGACACCGCGACCGAGGCGATGGAGGCGCTGTCCACCGGCAGCACCCTCTCCCTCATCGCCCAGCTCCCGCAGGACCAGGCGGAGGCCGTCGTGCTGCGTGTCGTGGTCGGCCTCGACGCCAAGTCGGCCGCCGAGACCCTCGGCAAGCGCCCGGGAGCCGTCAGGACGGCCGCCCACCGGGGTCTGAAACGGCTCGCGGAGCTGCTCGGCACCGATCCGGAATCCGTCGGCGCGCTCGACGCCGTTCCCCCGCAACGAGGTTCGCGCACCAGCGCGGTGACGTCCGCCGGTGTGACGCATACGCGTTCGCGGGCGCAGAAGGACATGTGATGGCCGACGAGCAGTACAGGTGGCTGGACCGGGACGCCGCGGAGCGTCTGCTGAACGGGGAGCCGCTGGAAACCGTCGACCCCGCCGCGCGTGACCAGGCCCACCGCCTCATCGAAACCCTGGGCGCACTGGCCGCCGAACCCGAGCCGACCAGCGACGAACTCCCGGGCGAGGCAGCCGCGTTGGCAGCGTTCCGCAAGGCGCGTGCGGACGGGGACGGCGTCGTCGCGCAGCCCGCTCACCGCGGTCGCGGCCGTTCCGGCGCGCATGCCGCGGACGCCCCGCTGGTGCGGATCGGACGCCCCGCCGCGCCCGCGCACGGACGCCGGACGCGCTGGGGACGGCCCACCCGGTTCGGGCTGGCCGCGGTGCTGGCCGTCGGGATGGTCGGCGGGGTCGCCGTCGCGGCCGGAACCGGAGTGCTGCCGACCCCGTTCACCCGTGAACACCCGGGCCCCGCCGCCTCGGCCACGGCCGTACGCACGCCGGAGCTCCCGCTCGTCTCGGCCTCGCCCCTGCCCTCGCCCGGGACCTCGGGCGGCAACGGCAGCGTGGCGCCCCCGCCTGACAGCCCGTCGGGCGAACCGTCCGCCGACGCCTCCGCTTCCACGGGCGCGGGCCTCGCGAGCGGACTGCCGAGTCCCGACCCCACCGGGAACGCCGACCGCTCCCGCGCCTGGTGGGCCCGGACGCGTTCGTACTGCCGCGACATCCTCGACGGCAAGGAACTCGAAGCGGACCGCCGACGCCTCCTTGAGCACGTGGCCGGCGGCGGCGCCCGCGTGAGGCTGTACTGCTCGGCCGTCCTCGGCCGCGGACTCGGCGGCGGCGACGACGGCGCGGGCGACGGCGGCGACCAGGGCACCGGACAGGGCTCGGGGGACGGCTCGGGCCAGGGCGACCAGGGCGGCGGCGACGGCCACCACATGGCGCCCGGCGGCAACGACTCCCGGGGCGACGGCGTCACCACCTCGTCCCTGCTGCGCCCGGGACGCGCCCCGCTCCCGCCGGCCGTGCCGGCCTGGCTCCGGCCGCCGAACCCGGCGCGGACCCCGTCGGCCGACGTCCTCTCCTGAACCGCCCGGCTCCCCGGCCGACAGGCCGTCAGTTCCCCCGTGCGCGCGCCGCCGCACCGTCAGCTGCCTGACTCGCTGGCCCTGTTACCCATCTGACCTGCGCTTTTGTATTTCGTTGAAAATTTTATCGGCTGGGTGTGACGTTTTCGGCCGCCGCGACGCAGTACGTGATGAGCCGACTGGTCATCGGCCGTAGCACGGAGCCGGGGTTCCCCCCGTACCCACGGCTTCGTGCAACTGGCGCGGGCGGGACACGTTCCCCCGGTCCCGCCCGCGCCCCATACTCCCCCCGCCGTCGCGCGCCCCGTCACCAGTAGACGACGACCTTGTCGCCCGTGCGGACCTGGGCGAACAGCGCGGCCACCTTGCTCTCGTCCCGCACGTTGACGCAGCCGTGCGAGGCGCCGTAGTAGCCGCGGGCCGCGAAGTCCGAGGAATAGTGCACCGCTTGGCCGCCGCTGAAGAACATCGCGTACGGCATCGACGTGTGGTAGATCGTCGACACGTGGTGGCGCGACTTGAAGGAGACGCTGAAGACACCCTCGCGGGTCGGCGTGTACTGGGCGCCGAACCGCACGTCCATCTCCGAGACCGTCCTGCCGTCGATCATCCAGCGCAGTGTGCGGCTCGTCTTGCTGACGCACAGCACGCGGCCCGTCAGGCAGCGCGGGTCGGGTTTCGCGGCCGGCTGTCCGCCGTAGGGGTACAGCTCCCAGGCCGCCGGCTCGTGGGTCATCCGCCGCAGCCGCTGCCAGGTGACGGTGTCCAGATCGCCGGTGCGCGGCAGCCCCCGCTTGCCCTGGAACCCCTTCACGGCCGCGACCGTCCGCGCGTCGTACGTCCCCGTCGGCGGGGTGATCAGCCAGGCGACCTGGTGCAGCCGGGCCTGTGCCCTGCGGATGTCGTCGCCCCGGTCGCCCGGGGACCACAGGACCGCGGCGGGCTCCGCGGCGGGCCCGCCGCCGCCCTTCCCCGAGCCGGACGCTCCGCCCTTGCCCTCCGGGGAGGCTCCGGACGCTCCGCCGCCCTTCCCGTCCGCGCCGGAGCCGTGCCCCGCCGAAGCGGCGGTCCGCGCCCGCGGCTCCTTCCCCTGCGCGTTCCCGGCGTTCACCGTGCAGCCGCTCACCACGGCGAACACCGCGAGCCCGGCCAGCGATCTCTTCAAGCCAGTCGTACGCATCCGGACCCCTGTTCCACCCGTCCTGTCGTGCACATCGGGCCGCCCTCCCGCCGTCGTGTCACCTGAGATGCTCCCCGCGGGTGACCGGTTGCGAACGGGGCGTCATGGTGGAAGAGAACCACGGAAACATCGGACCGTTTCACGGGAGGCACAGCAATGGCGCGCGAATCCGAGTCCGGACTGCCCATCGAGCCGGTCTACGGCCCCGAGGCCCTGGAGGGCTGGGACCCGGCCGAGAAGCTCGGCGCGCCGGGCGCCTACCCCTTCACCCGCGGGGTGTACCCGTCGATGTACACGGGCCGTCCCTGGACCATGCGGCAGTACGCCGGGTTCGGTACGGCCGTGGAGTCCAACGCCCGCTACCAGCAGCTCATCGCCAACGGAACGACGGGCCTGTCGGTCGCCTTCGACCTGCCCACCCAGATGGGCCACGACTCGGACGCCCCTCTCGCGCACGGCGAGGTCGGCAAGGTCGGGGTCGCGATCGACTCGGTCGACGACATGCGTGTCCTGTTCGGCGGGATCCCGCTGGACAAGGTCTCCACCTCGATGACGATCAACGCGCCCGCCGCGCTGCTGCTGCTGATGTACCAGCTCGTCGGCGAGGAACAGGGCGTGTCCGCCGACGAGTTGACCGGTACCGTCCAGAACGACGTCCTCAAGGAGTACATCGCCCGCGGGACGTACATCTTCCCGCCCAAGCCGTCCCTGCGGCTGATCGCGGACATCTTCAAGTACTGCCGGGCCGAGATCCCGAAGTGGAACACCATCTCGATCTCGGGCTACCACATGGCCGAGGCGGGAGCGACTCCCGCGCAGGAGATCGCGTTCACGCTCGCCGACGGCATCGAGTACGTCCGGACCGCCGTCGCCGCCGGCATGGACGTCGACGACTTCGCGCCCCGTCTCTCCTTCTTCTTCGTCGCCCGTACGACGATCCTGGAGGAGGTCGCCAAGTTCCGCGCCGCCAGGCGTATCTGGGCCCGGGTCATGCGCGACGAGTTCGGTGCGAGGAACCCCAAGTCGCTGATGCTGCGCTTCCACACCCAGACGGCGGGCGTCCAGCTCACCGCCCAGCAGCCCGAGGTGAACCTGGTCCGCGTCGCCGTCCAGGGCCTGGGCGCGGTCCTCGGCGGGACCCAGTCGCTGCACACCAACTCCTTCGACGAGGCCATCGCGCTGCCCACCGACAAGTCCGCGCGACTGGCCCTGCGCACCCAGCAGGTCCTCGCCTACGAGACGGACGTGACGGCGACGGTCGACCCCTTCGCGGGCTCGTACGTCGTCGAGAGGATGACCGACGACGTCGAGGCGGCCGCCGTCGCCCTCATGACGAGGGTCGAGGACCTCGGCGGCGCCGTCGAAGCGATCGAGCACGGCTTCCAGAAGGGCGAGATCGAGCGCTCCGCCTACCGGGTCGCCCAGGAGACCGACTCCGGCGAGCGGGTCGTGGTCGGCGTCAACCGCTTCCAGCTCGACACCGAGGAACCGTACGATCCCCTCCGCGTCGACCCGGCCATCGAGGCCCAGCAGGCCGAACGCCTCGCCCGTCTCCGCGCGGAGAGGGAGCAGAAGGCCGTCGACACCGCCCTCGCCGCCCTGAGGAAGGCCGCCGAGGGCACGGACAACGTCCTCTACCCGATGAAGGAGGCCCTGCGCGCCCGCGCGACGGTCGGCGAGGTCTGCAACGCCCTGCGCGAGATCTGGGGTACGTACGTGCCGACCGACGCCTTCTGACCTGGGGGATTCCCTCGTACGAGTGATCGAGGGCGGCAGCCGGGCGCCCCCGGCTACGCTCTGGGAGCGTGACCCCTGAAAAGGAGGATGCCGTGGCCGTACTGCAACACGAGCTGACGTTGGGCGAAGCCGCCGACCTGCTCTCCCGTGCACTGCCTGGCCACCGCGTGGAGATTCTCCAGGGGAGGCTGACTGTGACACCACCGCCGGACGGCTCGCATGCGCTGTCGCTGACCAAGCTGGGCAGGGCTTTCGACCGAGCAGGAATCGTGGAGGCGGGACTCGAGTACGTCCAGGGCGTCGGCCTCTTGCTGCCCACGCTGCCCGCCGACTTCGCGATCCCCGACTTCTCGATCGTCGACGAGGACTTCCGTGACGCCCTCGTCCAGAAGAACTGCTACGCCCCGAACGTCTTCCGTCTCGTGGTCGAGGTGACCTCGTCGAACTGGTCCGACGACCTCGGCCCCAAGGTCGAGTGCTACGCCGAGGCCGGTGTCCCCGTCTACATCGTCGCCGACCGCAAGCACGACGAGGTCCTGTTGTACCGGGATCCGGTCAACGGTAAATATCCGGCCCCCGAGCGCTACGAGCGGGGCCGGAGCGTTCCGGTCCCGGCGTCCGTCGGCGTCGCTCTCGACCTGGCGGTGGACACCCTCCTCGACGGTGACTGAGCCGTGATGGGACGCTCGGACGCGATGTCGTAGCCGCGTGCGACACTCGCTCTCATGCTTGGTGTCATCGACCTCCCCACCTATCTCGCGGGCCTCGTCCTGATCGTCCTGCTGCCGGGGCCGAACTCGCTGTACGTGCTGTCCGTCGCCGCCCGCCGGGGCGTCCGTACGGGCTATACCGCCGCCGCCGGTGTGTGGTGCGGTGACACCGTGCTGATGACGCTGTCGGCCGCCGGTGTGGCCTCGCTGCTCCAGGCGAACGCCGTGCTGTTCAGCATCGTGAAGTACGCCGGTGCGGGCTATCTGACCTGGCTGGCGGTCGGGATGCTGCGCGCCGCGCGGGCGATGTGGCGGACCCGGCGGGATCCGGTCGCCGAGAGCGCGGAGACCGAGGCGGTGACGGGGGAGCGGCCGTTCAGGCGGGCACTGGTGATCAGCCTGTTCAACCCGAAGGCGATCCTGTTCTTCGTGGCCTTCTTCGTTCAGTTCGTCGACCCCGGCTATGCCTATCCGGCGCTCTCGTTCGTCGTCCTCGGCGCCTTCGCCCAGCTCGCGAGCGTCCTCTATCTGACCGCGCTGATCTTCAGCGGCACCCGTCTCGCGGAGGCCTTCCGCCGGCGCAAGCGCCTCTCCGCGGGTGCCACCACCGCCGCGGGCGCCCTCTTCCTCGGCTTCGCGGTCAAGCTCACCCTCGCCAGCGCGTAGGGCGGGTCCCGGCTAGCCGAGACCCAGGCCCACCCCGGCCGCGTACTCCCGCAGGTCCCGCGCGTCGGTGCCCGCCCAGCCCACGTACCCGTCGGGGCGGACCAGGAAGACGCCGGTCCCGTAGCGCTCGTAGGACCCGATCCGCGCGGTGCGGACGCCGGGGAGCGCCGGCGGCTCCGGGACGGCGCCGGCCGTGAGCAGCGTCCAGTGCGCTCCCCGGAACACGTCGGAGAGGCCCACGCCGTCCACGGATGCGTCGGGCGCGCGGTCGCCCGCGCGAAGCGCCTTGTCCGGCAGGCCCGTACGGGTTTCCACGGCGAGGGAGGAGCCCCGGTAGCCGAGGCCGAGCTGACGGGTCTCCCTGCCGCGGCGGGCCTCGCCGCGGTGGATCCGGGTGGACAGGCCCAGCATGGCGGCGGCGACGGGGCGCCGCTCCTCCTCGTAGGTGTCGAGCAGGGACGCGGGAGCCTCGCCGCGCAGGACCGCGTCGAGCTTCCAGCCCAGGTTGTAGGCGTCCTGCACGCTGGTGTTGAGCCCCTGGCCGCCGGCCGGGGAGTGGATGTGCGCCGCGTCCCCGGCGAGGAACACCCGCCCGGCGCGGAAGCGGTCCGCCAGGGCCGCGCGCGGCCGGAAGTCCGAGACCCAGCGCACCTCGGTCACCGCGTCGGCGGCGAGGTGCGAGCGGGCGGCGACGGTCCCGCGCACGCCGTCGGGGGTGGCGTCGACGGCGGTTCCGGCCGGGAATCCGGCGACGACCTGGAAGTACTCCGTGCCCGCGAGGGGGCAGAGGGCCAGGAAGCCGTCGCCGTCGCCGCGCGGCGGGAAGAGATGCCAGTGGTCGCGGTCCAGGCCGTCGATCAGCGCGTCCCCCACCAGGATCGGGGCCGGGTCCACGACACCCGATCCGTCGGCCCCGGCACCGGTCATGGCGACGCCCACGGCCCGGCGTACGGCCGAGCGGCCGCCGTCGGCGGCGACCACGTACCGCGCGCGGATCGTCCCCGTGCCCGCGCCGGAGGTGAAGCGCACGCTCACACCGTGCTCGTCCTGGTCGAGCGCGGTCACCTCGCGGCCGAAGGCGACCCGGCCGCCGAGTACGGTCAGCCGCTCGTACAGGATCTCCAGGGTGCGCCACTGGGGCACCATCCACGGCTCGGTGAACGGGGAGCCCTCCTCACCGTCCTCGGCCGGGTCGAACATCGTCCGCTCGCCCGCCGGCTTCCCGTCCTGCCAGATCAGCCCGACCGGGTAGTCGCCGCCCGCCGCGCGGATCGCCTCCAGTACGCCGAGGTCGTCCAGCACCTCCATCGTGCGCGGCTGGATCCCCTTCCCGCGTGATCCCGGGGCCAGTCCCTCGCCCCGCTCCACGACGAGCGCGTCCACGCCCCGCCGTGCCAGATCGACGCCGAGGGCGAGGCCGGCCGGGCCCGCGCCCACGACCAGTACGTCCACGTCCACGTTCGTCCCGTGCTCCGTCATGGTGTCCACGACCCTCTCCTTAACGCTGTTAAGTTCCTTGCTGCGAGCATCTCCTTAACGGCGTTAAACTGTCAAGCGTGGCTACCCCGAGACCTCAGCGGTCCCCCCGGCTGGACAAGAAGCAGGTCGTCGAGACCGCGCTGCGGCTCCTCAACGAGACGGGCCTCGACGGCCTCACCCTGCGGGCCATCGCCAAGGAGCTCAACGTCCAGGCGCCGGCGCTCTACTGGCATTTCAAGAACAAGCAGGAACTGCTCGACGAGATGGCCACGGAGATGTACCGGCGAATGGCCGACACTCCCCGGGCGGCCGAGGGCGACGGCTGGCGGGAGCGGCTGCTGGCCACCAGCCGCGGACTGCGCGCCGCCCTGCTGAGCTATCGCGACGGCGCCAAGGTCTTCAGCGGTTCACGCTTCACCGGCACCCTGCACGCCGTCGAGATGGAGCGGACGCTGACGCTCTTCACCCGGGCGGGATTCACCCTCGCCCAGGCGGTCCGCGCGACCTCGACGGCGTACTTCTACACGCTCGGCTTCGTCACCGAGGAGCAGGGCGTGCAGCCGCTGCCGGGCGAGCGCCGCGAGGGGTACGACACGGACGAACGCGCCCGCCGCATGGCCGACTTCCCGCTGACGGCCGCGGCGGGCGCGGAGATCTTCGACGACTACGAGCGGCACTTCGAGGAGGGGCTCGCCCTGATCGTCGCAGGCGTCGAGGCGCGCTACGGCGTCGGCTGAGCGGGCCGGACGCCCGTCTCCCGGGCGGGTGTCACGGGCGCGGCTTCGACAGGGCCGTACGCAGTCTCGGGGTGAGCCGGTTCTCCACGAAGCGGTTGAGCAGCCAGGCGAGCAGCAGCATCGTGGCGACCGTGGCCGGGAGGGTGCCGTACGACGGGATGTGCAGGCTCCGGTGGTAGGCCTTGATGACGACCCAGCCCAGGTGTTCGTGGACCAGGTAGAACGGGTACGTCAGCGCGCCCGCGACCGTCAGCCAGCGCCAGTTCGCCCAGTGCAGCCAGCCCAGCGCGATCGCGGCGACGGCCACGTAGCCGAAGGTGACGACGAGGAGGATGACGAAGGACGAGCGGTTGGAGAAGAACTCCGGGTTCGGGGCGTGCCACAGGCGCTGGACGGCGTAGTGCTGGCCGATGAGCCAGCTCACGCCGACGATGCCCCAGGCGTACGCGTCCCGGCGGTCGCGGTGGACGAGGTAGAGGCCGACGCCGCCGATGAAGTACGGCGCGTACTCCGGCATCAGGACCGTGGTGAGCAGGGGCTCGTGGACACCCTGCGCGATGGCCGCGGCCAGCGTCCAGCCGGCGCAGAACAGGATCACGCGCTGCCGGTTCGCCCCCGGCAGCACGATGCACAGCGCGAAGAGGGCGTAGAAGCGGACCTCGGCCCACAGGGTCCAGCACACGCCGAGCACCCGGTCGACGCCCAGCGGCTGCTGGAGCATCGTCAGGTTGACCAGCGCGTCGCTCGGCGAGACCGCCTTGTACGCGACGACGGGCAGGGCGAACACGGCCGTCACGATGATGATCGCGGCCCAGTACGCGGGCAGCAGCCGTGAGGCGCGGGAGGCGAAGAAGGAGCGCAGCGGCCGGCCCCAGCCGCTCATGCAGATGACGAAGCCGCTGATCACGAAGAAGATCTGCACGCCCAGACAGCCGTAGGCGAACAGATGGTGCAGGGTGGGGAACTGGTGCTTCGGCGAGCTGCCCCAGGCCTGGACGACCTCGCCGTCCCGGCCGCCGTAGTGGTACCCCGCCACCATCAGGGCCGCGACGAGCCGCAGTCCGTCCAGGGCGCGCAGCCGGTTCTCCCGGCGCACCACGGGTCTGGGGGCGGCGGACGTCTCGGCGGGTGGCAGGACGGTACGGACCACGGTGCCGGTCGACGTCCCGCGGGCCTCCCCGGGCGTGTCGATCACAAGGTTCCCCTCCATGGGACTCAGCTGGCCCACAGCACGTTAGTCCGATAGTCGGGGATGCTTACGGCCTGGCGAGGCCGGTTCCTCGTCCCGCCCACGGGAGTTCATCTGGGGGACGCCCCCGCGTTGACGACTCTTCCGAAGCGTGACAAATCGGACGCGGGGGAGCCGGGGGTCGAACGGGGTCGAAGCCGGGGGGCGAGCGGGGTCGAAGTCAGGGGGCGAACGAGGGCGGGGCCGGGGTCGAACAGGGGCGGGGCCCGGGTCGAACAGGGGCGGGGCCGGGTCGTCTCCCGACCCGGCCCCGCCCCTGGTGTCCCGCGCGGGAAGCGCCCGCCGCCTCAGCGGCCCACCGCCCGCTTCAGCGAGCGCGCCCTGCGGGCGACTCGGCGCACGGTCGCGTTGCGCGGGATGAAGGCGAGCTGGGCCGGGACCGCCCCGGGCAGGGCCAGCGAGGTCAGGCGCTTGCGCTTGAAGTAGCGCCAGGTGTCCTGGGTCAGCCGGTTCGTCAGATAGCTCTCGGCCGCCGGACGCAGCTCCGGACAGATCTTCGGCTGCATCGCGTAACCGACGGCTCTCAGGAGTCTCGTCAGGTCCGCCACGTCCATGCCGGGCCGCTGCGCGGTGACGGCCGCGCCGTCCGCCAGGTCGGGCACCAGCGCGTCGACGATGGTCACCGGGACACGGTTGCTGTTCTCGTACGGGGTGAGCCGGTCGAGCAGCGAGCCGGTGCCGACGCGGGCGACCGGCAGACCGTACAGCGCGGACGCCGTGAACAGCGCCGTGGAGAAGCAGCCGACGACCAGCGCGGGACGCATGCGCTGGTAGAGCACCTCGGCCAGGACCGGGGTGTCGAGGACGGTGAGGTCCGCGCCGAGCTTCTCGGCCTCCTTCTCCAGCATCCGCGACCAGCGTGCCGGGGCCGAGGGGTGCGGCTTGAACACCACACGGGTGTGCCCGAGCGCGAGGGCGCCCTTCAGCATCCGTACGTGCAGCTGCTCCTCCTCCTCGGCGGTGAGGATCTCCAGCGCCGAGAGGTACTGGCCGAGGAGCAGCGCGGGCTCCTCGGCCGACGGCAGCTCGTCACCGGTGTCGACGAGTTCCGCGAGCACCTTCACGAACGCGTCCGTGGACACGATCTCCGGCTCGACGCCGAACTCGGTGAGCAGCAACGGCTTCAGACCGGGGACCAGGTCCAGATGGAGCAGTCGGGTCACCCGCGTGCCGACCAGCGGGTCGATCTTGTTGCGGGTGGGTCCGTAGCTCATCAGACCGTCGGCGTAGACCGTCACGGGCGCGCCCATGAAGATCTGGGAGACGCCGAGCGCCGGGTTGACCTGGATCGACTCCACGGCCAGTTCGACGTCGTCGTCGCCGAGGTTCCAGGCGAGCCGCAGATGCCGCTCCCACAGCGGGACGTCGTCGGGCCGCGGAGTCCAGCCGCCCGGGTGGAACGGGGAGATGGTCTCGTTCCAGGAGATGACGTCGTCGAAGCGGCCGCGCAGCCGCTCGAAGCCGGGCATCTCGTCCACGCCGGGCGTCGTCTCGGGCGTCGCCGCGTTGTTGGAGACGAGCAGGATGCGCCGGTCGGCGGGCCCGAAGCTGTCGGTGTCGAGGGCCGCGGCGAGCGTGGCCGTGCCGTACAGCGTCGACGCCATGAAGATCTGGGTGGTCACGCGGCCACCCCCGCGGCGGGCGCGGGCCGTCGGCGCAGCCGGCGCAGCCGGGTGGCGCGCTGGATGTCCATCGAGTCGAGTGCCTCGTCGAGCACGCCCTGGGGCATGCGGCGCAGTGCGACGGCACTCATGGACTTCAGTTTCCGTGCCACTGCCGGCTCGAACCTTTCGATGGATCCCAGGTGATGGGAAATAATCGCGCAATAGGTGCGCACGGCTTTGGGAAGGAGTTTCTCCGCGTCCCGGTCCTCGGCGGTTTCCGCCACGACCTGGTCGAACGCGCGAATGAAATCGAGTTGGCGCACGTCCCCGATCTGGGTGAGGGAGGAGGCGACACCACGCCGGTAGTACACGCCGAGCAGCCCCACCGTGGCGAAGGATTCCGCCTCCCGGTGCAGCTTCCAGATCCACGGCCGGTCCTCGGCCGTGCGCAGCCCGTCGGTGAAGTGGAGCAGCCCCCGGTCGACCAGCCGGCGGTGGTAGATGCCCGCCCAGGCGTACGCGTAGTCGACGGAGGTGGAGCGGTCGGAGGGAAGGATGGCGTCGCGGGGATTCAGGACGACTCCGCGCCGGCCGTGCGGAACACGGTGGACGGTCCGGGCCCGCGCGGTGCACTGGACATGGTCCGTGCGCACGAAGTCGCACCCCAGGTCCTCGATGGAGGAGACGAGTTGCTCGTAGTATCCGGGGGCGAGCCAGTCGTCCCCGTCGAGGAACGTGAGGTACTCGCCACGCGCTGCGTCGATCCCGGTGTTGCGGGCGGTGGCCAGTCCTCCGTTCTTCTCGTGTCTGACATACACCGCACCCGGGAGCTCGCGCTCCGCGCGCGCGAGGATGTCCGGTGTCTCGTCGCGCGAACAGTCGTCGACGAGAATGAATTCGAAATCCTGCCGTGCGTTCGCACGCAGGCTCTTCAGGGTGTCGGGCGCATATTGCTGCACGTTGTAGAACGGCACGATGACGGAGAGCTTGACCACGCCTGTGACGTTAGGGGGAAGCCCGGCATTCGTCTTTACCGTTGGTGAGATGCAAGGTGAACGACGCGTGGCGGTACCGTGAACCACATCGTTTTCTCAGCCGATCCTGGGCCGATTCCCCATTCGTCGGCGTGCTGTTAACCGTTTGTTGTATTCGGGTTGGGCCGCTCCTCGAAATGGCTTCCTAGCGTCTAGGACGTGCCAGCAAGTACCCCGAAGCCGCTGCGGGTCGCCGTCCTCGCGGATTCCGACACCCGGTGGAAATGGGGTTCGCTCACCGCGAACCGCGTCTCCCCGGTCGAATCGGACATCCGCCTCGACGGATTCCTCCTGCGTGGCCGAGCCACCCCGACCCCCCGCCAGCTCGAAGAGGTCGGCGTCCGCGCGGACTCCCTCCGCGAGGTCACCGCCGTCGAGTTCCTGCGCGAGATGGGCCAGGAGGACCGCGTCTACGACCTGGTCGTCCTCGCCCTGGTCGGCGGTGCCGTCCAGGCGGTCCTGCACGGCCTCTCCCGTGCCTGGGAAGGACGGGCGAAGCGGCCCCTGGTCGTCACCGGCTATGTCGGCGTCGTCTACGAGAAGCTCGCCGACGGACTGCTCCTGCGGCACGGCGCGGACCTCGTCCTCGCCAACTCCCGCCAGGACGCGGACCGTTTCCGGGCCGTGTACGAGGGGGTCGGCGCGGACGCCGGAGCGGTGACCGAGGTGGCGCTGCCCTTCCTCGGCGGGGCCGCCTACACGCAGGACGACCCGTCCGCGAAGCAGGGGCGCAAGCCCTACACGGTCGTCTTCGCCGCCCAGCCCTCCGTACCGGAGAGCCGCAAGGACCGTACGTACCTGTTGGACCGGCTCATCGGCCACGCGCGGCTCCACCCGGACCGCGAGGTCCTGCTCAAGCTGCGCTCCAAGCCGGGTGAACACACCACCCACATCGAGGAGCTGCCGTACCAGAAGCTGGTGCAGAAGGCGGACCCGCCGGCCAACTTCCGCCTGGTGTACGGGCACATGGGCGAGGTCCTCGACCGCACCGACCTGCTCGTCACCATCAGCTCCACCGCCGCCCTGGAGTCCCTGCACCGCCGTATCCCCACCGTCGTCCTCAGCGACCTCGGGGTGCGCGAGGCGCTCGGCAACCACCACTTCGTGGGATCTGGCTGCCTCGCCTCCTGGGACCAGCTCGACACGGGACACCGGCCGGTGCCCGACCCGCAGTGGGTGGCCCGCCAGGGCGTCGCCGCCGACGGGTCCTACGAGACGGCCTTCGACGCGGCCGGGCGGCGCATCACCGCACTGCTGGCCGCGGACGAACTGCCGCCCCTCGCCCCCTACTACACCCCCGTCACCGCGCCCGGCTATCTGCCCGGCATCCTCGCCCGCCACCACCTCGGACCCGACGGCAGCCCGCTGCCCGGGGCCCCGGCGGCGGACCGGGAACCCAGCCCCGTACGGCAGTTCGTGCGCAAGGCCGCCCGCGGCGCCTACCGCCACGGCGTCCAGCGCGTGGCCCCGGTGATCCGGCGGATGGGCGAACTGTGAGCGCCCCGGCAACGGGCCGGCCGCGGCCCACCGCCCCCCACGCCTTCCTCGCCTCCCTCGTCAAGGAGAACAGCGCATGACCAACTCGGAAGCGGGCCAGGCCGCGCCGGTGCGCCGCGTACTCGCGGTGATCCCCGCGCGCGGCGGCTCCAAGGGCGTGCCCGCCAAGAACCTCCTGCCCGTCGGCGGTGTGCCGCTGGTGGCCCGCGCGGTGCGCGAGTGCCGTGCCGCCCGTCTCGTGACGGACGTCGTCGTCTCCACCGACGACCAGGCCATCGCGGCGGCCGCCCGCCAGGCCGGCGCCGAGGTCGTGCTGCGCCCCGCCGCCATCGCCGGCGACACCGCCACCTCCGAGGCCGCCGTCCTGCACGCCATGGACACCCACGAGGCGCTGCACGGCTCCCCGGTCGACGTGGTGCTGCTCGTGCAGTGCACCAGTCCGTTCATCATCCGCGAGGACGTGGACGGCGTCGTCGACGCGATCGTCGCGAACGGCGCGGACACGGCGCTGACCGTGGCCCCCTTCCACGGCTTCGTGTGGCGCGACGGCGACGACGAGCCCGCGGCCGCGGTGGCCGCCGGGACCGGCGGCGCGAGCGTCGACGGCCGCACCGGCGTCCTGGTCGCCGACACCGCCACCACCGGCGGCTACGGCGTCAACCACGACAAGTCCTTCCGCCCGCGCCGCCAGGACCGCCCCCAGGACCTCCTGGAGACCGGAGCCGTCTACGCCATGGAGGCCACCGGCTTCCGTGAGGCCAGGCACCGCTTCTTCGGCCGCACCGAACTCGTGCGCACCGACCCGGCCCGTGTGCTGGAGATCGACGACCCGCACGACCTCGCCCGCGCCCGGGCCCTCGCGCCGCTCTTCGACGCGACGAGGCCGGGCTCCCTGCCGACCGCCGACGACATCGACGCGGTCGTCCTCGACTTCGACGGCACCCAGACCGACGACCGGGTGCTGATCGACTCCGACGGACGGGAGTTCGTCTCCGTGCACCGCGGAGACGGCCTCGGTATCGCCGCCCTCCGCAGGAGCGGACTGGCGATGCTGATCCTGTCCACGGAAAAGAACCCGGTCGTCGCCGCCCGGGCCCGGAAGCTCAAGATCCCGGTCCTGCACGGCATCGACCGGAAAGACCTCGCACTGAAGCAGTGGTGCGAGGAACAGGGCATCGCGCCCGAGCGCGTGCTCTACGCCGGCAACGACGTCAACGACCTCCCGTGCTTCGCCCTCGTGGGCTGGCCGGTGGCGGTCGCGAGCGCCCACGACGTCGTGCGCGGCGCCGCACGCGCGGTCACCACCGTCCCCGGTGGCGACGGCGCGATCCGAGAGATCGCCAGCTGGATCCTCGGCCCCTCTCTCGACTCCCTCGACAAGTAAGGAACCACCCCGCTATGAGCACCAACTCCCGTCTGCGCCAGTTCGGTTCGAAGACCGCCGGCCCCGGCCACCCCGTCTACGTCGTCGGCGAGATCGGCATCAACCACAACGGTGAGCTGGAGAACGCCTTCAAGCTCATCGACGCCGCCGCCGAGGCCGGCTGCGACGCCGTCAAGTTCCAGAAGCGCACCCCGGAGATCTGCACCCCGCGCGACCAGTGGGACATCGAGCGCGACACCCCCTGGGGCCGCATGACCTACATCGACTACCGCCACCGCGTGGAGTTCGGCGAGGACGAGTACCGCCAGATCGACGAGTACGCCAAGAGCAAGAACATCGACTGGTTCGCCTCCCCGTGGGACACCGAGGCCGTCGCCTTCCTGGAGAAGTTCGACGTCCCCGCCCACAAGGTGGCCTCCGCCTCGCTGACCGACGACGAGCTGCTCCGCTCGCTGCGCGCCACCGGCCGCACGGTCATCCTCTCCACCGGCATGTCGACGCCGAAGCAGATCCGCCACGCGGTCGAGGTCCTCGGCAGCGACAACATCCTGATGTGCCACGCCACCTCGACCTACCCGGCGCAGGCGGAGGAGCTCAACCTCCGGGTCATCAATTCCCTCCAGGCCGAGTACCCGAACGTGCCGATCGGCTACTCCGGCCACGAGACGGGCCTTCAGACCACGCTCGCCGCGGTCGCGCTCGGCGCCACCTTCGTCGAGCGCCACATCACCCTGGACCGCGCGATGTGGGGCTCCGACCAGGCCGCCTCCGTCGAGCCGCAGGGCCTGACCCGCCTCGTCCGCGACATCCGCACCATCGAGGCCTCCCTCGGTGACGGTGTCAAGAAGGTCTACGCGTCCGAGCTCGGCCCGATGAAGAAGCTGCGCCGCGTCACGGGCGTCGTCGCCGAGGCCGAGATCGCCGCGGCCGCGGGCGAGCCCGTCTCGGTCTGAACGCCCTGAACTCCTTACGACGGGACGGTCGTACGTCGATGAGACCCCGCGCCGGTTCGGCCGGCTCCACCACGCTCGCCTTCGTCGAGAGTCCGGTACAGCTCCTGAACGTGCTGGAGTGGGCGCACACACGCGCCCGCGACGACGCGGCGCCCGGCGCGGGGCTCACCCTCGTCGTCCTGTCACCCAACGACCCGATGACCCGCGGCCAGCTCCGCCGGATGGCGGAACTGGCCCGCGACGAGGGCCACGCGGTCCGCTGGGAGGAGGCGCGCGGCGGCACCACGGCTCCCTTCCACACCATCGGAGGACTGGCCCCGCTGCTGCGCAGGGCGCGGCGGATCGTCATGGGGGACCCGTTCTCCCGCTATGTGCAGCTGTTGCTGACCATCACCAAGGCGTGCGAGCTGGTGGTGGTCGACGACGGGACGGCGACGATGGAGTTCGTCGCCCAGCTCGCCCGCGGTGAGAGACTGGTGCGCTGGCACCGACGCGGTGGCCGCCCCGGCCTCCGGGACGTGCTCTTCGCCCCCGTCTCCGCCTCGGCCCGCCGCCGGCTGACGCCCAGTGACCGCCGCAGCGTCGAGGTCTTCTCCTCGATGCCGATCGCGTCGGCACCGGACGGTGTCACGATCACCGCCAACGACTTCTCCTGGACCCGGGACCGGTTCGGCCCGCCGCGCATCACCAGGACCGCGGACCTGGTCGGCACCTCGCTCGTCGAGACGGGCGTGGTCGACCCCGACCGCTATCTGGACGCGGTCCGCGCGCTCGCCACGGCGCACGGCGCGACCCGCTACTTCGCGCACCGCCGCGAGAGCGTCGACAAACTGCACCGGCTGGCGGCCGAGACGGGCCTGGAGATCGTCAGGCCCGACCTGCCCCTCGAACTGATCGCCCGGCGCGGCCCGATAGGCCGGACGATCCTCAGCTTCCCCTCGACGGTCGTCCACACGCTGCCGCTCGCCCTGGCCGGCACCGAGGTGCGCGTCGCGGTCTGCGACATCGACCCCGCCTGGCTGACGGAGAACGCCTCGCCCAGAGCCCAGGGCTTCCTGTCCGGCGTCACGGGCACCGCCCGAGACGTCCACCGACTGTCGGCGGTGTCCACCGTCTAGGCCCCGCCCGTCGGGGCACTGGTTCAAGCCATGAACCGTCACGGCGTTTCAGAGCCCGGCGCACCGCGCCGGGCTTCGTCGTTCCACCGTTCCATGATCTACGCGCATCGCCCGAACGGCCTCCGCGCATCCTCCACGATGAACGCACCGAACAGCCTTGTGCTGTTCACCAGTTCTCCACGGGGCGCGCGTTGGACCGACACGATCCGGCCATTGAATCGCAGCGCGCGGTACCAGCCGTCGGCCGCGCGGGGATTCCGTTACCGGAATGGGGGGCAGCGCGTGGCGTCCGTGTCAGAGGGGTCCGACAGACCGGAGTCGGAGAGACCCGGGACGGAGATACCCTGGGCCGCGAGACCGGGCTCCGACAGTCCCGAGCCCGGGAGTCCCGAGCCCGACAGAGCCGACTCCGACAGTCCCGAGTCCGACAGACCCGGGCCCGGCAGCGGCGTTCCCGGCCGGCCGGAGGCCCGGGTGCTCGTCCCCCGGCGGATCGACCCCGCCCGCGGTCTCGGTGATCGCCTCTTCCGGTTCCAGCTCACCGCCACCGGTGTCGCCGTCCTCGCCGTCATGGCGGGGGTCGGGCTCTTCCTCCTGCTGCGGGCCGGCCAGGCCCTGCGCACCCGGGGCTTCTCCTTCCTGACCACCGCTGCGTGGCAGCCGGACGTCCACAACTTCGGCATCGCGGCCGTGCTCACCGGCACCGTCCTGATCGCCTGCGTCGCGGTGACGATCTCCGTGCCGCTGGCCGTCGGGACCGCCCTGTTCATCTCCGACGTCGCCCCGCGCGGACTGCGCCGCACCCTGGTGACCATGGTCGACCTGATGGCGGCCGTCCCCTCGGTGGTCTACGGACTGTGGGGGCTGTTCTTCCTCCAGCAGCACGTGATCGGCCTGTCCCGGTGGCTGTCCGAGTGGCTGGGCTGGATCCCCCTGTTCACGGTGGACGGCACCCAGCCGGGCGAACCGCTCGCCTCCGAGAGCGTGTTCACCGCCTCCACCTTCGTCGCGGGCATCGTCGTCGCCCTGATGGTCGCGCCGATCCAGTGCTCGGTGATGCGGGAGGTCTTCTCCCAGGCCCCGGCCGGCGAACGCGAGGGCGCCTACGCGCTCGGCGCCACCCGCTGGGGCATGATCCGCTCGGTCGTCCTGCCGTACGGCAAGGGCGGGATCATCGGCGGCACCATGCTCGGGCTCGGGCGGGCGCTCGGCGAGACCATCGCGGTCTACCTGATCATCTCGCCGGTCTTCGTCATCCAGCCGCACATCCTCCAGACCGGCTCCAACTCGGTGTCCTCGCTGATCGCCCTGCACTACGGCGACGCCTCCGACTTCGGTATGTCGGCGCTGATGGCCGCGGGCCTGGCGCTGTTCCTGCTCACCCTGGCGGTCAACTTCACCGCCTCCTCCGTCGTGGCCCGCAGCCGTTCCGGCGCGCAGAGCGAGGCATGAGATGACCGTCATCGATGAGACGTCCCCGTCCTTGGTACGGGATACGGCACCCGCTCCCGCGGACACCGCCGTGCAGCACGCCCCGCCGCCACCGCGGCCGCGCCGCATCGGCGGAGTCACCCGCGCCGGGGTGCTGTCCCTGTGCGGTGCCGCCGTCTCCGCCATCTGCGTCACCGTCCTGCTGTTCGGCCAACTCGCCCCGTTCTCGGGCGCGCTGGGCTTCGCCGTCACCGCCTATCTCGTCTTCCTGGCGGTCTACGCGGTGCTGACCGGGCTCGACGAGGACGGCCAGGCCGTACGCGACCGGGTCATGACCATCGTGCTGTGGACGGCGGCCACGCTGCTGTTCTCCGGCCTCGTCATGGTCGTCGGCTTCACCGGCTGGCGCGGCCGCGAGGCGCTGCCGCACGCCAACTTCTTCACCCAGGACATGCAGGCCGCGGGCCCCCTCGACCCGCTCACCCACGGCGGTATCGCCCACGCGATGCTCGGCACCCTCACGATGATCACCATCGCGCTCGCGATCACCGTGCCCCTGGGCCTCGCCTGCGCCGTCTATCTCAACCAGATCCCGGGCCGGTTCTCCCGGTTCGTGCGCACCATCGTCGAGGCGATGACCGCGCTGCCCTCGATCGTCGCCGGCCTGATGGTCTACGCCACCTGGATCCTCGGCCTAGGCATGCAGAAGTCGGGCCTCGCGGCCGGCTTCGCGATCAGCGTCATGATGCTGCCGATCGTGATCCGCGCCTCAGACGTGGTGCTGCGCCTGGTGCCCGGCAACCTCACCGAGGCCGCGGAGGCGCTCGGCGCGCCGCGCTGGCGCACGGTGTGGCACGTCGTGCTGCCCACCGCCCGCTCGGGCCTCGCCACCGCCGTCATCCTGGGCACCGCCCGAGGGATCGGCGAGACCTCGCCCGTCCTGCTCACCGCCGGCTTCACGGCCGCGCTCAACGCCGACGCGACGAGCGGGCCGATGGTCTCGCTGCCCCTCGCGGTCTTCAACTTCGTCAAGTCGCCCGAGCCCGCGATGATCGCCCGCGGTTTCGGCGCCGCCGCCGTCCTGATGGCCCTCGTCCTCGTGCTGTTCGTGATCGCCCGCGTCATCGGCGGGCGCGGCCCCGGCCACCAGACCAAGCGCCAGGCCCGCCGCACCGCCCGCGCCTCGCGAGCCGACGTACAGCGCTTCGAGGACCTGCGCGCGCCCGGCCTGTCCCTGTTCGACACCCCCGGGGAACCGAACCCCGCGGGAGACGCCCCGTCCGCCCCCGCCACCGGAGAGACCGACTGATGCGCAGCCACCTCCACACCGCCCTCGGGTGCCTGCGGGCGCTCGGGACGCTCGGCGCGCTGCTCGGCGTGATCGCCGGGCTGCTGGCCGGTCCGCTGGCGGCCCCCGCCGCGGCAGAGAGCTACACGCCGATATCCGGCGCCGGTTCCACCTGGGCCGAGAACGCCGTCGACGAATGGCGGCGCGCCGTCAACCAGTACGGCATGCGGATCAGCTACGCCGGCACCGGATCCTCCGACGGCCGCCGTCAGTTCCTCAGCGGCACCGTCGACTTCGCCGTCTCGGACATCCCGTTCCAGACGCACCCGACCGACGGTTCGGCCGCCGAGCGGCCCGCTTCCGGGTCGTACGCCTACATGCCGATCGTGGCCGGCGGCACCGTCTTCATGTACCACCTGACCGTCAACGGCAAGCGGCTCACCAACCTGCGCCTGTCCGGCGACGTGGTGACCAAGATCTTCACCGGGGCCGTGAAGACCTGGGACGACCCGGTCATCAAGGCCGACAACCCGGGCGTCCAGCTCCCGCACCGCACGATCGTCCCCGTCGTCCGCTCCGACGGCTCGGGCTCCACGGCCCAGTTCACGATGTGGATGGCCAACCAGCACAAGTCGCTGTGGCAGTCCTACTGCGACCGGGTCGGCCGCTCCGGTGCCTGCGGGCAGACCTCGTACTACCCGACCGTCTCCGGCATGATCGCCCAGTCCGGCGACCTCGGCGTCGCGGGGTACGTCGCCCAGAACTACGGCGAGGGCGCGATCGGTTACGTCAACTACTCGTACGCCCTGAACGCGCACTATCCGGTCGCCAAGGTCCTCAACCACGCCGGCTACTACACCGAGCCGACCCCGCAGAACGTCGCGGTCTCGCTGCTCAAGGCGCAGATCAACAACGACAGGAACTCCGCGGACTACCTCACGCAGAAGCTCGACGGTGTCTACAACGACTCCGACAAGCGCAACTACCCGCTGTCCAGCTACTCGTACATGATCCTGCCGCTGAAGGTGCAGGGCACCTTCACCAAGGCCAAGGGCAAGACGCTCGGCGCGTTCTCGTACTACTTCATGTGCCAGGGCCAGCAACAGGCGCCCTCGCTCGGCTACTCGCCACTGCCGATCAACCTGGTGAACGCGGGCTTCGACCAGATCCGCCGTATCCCGGGCGTCCAGGCCCAGAGCATCAACATCAAGGGCTGCAACAACCCGACCTTCTCCAGCGACGGTCACAACAAGCTCGCCGAGACCGCCCCCTACCCGGCCGCCTGCGACAAGAAGGGCGCCCCGCCCTGCACCATCGGCAGCGGCGGCGCCAAGGCGGGCGGCGGCTCGGGAGGTTCGGGCTCCACGGGCGGCAGCGGCGGCGGCTCCGCCGCGGGCGGTTCCTCCGGCGGCGGCACCGACGGCGGTTCCTCCGGCGGGAGTTCGGGCAGCGGCGGCAGCGCCTCGGGAGGCTCGACCGGCGGCGGCTCCGCACCCGTCGTCGACCCGGACACCGGCCAGACGCTCTCGCCCGGCTCGGGCGGCGGCTCGGGAAGCGCTGCCTCAGGCGGCAGCGGCGGTGGCAGCGGAGCGGCGGCCGACACCATCGCACTCGCCCAGCCGGTCTCCGTGTCCGGCAGCCAGGGCTGGACCACCACCCAGACGCTGATGCTGATCGCCGCCTTCCTGGTACTCGGCCTGGTCCTGCTGCCCTCCGTGGTGTCCCGGGTGATCACCGGACGCGGCGCGGGCAAGGACACCGGAGAGGGGCAGCGGCGATGAACCCCCGCAGCGTGAACCCCCACAGCGTGAACCCCGGCGGCACAGGACCCCGTACCGCCAGACCCCGTACCGCGGGATCTCGGGCGGCCGGCGTACGGCGGCTGCTCCTGCGCCTGGTCGCCGGAACGGCCGTCGGTGCCCTCGCCGGACTCGGCGTGGCCCAGGCGGCCGCCCCGGCCGCCGCGACCGGCACCGCGGCCACCACCTCCTCGGCCGTCACGGTCTCCGGGCGCGGCGAGTTCAAGGACATGAGGTTCACCGTCGACCAGACGGCCCACCTGACCAGCCAGGCCGTCACGGTCTCCTGGTCCGGCGGCACCCCGAGCACCTTCGCCGGCACGGCGTTCAACACGGACTTCGTGCAGATCATGCAGTGCTGGGGCGACGACGACGGCACGGTTCCGTCCAACCCGGGCCCCGCACGCACCCAGTGCCAGTACGGGGCCTCCCCGACCACCGACCGCGGCAGCTGGCCGGGCAACGACTACGACGACACCCGCAGGGTCTTCTACAACGCCGACCCCACCAACTACGGCCAGGACAACCGGTACGGGGCGGCCAACCCCAACGCCCCGGGCGAGGTGCCCTTCAAGTCCGTCGACGGCACCGTGATCACCTCGGGCACCCAGAACAACGCCTTCTTCAACCGCAACACCACCAACGAGGTCGACTTCGCCCGCACCGGCGCCGACGGCACCGGCAAGGAGTACTTCGAGGTCCAGACCGCCAACGAGGCCCCGCACCTGGGCTGCGGTGTGCCGGTCACCGTCAACGGGGGGACCAGGCCGCGCTCCTGCTGGCTGGTCATCGTCCCGCAGGGCCGTCTCGACCTCGACGGAAACCCGTACGCCGACCACAGCCAGGTCAACGCCGGATCCCCCGTCTCCTCCACCAACTGGAAGAACCGGGTCGCGATCCCGCTCGGCTTCAACTCCGTCGGCACCAACTGCGCGCTCGGCGCCAAGGAGCGCGCCACCACCGGCAGCGAGCTCGCCGCCGACGCCATGACCAGCTGGCAGGCGGCCCTGTGCCCGACCGGCACGGTCTACGGCTACACCGAGCTCGGCGAACCGGACACCCGCGCCCGGCTCATCAACGACGGTTCCTCCGGGCTCGCGTTCACCACCCGCGCCCTCGGCGCCGACGCGGGGACCACCGCACCCACCGACCCGACCGTGTACGCGCCCGTCGCCCTCTCCGGAACCGTCATCGGCTTCACCGTCGAACGCAGACCCAAGGCGGGAGCGCCGGACTCCGTCCGCAGACTCGCGGGCACCAAGGTCGAGTCCGTCGACCTCACCCCGCGCCTGGTCGCCAAACTGCTCACCGAGTCCTACCGCAACTCGCCCTGGGGAGCCGTCCTCGGCGACTCGGCCGCCACCGGCTACGACTGGGCGAGGAAGAATCCGGCCGGGCTGGCGAGCGACCCCGAATTCATCTCCCTGAACCCCGAGTTCGCGGACCTCTCGGTCTCCGAGACCCCGTCCACCGACACCGACCTGATCACCTCGCTCGGGCACAGCGACTCCGCCCGCGCCCTGTGGCAGTGGATCCTCGCCGACAAGGACGCCCGCGGCTTCCTCGCCGGTGACGCCGACGCCTGGGGCACCCAGGTCAACCCGTACTACAGCACCACCGCGTCCCGTAACCCGACCGGTGTCGCCTTCGACCCGGCGCACTCCGACGACTACCCCAAGAGCGACCCCTGGTGCGCGATCCCGCCGGGCACCGACGCCACCGTCAAGCAGTGCATGACCGACTACCACCCCTACGTCGAGGACATGCACTCCGGCGCCCTGCACACCCGGCGCGCCGACACCCTCTGGAAGTCCAGCTGGGACGCGCTCGCCAACCCGCCGGCCTTCAAGAGCCCCGGTCCCCAGACGGTCGGCTCCCGGTTCGTGATCACCGTCACCGACGCGGCCTCCGCCGCGCGCTACGGCCTCCAGACGGCCCGGCTGCGCAACACCGCCGGCACGTTCGTCGGCCCCTCCGCGGGGTCCCTGACCGCGGCGGCCACCGGCGCCACCGGCACCGGAGCCCCCGAGATCACCCCGGCCACGGCCGACGCCGAGGGCGCCTACCCGCTCGCCCAGCTCGTGTACGCCGCCGTCCGTCCGGACCAGATCGACAAGGCCGCCCGCAAGGACTACGCGACCCTGCTGCGGTACATCGCGGGTGACGGACAGACCAGTGGCGCCGACCCGGGCCTGCTCCCGGTCGGCTACGCCCCGCTCTCCACCGCCCTGCGCACCCGGGCGACCACGGCCGCCGACGCCCTCGTCCACTACACCGGACCCGGCCCCACGCCCACCGGAGGCTCGGGCTCCACCGGCGGGTCGTCGGGCGGCGGCTCCACGGGCGGAGGCTCCGACAGCTCCGGCGGCGGATCGGGCGGCGGCACCGGCGGTTCGACGGGCGGCGACACCGGCGGCTCCACGGGCGGCAGCGGCGGCAGTGCCACTCCCGGTGCCACCGCGAGCGCGAAGCCCGGCGCCGCTCCGTCCTACGACGGCGGCAAGGCCCTTCAGACCACCGCGCTGGGCACCACGCCCGACGACCCGGCCAACTCGCTGCGCTACGCCGTCCCGGTCGGAGCCGCGCTCGGCGCCTTCGCCGGCATCGGGGCGCCGTTCGCCGGTGGCGGCAGGCTCCGGTTCCCGCTGCGTGTCCCGCTGCCCGGCGGCCGCGCGGTCACCGTCCCCGCGATCACTCTGCCCGAGTGGCTGCGCAGGCGGCTGCCCTCCGGCCGGAACTGAACCGACCGGAGCGCGGGCCCGACGGGCCCCGCTCCCCACAGACGGCCGCCCGCCCCGAAAGGCAGTCGGGGCGGACGGCCCGTACCACCCTGCCAGATCCACCCGACGTCATCTCGCACACCCTCTGGAGACTCTCAATGCGCACGACGCGCCTTTCGGCGGCCATGGTCGCCGCCGCCGTGGTGTCCGGCACGCTGGCTCTGGCGAGCCCGGCGTCCGCCGACCCCACCCCCGCCGGCACGTTCCGCAAGTTG
The DNA here is from genome assembly GCF_055559015.1 of Streptomyces sp. NPDC024698. Lineage (NCBI taxonomy): Bacteria > Bacillati > Actinomycetota > Actinomycetes > Kitasatosporales > Streptomycetaceae > Streptomyces > Streptomyces sp. NPDC024698. Next base: position 444,819 of record NZ_JBVHLK010000002.1, on the reverse strand, counting down.
GTCGGCGTGGGTTCGGACACCACCCAGGACGTGCTCAACGCCCTCGCCGGCGACACGGTCAACGGCAACGCCTACACGGCCACCGCCGTGAAGTCGGCCGACGGCGCGGGCATCGCCTCGTACGACGCGATCGAGCCCGTCACCGGCTCCACCACCTCGAACATCCAGACCCGCACGGGCGGCCCGTCCTTCCAGCGCCCGAACGGCTCCGGCAAGGGCCGCCTCGCCCTGAGCATGGCGCTCACCGGCGACAAGTTCCCCGACAGCTCGGGCGTCTCCATCAAGGGCCAGGTCGACTTCGCCCGCTCCTCCAGCGGCCCGAGCTCCTCCGGAACCGCCTTCACCTACATCCCGTTCGCGCGGGACGCGGTCGGTGTCGCGGTCCGCGGCTCGGCCCTGAACACGCTGACCGTCGACCAGCTGCACGACATCTACTCGGGCACCCTGACCACGGTGAACGGCCAGACCGTGCACCCGAAGATCCCGCAGAGCGGCTCCGGCACCCGCAAGTTCTTCCTCGGCGCCATCGGCCTCACCGACGCCACGCTCTCCCCGACCGTTGCCACCGTCCAGGAGAACCAGGCCAACGGCGCCCTCGACACGGACGGCGCGCTCGTCCCGTTCTCGGTGGGCAGCTGGATCGCCCAGAACAACGGCATCTCCCCGGACTTCAGCACCACCGCTGCCGCCGCCGGCGCCCACCTGGCCGCCGTGCAGCTGCCCGGCGACACCGGCGCCACCACCCCGGTCGCCACCGTGAACGGCAAGCTCGCCCCGGTCGGCGCCTACTACGAGAACGCCACCTTCGGCCGCGACGTCTACAACGTCGTCCCGAGCCGCGCGATCGACCCGGCCGGCATCTTCTTCGACAAGGACCTCTACGACGTCTTCGTCACCAGCGGCTCCCACGAGGCGGCCCTCGCCTCGGACGCCGCCGAGGGCGTCATCGCCAAGTTCGGCTTCGTGAACGAGTCCTACAACGGCTCGGTCAACCTCGCCAAGCACGCCAAGCTCGGCGGCCTGGAGGAGTCCGGCGTCGACGCCTCCACCCCGGCCGCGCCCACCCTGAGCGGCACCCGCGGCGACGGCAGCGTCAAGCTCGGCTGGACCGCACCGGCCGCCACCGGCCTCCCGGTCACCGACTACCGCGTGACCCTGACCGGTTCGGACGGCGCCGTCGTCGCCGTCAAGGACCTTCCGGCCACCACCACGTCGTACACCTTCGGCGGTCTGGCCCTCGGCCACTACACCGCGACGGTCTCCGCCGCCAACCTCAACGGCACCGGCACCGCCGCCTCCTGGACCGGCGACATCAAGTACACGACCACCACGAAGGCGACCGCCGTCACGACCGCGTACGGGAAGGCGCCGAAGATCGGCGTCACCGTCACCGGCACGCACGGCACCGTCCCGACCGGCACGGTCACCGTGAAGGAGGGCACCACCACCCTCGGCACGGGCACCCTGGACAGCACCGGAAAGGTCTCGGTCAGCCTGTCCAGCCACCTCAAGGTCGCCAAGCATGACCTCACGGTGTCCTACGGCGGCAACAGCAAGCTCCTGACGTCCGGCGGGACCGCCTCGCTGACCGTCTCGAAGGCGTCCGCGAGCGTCGGCGCCACCGCGCCCGCCTCGATCAGCCACCTCTCGCAGGCCAAGGCCACCGCCAAGGTCACCGCGACCGGCACCACGCCCACCGGAACGGTCCGCATCTACGAGGGCTCGCGCGTCATCGCCACCGGCACCCTCAGCGGCGGCAAGGTCACCGTCAAGCTGCCGAAGCTGTCCCGCGGCACGCACACCCTGCACGCCTGGTACGTGGGCTCCACCACGGTGAGCTCGAAGAACGGCGCCAACTTCAAGATCAAGTCCACCTGACCCACGGCCGTCCGGCCACCTGCTCGCCGGGAGCGTCCGCGGACGCTCCCGGCGAGACCCCCGATCCGCCCGAACCGCCTTACCCGTTCCGTGAGTTGAGTGAAGGAGACGTGCCGCCGTGACGGTCGCCGTACAGACCACGCTCGCAACGCCCCTGCCGCGTCCGGGTGTTCGCAGCGTCACCGCCGTCCGGCATCTCGCCCGCGGCGGACTGCTCACCCTCGCGGCCCTGCTCCTCGGCCTGACCGCGCAGCTGCTGTTCCTCAGCGGCTTCCAGGAGCGGGTGGCCCAGCACGCCGCGTACGACTCCCTGCGTGCCCAACTCGCCCTCGGTACCGCTCCGGTGGCCCAGACCGACCAGCAGGGCGCCCTGCTCGCCCCCGGCACCCCGGTGGCGCTCATCGACATCCCCGCCCTCCATGTCCGTCAGGTGGTCCTGGAGGGCACGGACTCCGGGGTGACGACCGAGGGCCCCGGCCATCGCCGGGACACCCCGATGCCGGGGCAGGCCGGCACCAGTGTGCTCATGGGCCGCGCCGCCGCGTACGGCGGTCCCTTCGGGCGCCTCGGCGACCTCGCGGCCGGGGACACGTTCAGCGTGACCACCGGCCAGGGCAAGGCGAAGTACCGGGTCTTCGGCATCCGGCGGGCCGGTGATCCCGCACCCGCCCCGCTCGACCCGGGCAAGGGCCGCATCGTTCTCCTGACGGCCACGGGAGCGGATTTCATGCCCGGCGGGGTGCTGCGGGTCGACGCCGAGCTGGTCTCCAGGCCGGCCCAGACCCCGGCCGCGGTGATCCGCTCCGGCACGCTCCCCCACGCGGAGCAGCCGCTGGCCCGGCCCGGCGGCATGCCGTGGCCGCTGGTGATGTGGCTCCAGGCGCTGGTGGCCGTGGCGGTCGGCGCGGTGTGGGCCTGGCACCGCTGGGGCCGCCACCAGACCTGGATCGTGTTCGCCCCGGTCGTCGCGGTCCTCGGCCTCCAGGTCGCCACCCGCGCGACGGAACTCCTCCCGAACCTGACCTGACCGACTCGACTCGACCTGACTCGACCCGCCCCGCCCCGACTCGACCTCCGCCCGTGCCTCGTGCCCGATGTCCGGGCCCCGTGAGCCCGCCCGATCCCCGTGACCCCGCCGAGCCAGGTCCGACCCCGGTCGCCGCGCGGCTCGACCCGATCCGATCCACCCCGACCCCCTCTTGAGGTGCCCGACGTGACCGATGCGACTGCCGCGCGTGACAGCGCCGCGACCGAGACCGCCCCGACCGAAAGCGTTCCGGCCGGGACCGGCCGCGCGCCCACCGCCACCGCCCTCATCGACCCGAAGGCCGCCGCCGACACCCTCGCGCTGCCGTCCGTCCCGTCGGACGGGACGTTCCCGGCCCGCCCGGGGGCGGGTCCCGCGGAGCTCGACGCGCGCGAGGTGTCGGCCTGGTTCGGCAGCCACCTGGTACTGGAGCGGGTCTCCCTGACCATGCCCGCGGGACAGGTCACCTCCCTGATCGGACCGTCCGGCTGCGGCAAGTCGACCTTCCTGCGCACCCTCAACCGGATGCACGAGCTGATCCCCTCCGCCCAGATGGCCGGCGAGGTGCTCTTCGACGGCGAGGACATCTACGCCCCCGAGCGCCGGCTGACCGAGGCCCGGCGCCGGATCGGCATGGTCTTCCAGAAGCCGAACCCGTTCCCGGCCATGTCGATCTACGACAACGTGGTCGCGGGCCTGCGCCTGACCGGCACGCGGACGGGCCGCCGGGAGAAGGACGAGCTGGTCGAGGAGAGCCTGAGCCGGGCCGGCCTGTGGAAGGAGGTCAGGGACCGGCTGCGGCAGCCCGGCGGCGCGCTCTCCGGAGGTCAGCAGCAGCGGCTGTGCATCGCCCGCGCCCTCGCCGTACGGCCCCGGGTGCTCCTGATGGACGAGCCGTGCTCCGCGCTCGACCCGACCTCGACCCGCCGCGTCGAGGAGACCATCCACGAGCTCGCCGGCCAGGTGACCGTCGTCATCGTCACCCACAACATGCAGCAGGCGGCCCGCGTCTCCCAACGGTGCGCCTTCTTCCTCGCCGAGCAGGGCACCCCGGGCGGGATCGTCGAGCACGGCGCCACCACCGACATCTTCGGCACCCCCAAGGACCGGCGCACGGCGGACTACGTGGCGGGCCGCTTCGGCTGAGACCCGCACCCACCCGGACCGGGGCCGTGCCCCCCCGACGCCGGGCCCGCGCTTACCGGAACCGGGGGCCGCGCCCACCCGGACCGGGGGCCGCACCCGCCCACCCGCGGCCGCACCCCCGGCCTCCGCATCACCGAACGTGACCCCGGGGGCCGCGACCGGTGACCGTTCCGGGACCGGGGCGCGACGGTGTGAGACCGTGGAGACCACGAAGGGGAATGGGCCCGGGCCCGCCGGGTGTTCCCCGGTGCACAGCGGCGGACGCCACCCGCCGTGTCGGATCACGGCCGGTCACCCGCGTCCGTTCAAGATCCAAACGCTCGGAGAGCCGGGCGAGTTTACCCATCCCCACAGCCGACCATGCGCGGCGCGGCCAGATTTTCTTCCCCTAACGGGCTGAACTTTTGTTGATCGTGGGTTAGTTGGCCGCCCGATCGTCCTACCCTTCAAAGGGTGAACCAACTGATGTCCCGAGAGTCCGAGGCCGATCTCCCCGGGGAGCCGCTGCTCCCGGGCGCGCTGCCCGAGGCACTGCGTGCCGAACTTGTCGCGTTCCGCCGCGACTTGCACATGCACCCGGAGCTCGGCAACCAGGAGTTCCGCACCACCGCGGCCATCAAGGCACGCCTGGAGCAGGCGGGCCTCAAGCCGCGGGTCCTCTCCATCGGGACCGGTCTCATCTGTGACATCGGGGACCCGGACGACGTACGCCCCATGCTGGCGCTGCGCGCCGACATCGACGCGCTGCCCATCCCGGACACGAAGAGTGACTGCGCGTACCGCTCGACCGTGCCCGACCGCGCCCACGCCTGCGGCCACGACGTCCACACGACGGTCGTGCTCGGCGCCGGTCTGGTCCTCGCCGACCTGCACGCCCAGGGCCTGCTGCCCCGGCGTGTCCGGCTGATCTTCCAGCCCGCGGAGGAGGTGCTCCCCGGCGGCGCCCCGGACGCGATCGAGTCGGGCGTGCTCGAAGGGGTCGGCCGGATCGTCGGCGTGCACTGCGACCCGAGGGTCGACGCGGGGCGCATCGGACTGCGGCACGGCGCCATCACCTCGGCGTGCGACCGGCTGGAGGTGTCGCTCGACGGCGCGGGCGGCCACACCGCGCGCCCGCATCTCACCACCGACCTCGTCACGGCCGCCGCGCGGGTCGTCACCGACGTGCCGGCCCTCGTCGCCCGGCGCGTGGACGCCCGCAGCGGGCTCGCGGTGACCTGGGGGCGCATCGAGTCGGGGCACGCCTGCAACGTGATCCCGCAGCACGCCGAACTGTCGGGGACGATTCGCTGCCTGGACCTCGACGCCTGGCGGGCCGCGCCCGACCTCGTCCACGCGGCGATCGACGAGATCGCGAACCTCTACCGCGCCAAGTCCGAGATCAACTACATCCGGGGCGTCCCGCCCGTCGTCAACGACCCGGCCGTCACCGACCTGCTCCGTGACGCGATGACGGCCCGGCGCGGCGCGCAGTCCATCGAGGACACCGAGCAGAGCCTCGGCGGCGAGGACTTCTCCTGGTACCTGGAGCACGTGCCGGGCGCCATGGCCCGGCTCGGCGTGCGGCGCCCCGGCGACCGCACCACCCGCGACCTGCACCGGGGCGACTTCGACGCCGACGAGCACGCGATCACGGTCGGCGTGGAGATGTTCACCGCCGCGGCCCTCCTGGACCAGGGCACGGAGTAGGGCCCGCCAGGCCGGGCGCCCCGGCCTCGTCCCACCGCGCGCCCGGCCCGCCCCGCCCGGCGCCCGGCCCGTCCCGGCCCGCGCCCAGGGCCCGTCGGAACCCCTGGGCGCGATCGGGTGTACTCCGGTCGCGCCCCCCGACCCCCCGCAGTAGCGTGAACGGCAGTTCTTCGACAACTGTCACTCCGTGGAGCAGGATCCACCCGCTCCGTCACGGCGGTCCGTTCACCGGAATCGCGCGTGACGACGCCGATGGGTGCTGTGTCCCCCGGCACGCCTTTCGGCCGCGTGGTTCACAAGGACGTAACCGGCCATCGGCACGAATGGATAACGGCCAGGCGGAATCCCGTTCCCTGGACGGTCTACGCGCGTTAATGTGCGCCGAACTCAGCACCCACTGCGGGGCTTTGGAGAATGGGGAACTTCAGATGCGTCGGATAGCCAGCCTGACCCGCGTCGCGGTGGGGGTCGCGTCGCTCGCACTCGCCGCCACCGCCTGCGGCGGCACCAGCAGCGACAGCAACAGCAGCAGCAACAGCAGTTCGAGCGGTGGCGCCAAGGGCCTCGCGATCGCGTACGACGTCGGCGGCAAGGGCGACCAGTCCTTCAACGACGCCGCGTTCGAGGGTCTCCAGAAGGCGAAGAAGGAGTTCGGCTACCAGACGGCCGACGTCGAGCCCACCGACAACGAGACCGACGCGGACAAGCAGCAGCGTCTGGAGTCGCTGGCCAGGCAGGGCTACAACCCGGTCATCGGCATCGGCTTCGCCTACGGCCCCGCGCTGGAGAAGGCCGCCGCCAAGTTCCCGAAGACCAGCTTCGGCATCGTGGACTCGGTCGTCCCGGGCAAGAACGTGGCCTCCCTGGTCTTCGCCGAGCAGGAGTCCTCGTACCTCGCCGGTGTCGCGGCCGCCAAGGCCACCAAGAGCAACGTCGTCGGCTTCATCGGCGGTGTGGACGTTCCGCTGATCCACAAGTTCGAGGCCGGCTACACCCAGGGCGTCAAGGACACCAAGCCCGGCGTCAAGGTCCTCTCGCAGTACCTGACGCAGACCGCCGCCGAGGGTGGCTTCTCCAGCCCCGACAAGGGCAAGGCCGCCGCCGAGGGCCAGATCGAGAAGAAGGCCGACGTCCTCTACGCGGCGGCCGGTCTGTCCGGCCAGGGCGTCATCGAGGCCGCCTCCAAGGCGGGCGTGTGGGCGATCGGCGTCGACTCCGACCAGTACAAGCAGGCGGCGCTGTCCGCGTACAAGGACAAGATCCTGACCTCCGCGCTCAAGGACGTCGGCGGCGCGGTCTTCAGCATGGCCAACTCGGTCCACGACGGAAAGCCGCTGACGGGCACGCAGACCTTCGACCTCAAGGTCAACGGTGTCGGCCTCGCCGACAGCAACCCGAAGATGGGGCAGATCGCCGGTCTGACCGACGCCGTGGCCAAGGCCAAGGCGGCCATCATCGCCGGTGACATCAAGGTCAAGACCTCCTAGTCGGGTCGTGCCCTGGTGAGCGTGGCGGGTCAGGCCGCCGCGGTCCCGCCGGAGGGCGAACACAACCGAAGCACAGCGGAACGGGCGGGCACCCCAGGTGCCCGCCCGTTCCGCTGTTCCGCTGTCCGTACACGGAGTCACCCTCCGCGACGTTTCCTTTGCGATCGGCATGCCCGGGACCCGCGGGCGAGTGGCGTCGGGCACAGCCGCATAACAAGGTGGACAGAAGGGGTTTTCTAGTTGGTCTACGCGCGTTAATCTGCGGCGAAGCCAGCGCCGAAGCTGAACCGTCAGGCGCTGAACGACAGGAGCACACGTAATGCGCCGGGTTACCCGCATCGCGCTCGCAGGCACTGCGACCGCCTCTCTCGCCCTCGCTCTCTCCGCCTGTGGCGGCACCTCGACCTCCTCGTCCTCCTCGGACTCCAAGAGCGGTCACAAGGGCCTCGCCCTCGCGTACGACGTCGGCGGCAAGGGCGACCAGTCCTTCAACGACGCCGCGTACGAGGGCCTGAAGAAGGCGAAGGGCGAGTTCAAGTACGCCACCGCCGACCTCGAGCCCACCGACGGCGAGACGGACGCGGACAAGACGCAGCGCCTCATCTCGCTGGCCAAGCAGGGCTACAACCCGGTCATCGGCATCGGCTACTCCTACGGCCCGGCCGTCAAGGCCGCCGCGGCGAAGCTCCCGAACACCACGTTCGGCATCGTCGACGACTCCACCGTCGTGGCGAAGAACGTCGCGGACCTGGTCTTCTCCGAGCAGGAGGCCTCCTACCTGGCCGGCGTCACCGCCGCCAAGGCCACCAAGACCGACACCGTCGGCTTCATCGGCGGCGTGGACGTTCCGCTGATCCACAAGTTCGAGGCGGGCTTCGAGCAGGGTGTCAAGGACACCAAGCCCGGCGTCAAGGTCCTCTCGCAGTACCTGACCCAGACCGCCCAGGAGGGTGGCTTCTCCAGCCCCGACAAGGGCAAGACGGCCGCCGAGGGCCAGATCGAGAAGAAGGCCGACGTCGTCTACGCGGCGGCCGGTCTGTCCGGTCAGGGTGTCATCGAGGCCGCCTCCGCCAAGAAGGTCCTGGCGATCGGTGTCGACTCCGACCAGTACCAGCAGGCGGCGCTCGCGCAGTACAAGGACTCGATCCTGACCTCCGCGACCAAGGATGTCTCCAAGGCGGTCTTCAACCTGGCGAAGTCGGTCGAGGACGGCAAGCCCGAGAGCGGTATCGTTCGGGGCGATCTGAAGTCCGGTGAGGTCGGCCTGGCCGACTCCAACCCGGCCTTCAAGAACAACACCGCGATCCAGGACGCCGTCAAGGCCGCCCAGGAGAAGATCATCAGCGGTGCGATCAAGGTCAAGACCAGCTGACGAGAGTTACCTCAGGAGCAGCCAATGCGGTCCCGGGGAAGTTCGGGCGAGTCTCAGTGCCGTCGGGCACGGGGAGGCGCCTGTTCCGACCCGGAGTCGCTTGGTAACCGCGGGGTTACGTCCGCTCAACGGGATACGAGGAGTCTTGCTCTTCGTATCCCGTTCTCGCGGCCCGTGGCCCCTTTCGTTGCCGTAGGGGCGCTACGCGCGTAGACGACCCCCTTTCCCTCAGGAGAGTGCGCCATCAACGCGTCCAGCAGCCCTCCGGCCGGCGCGGTCGACGGTCAGACGACCGCTGTCGAACTCGCCGGGATCACCAAGCGATTCCCTGGCGTCGTGGCCAACCACGACATCCACCTCAGCGTCCGCAAGGGCACCGTGCACGCCCTCGTCGGCGAGAACGGCGCCGGCAAGTCGACGCTGATGAAGATTCTCTACGGCATGCAGAAGCCGGACGAGGGCACCATCGCCGTCGACGGCGAACAGGTCACCTTCTCCTCGCCGGGCGACGCCATCGCCCGCGGCATCGGCATGGTCCACCAGCACTTCATGCTGGCCGACAACCTCACCGTCCTGGAGAACGTCGTCCTCGGCAGCGAGAAGCTGTACGGGATCGGCGCCAAGGCCCGCCGCAAGATCGTGGAGCTCTCCGAGCGCTACGGCCTCGGCGCCCGCCCCGACGTCCTCGTCGAGGAGCTCGGTGTCGCCGACCGGCAGCGCGTGGAGATCCTCAAGGTCCTCTACCGCGGTGCCCGCATCCTGATCCTCGACGAGCCCACCGCCGTCCTCGTCCCGCAGGAGGTCGACGCGCTCTTCGACAACCTGCGCGAACTCAAGGCCGAGGGCCTGTCGGTCATCTTCATCTCCCACAAGCTGGGCGAGGTCCTCTCCGTCGCCGACGACATCACGGTCATCCGGCGCGGCACGACGGTCGGCACCGCCGTCCCGTCCGAGACGACCCCGCGCCAGCTCGCCGAACTGATGGTCGGCAGCGAACTGCCCACGCCGGAGACCTCCGAGTCGACGGTCACCGACCGGGCCGTGATCGAGGTCGACGACCTCGTCGTCTTCGCCAAGGGCTCGGTGTCGATGGGCAAGGGCTCCGCCGCCCTGCTGATGGACGAGGTGGAGCGCGGCGCCGTACGGCTCGTGCTCGACCATGTCTCCTTCACCATCCACGCCGGTGAGGTCATGGGCATCGCGGGTGTCGAGGGCAACGGCCAGACCGAGCTCATCGACGCGCTGATCGGCCTGAAGGCCGCCGACTCCGGCGTCATCCGCTTCGCGGGCGAGGACATCACGGCGCTGTCCACGCGCAAGCGCCGCGAGAACGGCATCGGCTACATCCCCGAGGACCGGCACCGCCACGGCCTCCTCCTGGAGGCCCCCCTCTGGGAGAACCGCATCCTCGGCCACGTCACCGAGAAGCCCAACGCCAAGGGTGTCTGGATCGACATCAAGGGCGCCCAGCAGGACACCCGCCGCATCGTCGAGCAGTACGACGTGCGCACCCCCGGCATCGACGTCACCGCGGCCTCCCTGTCCGGCGGCAACCAGCAGAAGCTGATCGTCGGCCGCGAGATGAGCCACAAGCCGAAGTTCCTGATCGCCGCCCACCCCACCCGCGGTGTGGACGTCGGCGCGCAGGCGCAGATCTGGGACCAGATCCGCGAGGCGCGCCGCGACGGTCTCGCCGTCCTGCTGATCTCGGCCGACCTGGACGAGCTCATCGGCCTGTCCGACACGCTCCGGGTGATCTACAACGGCAAGCTGGTCGCGGACGCGGACCCGGCCACCATCACCCCGGAGGAACTCGGCTCGGCCATGACCGGCGCCACCTCCGGACACCTGGAGAACGAGGAGCTCGCCGAAGCGGCCGAGCTCGAAGAGCCCGCCGAGAACCCGGCGGACGCCCCGGAAGACGAGGCCCGCTGATGAAGAAGTTCGACAAGGAGCGCATCCTCCTCGGGGTGGCCGGACCGGTCATCGCGCTCGTCGTCGCCGTGGCGCTGACCTCGATCGTGCTGCTCGCCTCGGGCAAGAGCCCGATCGAGCCGTACACGATCATGTTCCAGCAGGCGACGTACTCCGACATCCAGGTCCTGATCATCAACCAGGCCTCGCTGTACTACATCGCGGCGCTGGCGGTGGCCATCGGCTTCCGGATGAACCTGTTCAACATCGGTGTCGACGGCCAGTACCAGCTCGCCGCCATGATGGCCGCGATCGTCGGCGCGCACGTCGCGCTGCCCGCCGCGCTCCAGGTCCCGCTGCTGATGCTGACCGCGATCTTGACCGGCGCGTTCTGGGCCGGCATCGCCGGTGTCCTCAAGGTCACCCGCGGGGTCAGCGAGGTCGTCGCGACGATCATGCTGAACGCGATCGCGACCTCCGTCATCGCCTACCTGTGGCTGCCCGACGTCTTCGGCGTCAAGCTCGGCAACAACAACACCACCGGCGAGATGCACAAGTCCGGCTGGATCCCCGGCTTCAACATGGGCGACGCGGGCGAGATCTACGGCCTGGTCATCCTCGCCGTGGTCCTCGGCATCGGCTACTGGATCGTCCTCAACCGCACCCGCTTCGGCTTCGACCTGCGCGCCTCCGGCGCCTCCGAGTCCGCCGCCGCGGCCAGTGGTGTCGACCCCAAGCGCATGGTGCTCACCGCGATGCTGCTCTCCGGTGGCATCGCCGGTCTCGCGGGTCTGCCGATCCTGCTCGGCGACACGCACACGTACAGCCTGAACTTCCCGGTCGGCATCGGCTTCCTCGGCATCGGTATCGCCCTGCTCGGCCGCAACAGCCCCGTCGGCATCGCGTTCGCGTCCCTGCTGTGGGCCTGGCTCGACAAGGCCTCGCCCGAGCTCGACTTCCACGGGTACGACAAGGAGATCGCGGTCATCATGCAGGGCCTGATCGTGATCGCCGTCGTCGTCTCCTACGAGTCCGTGCGCGAGTGGGGTCTGCGCCGCCAGCAGCGCCGCGTCGGCGCGGAACTCGCCGCGGGCAACGTCCTCGGCGGCACCGACAACACCCAGAAGGAGGTGGCTGGCCAGTGACCACCGCAATCGACGTCAACCAGCCCACGCTGGAGCCCGCGGCTCCCAAGAGCCGCCGGATGTCGCTCCCCGTCCTCCTGCTGGTGATCGCGGGCGCCCTGGCGCTGACCTCGATCGTCCGCATCATCACGGGCGCCGACGGCATCACCAACGTCAGCCAGATGTCGACCGCGCTCGAACTGGCCGTCCCGATCGGCCTGGCCGGTCTCGGCGGTCTGTGGGCCGAGCGCTCCGGCGTCGTCAACATCGGCCTCGAAGGCATGATGATCCTCGGCACCTGGTTCGGTGCCTGGGCCGGTTACCAGTGGGGCCCCTGGACCGGAGTCCTGGTCGGCGTCATCGGCGGCGCCGTCGGCGGTCTGCTGCACGCGATCATCACGGTCACCTTCAACGTCAACCACATCGTCTCCGGTGTGGCCATCAACATCCTCGCGCTCGGCGTCACCCGCTACCTCGCCCCGATCGCCTTCGAAGGCGTCCAGGGCGGCTCGGCCAAGCAGTCCCCGCCGGTCCACTCGCTCGGCCAGTTCACCGTGCCAGGGCTCTCCGACTGGCTCACCACCCTGAACTCCAAGGGCTGGTTCTTCATCTCGGACCTCGCCGGTCTGCTCGGCGGTCTGGTCACCGACGTCTCCTGGCTGACCCTGATCGCCGTCGCCCTGATCCCCACCACCTGGTGGGTCCTGTGGCGCACCTCGTTCGGTCTGCGGCTGCGCTCCTGCGGCGAGAACCCGATCGCGTCCGAGTCGCTCGGCGTGAACGTCTACAAGTACAAGTACATCGCCGTGATCATCTCCGGCGGTCTGGCCGGTCTCGGCGGCGTCTTCCTCTCCATCGTCGCCAACCCCTTCTACCTGGAGGGCCAGACCAGCGGCCGCGGCTACATCGGTCTCGCGGCGATGATCTTCGGCAACTGGATGCCCGGCGGCCTCGCGCTCGGCGCCGGACTGTTCGGCTACACCGACAGCCTCAACCTGCGCGGCGGCTCGGAGAACGTCCACGCCCTGCTGCTGCTCGGCGCCATCCTGCTCGTCATCGGCGCGATCTGGCTCGCGGTCAAGAAGAAGTACGTCTCGGCCGTCATCACCCTGGTCGTCGGCGTCCTGGTGTTCCTCTGGTACGCCACGACCAACGAGGTGCCCAACCAGATCGTCTCCGCCACGCCGTACGTCATCACCCTGCTCGTCCTCTCCCTGTCGGCTCAGCGTCTGCGGATGCCGAAGGCGGACGGCCTGCCGTATCGGAAGGGGCAGGGCAAGTGACAGCCGCCGGCGTGGAGCCCGCGGACGTCGACTGGGCGGAGCTGCGGGAGGTGGCCCGTACGGCGATGACCCGTGCGTACGCCCCCTACTCGGACTTCCCGGTCGGCGCCGCGGCCCGTGTCGACGACGGCCGGATCGTCTCCGGCTGCAACGTCGAGAACGCCTCCTACGGTCTCGGCCTGTGCGCCGAGTGCGGTCTGGTCTCCGAACTGCGGGCCACCGGAGGCGGTCGGCTGACGCACTTCACCTGCGTCGACGGGCGGGGCGAGATCCTCGTCCCGTGCGGACGCTGCCGGCAGCTGCTGTTCGAGTTCGGCGGGGAGGAGCTGATCGTGGAGACCCCGCGCGGGCTCGTGCCCCTCTCCGAGATGCTCCCGCAGGCCTTCGGGCCGGGCCATCTCACCAAGTAATGCCCCGCGGCCCCTCCCCGGCTTCGGCCGGGGAGGGGCCGCTCATCTTTCGGAAGGAACGCCATGGCCATGGACGCCGTCTCCGTCATCCGCACCAAGCGGGACCGTGCCGAACTCAGCGACGCGCAGATCGACTGGGTCATCGACGCGTACACCCGCGGTGAGGTCGCCGACTACCAGATGGCCGCCCTCAACATGGCGATCCTGCTCAACGGCATGAACCGCCGTGAGATCGCCCGCTGGACGGCCGCGATGATCGCCTCGGGCGAGCGCATGGAGTTCTCCTCCCTGTCCCGCCCCACCGCCGACAAGCACTCCACGGGCGGCGTCGGCGACAAGATCACCCTCCCGCTGGCCCCGCTCGTCGCCGCCTGCGGCGCGGCCGTCCCCCAGCTGTCCGGGCGCGGCCTCGGCCACACCGGCGGCACCCTGGACAAGCTGGAGTCGATCCCCGGCTGGCGCGCGCTGCTGTCCAACGAGGAGATGCTGCACGTCCTCGACACCACCGGCGCGGTCATCTGCGCGGCCGGCGACGGACTCGCCCCGGCCGACAAGAAGCTCTACGCGCTCCGCGACGTCACCGGCACGGTCGAGGCCATCCCGCTCATCGCCTCCTCGATCATGTCCAAGAAGATCGCCGAGGGCACCGGCTCGCTGGTCCTGGACGTGAAGGTCGGCACCGGCGCCTTCATGAAGACCATCGAGGACGCCCGCGAGCTCGCCTCCACCATGGTGGGCCTCGGCACCGACCACGGTGTGAAGACGGTCGCCCTGCTCACCGACATGTCGACGCCGCTCGGCCTGACCGCGGGCAACGCCCTGGAGGTCCGCGAGTCGGTCGAGGTCCTCGCCGGCGGCGGCCCCGCCGACGTCGTCGAACTCACCGTCGCCCTGGCCCGCGAGATGCTCGACGCGGCCGGCATCAAGGACGCCGACCCGGCGAAGGCGCTCGCCGACGGCTCCGCGATGGACGTGTGGCGCCGCATGATCGCCGCGCAGGGCGGTGACCCGGACGCCACGCTGCCGGTCGCCCGCGAGCAGCACGTCGTGACCGCGTCGGCCTCCGGCGTGCTGACCCGCCTCGACGCGTACGACATCGGTATCGCCGCCTGGCGCCTCGGCGCCGGACGCGCCCGCAAGGAGGACCCGGTGCAGGCCGGCGCCGGTGTCGAGCTGCACGCCAAGCCTGGTGACACGGTCACCGCGGGCCAGCCCCTGCTGACCCTCCACACGGACACCCCGGACCGCTTCGACTACGCGCTCCAGGCCGTCGAGGGCTCGTACGACATCGCCGCGGCCGGCACGGACTTCACGCCGGCCCCGATCGTGCTGGACCGCATCGCCTGACCCTTTCGCCTGATCCTTCTGGACGCCCAGGACGGTGGACCGGTGCGCACGCGCCGGTCCACCGCCTTTCCGGGCACCCGCCACTCGCCTCTCACCGCTCGCCTCTCACCCGAGCACGGCCGCGATCACCACGAGCACCGGCACGGCGAGGATCGTCGAGAGCAGGACGGACTCGCGGGCCAGGGTCTCCCCGACCCGGTAGCGCGAGGCGTACGTGAACAGGTTCTGCGCGGCGGGCAGCGCCGAGGTGACCACCACGTCGAGCAGCGGCGCGCCCCGCAGGCCGAACAGTCCGACGGCCGCCGCCCAGGCCGCCAGCGGCTGTCCCAGCGCCTTCAGAGCGACCGACAGCAGCACCGGGCCCCGGTCCGAGCCGCGGCCGGGCAGCGCGCTGCCGCACAGAGAGATCCCGAACGCCAGCAGCACCGCGGGTACCGACATACCGCCGATCAGCCGGAGCGGTTCCATCACCGGGCCCGGCACGGTGAGACCGGCCGCCGACACCGCGACCCCGCCGAGGGAGCCGACCGCGATCGGATTGCGCAGTGGAGTGATCAGCCGCCGCCACAGCGGCCCCTTCCCGCCCGGACCGGACAGGTCGAGAACGGTCAGGGCGATCGGGGTGACCATGATCTGCTGGAACAGCAGCACCGGCGCCACCAGCGAGGCGTCGCCCAGCACGTACACGGCGATCGGGATGCCGAGGTTGCCGGAGTTGACGTAACTGGAGCAGAGCGCGCCGATCGTCGTGGGGCCCAGGCCCCAGCGGCGTACCGCCCCCACGGCGACGAACACCCCGGCCGCCGCGGCCGTGCTCATCGCCGTGACCAGCAGCCGGCTGGAGAAGACGACCGACAGATCGGCCTGCGCGAGCGTCGTGAACAGCAGCGCGGGCGAGGCCACGTGGAAGGCGAGCCGGGTCAGCACCTCCCGCCCGTTGTCCCCGAGACTGCCGCGCCGCCCGATGACGTACCCGGCGCCGATCACGACGGCGATGACCATGAAGCCCGTCAGTACCCCTCGCACGGAGCCCCCTCGCCGCGGAGAGGGCCGTCGGGTATCGCGGGCGGAACCGGTTCAGGGGGCATGCATCCAACCCAACGGGGAGGAGCGGCCGCGGGTCAATGTGATCTTCCGGGCACTCCGCGATGAGTTCGGGGCCGCCCGCCGGTCTACTGACCGTGGACTCCGTGAAACCGGCCGTGCTCGTGCTGCCCGGACTCGTCGCCCCCGGCCAGGTGCCCGGGCTCTGCGAGGCCGTCCGGGCGCTCCTCGGGACGACCGGCGCCGGGGTCGTGATCTGCGACGTCGGGAACCTCGGGCCGCCCGGACTCACCGCCGTCGACGCGCTGGCGCGCATGGAACTGGCGGCCCGCCGGGCGGGCGGCCGGATCCGCCTGCGCGGCCCCGATCCCGCGCTGAGCGCCCTACTCGATCTCGTCGGCCTCCGCTTCGAGACCTGCGACGGCTCCGGGCCCACCGGCTGCGCGGTCGCCCGGGGCCCCGGCCTCCCCGGATCCGTCGAGGCGCAGGGGCAGCCCGAAGAGGGGGAACCAGCGGGCCGTGTCCAGGAAGCAGTGGAACCCGGCGATACGGCCCTTTGAGATCTCCAGCGCCTGCACCGCCCAGGCCGTGTGACCGCCGCCGTCCTCGTCCGGCTTGTACTGGGCGAAGCCCGGCAGGCCGTTGACCTCGACCGGGACCAGCCGTGAACCGGCGCAGGCCGCGCCCAGGGTCGTCATGAAGCCCGTGATGTCCCCCGGGCCGCGCAGCCACAGGTCGAACGGCGGCATCGTCATGATCGCGTCCTCGTGCAGGAGAGCCGTCAGGGCCGTCATGTCATACCCCTCGAAGGCCGCCACATAGCGTTCCAGGAGCTTTTGCTGCTCCTCGTCGAGCGGGTCGGAGACGGCGGCGTCCGCGCCCGCCTCGGCCTTCTCCGCGAGGGTGGCCCGGGCCCGCTGGAGCGCGCTGTTGACCGAGGCGACCGTCGTGCCGAGGAGTTCGGCGACCTCGCTCGCCCGCCAGGCCAGGACCTCGCGCAGGATCAGGACCGCGCGCTGCTTGGGCGGCAGCTGCTGGAGGGCCGCCATGAACGCCAGGCGCACCGACTCCTTGGCGACCGCAGCCTCCGCCGGGTCACCGGTCGCCGGCAGCACACGGGCGTCCGGAACCGGCTCGAGCCAGGTGTTGTCCGGGCGCGGGGTGAGCGCCGCCTGCGCGAGCGGCGAGGGGCCCGTCAGATCCATCGGACGAGCCCTTCTGTTGCCCGCGTTGAGCATGTCCAGACACACGTTCGTCGCGATCCGGTACAGCCAGGACCGCATCGAGGAACGGCCCTCGAACCGGTCGTAGCCGCGCCAGGCCCGGACCATCGTGTCCTGCACCGCGTCCTCGGCCTCGAAGGACGAGCCGAGCATGCGGTAGCAGTACCCGGTCAGCTCGGTGCGGTGCTTCTCCAGCCGGACGTCCAGGTCCGCCGTTGTCGCCGTGCCCTCGCTCATGCCTACCCACCCCTGTGGCAGCTTCCCGTGTCGCGCGTCGTCGCGCCGGCACTTCGGAAGCTATCGCAGCCCACTGACAATGGCGTGCGGAGCGGGGAAAGCAGCAGGTCACCAGGGGTGTTCCGGAGCCCGCCCGAACGTGGCGCGGGCGGGCTCGGCGGACACCGCGGGCCTCAGTGGGCCAGTGCGGGAGCCCGGCGTGCGGCGGTGCGGGCCGCGCGGGAGCCGAACAGGGTGATCGAGACGACGCCCAGCACCGCGAAAAGCCCCATGGTCACCGTGCCCGCCCAGCCCCCCGCGTGGAAGGCGACCGCGCCCAGGGTGCTGCCGGCGCTGGAGCCGATGTAGTACGCGGACTGGTAGAGCGCCGAGGCCTGGGCCCGGCCCTCCTTCGCGGTGTGGCTCACCGACGACGACGCCACCGCGTGGCCCGCGAAGAAGCCCGCGGTGATCAGGACCAGACCGAGCAGGACCAGTGCCAGGGAGCCGGCGAGGGTCAGCAGCAGACCGGCGGTCGTGGTGGCGCCCGCGAGGTAGAGGGAACCGCGGCGGCCCAGGCGCCCGGCCAGGCGGCCCGCCGTCGACGCCGACACCGTACCGACGAGATAGACCAGGAAGACCGAGCCGACGATGCCCTGCGGGAGCGAGAAGGGCGCCTCGGCGAGGCGGTAGCCGATCACCGTGTAGACCCCGCCGAACACCATCATGAACAGCGCGCCGATCGCGTACAGACGGCACAGCAGCGGGTTCGCCAGATGGCCGCGCACCGTGCGGGCCAGCACCCGGGGCCGCAGCGAACCCCGCGTGAAGTGCCGCGGCGCCGGAAGCAGCAGCCGGAAGGCCACCGCGCAGACCACGGCGATCAGCCCGATCGTGCCGACGGCCACCCGCCAGCCCCACTCCTGAGCCACCCAGCCGGTGATGACCCGGCCGCTCATCCCGCCGACGCTGTTGCCGGCGACGAACAGACCGATCGCGGTGATCAGCGCCTTGGGACGGACCTCCTCGGCCAGATACGCCGTCGCCGAGGCCGGGAGTCCCGCGAGCGCCGCGCCCTGGACCGCCCGCAGGGCCACGAGCGCCCCGCTCGAGGGCGCGAAGGGGACCAGCAGACCGACCGTGACCGCCACCACCAGGGACGCCGTCATCAACGTACGCCGTCCGAAACGCTCCGACAGCGCGCTCATCGGCAGCACGAACAGCGCGAGCCCGCCCGTCGCCGCCGACACCGTCCAGCTCGCCTCGCCCGCGCTGACCCCGAAGTCCGAGGAGACCAGCGGGAGCAGGGCCTGGGTGGAGTAGAGGAGCGCGAAGGTCGCGACACCGGCGAGGAAGAGCGCGAAGCTCATCCGGCGGTAGCCGGGCCCGCCGGGGGCCATGCGGGAGTCGGTGGCGGCGGAGACGGCGGCGGGAGCGGAGGCGGCGGCGCCCGTGGTGACGGGCGCCCCGGTACTGGCGGAAGGCATACCTCGAACGTAGGCACACGTCGTTCATCCGTCCAATGCATGGAATCGTCATAATCGTTCCCGTGGCGCATCAGCAGAGGTCAGAGGCTCACCTGTCACCGTTCAGTGACACAGAAGACGGCGCGCGCTTCGCGCGGCTGCTCGCTCCGCGCCTGGCGTACTTCGCCGGTGTCGCGCGCACCGAGCACGTCACCAGGGCCGCGGAGCAGATGAGGGTCCCGCAGTCGACCCTCTCCAGGGCCATGGTCAGGCTCGAACAGGACCTGGGCGTCGACCTGTTCGCGCGCCACGGCCGGACGGTGTCGCTGACCCCCGCGGGCCGCGCCTTCCTCTCCTCCGTGGAGCGGGCCCTCGCCGAGGTCGAGCGGGCCGCCGAGCAGGTGCGCGCGGACGCCGACCCGGCCACCGGCAAGGTGGCGTTCGGCTTTCTGCACACGATGGGCTCGGAGACGGTACCGGGGCTGATCCGCGCGTTCCGCGCCGATCACCCGGGCGTGCGCTTCAGCCTCGTGCAGAACTACGGGGAGGCCATGCTGGAGCGGCTGCGGTCGGGGGAGCTGGACCTGTGTCTGACCTCGCCCGTGCCGGACGCGCCCGATCTGGTGGGCCGCCGGCTCGACGAGCAGAAGCTGCGTCTGGTCGTGCCCGCCGACCATCCGCTGGCCGGGCGCAAGCGGGTCCGACTCGCCGAGGCGGCCGACGAGATCTTCGTGACCCTGGAACCCGGCTACGGGATGCGCCGGATCACCGACGACCTGTGCCAGGAGGCGGGGTTCCGGCCGCGTATCGCCTTCGAGGGGGAGGAGGCGGAGACGCTCAGGGGCCTTGTCGCGGCCGGCCTCGGGGTCGCCCTGCTGCCGCCACCGGCCGTCGCCCGTCCGGGAGTTGTCGAACTGACGGTCACCGCTCCGCGCGCCGTGCGCGAGATCGGCGTCGCCTGGCTCGACGGCCACCCGGACACCCCGCCGGTGGCCGCCTTCAAGAAGTTCCTGCTCTCCCGCCGCGGCCACCTGCTCCCCGAGTGAGGCTAGCGGCGCAGCGACTGTCCGAAGCCCGCCGCGAGGGGCATCCGCAGGCCCAGTGGCGGCGGTGCGGCGAAGGCGTCCTCGACCGGGCGGGAATAGGAGTGCCCGAACAGCGAGCCCAGGACGAAGTCCTCGGCGAGGGCGAGGACTTCGTGCCGGTGCTGGTGCAGCGCGTGTCCGTCCGAGTGGACCTCGAAGCGGCAGATCCCCCGGTTGGCCTTCTTGGCGCGGGCCGCGAGCCGGAAGGACAACTCCGGGTCGGTGCGGGCGTCGTTGGTGCCGTGCACGATCAGCACCCGCCGTCCGGCCAGCTGTTTCACCGGTTCGGGTGGCGCCGCGACATCGTCCTCGGGCAGCCAGGGTGCCAGCGCCAGCACGGAGTTGACGGCCGGATGCCCGCCCGAGCGCAGCGCCGCCCGGCCGCCCATGTCGATGCCGGCCAGGCACACGGGCACGTCGCCGTAGCGGCGGACGATCTCGTCGGCGGCCCAGGAGGCGTCGGCCGCGAGATGGGCCTCGCTGCCGTTCCATCCGCGGACCCGGTAGTGCACCACGTGGCCGACCAGGCCCTCCGCGCGTCCGGCACGGGTCAGCCGGCGCCCCAGCGCGCGTACGGAGGCGGTCGCCATCATGGGCGAGGGTCTTCGAGCCGAGGTCTCCTCGCCGCCCGGCAACAGCAGAACCACTCCGCTGACCGCCGTCGGCTCCGCGCCGATCACCCTCCCCAGCCGGGCCCTGCGAACCGCCGTCGCTTGCTGTCCCATGACAGAACAGTGTCAGAAGCAAGGGTGTACGCCACCCGTCCGCACGGTCACCGTTACATATCGGCGGATGCGTACACCAGGAGATCTACGCGCGTAGGGGCTACAGTGCCGAAATGACGAGCCAGATCCGGAACACCCCGAGCTCGGAGCAGGTCCGCCGGGCGCCCAAGGTCCTGCTGCACGATCACCTCGACGGGGGCCTGCGCCCCGGCACGATCGTCGAACTCGCCCGCGAAACCGGCTACTCCGGCCTGCCCGAGACCGATCCCGGCAAGCTCGGGATCTGGTTCCGCGAGGCCGCCGACTCCGGCTCGCTGGAGCGGTACCTGGAGACCTTCGCCCATACCTGCGCCGTCATGCAGACCCGTGAGGCCCTGGTGCGGGTCGCCGCCGAGTGCGCCGAGGACCTCGCCGAGGACGGGGTCGTCTACGCCGAGGTGCGGTACGCGCCCGAGCAGCACCTGGAGGGCGGCCTCAGCCTCGAAGAGGTCGTCGAGGCGGTCAACGAGGGCTTCCGTGAAGGGGAACGGCTGGCCCGCGAGAACGGCCACCGCATCCGGGTCGGCGCCCTGCTGACCGCGATGCGGCACGCGGCCCGCGCCCTGGAGATCGCCGAACTCGCCAACCGCTACCGCGACTCGGGCGTCGTCGGCTTCGACATCGCGGGCGCCGAGGCCGGCTTCCCTCCCACCCGGCACCTCGACGCCTTCGAGTACCTCAAGCGCGAGAACAACCACTTCACCATCCACGCCGGTGAGGCGTTCGGCCTTCCCTCGATCTGGCAGGCCCTCCAGTGGTGCGGCGCCGACCGGCTCGGACACGGCGTCCGCATCATCGACGACATCACGGTGCGCGAGGACGGCTCGGTGGAGCTCGGGCGGCTCGCGTCGTACGTCCGCGACAAGCGCATCCCGCTGGAGCTGTGCCCGAGCTCGAACCTCCAGACCGGCGCCGCGGACTCGTACGCGGACCACCCCATCGGGCTGCTGCGACGGCTGCACTTCCGGGCGACGGTCAATACCGATAATCGCCTCATGTCGGGCACGAGTATGAGCCGGGAATTCGAGCACCTGGTCGAGGCGTTCGGTTACTCGCTCGACGACATGCAGTGGTTCTCGGTCAATGCTATGAAGTCAGCATTCATTCCTTTCGATGAACGGCTGGCCATGATCAATGACGTGATCAAGCCCGGATATGCAGAATTGAAGTCCGAATGGCTGTTCCAGCAGGCCGCCTCCACCAGCGGTTCTGTAGGAGAAAACGCCTGATCGAGGTGAATGGAAAGCGGCCGGGTCTTCACTTTTCCTCCATGACTCGGCCGCTTTTCGACGTTTGCGGACGGTGGGGTCGCGTGTTTACGGTTCTGGACCGCTCACCTACCTGTCCCACCCACCCCAAGGACGCATTCACGATGAAGCAGTCTGCTGTCAAGACTCTCGGTGTCGCCGCTCTCGGCGCCGCATTCGCCGCCGTCGGCGCGGGTGCCGCGAACGCCGCCCCGGCCGTGCCGGACGCCTCCGGGGCGCTGGACACCGTCACCAGGACGCTGCCCGCCGAGAACGTCGCCGCGATGCTGCCCGGTGCCGGTCAGACGCTCACCCAGGGCCAGAGCGCGCTCGGCTCGGGCGTGGCCGCCGCCAAGCCCGCCGCCACGCGACTGCTCGCCGACGGGCCGGCCGCGCCCGTGGCCGGACTGCTCGGGGGTCTGCCGCTCCAGGGTCTGCCCACGCACGGCCTGCCGGTCAACGGGATCCCGCTGGGCTGACACGCGCCCGCCGGCGTTCCCCGGCGGACGGAGAGCCCCCTGCCTGTCCGAGCCCGGGGCCTTCCGGCCGTACGGGGACCGGTTCGCGCGTGGTCCGGCCGCACCCGCTCCCGGCCGTACGAACGCCGGTGGGGCGCACCCTTCTCGGGTGCGCCCCACCGGCGTTCGCCGTGTGCGTGCGCTCGTCCTGCGGCCGCCGCCGGGTGTCGCCCCGGGTCACCAGGCGCCGCGGGCGACCTTGTCCTCGGACGGGAAGAGGATCCACAGCGCTATGTAGAGCAGGAACTGCGGGCCGGGCAGCAGACAGGACAGCAGGAAGACGACGCGCATCGTCGTCGCCGAGGTGCCGAAGCGCCGTGCCAGCGCAGCACAGACTCCGCCGATCATGCGGCCGTTCGTGGGGCGGGCAAGGGCGGTCATGGTGGCTCCTTCGCGAACCGTCGTCGAGCGCCGGCGGGGCCGGCTGCCTCGTTCTCATCGGTGCCTTCACCGATGTCCTCAACGCTACGAGGACGACGTGCGCGAAACCTCGCTCCAGGGAGCGATCCCGACCCTGGGAATCGTCGGGGTCCTACCCTGAGCGTGGTCCTCCGGGAGGACGGCCGCACGGCGCCGCGTCTCGGCCCTGCGGCGGAGCCGGGCCCGGGCGGCGGGCACGATCGCCAGGTGCGCGAGGGCCACGCCGACGGTGTTCAGGATGATCGAGTCGATGTCCACGACCTGGCCGGGCACCCCGGTCTGGAGCAGCTCTATGCCCAGCGACAGCAGCACGCCCGCCGCGGTCGTGCGCAGCAGCGAGCCGAGCGGGGAGACACAGAGCCTGCCGCCCGCCAGCGGGAGCAGCGCACCGAGCGGGGCGAGCAGGCCGAGACCCGCGGCGATACGCCGGGCCGCCACCGCGGGGCCCAGCGCGAGATCGGCTCTGATGCCCGCGAAGGGCCGCAGATTGGCGGCGCTGACCCAGGGGACGTCCAGTGGACGCAGCGTGATCCAGGCGACGAGCGCCAGATGTGCGACGAGGAGGACACCTCCTGCCACACGGACGCGGGTGACGGCGCTGCCGTCCTCTGAACCATGACGCTGCACGCCCCCCAAGACGCGGGCTCCGGCACGATCGGTTCCGTTGCGCTGGTTTTCGGCCCCGCAGCGTTACGAACCCCGGACCGCCGTGGACGTCGGTGCCTTGTCCCCCGGGGCGGCACGCGTCTCCGGCGTGCACTCGTAACTGCGCAGGCCGGCGGGGGCGGGACCGCCCAGGACGACACTGCCGTCGTCCCGCGCCGCGGCCGAGTCCGAGAAGGTGCAGACGATCTGGCCGAGGGCCGTCGAGGTCAGGTCCTGCGGCGGGGTGCTCAGCCGGAGCGTGTCCTCGGGGTCCCCGACGCGAGGTCCGCTGACCGTCATGCCCCCGCGTACGTCCGTCGTGTACCCGGCCTGCTCCTCGGGCGTCGCCGGGGCCTCGGCGAGCTCGTCCAGCAGTGCCTGGGCCACCAGGACCCGGCGCGCCGCCTCCGCCGTGCCGTCCGCGATGCGCACCGACCGGTCGACCGTCACCAGCTGCTCCGAGCAGAGCAGGAAGACCTGGACCGGGACCCCGTGCGAGGACTGGGTGGTGATGTCGGGGCCGGAGAGCGCGCAGGGCACCCGCGAGGGCGCCGGACCGAAGTCGGTGGGCACCTGCGTGGGACGGATGCCGCACCCCGAGAGCAGCGCGGCGAGCAGCGGAACGGCCAGCCAGGGCAGCACCCTTCGGCGGGAGGAGGGGCCTGTTCCCGGGCCGGTGGGGTGTGCGGTGGTCATCCGGCGGTGCCTTCCGTGCCGTTCCCTGGCGCGGAGCCGTCACGGCCCCGCGGGTCGTCGGTGAGCAGTTCCGACGCGCCCTGGGGCAGGCGCAGCGTGAACACGGCCCCGCCCTCGGGAGAGTTCGCCGCGGTGATCTCGCCGCCGTGGATGTGCGCGTTCTCCAGGGCGATGGACAGACCGAGTCCGCTGCCCTCGGACCGCGGGCGGGACGCGCTGGCCTTGTAGAACCGGTCGAAGACGTGCGGCAGGACGTCCTCCGGGATGCCGGGGCCGTGGTCGCGCACCTCGATGACCAGTTCCTCGCCCACCACCCGCACCGACACCCGCACTGGTGAACCACCGTGCTTGAGCGCGTTGCCGATCAGGTTCGCCAGGATCACGTCGAGGCGGCGCGGGTCGAGCCGGGCCGTCATGCCGCGCTCGGCGTCCAGTTCGACGGCGTCCAGCCAGGCCCGCGCGTCGATGCACGCGGTGATCTGGTCCGTGATGTCCACGTCGTCGAGGATGAGCCGGGCGGTGCCCGCGTCGAAGCGGGTCACCTCCATCAGGTTCTCGACGAGGTCGCCCAGACGCCGGGTCTCGCTGACGACCAGCCGGACGGCCGGCTCGATCATCGGGTCGACGCTGCCGGTCTGCGCGTCCAGTTCCTCTTCGAGGATCTCCGTGACGGCGGTGATCGCGGTGAGCGGTGTCCGCAGTTCGTGGGACATGTCGGCGACGAAGCGGCGGGACGCCTCGTCCCGCGCGCTCATGTCCGCGACCCGTTTCTCCAGCGCCTCCGCCGTCCGGTTGAACGTCCGTGACAGATCGGCGAGTTCGTCCGTGCCGGAGACCCGCAGCCGGGTGTCCAGCTTGCCCTCGCCGAGCCGGCGCGCCGCGATGCCGAGGCGGTGGACCGGCTTGAGGACCGTGGTCGCGGCCGCCTGGGCGAGCAGCGCCGAGCCGATCAGCGCCAGCCCCGTCGCGATACCGAGCGACCAGGCCAGGGAGTTGAGGTCCTTGGCCTCCGGCTCCAGGGACTTGAGCATGTAGCCGGTCGTGCTGCCGTCGATCACGCGGGCCCCGCCCACCAGATACGACTTGTCGTGCTCGGTGATCCGCTGCCAGTACAGGTGGTACGCGGACTGGTTGGCCGAGGTCAACGGCTGCTGCCTGTTCACCGCGTTCCGCAGGGACTTGGGCACGTCCTCCAGCGTGAACGTGTCCAGCTCGGAGTTACCGGTGATCATCTTGCCGTCGACGTCCTCGGCGGTCAGCAGCACGCTGAAGCGCTGGCTGCTGTTCGCCATCTGCCCGGCCGTGCGCTGGAGTTCGTCCTGCGCCGGGTGCACGGGCAGCATGCTCGCGTGGTTGCGCATCTCCTGCTGGAAGTCACGCAGCACCGCGTCCTGGGTGCGCGTCAGCACGGCCTCGCGGTTGAGCCAGTACGCGATGCCCGAGGCGGACACCGCGGCGGTGAGCGCCACGAGGCCGAACACCACGACCAGGCGCAGCCGGAGACTGGTGAAGCGCAGACCGGACAGCAACGCCTTGCGCGCCGCGGCCCAGCCGCGGAGCTTGTCCTGCGGTTTGGTCACTGAGGGTTGTCCAGCCGATAGCCGACGCCGCGCACGGTACGGATCAGGGTGGGCGAGGACGGCACGTCCTCCACCTTGGCGCGCAGCCGCTGCACACAGGCGTCGACCAGGCGTGAGTCGCCCAGGTAGTCGTGCTCCCACACCAGACGCAGCAACTGCTGCCGGGACAGGGCCTGTCCGGGCCTGCGGCTCAGCTCCAGGAGCAACCGCAGCTCGGTGGGCGTCAGTTGCAGATCCTCACCGTTCTTCGTGACCGTCATCGCGGCACGGTCGATGACCAGCGAGCCGAACGAGGCCGAGTCGTTCGCCTCCCGCTCGCCGCGGCGCAGCACGGCACGGATCCGGGCGTCGAGCACCCGGCCCTGCACCGGCTTGACGACGTAGTCGTCGGCGCCGGACTCCAGTCCGACCACGACGTCGATGTCGTCACTGCGCGCGGTCAGCAGAATGATCGGCAGCTGGTCGGTGCGCCGGATGCGCCGGCACACCTCGAAACCGTCGATGCCGGGCAGCATCACATCCAGCACGATCAGATCCGGTCGCTGCTCGCGCAGCAGCTTCAGACCGTCCTCGCCGGTGGCAGCGGTGGCCACCCGGTGACCCTGGCGCGTCAAAGAGAGCTCCAGGGCCGTCCGGATGGCGTCGTCGTCCTCGATCAGCAACAGGGAAGGCACGAACGTCATTCTGGCCCATGTCAGGCCCGGGTATCGACTGTTGGAGCGCTCCCACTCGCCTCCCGGGCACATCGGGGGCCTTCCTGGGCGGCGGCCGGGGCCCGAGGAGCCGTCTGCGTAGTCGTACCGCTCTTCTCTGTGATCGCGCTGTGCCGCGCCCGTGGATGACCCCTGTGACAGGTCTGTGACAGTCGGCGGACACGGCCATGAAGTGGGCCCGGCAAGCTTCTCGGCACAAGGCAGGACGCACGACGGAACGAACCGAAGGTCCGGGACTCCACGACGGGGGGCGCGAGATGAACACGCTGCACAGCACCAGCACTAGCGCAGTTGTCACGCGGCTCCACGACGTCAACCGGACGGCGGAGAAGTCCGGTGTCGTGAGCCAGCGGGGGTGCGCTCGTGGCACCGGGCGTCAGCACACCGCGTACATGACGGTGGTTGACGGTTTCACGGGGGAGAACACCACGGCGCAGGCCGCCGTGGGCGCGACGGGGGGGAAGGCTCACGGGGGAGCCGCGTACGGGGAGGGCTCGGGGGAGCGTCGTCCCGGGACGGTGAGCGGAGAGGCCGAAGCGGCCTTCACCGCCTACGTCCAGGAACGCCGCGCCTCCCTGTACGCAACCGCCTACCACCTGACCGGTGACCGCTTCGAGGCCGAGGACCTGCTCCAGAGCGCGCTGTTCTCGACGTACCGGGCCTGGGACCGGATCAGTGACAAGGCCGCGGTCGGGGGCTACCTCCGCCGCACCATGACCAATCTGCACATCAGCGCGTGGCGCCGCCGCAAGCTGAACGAGTACCCGACCGAGGAGCTGCCGGAGACGCCCGGTGACACGGACGCGATGCGCGGCACCGAGCTGCGCGCGGTCCTGTGGCAGGCGCTCGCCCGGCTGCCCGAACTCCAGCGCACGATGCTGGTCCTGCGGTACTACGAGGGCCGCACCGACCCGGAGATCGCGGAGATCCTCGGCATCAGTGTCGGCACGGTGAAGTCGAGCATCTGGCGGTCGCTCCGCCGGATGCGCGAGGACGAGGTCCTCAGCTTCGGCCGTGACGAGGAGGAGTCCTTCGGGGAGCTCGTCGCCTGAGGGAACGGGGGCCGGCTCCGGGGGGAGCCGGTGAAGGGGATGTCGGTTCCGGGGGGAGCCGACACCGAGGTCACGGGGAAACGGGTCACGGGGTACTGACCGTGTCACGGGGGACCACGGGGGAAACAGAAGAAGGTCCAGGCGGTCGGGGGTCCGCTTGGACCTTCTTTCTGTTGCCGGGGGTCACGCGGCCGTCGTGGGGGCGGACGCCCGCCCCGCGGCCGAGGCCGCCGTCAGCCGGCCGAGCGCCTCGTCCCGGTCGCACGGGTGAGCGCCGAGGGCCGCCTGGCGCGCCACGATGGAACGCTCCGAGCGCATCAGCCGCCAGCCGCGCCGCAGCAGGAAGGGCACCGACTTGCGGCCCTCCCTCAGGTCCCGCACGAACCGGCGCCGGAACGTGGTGACCGCGCCCCGGGACAGGCACAACGCGTCCGCGAGCAGGCCGAGTTCGCGGCAGCGTCCGACGATCTCGGCGGCGAAGATCCCCTCCGCGATGAACAGCGGCGCCCCGTCGATGCCGAGGGCCTCGGCCCCGGTGCGGGCGCTCAGGGAGATGTCGTAGACGGGGACGGTCGTACGTCCCGTACGGCACAGTTCCTCGATCGCGGCGACGGCGGTGTCCGCGTCCCACGACCTCGGGTGGTCCCAGTCGATGTCCTCGCTGCCCTCGACCTGGGGCAGCGTCGGGTCCGTGGCCTCTTTGTAGAAGTCGTCGAGGCGCAGCACGGGGAGTCCCGAGGCGGCGGCGAGAAGGGACTTCCCGGAGCCGGAGGGACCGCAGAGCAGCACCACGCGGGCGGGTATCGGGAGAGGGGAACCCAAGGGTCTGCACCTTCTGTGACAGGTCCGGCGGACCGCGCGTCGGCGCGGTCCCCCCTCATTATCCCCGGCTCCGCCGCGGGTGAGGACGGATGCCGGGCGGATGTGACGAGTGGCGCTGATATGCCTGTTGCCCCGCAGGGGCGAATCCGCCGCGGAGATCGCCCGGCGGCGATCCGGGTCAACTACTCTGCGTGTCGCACCCATCGCACTCCGCTCCACTTCCCCGTTCTTCAACCACCGCTAGCCGAAGAGGAAAACACCTGATGGCGCGACACGCAGCCCAGCGGAAGACCCTGGCCCGTACGACCGTGCGGATCGCCGCGACGGTCGCCGTGGCCGCCGCCGGCGCGGCCGCGGCGACCCCGGCCTTCGCGGAGTCGGCCCCCGCCCCGCACGCCCTGCCCGCCCCGCTCGGCCACACCGACGCGCTGGCGGGACTGTCGGCGCTGAACGGGACCGTGGGGTATGTCACGGGGCCCGTGGAGGGCCTCAAGCCCAACCCGCTGGCCGGCACCGGTGTGGACCCGCTCGACAACGGCGTGGTCACCCAGCTCGCGGACTTCAGGCCGCTGTCCTCGAAGGCGCTCACCGGGCCGGTGGCGGAGGCACAGTCGATCGGCGGGATTCCGGTGCTCGGCCAGGTGACCGGGCTCCTGCACTGAACCTCGCGCACGGGCCCTCTGCGGCCCCCGGACACGCGAGAGCCGCGCTCCCCCTGGACGGAGGGGAAGCGCGGCTCTCTCGTGCGCGGGGCCCCGGGGACACGGATCGGGGCCCCGACATCTCGGCGCGTCGCCGGGCGGCGGCGCGGGTGACTCAGTAGGAGGAGCCCGAGGCGCCCAGGGAGCCCGTCGGGTGCCAGACCGTCTTCGTCTCCAGGAAGGCCGTCAGACGCCCGGTCCCGGGAGTCCGCGCGTAATCCACAGCCTGTGGACGGACGACGCGCTTCAGATTGTCCGCAGCCGCGATCTCCAGCTCCTTCGCCAGCGCCTCGTCGGCGCCGGCCAGGTCGATCGCGTTGACGTCCTGGTGCGCGGCCAGCGGGGCCGCGATCTCCGCGGTCCGGCCGGACAGGATGTTCACCACACCGCCGGGCACGTCGGAGGTGGCCAGCACCTCACCCAGCGACAGCGCCGGGAGCGGGGCCTTCTCGCTGGCGATCACGATCACCGTGTTGCCGGTGGCGATCACCGGGGCGATCACGGACACCAGACCGAGGAACGACGACTCCTGCGGGGCCAGCACCGTGACGACACCGGTCGGCTCCGGGGAGGACAGGTTGAAGAACGGGCCCGCGACCGGGTTGCCGCCGCCCACGACCTGGGCGATCTTGTCGGTCCAGCCCGCGTACCAGACCCAGCGGTCGATCGCCGCGTCGACGACGGCCGCCGCCTTCGCCTTCGACAGACCCTCCGCGTCGGCCACCTCGCGGACGAACTGCTCCTTGCGGCCCTCCAGCATCTCGGCGACGCGGTACAGGACCTGCCCGCGGTTGTACGCCGTCGCGCCGGACCAGCCGCCGAAAGCCTTGCGCGCCGCGACGACCGCGTCACGGGCGTCCTTGCGGCTCGACTGCGGGGCGTTCGCCAGCCACTTGCCCTTGGAGTCGCTCACCTCGTACACCCGGCCGCTCTCGGAACGCGGGAACTTGCCGCCCACGTACAGCTTGTAGGTCTTGAAGACGCTCAGACGCTGCTGCTCGGACTTCTCGGCTGCACTCATTTATCGCTCGCCCTCCGGGCTAGACGGGGCGAGGTACGCCTCCAGACCGTGACGGCCGCCCTCGCGGCCGAAGCCCGACTCCTTGTACCCGCCGAAGGGCGAGGTCGGGTCGAACTTGTTGAACGTGTTGGACCAGACGACACCCGCGCGGAGCTTGTTCGCCACGGCGAGGATGCGGGAGCCCTTCTCGCTCCAGATGCCCGCCGAGAGGCCGTACGGGGAGTTGTTGGCCTTGGCGACCGCCTCGTCCGGGGTGCGGAACGTGAGGACGGACAGCACGGGACCGAAGATCTCGTCCCGGGCGATGGTGTGCGCCTGGGTGACGTTCGTGAAGAGCGTCGGGGCGAACCAGTAGCCGGAGGAGGGGAGTTCGCAGGCCGGGGACCAGCGCTCGGCGCCCTCCGCCTCACCCTGCTCGACGAGCGAGGTGATACGGGAGAGCTGCTCGGCGGAGTTGATCGCGCCGATGTCCGTGTTCTTGTCGAGCGGGTCGCCCAGACGCAGCGTCGACAGACGGCGCTTGAGCGAGTCGAGCAGCTCGTCGTGGATCGACTCCTGGACCAGCAGCCGCGACCCCGCGCAGCAGACCTGGCCCTGGTTGAAGAAGATGCCGCTGACGATGCCCTCGACGGCCTGGTCGATCGGGGCGTCGTCGAAGACGATGTTCGCGCCCTTGCCGCCCAGTTCGAGGGTGACCTTCTTGTGCGAACCCGCGACCTGCCGGGCGATCGCCTTGCCGACGGCGGTGGAGCCGGTGAAGGCCACCTTGTCCACGTCCGGGTGCTCGACCAGGGCCGCGCCCGCGTCCCCGTACCCGGGAAGGATGTTGACGACACCCCTGGGCAGGCCCGCCTGGCGGCAGATGTCCGCGAAGAACAGCGCCGTCAGGGGCGTGGTCTCGGCGGGCTTCAGGACGACCGTGTTGCCGGTCGCCAGCGCCGGGGCGATCTTCCACGCCAGCATCAGCAGCGGGAAGTTCCACGGGATGACCTGGCCGGCGACACCCAGCGGACGCGGGTTCGCGCCGAAGCCGGCGTGGTCGAGCTTGTCGGCCCAGCCCGCGTAGTAGAAGAAGTGCGCGGCGACCAGCGGGAGGTCGGCGTCGCGGGTCTCCTTGATCGGCTTGCCGTTGTCCAGCGTCTCCAGGACCGCCAGCTCGCGGCTGCGCTCCTGGATGATCCGCGCGATGCGGAACAGGTACTTGGCGCGCTCGGAGCCCGGCAGCGCGGACCACTTCACGAAGGCCTTGCGGGCCGCCTTCACCGCGCGGTCGACGTCCGCCTCGCCCGCCTGGGCGATCTCGGAGAGGACCTCCTCGGTGGAGGGGGAGACGGTCTTGAAGACCTTGCCCTCGGCGGCCTCGGTGAACTCACCGTCGATGAACAGGCCGTACGAGGGGGCGATGTCGACGACGGAGCGGGACTCGGGCGCCGGTGCGTATTCGAATGCGGAAGCCATGATGGATCAGTCCACCGTCACGTAGTCGGGGCCGGAGTAGCGGCCGGTGGCCAGCTTCTGACGCTGCATCAGCAGGTCGTTCAGGAGCGAGGACGCGCCGAAGCGGAACCAGTGGTTGTCCAGCCAGTCCGCGCCCGCGGTCTCGTTCACCAGGACCAGGAACTTGATGGCGTCCTTGGTGGTGCGGATGCCGCCGGCCGGCTTCACGCCGACCTGCACGCCGGTCTGGGCGCGGAAGTCGCGGACGGCCTCCAGCATCAGCAGCGTGTTCGAGGGCGTCGCGTTCACGGCCACCTTGCCGGTGGAGGTCTTGATGAAGTCGGCCCCGGCCAGCATGCCGAGCCAGCTCGCGCGCCGGATGTTGTCGTACGTCGACAGCTCGCCGGTCTCGAAGATGACCTTCAGGCGGGCGGCGCCCGAGGCCTCCTTCACGGCGACGATCTCGTCGTACACCTTCAAGTATCTGCCCGCGAGGAACGCCCCGCGGTCGATGACCATGTCGATCTCGTCGGCGCCCGCGGCGACGGCGTCGCGCACGTCGGCCAGCTTCACGTCGAGCGCGGCGCGGCCGGCCGGGAACGCGGTCGCGACCGAGGCGACCTTCACCCCGGAGCCGGCGACGGCCTCCTTCGCGACGGCCACCATGTCGGGATAGACGCAGACCGCCGCCGTGGTGGGCGCCGTGCGGTCGGTCGGGTCCGGGAGGGCCGCCTTGGCGCCGAGCGCCCGGACCTTGCCCGGGGTGTCCGCGCCTTCCAGCGTCGTCAGGTCGACCATCGAGATGGCGAGGTCGATGGCGTACGCCTTCGCGGTGGTCTTGATGGAACGGGTGCCGAGCGAGGCGGCGCGCGCCTCCAGGCCGACCGTGTCGACGCCGGGCAGCCCGTGGAGGAAGCGGCGCAGCGTGCTGTCGGACGCGGTTACGTCGCCGAGTGCGTTTGCAGCAGGTGCAGAGGTGGGCATGGTCACCAGACGAGCATATCTACGCGCGTAGCGGCTGTACAGCCCCGGTGGTGAGCGAGGGATTTCTGGCCCGGGCGGGTCGGCACACTCCCTCCGGAGCCGGCCCTTCCCGGACCCCGGAGCTTCCCGTGCCCCCGGCCCACGACCTTCTCTCGCCCCCTCCGCCCCTACCCGACCCACCCCTGGGGCTCCGCCCCAGACCCCGCTCCTCAATCGCCGGAGGGGCTGGATTTTTGCCTCCGGCATTTGAGATGGCGGGCTGAAGGGGCTGGATTTTTGCCCCCGGCACTTGGAATGGCGGGCCGGAGGGACTGAATCTTTGCCTCCGGCATTTGAGATGGCGGGCCGGAGGGGCTGGATCGGCGCCTCCGGCACTGGGAATGGCGGGCCGGAGGGGCTGGATCGGCGCCTCCGGCACTGGGAATGGCGGGCCGGAGGGGTTGGATCGTTGCCTCCGGCACTGGGAACTCATGCCCGGGCCCAAGCCGTCGCCCTCCCGCACCCGGGATACAACGCGAGGGGCCGTGCCGGTACATCGATGCCCGTCGCCACCGACGCCCACTCCTCACCCGACGGCGACGGGCTGATGCACCGGCACGGCCCCGACCCACCCACCGGACCGAACCCACCCACCGGACCGCACCCGCACCCGCACCCGCTCAGCCGCCGGAGGCGCGTGCGTCGATCTGCCAGCAGGCCGCCGTGAACCGCACCTCCGCGTCGTGCACGAACGGTGCGAACGCGGCGCGGACCGCCGTGACCACCCGGCCCCGGGTCGCCGGGTCCGTCTCCCGCAGCGCGATCCCGACCGGCCCGAACCGGCTGAAGTACGGCACCAGCTCCGCCTCCGGCATCACGCACACCGCGTCGACCGGCCGCACCTTCACCCCCGCCCACCCGCTCTCCTCCAACAGCCCCCGCACCCTCCCCGCATCCGCCAGCGCGAACTGCCCCGGCGCGTCGGGCACACGCTTCGGCAGATCCGGCATGAGCGGCGCCGCCGCCCGCTCGGCCGTCGTCATGAACGGGTTCTCCGCGATGTCGCGCCACACGACGAACCGCAGCAAGGCGTCGTCCGTCGCGGCCCGCCGCAGCCGCGTGAAGGCCCGCACCGGGTCGGGGAAGAACATGACCCCGAAGCGGGAGACGACCGCGTCGAAGGCCGCGGACCCGAACACGTGGTCCTGCGCGTCGGCGCGGACGAACGACGCCCGCACACCCGCCCGCTCCGCACGGGCCCGCGCGGCCACCACCATCGGCTCCGAGACGTCCACGCCCACGCACCGGCCCCCGGGACCGAGCCGGCGCGCGAGGGCCACCGTCGTACCGCCCGTGCCACAGCCCACGTCGAGGACCCGGCCCCCCTGCCCGGCGGGAAGGGCGTCGACGATCAGTTCCTCCAGCGGCGCGAACAACGCGTCCACCAGGTCCCGGGACTCGACCCAGGCGTTCCCGGCCGGACCGTTCCAGCGTGCCGCCTGCCCGTTGCCCGCCGTGTCGTCGCCCACTGTGCGATCCGGTTCCATGACGCCTCCCGTGGGCCGCCCTCGTGACCCCTCGTGACCCTCATGCCCCCTACGGGCCCCTCCTGACCCGGACGCGGCCGAGGCGCCCGGGACGTGGGTGCCGTGCGGGGTTTCGCGACCATAGTGAGACCCCGCCGACCTCAAGCGCGCGGCACACGTCGTGCACAATCGGGACCATGACCACCCCCGACCACCAGTCACCCCTTCCGGACGCCTCGCGACCCGAGGCCAGGGACCGGATCTACCGGGCCCCCGCCGGTATCGCGGGCGGCGTCCTCCTGCTGCTCCTCGTGGGCTGGCTCGGCGGCGACGCGCTGATCTCCGGACACGGCCGCACCCCCTGGCTGGCGCTCGCCGGACTGATCCTCGCCGTTCCCGTGGTGATCGCCTTCACCCTGCGCCCCGCGGTCTACGCCAACGAGGACCGGCTCCGCGTCCGCAACCCGCTCCGCGTGATCGTGCTCCCCTGGAGCAAGGTCGCCTCGCTGCGTTCGCACTACTCGAACGAGGTGATCGACACCTCGGGCACGAAGTACCAGCTGTGGGCGGTCCCCGTGTCGCTGCGCGCCCGCAAGAAGGCGGCCAGGCAGCCGGTGGAGGGCAGGCCGGGCCGCGGCGGTGGCCGTCCTTCGTCCCTGGGTCTCGGGTCCGCCTTCGGCCGGGGCGCCGTCACCGACGCGCCGACCCGCCCCGAGACCGACCGGATCATGGACGACCTGCGTGAGCTGGCCGAGACCCGTGCCACCGCGGAGGGCGCGCAGGGCGAGGTCACGGTGCGCTGGGCGTACGAGGTCATCGGTCCCGCGCTCGCCGGCCTCGTCGTGCTGGTCATCCTGCTGGCGACCGGCTGACGCGTCCCTTCGCGGGCCCCGCCCCGCCTCGGCCGCGACCACCGTTCCCCCCACCCGGAGACGAAGCCGAGGGCCTTGAGTACAACCGCCCCCGTGGTCCGAGTTCCAGGGAAACGATGAACACCGACGTCCGGCGGACCCTGCCCGCCACCGCGATACCCGACGGCTGCCTTCCCTGGAGCACGGAGCACACCCTGCGCTGGACGCGGGTGCTGCCACCGGTCTGGACGTCCGTGCAACGGCTCGGGCCGCGCAACCTGAAGCTGGCCCTGCTCTGCGGCGTACTGGCCGCCTTGGGACTGATCTCGGCCGGTGTGCCGCCCTACCTCGCGGCGGTGGCCGGTCTCCATCTCGTCTGGCTGCCGCTGCGGCCCGAGATCGTCCGGCTGTCGGCGCCGGCCCTGGCCCTGGCCGTCGTCGTCCTGCGGCCCGCGCCGGTCCTCCCCGTGGCCGCGGGCGCACTCCTGCTGACCGCGACCGCCCTGGCGGTCTCCCGCCTGCGACTCCGGGCCCGTGACCGGCAGCGGGACGCTGCCCTGGCCGCCTCGGGAGGCGTGACGGCACTCGTCCCGGACGCGGGCGGGCCGCTCCGGCGCGGCCGGTTCCTCTCCGGGCTCGGGACTCTCCTGATCCTGGCGGGCGTCCCGCTGATCGTCGCCGCCGGTGCGGGGGGCTTCACGGAGGGCCGGCAGGTGGTGGCAGGCGGCGGCTGCTTCGTGGCCGGGCTGGGCGTCACCGCGCTGCTCTCCGGGGGACTGGGCGGCCGGCGTGCCGCCGCCCTGCGTGCCGCCCCGGCGCCCGTCCTGCGCGTCCTGACGCGCGCGACCCGGCACGGCGACGCGAGGGTCTTCGCCGCGGACGACGTGGCGGGCCTGCGGCCGCTGTTCACCGTCGGCGTGGTCCCGCTGGACCACGCCAGGGACTACGAGGCGGACGACGTGGCGGACGCGACGGTGGACCTCGTGGCGGACGCGGCGGACATCGCGGGCCCGGGGGAGTCCGTGGACCCGCTCTTCGACGACCGGCCGGGACCGCTGCGGGAGGCCGTCCTGTACGGGGCTCCGTACGACGGCGCCGAGGTCGTGCTCGTCAGCGCCGCGCCGGAGTCCGGCGACCCGCCGGTGGCGGAACGGTCGTCCGGGCCCGTACGCCCGGTGCCGGAGAGCACCGTGCGGCGACGGCTCGGGCAGGCGAAGCGGGCGGCGGCCCGCAGGGCGGCGGACGACGCACGGCACGACGGCCTGGTGGCGGCCGCGCTCCTGATGACGGCCGTGCCCGTACGCCGCTGGCGCGCGGGCGGGGTGGACCGGCTGGCCGGCCTCCTGATGGCGGCGTGCGGCATCTCGATGTACTGGGCCTTCGGGGACGGGGTCTCCGGCCTCTGGCAGGGGATCGTCGCCGCCCTCGTCACCCTGTACGGAGCCTTCCGCGTCCCCGTGAAGCTGTGCTGGCGGATCACCGCTGACCGGACCGGGCTCTGGCTGAACGGTCTGCGCGGGACCACCCACATCCCGTGGGACGACGTCCGCTCGGCCCGCCGGGAGGCCCTGGAGCTCAAGCTGCGCTGGGGCGCCGCCGGGTCCTGGACGGTCTCCGCGCCCCGCTGGGCCTGGCTCCAGCGCCGGCGCGGTGTGACCCACCCGCACGACGCCCTGGCCGCCGAGGTGACCGCCATGCGCACCGACCCCGCCCTGCGCCCCACGGGCGACAGCGAGGAGCGGGAGCGGGGGCGCCCCCTGTGGCCGCTGGCGGTGCCGTTCGTCCTGGTGTGGCTGACGGCGGTGACGGCCCTTCTGACGGGGCTCCCACACTGGTGAGCCCCATCAGGCGCGGCCCGCGGACACGACCTAGGGCGCGCTCGGCCACACCAGGACCATGTACGCCCCGCAGTACGCCGATCCGAGCACGGCGGCGGTGAGGAACAGGGCCCGGAAGCGGAGCGAGGCCCGGGTCAGGTGCAGGGCGAGAGGGAGCAGCAGCGGGAAGCCGGGAAGCAGGAAGCGGGCCCGGGGGAAGTAGACGCCACCGCTGCCGAGGACGATCAGCAGCAGGACCCCGGAGAACACGAGCAGGGGCACCGGCTGGCGGTCCCCGGCCGAGAGCGCGTACAGCGCCACCGACGCCAGCAGGGTCGCGGTCACCATGATCAGGAACAGTTCCGGCGACGAGTTCTGCGCCAGGACCTCCCGCAGCCGGCGCACGGTCTCCGCGCCGCCGTCCCACTCGTTGTGCCACAGCCGCTGTACGGCGAAGTAGCCGTCCCAGCGGCCCAGCCTGAGGCCCACCCAGCCGACGTACGCGAGCCAGCCCGCCGGGGCCAGGACGGCCGCCGCCGGGGCCCGGACCGTGAAACCCCGGCGCAACGACAGCAGCGCGGTCACGGCGACCGCGGCGGCCACCGCGACACCGGTGGGCCGGGTCAGTCCGGCGAGCGCCGCCAGCGAGGCGGCCCACAGGAGCCGGCCGGTGAGGACCGCGTACAGCGCCCAGGCGGCGAACGCCGTGAACAGCGACTCCGTGTAGCCCATCCACTGGACCAGACCCACCGGCAGCGCCGCCCACAGCACGGTCAGCAGGACACCCACGCGGCGGCCGTGCAGATGGCTGCCCACCGCGTGGACACCCCACGCGGCGAGGAACGAGCACACGACCGCGATCGCAAGCCCGGTCGAGGCGCGCGAGCCGGGGGTCAGGGCGGCGGCCGCCTTCACCAGGACCGGGTAGAGCGGGAAGAAGGCCAGGCTGTTCGCGTCGAACGCCGTGCCCAGATGACGGGCGTAGCCGTGGTCGGCGATCCCGAGGTACCAGACGGCGTCCCACTGGGACGCCAGGATCGGCCAGACGCCGTGATGTCTGCGGTGGGCCCAGACGGCGAGCGTGAGCAGTCCGGCGAGGCGGACGGCCGCGTAGGCGAGGAGGGCGGGGGCCGCGTGCCGCAGACGGGCACGGACCACGGCGAGGAGACCGGCCGCGCCGGGTGCGCGCCGGGCGGCCGGGACGCCGGGGACGCTCCCGCCCGGGGTACTGCGGGGCGGGGCGGACGTCGGCCGGGAGGCGGTCGAGGGCACGCGGCGGCTCCTGGGACTCGATGGTGCGCTGCCGGTAACCGTTCCTCGGTCGTCCGGTGGCGCACGGGAGCGCTGCGTCAACTGCCGTGCGGAAATCACCCGTAAGAAGGGTGGATGTGCATGTCAGGGCCCCGGTGGGAGGCGGCGGACGGGCCGTCCCCCACCGGGGCCCTGGAACAGAGGTGAACGGCCGCGGTCAGATGCCGGCCGCGGCCGACAGGTCCCGCTTGATCGCCGTCAGCAGCCCGGCCGCCTTCGCGTGGGCCTCCGGGAGCGCGTCGTGCCCGCCGACGGGCACCACGACCTCCAGGTAGCACTTCAGCTTGGGCTCGGTGCCGCTCGGCCGGACGATGACCCGGGCGCCGTCCAGCGTGTAGCGCAGGCCGTCCGTGGGCGGCAGCCTGTCCGTCCCCCGGGTCAGGTCCTCGGCGCTGGTGACGGCGAGGCCCGCGAGCTCCGTGGGCGGCCGCTCGCGCAGCCGGCGCATGGCGTCCGAGATGACCGAGAGGTCCTCCACCCGCACCGAGAGCTGGTCGGTGGCGTGCAGCCCGTAGGCGACGGCGATGTCGTCGAGCAGATCGAGCAGGGTCCGGCCCTGCTCCTTCAGCTCCGAGGCCAGCTCGGTGACCAGGAGGGCGGCGGTGATGCCGTCCTTGTCGCGCACGCCGTCGGGGTCGACGCAGTAGCCGAGCGCCTCCTCGTAGCCGAACCGCAGTCCCTCGACGCGGGCGATCCACTTGAAGCCGGTCAGCGTCTCCTCGTACGGCAGCCCCGCGCCCTCGGCGATCCGGCCGAGCAGGGAGGAGGAGACGATCGACTCGGCGAAGACACCGCGCACGCCCCGGCGTACCAGGTGCTCGGCGAGCAGCGCTCCGACCTCGTCCCCGCGCAGCATGCGCCAGTCGGCGCCGGACCTCACGGCCACGGCGCACCGGTCGGCGTCCGGGTCGTTGGCGATGATCAGGTCGGGTTCCGCCGCGCGGGCCGCCGCGAAGGCGAGGTCCATCGCGCCGGGCTCCTCCGGGTTGGGGAAGGCCACGGTCGGGAAGTCCGGGTCGGGCTCGGCCTGCTCGGCGACGAGCACCGGCTCGGGGAACCCGGCCCGCGCGAAGGCGGCGAGCAGCACGTCCTTGCCGACGCCGTGCATGGCCGTGTACACCGTGCGGGCGGTGCGCGGCGAGCCCTCGGCGAGGACGGCGTCCGTACGGGCCAGATAGGCGTCGAGGACGCTCTCGTCGAGGGTCTCCCAGCCGGAGTCCGGGCGGGGCACGTCGGCGAGCGCGCGGACCGCGTCGATCTCGGCGGCGATCTCCGCGTCGGCCGGCGGGACGATCTGCGAACCGTCGCCGAGGTAGACCTTGTAGCCGTTGTCCCGGGGCGGGTTGTGGCTGGCGGTGACCTCCACGCCCGCGACCGCGCCGAGATGCCGTATGGCGTAGGCGAGGACGGGAGTGGGCAGCGGCCGGGGCAGGACCGCGGCGCGCAGGCCCGCGCCCGTCATCACGGCCGCCGTGTCCCGGGCGAAGTCCGCGGACTTGTGGCGGGCGTCGTAGCCGATCACCACGAGGCCGCCGGCCCGGCCCTGGGCCTTGAGGTACGCGGCGAGTCCGGCCGCGGCCCGGATGACCACGGAGCGGTTCATCCGCATCGGTCCCGCGCCGAGCTCACCGCGCAGTCCCGCGGTGCCGAACTGGAGCGTGCCGCTGAAACGGGCGGTCAGCTCCGTGACGTCCTCGGCCTCGACGAGCTTGGCCAGTTCGGCACGGGTCTCCGCGTCGGGGTCCTCGGCCAGCCACGCCTTGGCCCGCGCGATGAGTTCGTCCTGCACCTGGGGTGCACCTCTCTCTTCGGTCGTACGGTTCCGTGTGCCCGGGTCGTCACGCCCCCGGCGCCGGGGGCGGACACGCCGTCGCCTACAGACGATCCAGCACCTGGGTCAGAAGTTCCCCCATGCGCGCGGCCGAGTCGCGGCCGGCCTGGAGGACTTCCTCGTGGTTGAGGGGCTCGCCCGTCATGCCGGCGGCGAGGTTGGTGACGAGGGAGATGCCGAGCACCTCGGCGCCCGCCTCGCGCGCGGCGATGGCTTCGAGGGTCGTCGACATGCCCACGAGGTCGGCGCCGATGACACGGGCCATCCGGATCTCGGCGGGCGTCTCGTAGTGCGGGCCGGGGAACTGGGCGTAGACGCCCTCCTCCAGGGAGGGGTCGACCTCCTTGCACAGCGCGCGCAGCCGCGGCGAGTACAGGTCGGTGAGGTCGACGAAGTTCGCGCCGACGATCGGCGAGGTGGCCGTCAGGTTGATGTGGTCGCTGATCAGCACGGGCTGACCGGGGCGCATGCCCGCGCGCAGACCGCCGCAGCCGTTGGTGAGCACGATGGTCTTGCAGCCGGCGGCGACGGAGGTGCGGACCCCGTGCGCGACGGCGGCGACCCCGCGGCCCTCGTAGAAGTGGGTGCGGCCGAGGAAGACCAGGGCGCGCTTGTCGCCGATCCGGTACGAGCGGACCCTGCCGCCGTGTCCCTCGACCGCGGGCGCCGGGAAGCCGGGCAGCTCGGTGACCGGGAAGTCGGCCTCGGGGGTGCCGAGGGCGTCCACGGCCGGAGCCCAGCCGGAGCCCATCACGAGGGCGACGTCGTGGGTCTCGGCGCCCGTCAGCTCACGCAGGCGCGTGGCGGCGGCGTCGGCGGCGGCGTGGGGGTCGCCCTGGATGTCGTCCGGAAGAAGAGATGCGTTCACGCGCAAGAGCGTAGCCGGTCCGGGCCTACGCGCGTAGATGACGGAGCTCACGGTCTTGCGATCGTTGTCTTGTCGTTTCCGACGAACGGGTGAGGAGCGAGGGCGTCGAGAGGGTGCCCTCGCGACGGAGCGAGACGGGCGGGCGGGTGGGGAAAACCGCCGCTGAGCGGCGTGGCGCGGTGGCGTGGGCTCGGCTCAGCAGGGCCGCTTGCGGAGCTCCATGACGTAGTCGTGGGGTGCCCCCGCCGACTCGGCGGCGTCCGCCAGCTCGCCCAGATAACGCGCCGAGGGCAGTCCCCCCTCGTACCCGTTCAGCACGTAGACCCACGCCGGCTCCTCACCCTCCAGGGTGTGCACGCGTACACGCATCCGGCGGTAGACGTCGAGGCCGACGCCCTCCCAGCGGTCCATGGAGTCCTCGTCCAGCGGCGCGATGTCGTACAGCGCCACGAAGACCTGGGACCGCGGCGCCTCGACGATGGTCGCGAGCGCCCCCTCCCAGCCCATGTGCTCGCCGCCGAAGGTCAGCCGCCAGCCGTTCAGCCAGCCCGTGGCGCGCAGCGGCGAATGCGGGGCGCGGCGCGTCATGAGCCGCGGGTCGAGATTGCCGGCGTATGCGGCGTAGAGCGACATGGGGTCGAGGGTACGGCAGCGGCACGGGGGCCTCTCGCGTAACAAAGTGGCTCGGATGCCCCGGTCTCGGGGCCCCTGGGCGGAAGCACCTTGAAGCGTGCGGGACAATGGAGTACGTGACTCGGATCGTGATCATCGGTGGCGGACCCGGCGGATATGAAGCGGCGCTGGTTGCCGCGCAGCTCGGCGCGGAGGTGACCGTCGTCGACTGCGACGGTCTGGGCGGGGCGTCGGTGCTCACCGACTGCGTGCCGTCGAAGACTCTCATCGCCACGGCCGAGGTGATGACGACGTTCGACTCCTCCTACGAGGAGCTGGGGATCATCGTCGCCGACGACACTCCTCCCCTGGAGCAGGCGGCCAGGGTGGTCGGTGTCGACCTCGGCAAGGTCAACCGCCGTGTGAAGCGCCTCGCGCTCGCCCAGTCGCACGACATCACCGCCTCGGTGACCCGCGCCGGCGCCCGTGTCCTGCGCGGACGCGGACGGCTGGAGGGAATGCAGTCCCTGGACGGCTCCCGCAAGGTCGTCGTCAGCGCGGCGGACGGCACGGAGGAGACCCTCACCGCCGACGCCGTGCTCATCGCCACCGGCGGGCACCCGCGCGAGCTGCCGGACGCGCAGCCCGACGGCGAGCGCATCCTGAACTGGACCCAGGTCTACGACCTCGACGAGCTTCCCGAGGAGCTCATCGTGGTCGGCTCCGGTGTCACCGGTGCCGAGTTCGCCGGTGCCTACCAGGCGCTCGGCTCCCGCGTCACCCTCGTCTCCAGCCGTGACCGCGTGCTGCCGGGCGAGGACCCGGACGCCGCCGCGGTCCTGGAGGACGTCTTCCGCCGCCGCGGCATGAACGTCATGGCCCGTTCCCGCGCCGAGTCCGCCAAGCGGGTGGGCGACCGGGTCGAGGTCACGCTCTCCGACGGCCGGGTCATCAGCGGCACGCACTGTCTGATGGCCGTCGGCGCGATCCCGAACAGCAGCGGGATGGGCCTGGAGGAGGCCGGCGTCAAGGTCCGCGACTCCGGGCACATCTGGACCGACAAGGTCTCGCGCACGACCGCCCCGGGCGTGTACGCGGCCGGTGACGTGACCGGCGTCTTCGCCCTCGCGTCCGTCGCCGCCATGCAGGGCCGTATCGCCATGTACCACTTCCTCGGTGACGCGGTGGCCCCGCTGAACCTGAAGACGGTCTCCTCGAACGTCTTCACCGACCCCGAGATCGCCACCGTCGGCTACAGCCAGGCGGACGTCGACGCGGGCAAGATCGACGCCCGGGTCGTGAAGCTGCCGCTGCTGCGCAACCCGCGCGCCAAGATGCAGGGCATCCGCGACGGCTTCGTCAAGATCCTCTGCCGTCCCGGCACCGGCATCGTGGTCGGCGGTGTGGTCGTCTCCCCGCGCGCCTCGGAGCTGATCCATCCCATCTCGATCGCGGTCGACAACAATCTGACGGTCGAACAGATCGCGAACGCGTTCACCGTGTACCCGTCCCTGTCCGGCTCGATCGCCGAGGTGGCACGACAGCTGCACACCCGAAAGACCGCGGGCGAGGGCTGACACCTTCCGGCGACTCCCCGCTGGTCAAGGGGAGTTGGTGACGGCGCGCACGGCAGGAGCGGCGCGAGTGGGCACGTATACCACTGAGCACCCTGCCATGCGAACAACTTCTGTTATTCGGCGCAAACTGCTGAAAGCAGACGGTCGTTGGGGTTACTGTCAGTTTCGTGTTCGCTGCAGAACGTCGCCAATTGATCCTCGAAATGGTGCGAGCGAACGGGGCCGTGTCGCTCCGTGAGCTCGCCCGCGTCGTCCAGACCTCCGAAGTGACCGTACGGCGGGACGTGCGCGCGCTGGAGGCAGAAGGACTCCTCGACCGCCGGCACGGCGGTGCGGTATTGCCGGGCGGGTTCACGCGGGAGTCCGGCTTTCCGCAGAAATCGCATCTCGCGACCGCCGAGAAGACGGCCATCGCCGATCTCGCCGCGGGTCTCGTCGAAGAGGGCGAGGCCATCGTGGTGGGTGCGGGTACCACCACGCAGGAGCTGGCCCGCCGGCTCGCTCGGGTGCCCGGACTGACCGTCGTCACCAACTCCCTGCTGGTGGCCCAGGCGTTGGCCCATGCCAACCGCGTGGAGGTCGTGATGACCGGCGGCACCCTGCGCGGTTCCAACTATGCCCTGGTCGGCTCGGGTGCGGAGCAGTCCCTGCAAGGGCTGCGCGTGTCCCGGGCGTTCCTCTCCGGGAGCGGTCTGACCGCCGAGCGCGGACTCTCCACGTCCAACATGCTCTCGGCGTCCGTGGACCGTG
This sequence comes from Streptomyces sp. NPDC024698, assembly GCF_055559015.1. Lineage (NCBI taxonomy): Bacteria > Bacillati > Actinomycetota > Actinomycetes > Kitasatosporales > Streptomycetaceae > Streptomyces > Streptomyces sp. NPDC024698. The sequence continues at coordinate 401,386 of NZ_JBVHLK010000002.1, read as the reverse complement.
CTCTCGTCCAGGCGGCCGCCGAGGTGGTGGTCCTCGCCGACCACACCAAGCTCGGGACGGACACCATGTTCCAGACCGTGCCGACCGACCTCGTCACCCGCCTGGTGACGGACGAGCCGCCCGCCCACGACGACCGCGCGGCCACCGAACTCCAGGCCCTGGCCGATCAGGGGGTGCAGATCGCGGTGGCCGGGTCATCGGCGTCGGGCGGCGCTGGAGGGGATCCCCTCCCGTCCGGGCGCCAGCCGCGTCGGGAGGTGCCTCTTCCGGGCCCGCGCCGCGGCCAGGTGGTCCCGGGCTCGGGACCGCAACTACGCAGCGCGACGGTCATGGGGGACCAGCCCCCGGCCGAGAGGGCGCGCGTGGCCGATCTTCGACGTCGCTGAGCGGCGCCGGTGGCGTGGTGCCGCCGGCCGGGTTCCGCACCGGCCGTCCGGCCGGGGCCCGTTGACGGCACCGGGGACCGGGTCGGTCACGGCTTCAGGCCGCGCAGTGTCAGATTCAGCAGGCGGTCCGCCAGCGCGGGGTCGTCCGCGGACTCCTCCGCGGCCAGCGCGATGGCGTTGGTCAGCTGGAGCAGATCACCGATCGAGACGTCGGGGCGTACGGAACCCGATGTCTGGGCGCGGAGCAGCAGGGCGCTGCCCGCCTCACGCATCGGGCCATTGCACCGGGCGAGGTGTGAACCCTCGTCCCGCGAGGCCGACATGAGGGCACGGGCGAGCCCTCGGTACTCACCCGCGTGCGTGATGATCTCGCGCAGCCACTGCACCAGGGCGGTGCACGGCTGCGGCGCGTCGAGCAGCTCACGCGAGCGGGCCAGCAGATCGCTCACGGCCTCCTCGAAGACCGCGCTCATCAGGGCGTGCCGATTCGGGAAGTGCCGGTACAGCGTGCCGATGCCGACGCCCGCGCGCCGGGCCACGTCCTCCAGGGACGTGTCCGTGCCGTGCTCGGCGAACGCGGAGCGCGCCTCGGCGAGCAGCCGTCCGTGGTTGCGCCGGGCGTCCGCACGCATCACGCGCGGAGCTCCCGGACCGCGGACGGGCTCCGACGTCCCGGTCCGCTCCCTCGCGGTCGCGCCCGCCATGGCTTCCACCTGCCCTCTCCCGCCGCCCGGTTGCGCTCCAGGATGCCACCGGCGGCATCCGGGCGGACGCTCCCGGTCTCCGCGCCGGACGGCTCGAAGCATCATCGACGGTTGCGCGGACGGGGGGCCGGGCGCCGTCGCGCCCGGGACGCACTCCCCGCGCGCAGGCGCCCGGCGGGCCGTTCCGTACGCGGAAGCGCCCGGCGACCGCAGACACGGTTCGCCGGGCGCTTCCGTACGCCGAGGGACGGGTGTGTCACCCGTCCGCGTGCTCAGTCCTTGATCTCGCAGATGGGGGCGCCGGACGTCACGGAGGCGCCCACCTCCGCGCTCAGGCCCTTGACGGTGCCGGAGCGGTGCGCGTTCAGGGGCTGTTCCATCTTCATGGCTTCCAGGACGACGATCAGATCGCCTTCCTTGACCTCCTGGCCCTCCTCGACGGCCACCTTGACGATGGTGCCCTGCATCGGGGAGGCGAGGGTGTCGCCCGAGGCGACCGGGCCGGACTTCTTCGCGGCCCGGCGCTTGGGCTTGGCGCCCGCGGCCAGACCGGTGCGGGCCAGCGACATGCCCAGCGAGACGGGCAGCGAGACCTCCAGGCGCTTGCCGCCGACCTCGACGACCACCGTCTCGCGGCCGGGCTCGTCGTCGGTCTCGGCGTCGGCCGGGGCGGCGAACGGCTTGATCTCGTTGACGAACTCCGTCTCGATCCAGCGGGTGTGGACCGTGAACGGGTCGGCGGAGCCGGTCAGCTCGGGGGCGAACGCCGGGTCCTCGACCACCGCGCGGTGGAAGGGGATCGCGGTCGCCATGCCCTCGACCTGGAACTCGGCCAGGGCGCGGGCGGCCCGCTGGAGGGCCTGCTGCCGGGTGGCGCCGGTGACGATCAGCTTGGCGAGCAGGGAGTCCCAGGCCGGGCCGATGACGCTGCCGGACTCGACGCCCGCGTCCAGGCGGACACCGGGACCGGTCGGCGCCGAGAAGGCCGTGACCGTGCCCGGGGCGGGCAGGAAGTTGCGGCCGGGGTCCTCGCCGTTGATGCGGAACTCGATGGAGTGCCCGCGCAGTTCGGGATCGCCGTAGCCCAGTTCCTCGCCGTCGGCGATACGGAACATCTCGCGGACCAGGTCGATGCCGGCGACCTCCTCGGTGACCGGGTGCTCGACCTGGAGACGGGTGTTGACCTCCAGGAAGGAGATCGTGCCGTCCTGGCCGACCAGGAACTCCACGGTTCCCGCGCCGACGTAGCCGGCCTCCTTCAGGATCGCCTTGGAGGACGCGTACAGCTCCGCCACCTGCGCCTCGGACAGGAAGGGGGCGGGAGCCTCCTCGACGAGCTTCTGGTGGCGGCGCTGGAGCGAGCAGTCACGGGTGGAGACGACGACCACGTTGCCGTGGCTGTCGGCCAGGCACTGGGTCTCGACGTGGCGGGGCTTGTCGAGGTAGCGCTCCACGAAGCACTCGCCGCGACCGAAGGCCGCGACCGCCTCGCGTACCGCCGACTCGTACAGCTCCGGCACCTCTTCCAGGGTCCGGGCGACCTTAAGACCGCGCCCGCCGCCACCGAAGGCGGCCTTGATCGCGATCGGCAGACCGTGCTGCTCGGCGAACGCGACGACCTCGTCGGCACCCGAGACCGGGTCCGGGGTGCCGGCCACCAGCGGCGCGCCCGCGCGCTGCGCGATGTGCCGGGCGGCGACCTTGTCACCGAGGTCGCGGATCGCCTGCGGCGGCGGACCGATCCAGATCAGCCCCGCGTCGAGCACGGCCTGGGCGAAGTCCGCGTTCTCCGAAAGGAAGCCGTAACCCGGATGGATGGCATCCGCGCCCGAGTCCTTGGCGGCCTGAAGCACCTTGCCGAAGTCCAGGTAACTGGAGGCCGGGGTGTCACCGCCCAGCGCGAACGCCTCGTCCGCCGCACGGACATGCAGAGCGTCCCGGTCCGGTTCCGCATACACGGCAACGCTCGCGATCCCGGCATCCCGACATGCTCGGGCCACGCGGACAGCGATTTCGCCACGGTTGGCGATGAGCACCTTGCGCACGATGGCTCCCTCCTTGAAAACAAGCCGAGTTTAGGGACAGCCAACACGACGTTTCGAGCTGTCCCCAGTGGTGAGCTTGCCCACACGGAGCGTGATACGAGGCTCGCCCTACCCGCGAAATCCCTTGTCGTGCCAAGGCACGTGGGAATCCTTCCCTGAACCCTAGCCCTCCTGTGTGGCCAAGGTCTCTGTGACTCCGTGCTGCGGCCCACAACGATTCTTTGTCGAGTCCCTACGAATGGCCCAATGATTCTTTGCCCTTGACGGAACCCTTGTCCCTGGGTTTACCCGTTAGTAGCGTTCGCGATGTCCAGAACGTACTTGGGGTAACAGCGCGGAAGTGGGTGGGGCCGGTGGTGCGCAGACCGCTGGTGTGGGTGGCGGCGATCGTGCTCTTGGTGGAGGCCGTGGGCATCGCCCTCCTCAACTGGTACCTGGGCATGGTCGTGGACCGCCAGGACATGTCGATGGCGGGCCTCGACTCCGACATGATGGCGCGGTCGTCGAAGATCGGCGGCCTGGTCTTCGGCCTCTACTTCCTGGCGTGTGCCGTGGCGGCCCTGCTGGTCGCGCTCCGGCAGCGACCCCCGGGTCTCCTCGGGCGTGTCCTGCTGATCAGCGCCGCCGTGGTGCACGCCCTGCTCGGCGCCTTCACGGTGGGTCTGGTGGGCTGGCGCGCCTTCGCCTTCATGATGGTCGGGTTCGCGTTGACCGTGTTCACCCTCCTGGCGTACGACGGCCGGGAGACGGGCCCCGTCGACGCCGCGCCGGAGACCGGCGGGGCGGGTGACGGCGAGGGGGACGCGGCCGAGGAGGACACGGGTCCGGGCGAGGCCGCCACCGCGGGGAGCGCGAGCCCCGCCGAGGAACCCGCCCCCGCGGGGCGTGTCGGCCTGGAGAAGAACTCCGGCGCGACGGGTGCCGAGGCCGAGGGCGCCGAGACGACGCATGCCGGGCCGGGGGGTGCCGCGACGACGGGTGCCGTGGCTACGGCTGCCGAGCGGACGGACGCCGCCGAAGAGGAGGCCATGGCCGTGGCGTCGGCTCCCGCCGCCTCCTGACGGCCGCGCCGGCCCCCGGGCCACGGCGCGATCGCTCGCGCCGTGGTCCCAGAGCGTGTCCGCGACCTAGGCCTCCTCGGGCGTCCACAACTCCGTGATGCCGACGCCCAGTTCGGCCAGTAGTCGGCGCACCAGCGGCAGCGAGATGCCGATCACGTTGCCGTGGTCGCCGTCGATGCCCTCGATGAACGGGGCCGAGCGGCCGTCCAGGGTGAACGCGCCCGCCACGTGCAGGGGTTCGCCCGTGGCGACGTACGCGGCGATCTCCGCGTCCGTCGGCTCGCCGAAGCGGACCACGGTCGAGGCGATCGCGGACTCCCACCGCTTCTGCGCCGTGTCCCAGACACAGTGCCCCGTCTGGAGCGTGCCCGCCCGGCCGCGCATGGCCCGCCAGCGCGCGGTGGCCTCCTCGGCGTCCGCGGGCTTGCCGAGGGCCTGGCCGTCCAGGTCGAGCACGGAGTCGCAGCCGATCACCAGCGCGCCCTGGACCTCGGGCCGGGCCGCGACGACGGAGGCCTTCGCCTCGGCCAGCGCGAGGGCGAGTTCGGCGGGCGTGGGCGCGGTGACGGCGTCCTCGTCGAACCCGCTCACGATCACCTCGGGAGCGAGCCCTGCCTGCCGCAGCAGATTGAGCCGGGCGGGGGACTGTGAGGCGAGGACGAGACGGCGGCGCGGCTGATCGGTCATGTGATCAGGGTATCGGCGCCGATCGGCCCGTGCCTCGGCTGCCGTTCGGCGGGGCGCGGACGTGGGCACCGGCGCGTGAGGCGGGCGCCGGGTCCGCTCAGTGGACGCCGAGCAGGGTCATCGTGATCACCATGGCCACCGCGAGGAGAACGCCCAGGCGTCGCAACATGGCGTGCATGTCGCGGAACTCCTCCGGGGGTTCGTTCTCGGGGTCGGACCACAGCATGCTCCCGATCGTGCGACGGCCGGGCGGCCGGACGCCTGAGTACGCGTACTCAACTTGCGGGCATCCTGGGAAAACGGCACCGCCGCCGGCCCTGCCGTGGGCCGGCGGCGCTTTTCCTGACGGGCATCGGCGAAGTCCCCCCGTGGACAGGGTCCACGGGGGGATCTCCGGCGCTCGCGTCCTGACGCCGGGCTAGCCGGGCCAGTAGCTGCGGCCCCACGACGTGGGGCCCGGCTGCGGGAGCCGGTGCGCGGCGACGCGGGCGGGGTCGGACCAGGAGTCACGCGGCCCGGACGCGCCGGACGGGGCGGACGCCACCGCCGCGGCGCGTGCGCGGACCACCGCCAGTGCGGCGGCCAGCTCCTCCGGGGTCGGATTGCCCCGTACGACCTTGATCGTCATGTCTGCTCCCAGGATCCGGGTGTGCGGGGTTCTAGAGCGGGATGTTGCCGTGCTTCTTCGGAGGCAGGGACGCCCGCTTCGTCCGCAGCTGACGCAGGCCGCGTACGACGTGGGAGCGGGTCTGTGACGGCATGATCACGCCGTCGATGTAACCGCGCTCGGCCGCCGTGTACGGGTTCAGCAGCGTGTCCTCGTACTCCTGGATGAGCCGGGCCCTGGTGGCGTCCTGGTCCTCGGCGGCCGCGATGGTGCGGCGGTGCAGGATGTTCACCGCGCCCTGCGCGCCCATGACCGCGATCTGCGCGGTGGGCCAGGCGAGATTGAGGTCGGCGCCCAGGTGCTTGGAGCCCATGACGTCGTACGCGCCGCCGAAGGCCTTGCGGGTGATGATCGTGATCAGCGGGACGGTCGCCTCGGCGTACGCGTAGATCAGCTTGGCGCCGCGCCGGATGATGCCGGTGTGCTCCTGGTCGACGCCCGGGAGGAAGCCGGGCACGTCCACGAAGGTCAGGACGGGCACGTTGAAGGCGTCGCAGGTCCGCACGAACCGCGCGGCCTTCTCGCTCGCGTCGATGTCGAGGCACCCGGCGAACTGCATCGGCTGGTTGGCGACGATGCCGACCGGGTGGCCCTCGACCCGGCCGAAGCCGGTGAGGATGTTCGGCGCGAACAGCGACTGCGTCTCGAAGAACTCGGCGTCGTCCAGGACGTGTTCGATCACCGCGTGCATGTCGTACGGCTGGTTCGCGCTGTCCGGCACGATCGTGTCCAGCTCGCGGTCCTCGTCCGTGAGCGCGAGGTCCGCCTCCTCCGGGAACACCGGGGGCTCGCTGAGGTTGTTGGACGGCAGGTACGACAGCAGCTGCTTGACGTACTCGATGGCGTCCTTCTCGTCGCCCGCCATGTGATGGGCCACGCCCGACACGGCGTTGTGCGTCCGGGCACCGCCCAGCTCCTCGAAACCGACGTCCTCGCCCGTCACCGTCTTGATGACGTCGGGACCCGTGATGAACATGTGCGAGGTCTGATCGACCATCACCGTGAAGTCGGTGATGGCCGGGGAGTACACCGCGCCGCCCGCGCACGGGCCGACGACCAGGCTGATCTGCGGGACGACACCCGAGGCGTGCACGTTGCGGCGGAAGATCTCGCCGTACATGCCGAGAGCGCTCACGCCCTCCTGGATCCGGGCGCCACCCGAGTCGTTGATGCCGATGACCGGGCAGCCGGTCTTCAGCGCGAAGTCCATCGCCTTCATGATCTTCTGGCCGAAGACCTCGCCGAGAGCACCGCCGAACACGGTGAAGTCCTGGGAGAACACGGCGACCGGGCGGCCGTCGACCGTGCCGTAGCCGGTGACCACACCGTCGCCGTACGGGCGGTTCTTCTCCAGGCCGAAGTCGGTCGACCGGTGTCGCGCGAACTCGTCGAACTCGACGAAGGAACCGTCGTCCATGAGCAGTTCGATGCGCTCACGAGCCGTCAACTTGCCCTTGGCGTGCTGCTTTTCGACAGCGCGCTCCGAGCCGGCGTGCGTCGCTTCCTGGATACGGCGCTGAAGATCCGCGAGCTTGCCCGCGGTGGTGTGGATGTCGGGGTGGTGCAGCTCTTCCGGCTCGGACATCGGGATGCGGCTCCCTGCCTGATCTAAGGGGACGTGAGGGTGACTGCTCGGAAAACACGGCGCTCGGGGACGAGACGCCCGGAAACGGGATGCTCGGAAACGGGTGCTCAGAAGGGGGGCTTGCTACTCATCCGTAGCGTAGTGGCGGGCCTACCGATCGGCAGTGCGGCGTTTACCACACCTAGGCTGGGTTGCATGACGCCGCGAGATGCAGCAGACGCGAACGACAACCGGTGGTCCGACCTGGACCGCCCGCCGCTGAACGGGGCCGCCCTGCGCAGGGCGCTGGTCCGCGACGGCGGCCTGTGGCGCGACGTGGAGGTGGTGGACCGTACCGGTTCGACCAACACCGATCTGGCCGCCGTCGTCACCGGAGCGAAGGGGGCCGACGAGGGCACGGTCCTCGTCGCCGAGGAACAGAACGCCGGGCGCGGCCGCCTCGACCGCAGTTGGACGGCTCCCGCCCGCTCCGGCCTCTTCTTCTCCGTGGTCCTGAAACCCGTCGGAGTACCCGTCGAACGCTGGGGCTGGCTGCCGCTGCTCACCGGCGTCGCCGTCGCGACGGCGCTCTCGCGCTCCGCGGGCGTCGACACGGCGCTCAAGTGGCCCAACGACCTGCTGGTCACCGTGGACGGCGAGGAGCGCAAGGCCGGCGGCATCCTCGCCGAACGCGCGGGCTCCGACGCGGTCGTGGTCGGCATCGGCGTCAACGTCTCCCTGCGCGCCGACGAACTGCCCGTGCCCGGCGCCGGATCGCTGGCGCTCGCGGGTGCGACGACCACGGACCGTGACACCGTGCTGCGGGCCGTGCTCCGCTCCCTGGAGGAGTGGTACGGGCGCTGGCGCGACGCGGGCGGCGACCCGGTCGCCTCCGGCCTCCAGGAGACGTACGCGGCCGGTTGCGCGACGCTCGGGCGCGCGGTGCGGGCCGAACTGCCCGGCGGCCGGTCGGTCGTCGGGGAGGCGGTGGCCCTGGACGGAGACGGACGGCTGGTCATCGCGACCGCGGACGGCGCGCGGGAGCCGGTGGGCGCGGGGGATGTGGTGCACCTGCGCCCCGCGTGAGCCGGACCCGCGTGAGCCGCCCCGGCGACCGCTGACCCGCGTGGGTCGTCTGCCCTGCCGACTTGATGGCCCGCGCGGGGTGCCGGCCCTGTCGGCCCGTCGGCCCGCGTGAGCCGTCCGCCGCCTCCCGGTGCGTCCGGCCGGGACGGTCGGGGTTTCCGGGCGTCGTCCCCCGCCCGGTCGAACCTGCCTTCGGCCTTCGCGGGACCGGTTCCGGTGGGTGGCCGCCGGGGGCGTGAAGGGTGCGGTCCGGCGCGGTGGGCGGGAGAGGGCGCGCTGTCGCGCGGCGGGCGGGGTGAGGGTGTGGTCGGGTGAGGGGTGGGACGGCGTGCGGCCACGGGTGGTCCAGACCTTCGGCACCGTCCCTGGCCTCGGTCCCGCCATCGGGAGTGAGCCAGCGCACACCTGCCGTAGAGTTGAGCGCGGTCGAACCTGACCACGGCAGATCGGAAGGGCAGCAGGAGTGACCGTCGACGACACCGGCTCCGGCACGGGTGCCCATCCCGCCCCCGGCGGCGAGCCCGGCCGCAGCGCCGGGCCGGTCACGGACGCGACCGCCGCACGGGCCGCCGCGGACGGTGAGGCCCGGCAGGACGGCCGTCCCGACGCCGGGACCGGCTCCCGCCCGCAGGACCGCCCGGACCACCGCCCCGACGCGGGCGGCGACCTCGTCGAGGACGACCACGGCACAGCGGTCGGCGACACGCGAAGGGACGTCCGGCCCGACGCACGGCACGAGGCGAACGGCCGGGTGGACCCCCAGGCCGAGCCCGACTCCGGTGAGGACCCGCTCGCGCTGCGCCTGGAGGGGCTGATCCTCGGCGCCGAGCGGCGCTACACCCCGTTCCAGGCCGCCCGTAGCGCGGGCGTGTCCATGGAGCTGGCCTCCCGCTTCTGGCGCGCGATGGGCTTCGCGGACATCGGCCAGGCCAAGGCGCTGACCGAGGCCGACGTGCTCGCCCTGCGCCGCCTCGCCGGTCTCGTCGAGGCGGGCCTGCTGAGCGAGGCCATGGCCGTGCAGGTCGCCCGGTCCACCGGGCAGACCACCGCCCGTCTGGCCGAATGGCAGATCGATTCCTTCCTGGAGGGTCTGACCGAGCCCCCGGAGCCGGGGATGACCCGCACCGAGGTGACATACCCCCTGATCGAACTGCTCCTGCCCGAGCTGGAGGAGTTCCTCGTCTACGTCTGGCGCCGCCAGCTCGCCGCGGCCACCGGCCGGGTCGTGCAGGCGGCCGACGACGAGGAGATGGTCGACCGCCGGCTCGCCGTCGGCTTCGCCGACCTGGTCGGCTTCACCCGGCTGACGCGCCGCATGGAGGAGGAGGAACTCGGCGAGCTCGTCGAGGCCTTCGAGACCACCGCGGCGGACCTGGTGGCGGCCCACGGCGGCCGGCTCATCAAGACCCTCGGCGACGAGGTGCTCTACTCCGCGGACGACGCCGGCGTCGCCGCCGAGATCGCGCTGCGGCTCATCGAGACCATGGCCAACGACGAGACGATGCCCGAACTGCGCGTCGGCATCGCCTTCGGCACGGTCACCACCCGGATGGGCGACGTGTTCGGCACGACCGTGAACCTGGCGAGCCGGCTCACGTCGATAGCGCCGCGCGACGCCGTCCTCGTCGACGGTGCCCTGGCCGAGGAACTGACCCGCACCGGTGACGCGCCCGCCTCCGAGGCGGAGGCCGCCGAGGCCGCGGCCGCCGCGGAGAAGGAGGGCGAGGAGCCCCCCTCGTACCGCTTCGCGCTCCAGCCGATGTGGCAGCGGCCCGTGCGCGGGCTCGGCGTCATCGAGCCCTGGCTGCTGGCCCGCCGCTCCGACGAGTCGTAGCACCCCCCGGTCACTGTTCGTCCTGGCCGGGTGAGAGCAACCCGTTCACACAGATCCCCACGATCGGTACGCACACGTCCGGCGGCCGGTGGGACGGCGCTGACGTGGCCGGGGCCGGGGACGGGGTGTGCCGGGGTGCCTCGGCGGTCGGGGTGGCCGCCGGTGTCGGCCGGGCGGCGGGCGGTGTCGTCACGGGAGCCGTGGGGATGCCGGTGGTGCCCGGTGCCGCCGTGGCGGGGTGCTCACCGCGGGCCGCGGGGATCGCCGCCGCGGAGCTCGCGACCGGCGCCGGGATCCGGTCCGTGTCCGAGGTGGGCGCCGGGCTCGTCCCGCCCATCGCGGGGCTCGCCGGTGCGGCTCCCGCCCCCGTGGGCGAGGGCATGGCCGCGACGGTGGGGACGGCGTCGCCCGCCGTGTCGTTGTCGGTGGCCGTCGCGACGGGGTCGGCCTCCGCGTTCCCGCCGGCCGTGCCCCCGGTCACCGCGTCCGGTGTCATCCGGGCGAGGGTCAGCACCCCCGCGGCGAGCGCGAGCCCGCCCGCGGCGAAGAGCACCCGGCGCCGACGGGGCTTGCGGTGCCGGCCCCGGACGGTACGCAGCCGCACCGGCGCGGTCTCGTCCCCACCGGGCTCGTACGGGCTTCCGTGCGCGCCGGCCGACCGCGGCGGCGGAACGATCCCTCGCGCGGCACCGCCGGTCGCGCCCGAAGCCTCCCGAACGCCCACACCGGTCGCGCCCACTGCCCCTCGAACGCCCGCATCGGTTGCGCCCGACGCCTCCCGAACGCCCACGGCGGTCGCGCCCACCGCCTCCCGAACGCCCGCACCGGTTGAGCCCACTGCCCCTCGAACGCCGGCACCGGCTGCGCCCGACGCCTCCCGAACGCCGGCACCGGTTGCGCCCGACGCCCCTCGGACGCCCGCACCCGCTGCGGCCTCCGCCGCGGTCGGCTTCGGCTCGGTCTCCGCGCCCTGGGGGCTCGTGACCCCGAGCGCCCTGGTCCCGGTGCCCGACGCAGGAATACGCGCCGCAGCCGCGGCCGCGGGCGCCCCGGCCTCGGCCCGCCGAGCCCCCGCCGCGACGGATTCCGCGCCTCGGACGGCGGTCGTGTCACCGGCCGCGCGCTTCTCGGCCCGGGCCTCCGGCTCCTGCGCGTCAGCCGAGACTCGGGCGTTCCGTGACCCAGCCCCGGATTCCGTCGTGTTCGCGTTCGCCGTGATGGTGGCCTCGCCCGTGGCCGCGGCGGATTCCGCCTCGCGGGCGTCGTGCGCCCCGGCCTGCGGAGCACGAGCGCCCGTCGCGGCACCGGCCGTTCGGGGCTGGGTCGCGGTTGTCGTCGCGCGGGTCCCCGTCTCCTGGACGTCTGCCGCGAGCGTGCCCTCACGTGCTCCGGTCCTTGCTCCGGTCTCGCGTGTCGTCCCGTTCGTCGTGGCCGCCGCGGACCCGGTCGCGGGGGCCCAGGCCTTCGCGGCCCGCTCCGGCGCGGTCCCGGGCTTCCCGATGGCGGCGTCCGCCCGCTTCCTGGCGTCCGCCAGGGTCGCGCCCATCCCCGCCGTGGGCGTCCTCACGGCGGCCGCGTCCCGCAGCGTCGGGGCGGGCATCGCCTTGCTGAGCGGTGTGACGCGGATCCATCCGTCGTCCGCCGGAGCCGGCGAGGTGCCGGGCGAGGTGTCCGGGGCGGTGACCTCGGAGGCCGTCCTCTGGGCCGGCGGTCGCGTGAGTGCGGTGCGTCGGCCCGGCCGGGTGCCGGCGGCCTGCGGTGTCTCGCGGTTCGTCATGGTCGTCCCTCCCCGGTGAGCCGGTGTCCCTGATGCGCTGCGGCGGTGCGCAGGTTATGCACGGTGTGAGAGCGCGGAAACGAAGTTGGGCGCCATGTCACTCGAACGAGGACATACGGCTGGAGGGCACGGCTTTCGCCCGACGGTCCGGGCTGCGATGATCGGGTCATCGATTGTTAACCCGCGTTAACCGGGAGGGTGTCATGGCGGAGCAAGAGGCGGAGCGGTCGGCGGAGCCGGCCGAGCGCAGGTTCGGGGAGTTCGTGGCCGTGCGGCGCCACGGACACGTCGCCGAGCTCGTCCTCGACCGGCCCAAGGCCATGAACGCCGTGTCCACGGACATGGCGCGCTCGATCGCCGGCGCCTGCGAGGCACTCGCCGCCGACCGGGACGTACGTGTCGTGGTGCTGACCTCCACCCACGAGCGCGCCTTCTGCGTCGGCGCCGACCTGAAGGAGCGCAACTCCTTCACCGACGCCGACCTGGTACGACAGCGGCCCCTCGCGCGATCCGCGTACACCGGGGTCCTGGAACTGCCGATGCCGACCGTCGCCGCCGTGCACGGCTTCGCGCTGGGCGGCGGGTTCGAGCTGGCGCTGTCCTGCGACCTGATCGTGGCCGACCGTTCGGCCGTGGTCGGGCTGCCCGAGGTGTCCGTCGGCGTGATTCCCGGAGGCGGCGGCACGCAGCTGCTGCCGCGCCGGGTTGGGGCCGCGCGCGCCGCCGAGCTCATCTTCTCGGCACGCCGTCTGGAGGCCGCCGAGGCGCGGGAGTTGGGTCTGGTGGACGAGCTGGTCGAGGCCGGGCAGGACCGGGCCGAAGCACTCGCCCTGGCCGCCCGTATCGCCGCGAACTCCCCGGTCGGGCTGCGGGCCGCCAAGCGGGCCCTGCGCCTCGGCCACGGACTCGACCTGCGCGCCGGTCTGGAGGTCGAGGACGCGGCCTGGCGGTCCGTCGCCTTCTCCGGTGACCGGGCGGAAGGCGTCGCCGCCTTCAACGAGAAGCGCAGGCCGGAGTGGCCGGGGGAGTAGCCCACGGGGCCCGCGCTCGTACGCCCGTACCCCTGTTCGCCCCACCGATGTCCCAAATGCGGGCAAATATACCTAGCCTGGGATGATGGGTGAGGACAGTCGGCTGAGGGCCGTGGTGACGCTGGCGCAGGGCATGGCGGCGGCGCACACCCCCCGGGAGTCGTGGCGGGCCGCGGCGCTCGGCGCGTGTCACGCGCTGGCCGGGAGCTTCGCCGCGCTCTCCGTGTGGGAGCGCGAGCTCGGCCGGCTGCGGGTGCTGGTCAATGTGGGCGACCGCGCGCCGGACGAGGAGGAGTTCCCCGAGGGGGAGGCCTATCCGGTGCACCAGTTCCCGGAGATCGCCGAGTTCCTGCACGAGCGCTGGGCGGGCGGCGGCGAACCCAACGCCTGGGTCGAGACCGCCGACGGCCCGGCGGCCGGGCCCGCCGGGTACTGCCACCAGCGCGTGGCGGCTCTGCGCAGGCGGGGCCGCGGCTGCTGCGTCGTCGCGCCCGTCGTGCTGCACGGACGGGCGTGGGGCGAGCTCTACGTGGCCCGCCCGGCCGGAGTCCCCGTCTTCGGCCCGCAGGACGCCGACTTCGCGACCGTCCTCGCCTCTGTCGTCGCCGCCGGGATCGCCCAGACCGAGCGTCTGGAGGAGGCCCGGCGCCTCGCGTACACCGACTCCCTGACCGGACTCGCCAACCGCCGCGCCGTGGACGTACGGCTGGACGAGGCGGTCGAGCGGCACCGGGAGGACGGTGTCGTGGTCAGTCTCGTCGTCTGCGACCTCAACGGGCTCAAGCGCGTCAACGACACCCTCGGGCACGCCGTCGGCGACCGGCTCCTCGAACGGTTCGGGTCGGTGCTCTCGCTCTGCGGGGCCATGCTCCCCGGCACCCTCGCGGCGCGGCTGGGCGGTGACGAGTTCTGTCTGCTCGCGGTGGGCCCGAAGGCGGACGACGTGGTCCGTATCGCCGGTGAACTCTGCGTCCGCGCGGCCGAGTTGGAGTTCGGGGAGGGAGTGGCGTGCGGGGTCGCCTCGACCGGGGACCCGATCGGACCCGTACGGTCGGCGCGCCGGCTGTTCCGGCTGGCGGACGCGGCCCAGTACCGGGCGAAGGCCGTCCGTGCCGCGAAGCCCGTGGTCGCCGGGCGCGAGGGTCCCGACGACCCGGTCGTACGGCTCGCGGACGCGCCCCCGCCCACGGCGGGCGAACGCCGCAGGTTCCGCGGCCGCCACGACCGGCCCCGTGCGTGACGGCCCGTGCGTGATCGTGGCCGACGCCGGTCCGGCCGTTGTGACGTACGCCGGAGTAAGGGGTCAACCCGCCACCCACTAGTGACATCAAGGAATTCACTGCGTACGCTCCTGAATATGGATATGCACACTGTGGTGGTGGGGACGTCCGGAGTGACCGCGTCCGACGTTCTCGCCGTGGCGCGCGAAGGCGCCCGGATCGAGCTCTCCGGCGAGGCGGTGGCGGCCCTGGCCGCGGCCCGCGCGATCGTGGACGCGCTGGCCGCGAAGCCGGAGCCCGTCTACGGCGTCTCCACCGGTTTCGGCGCCCTGGCCAGCCGGCACATCAGCCCGGAGCTGCGCGCCCAGTTGCAGCGCAACATCGTCCGCTCGCACGCCGCCGGCATGGGTCCGCGCGTCGAGCGCGAGGTCGTCCGCGCGCTGATGTTCCTGCGGCTCAAGACCGTCTGCTCCGGGCACACCGGCGTGCGGCCCGAGGTCGCGCAGACCATGGCGGACATCCTGAACGCGGGCATCACCCCCGTCGTGCACGAGTACGGCTCGCTCGGCTGCTCCGGCGACCTTGCGCCGCTGTCCCACTGCGCCCTGACCCTGATGGGCGAGGGTGACGCCGAAGGCCCCGACGGCGTCGTGCGGCCCGCCGGCGAACTGCTCGCCGAGGCCGGCATCACCCCCGTCGAGCTGCGCGAGAAGGAGGGCCTCGCCCTGCTCAACGGCACCGACGGCATGCTCGGCATGCTGGTCATGGCCCTCGCCGACCTGGAGGCGCTCTACAAGTCGGCCGACGTCACCGCCGCGCTGTCCCTCGAAGCGCTCCTCGGCACCGACAAGGTCCTCGCCCCCGAGCTGCACGCCATCCGCCCGCACCCCGGCCAGAGCGCCAGCGCCGCCAACATGCTGGCCGTGCTGAAGGGTTCGGAACTCACCGGCCACCACCAGGACGACGCCCCGCGCGTCCAGGACGCCTACTCCGTGCGCTGCGCCCCGCAGGTCGCGGGCGCCGGCCGGGACACCCTCGCGCACGCCCGCACGGTCGCCGAGCGCGAGCTGGCCTCCGCCGTAGACAACCCCGTCGTGCTGCCCGACGGCCGCGTCGAGTCGAACGGCAACTTCCACGGCGCCCCCGTCGCCTACGTCCTCGACTTCCTCGCCATCGCCGCCGCCGACCTCGGCTCGATCGCCGAGCGCCGCACCGACCGGCTGCTCGACAAGAACCGCAGCCACGGTCTGCCGCCGTTCCTCGCGGACGACGCCGGCGTCGACTCGGGTCTGATGATCGCCCAGTACACGCAGGCCGCTCTGGTCAGCGAGATGAAGCGGCTCGCCGTACCGGCCTCCGCCGACTCCATCCCCTCCTCCGCGATGCAGGAGGACCACGTCTCCATGGGCTGGTCGGCGGCGCGCAAGCTGCGCACCTCCGTCGACAACCTGACCCGGATCGTGGCCATCGAGCTGTACGCCGCCACCCGCGCGATCGAACTGCGCGAGGGCCTGACCCCGGCCCCGGCCTCGCGGGCGGTCATCGACGCGGTCCGCGCGGCCGGCGTCCAGGGCCCGGGCCCCGACCGCTTCCTCGCCCCCGACCTGGCGGCGGCGGACGCGTTCGTGCGCGCCGGCGGTGTCGTGGCCGCGGTGGAGCCGGTGACCGGCCCGCTCGCCTAGCCGAGTCGAACGCGTAGGGTGGGCCGGGTGTGTCCCGGCCCACACGGCTCTCCTCGCCCTCTGGTATCAGGGTGTGCTACTGTCTCATTGATACGTTTTTGGTACCCATTTACTTTGTGCGCCTGATCGGAATCCTCCGCAGGCGCGTTTTGTTTTACCGGCATCTCCGGCATTACCCGGTGCATCTCCGGATGGGGGCCCAACTACCTGTTCAGGAGAACAACATGGCTACTGGCACCGTGAAGTGGTTCAACTCGGAAAAGGGCTTCGGCTTCATCGAGCAGGACGGCGGCGGCCCGGACGTCTTCGCCCACTACTCGAACATCGCCAGCTCCGGTTTCCGTGAGCTCGTCGAGGGCCAGAAGGTCTCCTTCGAGGTCACGCAGGGCCAGAAGGGCCTCCAGGCGGAGAACATCGTTCCCGCCTAGTTCGAACGCGCTTTTCCAGAGCCGGGTCCCGCGCCTTCGGGTGCGGGATCCGGCTCAGCGCTGTGACAGCTCATGCAGTCGGTGAGCGCTGTGTGTGCAGTCCGTGGGCCCAGGAAGGAAACCAGATCCAGCATGACTCGATCCGAACGTCCCGTCCGTAAGCGGCCGGCGAACGCACGCGCCGACCGCGCCGGCGGCTCCGCGAAGAGCGCGGGCCGGGGAGCCGGCCGCGCCGGCGCCCGCAAGGTCGCGCCTCCGCAGGAGTTCTCCCTGCCCGAGACGATCACTCCGGCGCTGCCCGCGGTCGACTCGTTCGGCGCGCTGGACATGCCGGCCGCCCTGACGAAGACCCTCGTGGCCCAGGGCGTCACCGAGCCGTTCCCGATCCAGGGCGCCACCCTGCCCAACTCCCTCGCCGGGCGCGATGTCCTCGGCCGGGGACGCACCGGTTCCGGCAAGACGCTCGCCTTCGGCCTCGCGCTCCTCGCCCGCACCGCCGGACGCCGTGCCGAGCCGCGCCACCCGCTCGCGCTCGTCCTCGTCCCCACCCGTGAACTCGCCCAGCAGGTCGACGACGCGCTGACCCCGTACGCCACCGCCGTCAACCTGCGCGTGACCACGGCCGTCGGCGGGATGTCGATCGGCCGCCAGGCCGGCACGCTGCGCCGCGGAGTCGAGGTCCTCGTGGCCACCCCCGGGCGGCTGAAGGACCTCATCGAGCGCGGCGACTGCGCCCTCGGCCAGGTCGCGATCACCGTGCTCGACGAGGCCGACCAGATGGCCGACATGGGCTTCATGCCGCAGGTCACCGCGCTGCTCAAGCAGGTCGAGGCGGGCGGCCAGCGGCTGCTCTTCTCGGCGACGCTCGACAAGAACATCGACCGGCTCGTCAAGATGTTCCTCACCGACCCCGTGGTGCACTCCGTCGACCCGTCCGCGGGCGCGGTGACGACCATGGAGCACCACGTGCTGCACGTCGCCGACGAGACCGACAAGAAGGCCGTCGCCACGCGCATCGCCGCGCGTGACGGCCGGGTCATCCTCTTCGTCGACACCAAGCGCGGCGCCGACCGCTTCACCAAGCGGCTGCTCGCCAGCGGTGTCCGGGCCTCGGCCCTGCACGGCGGGCGCAGCCAGCCGCAGCGCAACCGCACGCTCGACCAGTTCAAGAACGGCCAGGTCACCGCGCTCGTGGCGACCAACGTGGCGGCGCGTGGCATTCACATCGACGACCTCGACCTCGTGGTCAACGTCGACCCGCCGACCGACCACAAGGACTACCTCCACCGCGGCGGCCGTACCGCCCGCGCCGGTGAGTCCGGCAGCGTCGTCACGCTGGTGCTCCCCGAGCAGAAGCGTGAGATGACCCGGCTGATGGCGGACGCCGGCATCACGCCGCGCACCGCCCGCGTCAAGTCCAGCGACGAGGAGCTCTCCCGGCTCACCGGCGCCCGTGAGCCCTCCGGCGTCCCGGTCGTCATCGAGGTCCCGCAGCCCGTCGTCGAGCAGCCGAAGGCGCGCTCCAAGACGCGGCGTGCGACCGGTGGCGGGGCCAGGCGCCCGGCGGTCGGCGGCGGCGACACGGCCGGACGCACGGGCGGCGGGTCGGACGGCCAGGCTCGCCGGCAGCGTGCCGGACGTCCGGGCACCGGCGCCGCGACAGGCGCCGCGGGTACCGGACGCCGTACGAGCACCGGGGGAGCGGCCGCGGGCCGTCGTGGCGAGGCCGGCGCGGGCACGGGCCGCCGTGCGGACGCGGGAGGCGCGGCCACGGGCCGTCGCGGTGAGGCCGGGGGCGGCTCCGGCCGTCGTACGGACGCCGCCGGCGGTTCGGGTGCCGGTCGTTCCGGCGGCCGCGGGCGCGCTCCGCAGCGCGGCGGCCAGAACGGCGGCCAGGGCGGCGGCCGCAGGGCCGCCTGACCCGACCGGATACCTTCGGCGTTCACGCCGCGGCCCCGCGACCCCCGGCCCTCGGCTGCGGGGCGCGGGGCCGCGGCGTGAACGGGGCTTCGTGGCGCGGGAGTTCGGACGTCAGAGGTACGGGGGTACGGGGGTACGGGGGTACGGGGGTAAGGCGGGACGGGTTCAGACGTCGCCCAGGAACCCCGGGTCCACTCCGTCCAGCTTCAGGGCGAAGTCCCGGTGCAGGCGGAGCAGTTCGGCCAGCGGCACCGCGCGCCGGCTGGTCGACTGGAGGTCGCGGCGCGCCTCGGCCGACCACAGGAACGGCACCACGGACAGCCCCTGCGTGCCCGTGAGGGCGCCCGACTCGGCCCGCCAGCCGGGCCAGCGCAGTGTGTCGTAGAACTGGTCCGTGCCCTCGTCGAGGAGCCACTGGAGCCATGCCCCGTGGCCCACTTCGAGCGTCTCCCACTTCAGTGAGTCGGGCGCGAAGTACACGATCTCGCCCGGACGGCCGGGGCGCCCCACCGACTCCGGGTCGGGTCCGTTGAGGACGAACACCCCGCCCAGCACGTCGTGTCCGACGACGAGTCCGCCGTCCCGCGGGCGCCAGTGGGGATCGAAGTACTCGGGGAATCCGTTGACCTCGGCGAGCGAGGGCAGGTCCGTCGTCCCGCTGGGCACCCCCGTCGGGGGCTCCTCGGCCGGACTGCCGTAGATCCGCAGCCATCCGCTGTCCAGCACCACGCCGCCGCAGTTGAGCACCATCCCGCCCAGCCAGGACCGTGCGGTGACCTGGAGCTGGTGCAGACTCGCCCGGCCCAGATCGGGGTCCACCGGCGGAACGTCCATGGACACCCCGCTGGCGGAGAGCGCCTTGGACAGCAGCGGCCAGGCCGGTTCCTCGACTTCGGTCAGCTCGCTCAGCTCTCGCATGGCTTCCCTGTGGGTTGTCAGGCGCGCGGTCGATGCGCTCAGTAGGCCATCATGCGCTCTCTGCGCACGGAATACGTCACGAATCCGGCGCCCAGACCGAGGAAGAGCGTCCCGCCGACGAGGTACGGCGTCGTGTCCACGGCACCGGTGTCCGCGAGCCGGGTCTCGTCGTCACCGGAGAGTGCGCGCGGTCCGCCGTCACCCGAGGGCGTGCCCGTGCCGCTGTCGCCGGAGAGCGCCCGGGTGCCGTTGTCGTCCGATCCGGCGGACTTCCGTGTCGCCGTGCTGACGGCCGGTGCGGACGCCGGCCCCGTCGGGGACGCCGGCCCCGTCGCGGTCGGTGTGGGTACGTCCTGGGACGCGTTGGCGGACGGGACGAACCACAGGGCACCCAGGAGGGTCCCCGCTGCGGTGGCGGTCAGCAACGATCGACGTGCGGCGGACACGAAATATCGATCCCCTTGTGGCGCTTGCGAATTGGCCGTGTGGCCCGATGCTAATGAAAGGCACGGGTCGCGGGAAAGTCGCGCATGCCACGGGCCGTACGCTCCCTCTCATGACTACCCCTGAGACCGCACGGTTTGTCCGGCTTCGTGTCGAACTCGTGCTGGAGATCGACGATGCCGACGCCGTCACCCGGGCCGCGCTGGAGCGGATCGGCGACGACACGGACATGCCGGCCGAGGAAAGGGCGCACGCCGAGGGTGCGGTGACGGAAGACACGGCGGAGGCGCTGGCCTATCTCGTCGACCCGTTCGACCTGGTCAGCGAGGTGCCCGGAATCGAACTCGCCCAGGCTTCCTGGAGCAGCGAACCCATCGACTACGACCCCGATTCGCCGGATTGGGACATCGACGAGGATGATGCCGGGGAGGACGACGAGGAAGACGTGCACGGCTGACGCGGTCCGGGAGGCATGACCCCGGCCGGTGACCGCCGTCCGGGGCCCTTCGTTCCGGCGTGGCACGAGCCGCCTCCGCATCGCACCCGCGATCCGCTTCGGTCCTCGCGCCCGAGCGCGGTGGACGTGGCGTGGGCCACACTTCCGCGGGAAGTGGAACGGGGCGAACCGGTTGCGGCGTTGAGACATTGACGGGGCTTCCGTGGTCCTTTCGGGAATCGGCGACGATGGAGAAGCGTGTGATGACGAACAGTAAGCGGCGCAAGCGTCTGACGACTGCGTCCGTACTGCTCGGCGGGGTGCTGGTGCTCTCTGCGTGCAGCGGGGGCGGAGGCGGAGACAAGGCCGGCGCTTCGGGCGGCGGCGACCCCACGTCGCAGGCCAAGGTCGACGAGGCGGCGGCCAAGAAGACGTCCGAGGCCCAGATCAGGATCACGCCCAAGGACGGCTCCGACAACGCCTCGATCAACAACGGCACCGCCGTCACGGTCAGCAAGGGCTCGCTCACGTCCGTCACGATGAAGACCGCGACCGGCACCGCCGTCGCCGGTCAGATATCGGCCGACAAGAAGAGCTGGAAGCCCCTGAACGGGCTGGCGCGCGCCACCACGTACAAGATCGCGGCCGAGGCCGCCGACTCCGCCGGCCGCACGGCCCACGAGAACGCGTCGTTCACCACGGTCTCCCCGGCCAACAGCTTCATCGGCAACTTCACGCCCGAGGACGGCTCCACCGTCGGCGTCGGCATGCCGGTCTCGATCAACTTCGACAAGGCGATCACCGACAAGGCCGCCGTGCAGAAGGGGATCACCGTCTCCTCCAGCAGCGGCCAGGAGGTCGTCGGCCACTGGTTCAACGCCAACCGCCTGGACTTCCGCCCCGAGAGCTACTGGACCGGCGGCTCCACCGTCACCCTCAAGCTGAACCTCGACGGGGTCCAGGGCGCGAGCGGTGTCTACGGCGTCCAGCAGAAGACGGTCACCTTCAAGGTCGGCCGCAACCAGGTCTCCGTCGTCGACGCCAAGACCAAGACGATGCAGGTCATGCAGGACGGCAAGGTCGTCAAGACCATCCCCGTCTCCGCGGGCGCTCCTGACCACACCACGTACCAGGGCCAGATGGTGATCTCCGAGAAGTTCAAGGAGACCCGGATGGACGGCTCGACGGTCGGCTTCACGAACGACGACGGCAAGGGCGAGTACGACATCAAGGACGTGCCGCACGCGATGCGTCTGTCGAACTCCGGCACCTTCATCCACGGCAACTACTGGGGCGCGAAGTCCATCTTCGGCTCCGTCAACACCAGCCACGGCTGTGTCGGCCTGTCCGACACGAAGGGCGCCGGCGACGCGAACACCCCCGCCGCGTGGTTCTTCGACCACTCCCTGGTCGGTGACGTGGTCGTCGTCAAGAACACCGGCGACAAGACCATCGCCCCGGACAACGGCCTCAACGGCTGGAACCTGGACTGGGCGGCCTGGAAGGCCGGTTCGGCCGTCTGAGACAGCCGGGACGGACCGGGACGAGAGCGAACATCGATGCGGCGGTGACCCCCGGGCCACCGCCGCATCGGCGTCTCCCACGGGTTTCCTGGCCCGGCCACAGCCTTCTCATGGTTCTCTTATTTCAGGCTTATTCCTTCATCACGCGCCGTAACTAGCTTGCGGCACATGTTCTTCACCTACCTGAGGCGCGAACTGCGCCGCCGCAGAAAGGCGGCCCTCGTCGTCGCCTCCGGGCTCGCCCTGGGCATCGCGCTGGTCATCGTGGTCAGTTCCGTGTCCTCGGGCATGGAGAAGGCCCAGGGCAAGGTTCTCCAGTCGCTGTACGGGCTGGGGACCGACATGACGGTCACCAAGGCCGCCGCCGCGAGCGGCACCAGTGACCGCCCGCGCTTCAACTTCGACGCGAAGGACAGCGCCTCCGGCACGGACCAGAGCAGCGACCGCGTCATGGTCCAGGGCTTCCAGACCCTGGCCTCCTCGACCGTCTCCAAGGTCGACGCGCAGAAGGGCGTCGCGGACTCCGTCGGCGGTCTGAGCCTCACGGTCATCCGCATCAACGGCCAGTTCACCCGAGGCCAGTTCAAGCAGGACCCGAGCAGCGGCGGCACCCGGCAGCGGGGCGGCGGGCAGCAGCCCCCGCAGGGCCGCGTCGAGGGCGGCGGCGCCAACTTCGACGTCAACAACTACACGGTCTACGGCACCGACGTCACCAAGCCGTCCCTGGGCCCGCTGACCTCGTCGAAGATCACCAGCGGCCGTACGTTCAAGACCTCCGAGACGAACGCCAAGGTCGTCGTCGCGGACAAGTCGTACGCCAAGGAGAAGAAGCTCAAGCTCGGTGGCACCGTCACCATCAAGAGCGTCAAGTACACGATCATCGGCATCGCGACGCCCGACAGCGGCGACGCGGCGGCCAACCTCTACATCCCGCTCCAGCAGGCGCAGACGCTCAGCGGCTCCAAGAACAAGGTCACGACGATCTACGTCAAGGCCTCGGACTCGCAGCAGATCGCCGGCGTCAAGAGCACCATCCAGAAGAACATCTCGGGTACGACGGTCACCACCTCCGCGGACCTCGCGAGCACCGTCTCCGGTTCCCTGTCCACCGCCTCCGACCTCGCCTCGAACGTGGGCAAGTGGCTCTCGATCGCGGTGCTCGTGGCCGCGTTCCTGGTCGCCGGTCTGCTCACCTCCTCCGCCGTCTCCCGCCGGGTACGTGAGTTCGGCACCCTCAAGGCACTCGGCTGGAAGTCGAGCCGGGTGACCCGCCAGGTGGTCGGCGAGGCCATCGTCAACGGCCTGGTCGGCGGCGTCCTCGGCATCGCCCTCGGCCTCGCGGGCGCCTATGTGGTCACCGAGATCAGCCCCAGCCTCTCGGCGCAGGTGGCTTCCGTGGGCCGTGGCGGTCCTGGCGGCGGAGGCGGCGGCTTCGGTGGCGGCGGCTTCGGCGGCCCGGCACGGCAGAGCGCCTCCAAGGCCCTCGACGTCGCGCTCACCGCGCCCGTCAGCGTCGACACGATCGTCCTCGCCGTCGCCCTGGCCGTGGCCGGCGGTCTGATCGCCGGTGCCTTCGGCGGCTGGCGCGCCTCCCGGCTGCGCCCCGCCGACGCCCTGCGCCGCGTCGAATAAGCCCCGCCCCACGTACTCACGTATCCCAGGAGTAGCACCATGTACGAACTCAGAGGCGTCACCAAGCGCTATGCGCGGGGCAAGGAATCGATCAACGCGCTCGCCGGGATCGATCTGACCATCGGCGACGGCGACCGGCTCGTCATCCAGGGCCCCACCGGCGGCGGCAAGTCCACCCTGCTCCAGATGCTCGGCGGGCTCGACCGTCCCACCGAGGGCAGCGTCGAACTCGACGGCGTCGACATGGCGAAGCTGTCCGAGGCGAAGCTCACCCGGGTGCGCAGCGAGAACATCGGCTTCGTCTTCCAGAGCTTCAACCTGATCCCCACGCTCACCGCCCAGGAGAACGTCGAGACCGCGCTCGTACCGCTGCGGGTCAAGGCGAAGGAACGGCGTGAGCGGGCCGCCGCGGCCCTGGAGTCCGTGGGGCTCTCCGAGCGCCTCGGGCACCTGCCCGCCGAGCTCTCGGGCGGCCAGCAGCAGCGGGTGGCGATCGCTCGCGCCCTGGTCAAGCAGCCCAAGGTGCTGCTCGCCGACGAGCCCACCGGCAACCTCGACGAGGGCATGCGCGACGAGATCATGGACGTGCTCGAAGCCATGTGGAAGGAGCACGGGCTGACCTTCATCATGGTCACCCACGACTCCGCGATCGCGAAGAAGGCCCCGCGCGTCGCGACGATCCGCAAGGGGAAGATCACCGTCAAGGAGAACGCGGGAGCCTAGCGCGCCGTCGCCCGGCCTCGGCGCGGGAGTGAGCCCGCAGCGAAAGGGCCACCGGAAAGAGAGCCTCCGGTGGCCCTTCCGTGTTTGTGTGGGGACATGACCGTCTCGACAGTCGAATACATCCGGTACCGCATTCCCGAGGACCAGTCGGCCGAGTTCCTTGCCGCCTACACCCGTGCCGCCCGCCTGCTCGCCGAGGCGCCGCAGTGCGTGGACTACGAACTCGCGCGCTGCGAGGAGGACTTCGAGCACTTCGTCCTGAGGATCACCTGGACCTCGACCGAGGACCACATCGAGGGCTTCCGCACCTCCGAGCTCTTCCCGGACTTCCTCGCCGAGATCCGCCCGTACATCGGCAGCATCGAGGAGATGCGTCACTACAAGCCCACGTCCGTGCGCGGCCGGGGCGCCTCCGAGCCCACGCTCTACGCCTGGGCGGGCGGCGCCGAGGCCTTCTCCCGCCTCACCGAGCAGTTCTACGACAAGGTCCTCAAGGACGACCTCCTCGCGCCGCTGTTCGCCGGTCTCGCGCCCGAGCACGCCGCCCACGTCGCCCTCTGGCTCGGCGAGGTCTTCGGCGGACCGGCCGCCTACTCCGAGACCCAGGGCGGCCACGGCCACATGGTCACCAAGCATCTGGGCAAGGGCATCACGGAGCCGCAGCGCCGCCGGTGGGTCAATCTGCTCCAGGACGCCGCCGACGACGCGGGACTGCCCACCGACGCCGAGTTCCGCTCCGCCTTCCTCGCGTACGCGGAGTGGGGCACGCGGCTGGCCGTGTACTACTCAGGCCCGGACGCGACACCTCCGGCCGAGCAGCCCGTACCGCGGTGGACCTGGGGAGCGGCACCGCCCTACCAGCCGTGAGCCGCGGCGCGGGGCCGTGAGCCCGGGTGCGGGAGACGAGCCGTGAGCCCGGGGGCCGGCCGAGGCGGGTGCCGGCCGGGGCCGCGGGCCGGAGCCTCGGGCGGGAGCGCTCACCGGGGAGCGGACGAGCCCGCGCGGGTCGCGTCCGTTCCCCACGACGCCAGCAGCCGCAGCGCCCCGGCCGAACTCGACTCCGGCTCCGCGTGATACGTGACCAGCGCCAGCTCGCTGTCGCCGATCAGCCGGAACGACTCGAACTGCAACGCCAGGTCGCCCACCAGCGGATGCCGCAGCAGCTTCACCCCGTGGCTCTTCTCCTTCACGTCGTGCGTCGCCCACAGCCGCCGGAAGTCCTCGCTCTTCACCGACAGCTCCCCGACCAGCGCGGCCAGCCGCGGATCGTCCGGATGACAGCCCGCGTCCATGCGCAGCAGACAGACGATGTCGATCGCCTTCTGCTCCCACTCCACGAACAGCTCCCGGTACTCGGGCCGCAGGAAGACCATCCGCGCCCAGTTCCGCTCCTGCGGCGGCAGCTCCGACCAGTCCCCGAAGACGGCCGCGGCCATCCGGTTCCAGACCAGCACGTCGGAGCGCCGCCCGGTGATGTACGCGGGGACGCCGTCGAGCGTGTCGAGCAGCTGGCGCAGGGAGCCGCGCACCTGCTGCGGCCTGGCCGTCTGCTTCTTCTTGTGCTGCTTGGGCTTCGCGAGATGCGTGAGGTGATTGTGCTCGGCGTCCGTCAGACGCAGCGCCCGCGCGATGGCGTCCAGCACCTCCGCCGACACATTGCGGCCCTGGCCCTGTTCGAGGCGCGTGTAGTAGGCCACGGACACCCCGGCGAGCTGGGCCAGCTCCTCGCGGCGCAGACCCGGAACCCGGCGGTGCCGCCCGAAGTCGGGCATCCCGACGTCCTCCGGCTTCAGCCGGGCCCGGCGGCTGCGCAGGAACTCGCTCAGTTCGGCGCGCCGGTCGAGGGAGTGGGCCGCCTCACCTGCGGGGGCCGCGGAGGGCTGTTCATCCATATGTCCAGTATCAACGGTCGTACGACACGGAGCCTGACCCCGCCAGTGGTAGGACCAGCGGACGTACGCAGAGCCGTGGTCTGGGTGAAACCCGTGGGACCGGGCAGGCTGGACGCCGTGCCCGGAGCGAGACCGCCGGGCACGGACCACCCCCCTCCCGAGGAGAACCCCGGCATGACCACTGTCGTCGCGTACGCCGCACCCGCCGCCAAGGCTCCGCTGGAGCGCACCACGATCGAGCGCCGCGCGGTCAGGGAGCACGACGTCCTGATCGACATCAAGTTCGCCGGCATCTGCCACTCCGACATCCACCAGGCCCGCGAGGGCTGGGGCAAGGCCGCCTTCCCGATGGTGCCGGGCCACGAGATCGCCGGCATCGTCGCCGAGGTCGGATCCGGCGTCACCAAGTTCAAGGTCGGCGACCGCGTGGGCGTCGGCTGCCTGGTCGACTCCTGCCGTGAGTGCGACAACTGCGAGGCCGGCCTGGAGCAGTACTGCACCGGCGGCGGTGTCGGCACGTACAACTCCGTCGGCAAGGACGGCGAGCCCACCTACGGCGGCTACTCCCAGAAGATCGTCGTCGACGAGAACTACACCCTGCGCATCCCCGACGGCATCTCCCTCGATGTCGCCGCGCCGCTGCTCTGCGCCGGTATCACCACGTACTCCCCGCTCAAGCACTGGAACGCGGGCCCCGGCAAGAGGGTCGCGGTCCTCGGCATGGGCGGTCTCGGCCACATGGGCGTCAAGATCGCGCACGCGCTCGGCGCCGAGGTCACCGTGCTCTCCCAGTCGCTGCGCAAGAAGGACGACGGCCTGAAGCTGGGCGCCGACCACTACTACGCCACCAGCGACCCGGAGACCTTCAAGGAACTGCGCGGCACCTTCGACCTGATCCTGTCCACCGTCTCCGCGCCGCTGGACCTGGACGCCTACCTCTCCCTGCTGCGCACGGACGGCGCGTTCGTGAACGTGGGCGCCCCCGAGGAGCCGGTCCGGCTCAACCTGTTCTCGGTGATCGGCGGCCGCAAGACCCTCGCGGGCTCCGGCATCGGCGGCATCCGCGAGACCCAGGAGATGCTGGACTTCTGCGCCGAGCACGGCTTCGGCGCCGAGATCGAGCTCATCGAGGCCTCCGAGATCAACGAGGCGTACGAGCGGGTGCTGGCGAGCGACGTCCGCTACCGCTTCGTGATCGACGCGGCCACGATCTAGTCGCGGCCGGCCCGACGCGTCCCGCCGCCGCGCGAGGCGTCCGGGAGACCACGAAAGGTGCCGCTCCGGTCGTACGACCGGAGCGGCACCCTCATGTCAGCGTCCGACGACCGCGCCGGCGTAGACGTTGTCCGGGGTCACGATCTGGGTGACGGCCCTGGCGATCAGCGTCGAGGGTTCCTGGCCCTGGTAGGTGATGTCGGTGTTGATCATGACGACCAGGGTGGCCTTCTTCGCGGGCAGATAGACGGTCACGGTCTCGTATCCCGGGATGGAGCCGTTGTGGCCGATCCATCCGCTCGCGTTGAAGATGCCGAGGCCGTACGACGTGCCCGGGAAGCCGGTCGGCAGCGTCTTCAGGCGCTGGGCCAGGGTCTCGGGGCTCAGCAGCGTGCCGGTGGCGACGACCTTCGCCCAGTGCCGCAGGTCGTGCAGGTTCGAGATCATCGCCCCGGCGGCCCAGGCCCAGCTCGGGTTCCAGTTGGTGGAGTTCGCGACCGAGCCGCTCAGCGTCTGGTTCGTGTAGCCCTGCGGGTGCGGATCGGGGATCGCGTTCCCCTTCGGGAAGAGCGTGTGGCGCAGCCCGGCGGGCCGCAGGACGCGCCGGTGGATGACGTCGCGCAGCCCCTGCCCGGTGACCTTCTCGACGACCAGGCCCAGCAGGATGAGGTTGGTGTTGGAGTACTCGAACTGCGCGCCGGGCGCGAACGTGTTGCGGTGCTTGAAGCCGTAGGCGAGCAGTTGCCGCGGGGTGAAGACCCGCTGGGGGTCGCTCAGCAGGTCGTGCACGAAGTCCGGATCGGACGTGTACGGGAACAGTCCGCTGCGCATCTCGGCCAGTTGGCGCAGGGTGATGTGCCGGCCGTTCGGGACGCCGGGGATGTAGCGGGAGATCGGGTCGTCCAGGCGGACCCGGTGCCGGTCAACGAGTTGGAGCAGCGCGGTGACGGTGAAGGTCTTGGTCTCGCTGCCGATCCGGACGTAGGAGTCGACGGACATCGGCTTGCGGGTGGCGGTGTCGGCGACACCGGTCGCGCGGACGTAGTTCCCCTTGCCGGGCATCCACAGTCCGACGACGACGCCGGGGATGTTCGCCTGCCGGCGGACGTCCGCGATGGCCTTGTCCAGCCGTGCGCTCAGCGCCGGGCTCAGGCTGTCGCGCGCGCTGTCGTCCTTGCCGTATCCGCCGGTGTCCGCCGCGTGGGCGACGGTGGTGCCGACGCCCGTCGGGTGGAGGGCCGCCGCGGGGGTGGCCGTCATCGGGGCCAGCACGGTCGCCGCGAGCAGGGCCGCGGCGAACGGGCGGCGGTAGGAGGGATGTCGCATGGGGGCGCCTCTTCCGGATCAGGTCCAGGTCACTGGGGACACGGGAACAGACGGCAACACCACCACCCGGGCCACCGACAGGAGCTCCGGTCCGATCAACGTTCCGGCAAGTCCACTCGATCGGCGGCAGACGCTGGGGCGGCGCCCGCTGCCCGCAACCATTCGGGGCACTCGTGGGTCTGCTGTACGTCGTGGGAGATCAGGCCGGACCGTGATCCGGGCGGGAGCGGGAGCAGGCGCCGGTACGGGATCGGGGCGGGAGCGGGCGCTGCAACGTGATCGGGAACGGGAACGGGAACGGGGGACGGGATGACGGGACGGACGAGCGGCCGGGAACGGCTGCGGCGGCAGAAGCCGGCGTGGTCCCTGCTCCTCGTGATCGCCGGTCTGTTCGCCGTCGGCACCGCCATCACCTGGCCGGCGGTGACGCATGTCGCCTATGCCTCGGGTCTGGCGGGCACGTCGGGCCATCTCAAGATCGAGGCCTGCACCTGGACCCGGAGCGGAGGCCACCGGTATCCGCACTGCCACGGCGTCTTCCGCTCCGACGACGGGACGGTGGTGGACCCGGACGCCACGATCGACAGCCGGCTGTCCGTCGGCCGCACGATCGGCCTGAGCCGGACGTCCTCAGGCGGCTACGACCGCACGGGCGTGGGCGCCGTGTTCGGCTGGCTGGCGATCTCCCTGTTCGGCCTGGTCGTCCTGGTCCTGGGCACCGCGGTGACGAGCACCGCGGCCGGCGCCCGCGGCAGCACCCGCCCGCTGATGAGACTGCTCGCCGTACTCCTGGCCGCGACACTGGTGTGCGCGTTCATCGGAGGAGCGACGGAGATCGCGGAGGCACTGGGAGCCTGAGACCGAAGCGGACAGCCCCACCCCGGCCACCGCACCTGCCCCCCACGCGTAGCCGCCGCAGCCTCCACAGAAGAACTGTGCTGCCATGTGACCCCTGGATGACGCCGGCCGTTGTGTCCGGACTGCCGGTCAGAGGTTGAGGTGGGCGGGTAGTTCCTCACCGGCGAGGTATTCCCGCTCCTGAGGAAGCAGTCGGGCGGCCGATTCCAGTTCGCGGTCCCTGACGAGCGCGTGGATCTCGTGGGCGAGCTGGGTCACGTCGCTCATGGACACGATCCACTCGTCCGCGTAACGCGTGGACGCCTCGCCCGAGAGCCCCAGTTGGAGCGAGCGGTGCGGCAAAGGACGCAGGTGCAGATCGCGTTCGGGATCCCACTGGACACGGGCCGGTGCGCGCTTGAGGTCACGCTGCCAGGTGACGCGATCGGGATGCAGTCCGCGGACGTAGTGCGACAGGCACGCGTTGCGCAGCGCCCAGTCGAAGCCGTCGCGGGTGATCTCGACGGCGAGGACGGTCTCCTGGCCCTCCTTCGTGCCCCAGCCGGAGCGGTACATCATCCACAGGAAACTGGGCTTGATCCACGTCATTCGGTCAGGCTTCCACGCGGCGGGAAAACGACCGTCGCGAGCGGCGGGTCCGCCGATCTCCGGGCGGTACGCCTGATAGACGGTGATCGTGGACGCCGTGTGGAGCGCGCGGATCCTGCGGAGCGGTTCTTCCATGACGTACAGCGTGGGCTCGGCCGGCTTCGGCGACCACCGATTTTCGACGGTTGCCCGTCGCCGTGAAGCACCCCGGCCGCGGGCGGTCGTGGTGCGGGAGTCGTCCGTGCCCAAGCGCTGAGGTCTCGTTCGCTTCCGGACCGCAGGTGATCCGCGGGGGTACTATCCGCGAACGCCGTGGCCCGTTCGGGCTGGTAGAACCATGTGGCTGGGGGGTTTTCGATGTCGTTTCGGCTGCGTGCGGTCCGTGCGTTCATGTTGTCGGTCGGCTTCCATCTGACGGGAGTCGGCCTGTTGTCGGCCCTCGCGGTGCTCGACTGGCTGCTGATGACACGGCTGTTCACCGCGCGGGCGGCCTGGTTCGAAGGCACGGTTCTGACCGTCACCGTCCTGTTGGCGACGGCGATCCTGCGGGGTCTGTTCGCCTTTCTGCGGGCAGGACGCCTGGGTCCGGTGCCCCACGGGGTGGCGGTCACACCCCAGGAACAGCCCGAGCTGTGGGGGCAGATACAAGCCGCCGCCGAAGTGACGGGGCAACGGCCGCCCGATGAGGTCTACCTGGTCGCCGGGGTCAACGCGGGGGTCGCCGAACAGAGCCGCCTGCTGGGCCTGCTGCCCGGACGACGCCGCATGCTCCTGGGCCTGCCGCTGCTGGGCGGTCTGACCGTCACGCAGCTGCGCGCCGTCCTGGCCCACGAGTTCGGGCACTACGGCAACCTCGACACCCGGCTCGGCGCTGTCACGATGAGAGGCCGGGAGGGACTGCTGCACACGGTGGAGGCCTTCCAGGAGGGCAGCACTCGGTTCCACCACGCGATCGGTGTCCTGTACGTCGGCTACGCCCGGATGTTCCTGCGGACCTCGCAGTCCGTGGCCCGCCACCAGGAGCTCGTCGCGGACCGGACGGCGGCCCGGCATGCGGGCCGTGACGCGACGGCCGCCGCACTACGGGCCCTTCCGGTGCTCGCCGCCGCGTACACCCACTACCTGGAGACGTACGCCGCGATGGGTACGCCGCTGGGAGCGCTACCGCCCGAGGGCGAGGTGCACGGCGGATTCCGGCGACTGCTCGCCGCCCGAACCGGGGAGCGGCTCGCTCTGCTCTCCTCCGGGCAGCGTCCGCCGCGCCCGCACCAGTACGACTCACACCCGCCGACAGCCGAACGGATCGCCCTGATCGAGAAGCTGCCCGCCGATGGCCTGCCCGACAGCGCGACCGACGAGCCGGCCGCGCTGACTCTGCTGCGCGACCCGGACCGGCTGTTCGCCGCGTTGGAGGCGCTCACGCTGACGCGGGAGGCGGCGCGGCTACCGCGCATGAGTTGGGACGACCTCGTCATGGCCCGCGCGATCGCTGATGCCGAGGACTGGTCCCGGCCGCTGCGGGTCGCCGTGGCCAGGGCACTTCACTCATCGGCACAGGTCACAGGCAAGACGGCGACCGCACACCGAACCGCCACGAGCGAAGCGGCGGCCGACAGCGAGTTGCCCGCCTTGGAAGAGGTACTCGACGCGTTCGACCGCGGCCTGCTGTGGATGGAGGTCGCCGACCGCATGCCCAAACCGCATCAGGCGGCGCGACTGTCCGGGCTGTCCGCACGCAACTTCATTCGGCCCAAGATCTTCGACGGGCTCGCGGGCATGGTCCACCTGCGCCTCGTCGAGTCCGGATTCGCGAAACCGGACATCGCCTGGTCGGGGCAGCCTGGACTCGCTCTGCCCGAGTCCTGGGAGAAGGGCATGGACGACGCCATGGACGCGGCCGTCGCAGACACTCCCGACACGGCCCCGCTCCGCGCCCTGCTCGCAAGCTCCCACCGTGTTTCCGCCCAGGGAGCGTTCTAGAGCAGTCGGTGGAGTGCTCCGGAGGCCAGGTGTGCGCCGTGGACGGTCTGGAGAGACGCGTTTGGCCTTCAGCCACTGTCAGTGGTCCCGTATACGGTTCGCCAAGGGGTCGTCAGCGGTCGGCGCCTCGCCAAGAGGACGACTTCACAGACCGGGAGACCGGGCAACGCTCCCTGCGAGCCGGCGATACCGGTAGGTGCGTTCCACGGATGCGCGCATCCTGCCTGGAGGGAGATCACGCGTGAGTGAAACTCCGAGGCACGGGGCAGGAGACGTGCGAGAGGCGTGGGGCCGCGTGACCGCGTGGCTTGAACGGAACGACACTGAAGCTCTCGCTGCGCTAGGCGGCCCGGGGAGCCGTGCGGCCATTCGCGAAGCCGAACTGCACATGGGTCTGAAGCTGCGGGAGGAGATGTGGCAGTGGCTGCGGGCGAACGGCATCGACGCCGGCAGGCAACCCGATGGCCCATCGTGTCTGGTGGCGTTGGGGCGCGAGATGGCAGCCGTCCCCGGCGGCCGGCTCCTTCTTGGCCTGACGGATATTCAGCGGGTCTACCTCAGCCGGATGGGCTTGGAGGAGATGCAGCCGTCCGCAGACCTCGACCATCCGTTCTGGCGTCGTGAGTGGGTGCCCATCGCCGCGGAGTGCGACGGTCTCTACGGGACGTTTCTGGACACGCTCAACGGAACCATCGGAACCTGGGCTGAAGCATACGGTCCCGAGGAGGGCGTATACGCCTCGTTGTTCGCCTTCTTCCAAGAGGTAGCGGACCGGCTGGAAGGGGCCTCCTCGGGAGACCGGAGAGGCCCCGGCGAGTCTGCTGGACCCCGCAGGCTCGATCCCTGTCCGAAAGACGAGCCGATACGCCTCTGGGCACGCGCCAACGGCTATCTGGTCAATGATCGTGGACGTGTCCCTGCGGCCGTCCGCGAGGCTTACGAGGCATCACAGGGGTGAGTACCAGATCCGGCCGTACCGGCCGGGGCGCTTCCAGGAACAGGACTACCGCCTTGAACCGTTCGCCGGGATCTTCGTGAGCCGGGAGTCCTGGCCGCCCAGGTCGAGGCGGAAGGGCGGGTACGCGTCGGTCAGCAACGTGGCGTAGGCGGCGACCCGTGCGAGCCAGCGGGCCAGACCGAGCAGGAAGTCGAAGAGGTGGGCCGGGTAACGGCCCGTGAACGCCAGGATGATCACGGCGACCAGGGAGAGGAAGGGGATCAGGCCGACGCCGCGCCAGCTGTCCGTCCCGTCCCAGCCACCGACGAAGATCCCGACGACGATGTACTGAGGGATGGCCAACAGCCACCATTTCACCAGGACCAGACCCCGCGAGAGGCGTTCGGGATAGGCGACATCGAGACGCGCCGGGTAGTCGGGCACGTCCGCGAGGGTGAACGGGGGGTACTGGTCGGTGCCGAGCGCGGTGTGGGCGTAGTAGCCGACGCGCCAGTTCCAACGCAGCACGCCGACGGAGAAGTCGAAGAGGGACCGGGGGTAGCGGCCGGTGAACAGGATGGCGAAGAACGCGACGAAGGTCACGAAGGCGAACGCGATCCACAGGAAGAACAGCACGATGTAGTGCGGGATGGCGAGGAACCACTTCACCAGCCACATCCACCGGGACAGCCGAGGATCGACGAACGCCTCGACGCGCACGGGTGACGCGGTGACAGGATTCATGCGGCCCACATCCTTTCGAGCGTCCCCGCCCGGCGGCCGTCCGCAGCTGCCGTCACCCGAACAGGCGGGCAGGCGATCGCCTGATCATGAATGCAGGCTCGCACGCGAGGTGGAGGGCCGCGACTCGGGTGCGTCCGCCCACCTGGGAAGAACGGCGCGCTCGGCACCGACCGGGACGTGAAGGCGGGGCGAGCGTCGCCTTCCGTGGCCGGGAGAGCGGTGACGCGGGTCGTCGGGCGCCATGACCCCGTCAGTGCGACAGCGTGGCCGGACTGCCGCCGTTCGCCTCGTAGCCCGCCACCGCCAGGGCGCGGTATATCGCGTAGTCCGAGGCCGGGTCGGGGCTCAGGGTCCAGGGCAGGGCGCCCACGTGACCGTCCACGTGCACCAGTTGATCCATCGCCTCGGCCCAGCGCTCGCCGCGGACCAGGAAGCAGACCAGCAGATGGCGTACGTGGGCGAGCATCGGGTCGTCCGGGCGGGCCACGTGGACCGCGTACAGCGCGCCGTGGACGGCCTTGGTCACGACCTCGCTCTGGTAGAAGCTGCGGACCAGGTTCACCTCGGGAAGGTGCTCGAAGACCGCGAAGAGCGGCATCGCCGCGAGGAGGGAGCCCTGCGGCGCGCGGGCCGCGGCGGCCTCCGCGAACGCCTGCGCCGTCTCCCG
The DNA here is from genome assembly GCF_055559015.1 of Streptomyces sp. NPDC024698. NCBI lineage: Bacteria > Bacillati > Actinomycetota > Actinomycetes > Kitasatosporales > Streptomycetaceae > Streptomyces > Streptomyces sp. NPDC024698. The sequence continues at coordinate 367,411 of NZ_JBVHLK010000002.1, read as the reverse complement.
GGAACCGTGCCACTTGTCGCACCAGTAGTGCAGGGCCGACAGATGCGCGCCCATGTGGGAGGGCGCGCGGTCCAGGATCTTCAGCCAGAGATTCTCGAACTCCGCCTGGGAGTACCCGAGTCCGCGCCCCACCGACAGCTCGATGATGTACGGGACCGGGTCACCGGGGGACAGCAGGGCCGCGTCGCCGCACGCGGACCGCGCCTCCTCCATGATGATCCGGAAGTCGTCGGTCCCCGGGGTCGACGTCCGCCAGGCCTGCTGCACCAGGAACTCGGCGTGCACCGCGGCACCGCCGGCGTCCTTGGGGGCCTCGGCACGCCACACGCGCAGCCACTGGCCGCCCGGTGTCTCGCTGACCCCGCCGGGCCGCTGCTGGAGCTCCAGCGAAGCGGCGCCCGCGAAGGCCTGCACCCGCTGCCAGCGCGTCTCGCCCTCGGTCTCCGTGCCGGCCAGCAGCTGCGAGGCCGCGCGGTAGTCCTGGGTCCGCTGCACCACGTCCAGCACGCTCAGCAGATCCGCGTCGGGTCCGGGCATACGGATGTCCAGCTCCTCCTGGCGCAGGAAGCCGTACTCCGCCGGGTCCGCGGCGTCGGGGTCGCCGGGCGACACCAGCCGCAGACCGTTGCGCGAGCGCCGCAGCACCGGCAGCAGGACCAGGCTGAACATGGCCAGCGCCATCAGGACCCAGAGAATCTCCATGGCCCAAGCGAACCAGACGGGTCCGACAATTGGCCAACCCGGTCCCGCGGCGGCTTCGAGGACAGTCCCGTCACGACGTCATGAACATCCGGAGAGCACTACGCTCGGGACTCATGAGCGACAGGCACATCAGTCAGCATTTCGAGACGATCGCGATCCACGCGGGCAACACCGCCGATCCCCTCACCGGAGCGGTCGTCCCGCCGATCTACCAGGTCTCCACCTACAAGCAGGACGGCGTCGGCGGGCTGCGCGGCGGCTACGAGTACAGCCGCAGCGCCAACCCCACCAGGACCGCCCTGGAAGAGAACCTCGCGGCTCTGGAGGGCGGTCGCCGCGGCCTCGCGTTCGCGTCGGGACTGGCGGCCGAGGACTGCCTGTTGCGTACGCTGCTCAGCCCCGGTGACCACGTGGTGATCCCCAACGACGCCTACGGCGGCACCTTCCGGCTCTTCGCCAAGGTCGTCTCCCGCTGGGGCGTGGAATGGTCGGTGGCCGACACCAGCGACCCCGAGTCGGTGCGGGCCGCCCTGACCCCCAAGACCAAGGTGATCTGGGTCGAGACGCCCTCCAACCCGCTCCTCGGCATCACGGACATCGCCGTGGTCGCGCAGATCGCGCGCGAGGCGGGCGCCCGGCTCGTCGTCGACAACACCTTCGCGACGCCCTACCTCCAGCAGCCGCTCGCGCTCGGCGCGGACGTCGTCGTGCACTCCCTGACCAAGTACATGGGCGGCCACTCGGACGTCGTCGGCGGCGCCCTGATCACCGGGGACCAGGAACTCGGCGAGGAGCTGGCGTACCACCAGAACGCGATGGGCGCGGTCGCCGGGCCCTTCGACTCCTGGCTGGTGCTCCGCGGCACCAAGACGCTCTCCGTGCGTATGGACCGGCACAGCGAGAACGCGGGCCGGATCGCCGAGATGCTCACCCGGCACGCGCGCGTGACCCGTGTTCTGTACCCGGGCCTCCCGGAGCACCCCGGTCACGAGACCGCCGCCAAGCAGATGCGGGCGTTCGGCGGCATGGTCTCCTTCCAGGTCGCCGGCGGCGAGGAGGCGGCCGTCGAGGTCTGCAACCGCGCCAAGATCTTCACGCTCGGTGAGTCGCTGGGCGGGGTGGAGTCCCTGATCGAGCACCCCGGACGCATGACGCACGCCTCGGTCGCCGGTTCGGCGCTGGAGGTCCCCGCCGACCTGGTCCGTATCTCCGTGGGCATCGAGAACATCGACGACCTGCTCCAGGACCTCCAGCAGGCCCTGGGCTGAGCCTGAGGGACCCGCGTGGGGCCGGCGCCGGCACCCGCCGTCCGCCGGCCCGGATCACCGGGTCGCGGGCGGCGGCCACCGTCGGCGGCGGCCGGTCACCTCACCCGCGCGGGCCTGCCGGTCACCAGTCCGTCACGAGGGGAGTCGTCTCCGACGGCGGCTCCACCCACGGGCGGGCCGTGGCCGCCCAGACCGCGAAGACGACGACCGCGCCGAGCAGCGCCAGCCACAGCAGCCGCCGCACGGCCCTTCCGCGCCGCAGCATGCGGCCGCCGCGCCGGACGACCTCGCCGTACAGGTCGGGCGGCACCACGGGCGGCGGCGCCTGCTCCAGGAGCCGCCGTACGGTCGCCTCGCGCTCCGACAGGTTCATGACCGCGCCACCTGGATCCGTGGGTTCACGGCCACCCCCTCGATCCGCAGGTTCATGATCGCCACCTCGATCCGCTGGTTCATGACCGCCGTCTCGATCCGCGGGTTCACGACGGTGCCACCTCCATCCGGGCGGGCGCCGGGCCGCGCGGCGGGTGCAGCAGCGTCGCCATGGCGCGGGCGCAGATCGCCCGTACGCGTTCCGCCGGGAGACCGAGCAGGGCCGCCGCCTGCTCCTCGGCGACCCCCTCGTACAGCCGCAGGACGAGGATCAGCCGCTCCTGGGGCGTGAGCCGGGCCAGGACGTGGTCGGGGGAGGCGCGCCGGTGCCCGAAGCTCCCGTACTGGTGCCAGGCCGTGCGCTGGAACCGCGCGGCCAGCTCCCGGCGGGCGCTGTCGTAGGGATCCTCGCCGTGCAGCCGGTCCCAGGAGGCGTACGTACGGGCCAGGGCCAGCGTCAGCAGCCGCCGCGCGCGCGGGTTGGCGTCCCGGGGCTCCGCCGTGAGCAGCGTGGCGGTGTGCAGCAGCCGCCCCGCCGCGCCCGCCACGAACGCCTCGAACTCCCTGGCCCGGCGCACGCCTTGGGAGGCACGCCGTTCTCGCACCACGCCTCCCGCCCGAGGACCGCTCTGAGAAGGGGTCCACGGCCGCGTGCGACCCGTCGCACCCCGTACGACGAGGACCCGGTCTCATATGAGGCCAGGTGGCGCCTTCCGGTCAAGAGTCCGGCGCACACACGCGCGCGCGGGGGAGGCATACGGAGGCCGGGGACACCGGGCGCGGGAGGTGACCGAGAGGCCCGGGGACACCGGGCGCGGGAGGTGACGGGGAGGCCCGGGGACACCGGGCGCGGCCCACCGCCTCCCCGCAGATGCGCTCAGGAGGCGGGCTCGGACTCCGCGGTCGGCATGCCCTGGGTCGCCTGGCGGGCGGAGAGCGCGCCGTTGAACCGGGTGAGGAGCGCGCAGAACACCTCACGCTCCTCCGGTGCCCAATCGTGTGTCAGCTCGGCCATCAACTGACGCCGGGAGGTGCGTACTTCGTCGAGGCGGGACTGGCCGCGCGGGGACAGCTGGAGCACGACGGCGCGGCCGTCCTCGGGGTGCGAGGTGCGCTTGACGAGGCCGGTGTCGACCAGCGGGGCGACCTGCCGGGTGACCGTCGAGGAGTCGATGCCCATGCTCGCCGCGAGCGCCTTGACGCCCATCGGACCTTCCTTGTCCAGGCGGTTGAGCAGCAGGTAGGCGGCCCGGTCCATGGAGTTGCGCACCTGCCCCACCCCGCCGAGCCGGGTCTGTTCCGCACGGCGCGCGAAGACCGCGACCTCGTGCTGAAGGGATTCGAGAAGACCGGTGTCACCGACGGTCGTCATGTCCATCGACATCTCTGGTGTAGTGGGCATGGCCGGGGGCTCAATTCATGCGTGGGGAGCTGGGTTGGGGGACAGGTTACGCGGCCGGGGCGCGGGCCGTACCGGCGCTGCGCAAACCGGGTCTCGGAGCGTGGTCACCCCGGAGGCGCGCCCGTGTGAACTGCGAGACTGGTGGTCATGAGCTACAGCACGGCTGACTCCTTTCCCAGTGTGACTCTCGACGACGTGCGCGGCGCGCAGAAGATGCTCTCGGGTGTGGCGCGGGTGACCGCGATGGAGGGCAGCAGGTATCTGTCCCAGCTGGTGGGCGCGCCGGTGCAGTTCAAGTGCGAGAACCTCCAGCGGACGGGATCGTTCAAGCTGCGCGGCGCGTACGTGCGGATCGCGGGCCTGCTCCCGGAGGAACGCGCCGCCGGGGTCGTCGCGGCGAGCGCGGGCAACCACGCGCAGGGCGTCGCGCTCGCCTCCGCGCTGCTCGGCGTGCGCTCCACCGTCTTCATGCCGAACGGCGCCCCGCTGCCGAAGGTCGCCGCCACCCGTGACTACGGCGCCGAGGTGAGGCTGCACGGGCAGGTGGTCGACGAGACCCTGGCCGCCGCCCAGGAGTACGCGCGGCGGACGGGCGCGGTGTTCATCCACCCCTTCGACCACCCGGACATCATCGCGGGCCAGGGCACGGTGGGCCTGGAGATCCTGGAACAGTGCCCGGAGGTGCGCACGATCGTCCTGGGGATCGGCGGCGGCGGGCTCGCGGCGGGCGTGGCCGTCGCGGTGAAGTCGCTGCGTCCGGACGTACGGATCATCGGGGTGCAGGCCGAGGGGGCGGCTGCGTACCCGCCCTCGCTCGCGGCCGGGCGGCCGGTGTCCATCCAGAACCCGGCCACGATGGCCGACGGCATCAAGGTCGGCCGTCCGGGCGACGTGCCGTTCCGGCTGGTCGAGGAGCTGGTCGACGAGGTCCGCACGGTCTCCGAGAACGACCTGTCCAGTGCGCTGCTGCTGTGCCTGGAGCGGGCCAAGCTGGTCGTCGAACCGGCCGGCGCGAGTTCGGTCGCGGCGCTGCTGAGCGAGCCCGGAAGTTTCGAGGGCCCGGTGGTGGCGCTGCTGTCGGGCGGGAACGTGGATCCGCTGCTGATGCAGCGCATCCTGCGGCACGGCATGGCGGCGGGCGGCCGCTACCTGGCCGTCACGCTGCGGCTGACCGACCGGCCCGGAGCCCTGGCCACGCTTCTGGGGGTGTTGTCAGTGGCGGACGCTAACGTCCTGGACGTGAGCCATGTACGGACCGATCCACGGCTGGGGCTCACCGAGGTGGAGGTCGAGCTGCACCTGGAGACGAAGGGCCACGAGCACTGCGCCGAGGTGAACCTGGCGCTGCGCGAGGCGGGCTACACCGTCATCGACTGAGGCCGGAGCCGCCCGCGGACCCGGTCGACCCGATCGGTGAAAATGCGTTGAGTGACGCGATACATCGCGTTACGGTGTGAGTCCGGACCGGTGTGACGGGGCCGGGCCGGTTCCGATGACTTTTCCGTCCGTCGCAAGTCCCCAGTACGCGTACATCCGCAAGCACACGCACATCCGAAAATTCCCCAACGACGTGGAGAACACTCATGCCAGGCGCCATCTACGCCGAAGGCCTGGTGAAGACCTTCGGTGACGTAAGGGCTCTGGACGGCGTCGACCTCGATGTCCCCGAGGGCACCGTGCTCGGCCTGCTCGGGCCGAACGGCGCGGGCAAGACGACCGCGGTCCGCTGTCTGACGACCCTGCTGCGCCCCGACAGCGGCAAGGCCGTCGTCGCGGGCGTCGACGTGCTCAAGGACCCCGACGCCGTACGGCGCAGGGTCGGCCTCTCCGGGCAGTTCGCGGCCGTCGACGAATATCTGACCGGCCGCGAGAACCTCCAGATGGTCGGCCAGCTCTATCAGATGAAGGCGAAGGCCGCGAAGGTCCGCGCGGAGGAGCTGCTGGAGCAGTTCAACCTCGCCGACGCCGCCGACCGCACCGCGAAGACGTACTCGGGCGGCATGCGGCGCCGGCTCGACCTGGCGGCCGCCCTGGTCGTGTCGCCCCCGGTGATGTTCATGGACGAGCCGACCACCGGCCTCGACCCGCGCAACCGCCAGCAGCTGTGGGACGTCATCAAGCGGCTCGTCTCCGGCGGTACGACGCTGCTGCTGACCACCCAGTATCTGGAAGAGGCCGACCACCTCGCGCACGACATCTGCGTGGTCGACCACGGCCGGGTCATCGCCCGCGGCACCGCCGACGAGCTCAAGGCGCAGACGGGCGGCGAGCGCGTCGAGGTCGTCGTGCACGAACGCGAGCACATCGCGACCGCCTCCGAGGTGCTGCGCGGCTTCGGCAAGGGCGACACGAAGGTCGAGGAGCACACCCGCAAGCTCACCGTGCCCGTCACCGGTGGTGCCAAGCTCCTCGCGGAGGTGATCCGCGAGCTGGACGGCCGCGGCATCGAGATCGACGACATCGGCCTGCGCCGCCCCACCCTCGACGACGTCTTCCTCTCCCTCACCGGTCATGTGGCCGAGGAGAAGTCCGAGGAGAACGGCGCGCCGGCGGACACCCGGACGGGCAAGAGCAAGAAGGAGGCCGCGAAGTGAGCGCCGTCAGTGACGCCGTGCAGGTCACGGCACCCTCGAACCCGGTCTACCAATCCATCCGGGACTCCCTGGTCATCGCCAAGCGGAACCTGATCAGGATGTCCAGGATCCCGGAGATGGTGATCTTCGGACTGATCCAGCCGATCATGTTCGTGGTGCTGTTCACCTATGTCTTCGGCGGGTCCATGAAGATCGGCGGCAGCACCAGCGCCACCGCCTACACCAACTTCCTGATGGCCGGCATCTTCGCCCAGACGGTCACCTTCGCCACCGCGGGCGCCGGCGCGGGCATCGCCGACGACATGCACAAGGGCCTCATCGACCGCTTCCGGTCGCTGCCCATGGCGCGCGGCGCGGTGCTCACCGGCCGCACGCTGGCCGACCTCGTGCAGACCGCGCTGACCCTGCTGGTCCTCGCGGTGGTCGCCGTACTGGTCGGCTGGCGGGTCGGCTCGGACGGCAGCACCAACGCGTTCCGGGTCGTCGGCGCCTTCGGGCTGCTGCTCCTGCTCGGGTACGCGTTCACCTGGATCGGCGCGCTCATCGGCCTGTCCGTGCGCACACCCGAGGCGGCGACCTCCGGCGGGCTGATCTGGCTCTTCCCGGTCACGTTCATCTCGAACGCGTTCGTGGACACCAGCAACATGACCCCCTGGCTGCGGCATGTCGCGGACTGGAACCCGTTCAGCGCCACCGTGCAGGCCTGCCGTGTGCTGTTCGCCAACCCCGGGGTGTCGACCTCCGACGCCTGGCCCATGCAGCACCCCGTCTGGGCCTCGGTGATCTACTCGGTCCTGATCGTGGTGATCTTCCGGACGCTCGCCGTCAGAAAGTACCGCTCGGCGACGGCCTGACGCGGACATGGCGATGCCCCCGGCGTGCGGCCGGGGGCATCGTCCTCGTCGGTCCTGAGCTCAGCCCCGGTGCGGCTCGGCCTTGAGGATCTTCACCGAGGCGAGCTTGCCGTTCGGCAGCTCGTACTGGGCGTCCTCGCCGACCTTCTTGCCGTTCACTCCGGAGCCGAGCGGCGACTGCGGAGAGTACGTCTCCAGGTCGGAGCTCGCGTACTCGCGGGAACCGAGCAGGAAGTCCAGGGTGTCGTCCTCGTCGCCGTCGAAGGCGATGGTCACGATCATGCCCGGTGCGACCACGCCGTCCGCCGCGGGAGCCTCGCCGACCTTGGCGTTCTCCAGGAGCTGGGTCAGCTGGCGCACACGGAGCTCCTGCTTGCCCTGCTCTTCCTTGGCCGCGTGGTACCCGCCGTTCTCGCGCAGGTCGCCCTCCTCGCGCGCGGCCGCGATCTTGGCGGCGATCTCCGTGCGCGCAGGACCAGACAGGTACTCCAGCTCGGCCCTGAGCTGGTTGTACGCCTCCTGGGTCAGCCAGGTGACGTTCTCGCTGGTCTGGGTCACAGGTGCTCCTCGTAGGTACTGGGAATACAAAGCATCGCCCTACCCAGAAGCATGTTCTCTCACGGGTGGGCGAAACCACGAGCCTAACAATTCAGAGGCTCCGAGGGGAGGACATAAGGCATCAGAATTTCGTCGACGCAGGTCAGCCCTGGTCGCCCAGAGTGACTCCGGCCGTGGTCGACGGCGTCGGGCCGGGGGCGGCGGTGCCGATCAGTCCGCGTGACAGCCGAGGAGTTCAGCCGTGGAGCCCCGGGCCGTCGTACGCAGGGTGACGACCTTGTCGAGGCGGGACGTGTGCTGGTCGAAGCGGAAGTCCGCGCGGCCCACCTCGACGCCGTCCGCGCTCTGCGACCGCAGCGTGCAGTAGCCCTTCGTGCCCGCGTCCTTGTGCACCTCCAGGTGCGCCTCGACCGCGCTGTCCGAGACCGCCTCGAAGGTGATCACCTGGGCACTGATCTTGGCACCCGCGATGTAGTCGTAGCCGAACCAGCCCACCACACCGATCAGGGCGACCCCCAGGACGCCGCCGACGATCCTGAGCTTGCGGTCGGCACGCTCGTCGGCGGAGCGGCCGTACCGGCCCTCGGGCAGCTGCGCGCTCGCCGTACTCATGATCGTCCTCTCGGCTGGGGTTCCTGGGGCGGACCCCGGAATTATTCGCCCCCCGATTCCGTCACTATAGAAGCCGCCCGCAGCGCGGAATCACGCCGGGCGCCGACAGCCGACCCACTCAGGCGACAGCCGACTGACCGAGGATTGTGTCTTGACTGACCAGCTGCGACTGATGGCCGTACACGCCCACCCCGACGACGAGTCGAGCAAGGGCGCGGCCACCATGGCGAAGTACGTGTCCGAGGGGGTGGACGTGCTGGTCGTGACCTGCACGGGTGGGGAGCGCGGCTCCATCCTCAATCCCAAGCTCCAGGGCGACACGTACATCGAGGAGAACATCCACGAGGTGCGCAAGAAGGAGATGGACGAGGCCCGCGAGATCCTCGGGGTCAAGCAGGAGTGGCTCGGCTTCGTCGACTCGGGTCTGCCCGAGGGCGACCCGCTGCCGCCGCTGCCCGAGGGCTGCTTCGCGCTGGAGGACATCGACAAGGCGGCCGGCGAGCTGGTCAAGCAGATCCGCTCGTTCCGCCCGCAGGTGATCACCACGTACGACGAGAACGGCGGCTACCCGCACCCCGACCACATCATGACCCACAAGATCACGATGGTGGCCTTCGAGGGCGCGACGGACACCGAGAAGTACCCGGAGTCCGAGTTCGGGCCGGCGTTCCAGCCGCGGAAGCTGTACTACAACCAGGGCTTCAACCGCCCCCGCACCGAGGCGCTGCACCACGCGCTCCTGGACCGCGGGATGGAGTCGCCGTACGGGGACTGGCTGAAGCGCTGGAGCGAGTTCGAGCGCGCCGAGCGCACGCTGACCACGCACGTCCCGTGCGCGGACTTCTTCGAGATCCGTGACAAGGCGCTGATCGCGCACGCCACGCAGATCGACCCCGACGGCGGCTGGTTCAAGGTCCCCATGGACGTCCAGCGCGAGGTCTGGCCGACCGAGGAGTACGAGCTCGCGAAGTCCCTCGTGGACACATCCCTCCCCGAGGACGACCTCTTTGCGGGCATCCGCGACAATGCCTGACATGAGCGCAAGCCTGGCACTGACGCACCTCGTCCCCCTCGCCAAGGAGGTCGACGAGAACAAGGTCACCCCCGGCGTCCTCGGCTTCATCGTCTTCGCGGTGATGGCCCTGGCCGTCTGGGGCCTGATGAAGTCCATGAGCCGTCACATGGGCAAGGTCACCTTCGAGCAGGACCCCGAGGCCGGGGCGGAGGGTCCCGCCGACGCGGGCCGCTCCCCCTCCGGCGGGAAGCCCAGCCCGGCCAAGGGCTGAGCGGCCCCTTACGCCGGGACTCCTCGGCCCCGGGTACGACGGGAACTCCCCGGCCCCCCGGGGCACGGCGGGAGCTCTCCGGTCCCCGGGTACGGCGGGAGCTCTCCGGTCCCCGCGAGTGGCGCCGCCCTCGCGGGGCACCGGTTCGTCCGGGCCCGGTCGGGGTCGGACCCCCGCCGGAGCCCGGCCGCCGCTCACGTCGTCACCGGTACGCCCATCACATCGCGGGCGTGCCGGCCCGGAACCATGCCCAGGCGCCAGGCCTGCCAGCCGGCGTCCAGATCCACTCCGCGCTCCAGCAGCAGCTGATACGCCTCGATGAAGCCGTCCAACCTGCCGTCACGGGTGGCGTGGGCGGCCCGTGAGAGCCGCGACAGCTCCTCCGCCGCCACCGCGGCGCCCACCTCGTGACCGCCGGGCGCCGCGTACGGGAGAAGCGTGCAGCGCAGGAAACGGGCCCAGTCCTCCCCACGGCGGTCGCCGTACGAGGCGAACAGGCCGACGGCCTCGTCGCACAGGTCGAGCGCCTGCTGGGTGCGGGCGTTGCCGGCGTCGACGACGGCGAGCTCCAGACACGTCCACGCCTCGCCGTGCGCCACCCCGATGCGCTGGAAGTCCGCGCGGGCGTCGACGAGCAGCTGGCGGGCGAAGCCCGAGTTCCGCAGCGAACCCGTCTGCGCGGCACGCTGGTCGCGGGTCACCCGGGCCGAGTGATGACGGGCGCAGGCCAGCCCGTACACGTCCCGCATGCGCGAGAACATCGTCCGCGAGCGCTCCAGCTCACGCACCGCCCGGTCCAGATCCCCGGTCTCCTCCAGGGACTGGCCCAGGTAGTAGACCGTCCAGGCCTCGCCGCGCGCGTCCTCGTTCTCGCGGTGCCGGGAGGCCGCCTGGCGCAGCCCGTCGACCGCCGCCGACGGGTCCCCCTCGACGAGCCGGGCCCGGGCCAGCTGCGTGAGCGCCCAGGCCTCGCCACGGGCGTCGCGCGTACGGCCGTACAGATCCAGTGCCGCGCGCAGCTCACGCTCGGCGCGCGGCACGTCGCCCATCCGCAGCCCCAGCTGGCCGAGCTGGAAGTGGGCCCAGGCCTCGCCGTGCACCGAGCCGCTCTCGCGGTGCAGGACCAGGGACTCGGTCAGGAGGCCGAGGGCCTGGCCGAGCCGGGACCGGTCGCGTTCCACCGCCGCCAGCGCGTGCATCGTCCAGGCGCGGTCGGCCGCCAGCTCGGGGGAGGCCTGAAGATCCATGGCCTCCTGGAGCTTGGCCGCCGCCTCGACCAGACCGCCCTGGTGGTGCAGCGTGATGCCGAGCGAGCACAGGGCCCGGGCGGCCCCCGCGTCGTGATGGGCCTCGAAGTACAGGTCCACCACCGCGGCCAGGGTCGTCCGCGCCTTGTCCAGCTCGCCGAGCTGGCGGGCCGCGATACCGGTGCGCCACTGCACCGAGCGGACCAGGAGCCCCTGGTCGACGGCCTGGGTCAGCTCGCTGATCTCGCCCAGCCGGTACAGGTCGCCGCGCAGCAGGCAGTAGTCGCACAGGGCGCCCAGGAGGTGCAGCACCGCCGCCTGGTCCACCCCCTCCGCGTGCCGCAGGGTCGCCGTGATGAAGCTCGACTCGTCGTCCAGCCAGCGCAGGGCGGCGTCCAGCGAGGTGAAGCCGTGCGGTCCGAACTGGTCGGCGCGTGTCGAGGTCTTGCCGTCCACCAGGCGGATCACCGAGTCCGCGAGCTCGGCGTAGTTCACGATCAGGCGTTCCTGCGCCGCCGTGCGCTCCGCGGCCTCCTCCTCGTCGAGGAGACGGGCCGCGGCGAAGGTCCGCACGAGATCGTGCAGGCGGTAGCGGCTGCCGCGCACATGGTCGATCAGGCCCGCCCGGGACAGGGCGGTCAGATGGCGGACGGCCTCCGGCTCGTCCGTCGCGAGCAGGGAGGCGGCCGCCGCCGCGCCCAGCGAGGCCCGCCCCGCCAGGGCCAGCCTGCGCAGCAGCCGCCGCGCCGCCTCCGGCTGGTCGGTGTAGCGCAGCCACAGCACCCGCTCGACGGGCTCCACCGGGCCGTAGGCCGCGAGGTCGCCGGCCAGGGCGCGCGGGGTGCGGGGACCGAGGGAGGAGCCGGCGACCCGCAGGGCCAGCGGCAGGCCGCCGCACAACTCCCTTATCCGGTCGGCGGATTCGGCGTCGTACGGGCCCGACGCGTCCTGCGCCGCCGCGGTCAGCAGCTCCTCGGAGCCCGCCGCGTCCAGCGCGTCCACGGGGAGCTGGTGCACCCAGGCGGCGAGGTCGGCCGGCAGGTCGAGGGGCCCCCGCGGGGTGACCAGTACCAGGCTCTCGGAGCGCTCGGGAACCAGGGTGCGCACCTGTTCGGCGTCGCTCGCGTCGTCCAGCACGATCGTCACGGGCAGGCCCGTCAGATACTGGTGGTACAGCTCGCCCAGCCGTTTGACCTGCTGGTCCTGCGAGGAACGCTCGCGGAAGAGCAGCTGCTCGCGCGGGGCGCCCAGCCGGTTCAGCAGATGGAGCAGCGCGTCGCGGGTGGGGAGCGGCGGATCGTCCGGGCTGTCGCCCCGCAGGTCGACCACGCAGGCCCCGCGGAACTGGTCCTTGAGGGCGTGCGCCGCGCGGACCGCGAGGGTGCTGCGGCCGGAGCCGGGCGCGCCGTGCAGCACCACGACCGTCGGTTTCGTCTCCGTGCTCGCCCGGGCCGCGTGCACCCACTGCGCGATCCGCGCCAACTCGGTCCGGCGCCCGGTGAACGGGCCTTCCTGTTCAGGGAGTTGACCAAAGGAATGCTCAAGCACGCTGCGCCGGCGGGCCGCGGCGCTCTTGTCGGTGCGGCGCAGCTGGGGCGCGCCCTTCTTGGCGCCGGTGGTGGCGCTGAGCACCCGCTGCTGGTCGAGGAACGGGCGTACGCCCCGTACCTCCAGGGCCGTCACCCACTGGAGGCGCAGCTGTTCGGGGCCGCCGGGCTGGCCGAGCGCTCCGGCGCGGCGGCTCGCGGCGGGCACGTGCGCGGCCGTGACCTTGAGGACGGTGGCCGTCGCGCCCGCCACGGCCACCGTCGCTCCCGTGCTCACGGCCGTGCCGGTACCGGTGCCGAGGGCGAGGTCGGCGGCGACGGCCGCGAGCGCGCCGACCGCGGCCACCAGTAAGGCGGTTCCGGACCCCTCGTGCGCGAACCGCTGCCCGAAGGTCTGCCGTCCCGCCTCGGAGGCGTCCAGCGCCCGGGTGAACGCCGTGTACTCCTCGGCGGCCGTCTCCGCCATCGCGTCGAGCGAGGCCCGCGCCCGTGACAACAGGGCGCCGCGGTCCGCGCGCCCCCCTGAGCGGCGCACCTCCTCCTCGACGGCCCGGACCAGCAGCCGCTCGGCCTCCGCCCGATGGCCCTCCCGCATGTGACGTCCCCCTCCGACAGCAACTCCCTGGCCTATGAGTGTCCTTCGGGGGCGACGCGAGCGCGAGGGGGCGTCGATCATTCACCCCGATCGCCGACCCCGGGTATGGGCCCGTCCTGCTGAGCGTCGGGTACGGCAGCTGCAACCGTTGCCAGTGATCTCATAAACGTGCCAATTGACCGTGCTCACACGTCTCTGATGATTACCCGGTTCCCGCAGAGCTTCGACCAGTCGTCACGGTCGGAGGTCAGGACGACTACCGGGGGCGGGACACGCAGCGCGAGCGCGGCGACAAGGGCGTCGATCGCGCACTTGTGTCCGTGCAGTCCGCCTGTGTCCCGAAGCAGCGTCACTGCGGTCAGGGAGTCCTGCCGGCTGACCGGTTCCACCCGCAGCCTGGAGCGCATCCACGTCAAGCGTGCCAGGTCGGTCTTCCCCTGGACGGCTTGAACGATGGTTAGCGCGGACACGATGAAGGGGACTCCGACTTGTCGGGACGCCTCGATGCGAGTCGCCATCCTGCGGTCGTTGCCAGGGTCGCGGAATGCCCTGCGCGCATGTGGCCCGCACCCCCTGCGGAGTGTCCTGCGTCACACGCAGCCTCTTGTCTGTGCGCTGTCGTCGCAGTTCCGTTGAGTCCCTCGGCAGCGGGAGCTGCGGCGCATCTTCGTGAAGAATGCGCAGCGATGCTGCGCATAGAGTTCAAGCAGACTCTCCTGTGCTTGCCGCTGCCAGCGTGCGCGGCTTTTTGTCGCTAACCTTCTAGCGTCTTGCCGATCCTCTCGGGGGTTGCCAGTCGGCGGCAAGAGGAGTCGACGTAATGCGCAGCATTGCTGCGCATCTATGTCTGTCAAAGGAGTCGGGCACAATGAAGGCGTTCATCGAACTGCTGGGCAAGGCGATGCAGAGCACGGGGGCGACGTTGCGGCTGTCCCTGTTGATCGTGGTCACCGCAGCGGCGTGCTTCATCAGCCAGGTGAAGTAGGACGAGGATTTCAAGGAAGAGGCATCCGATGGTCGAAGGAACGGCAGGCCCGGCAGTAGAGGTTGCCGAGCGGCTGTGGCGGGCCTACGCGCCCTACCGGCGGGGCCGCGGTACGGCCGGTGACCTCGATGCGATGCTGGCGATCCTGGTGCTGGCCGCCTTCGCGGAGGCCGAAGACCGAGCCGAAGGCGATGTCGTCAAGCGGTGGAGGCGCGCCTCGGCGTCGGCCACCGCCGGCTTCTCTCCGGTGACCGAACTGCGCGGGGCTCTGCAGGAGGCGGTCCGGCTTCCGGGTTTTCCGCTGTCCTGGTCGGCCGACCTCGACCTGGGGATCGGAGCGGACGATGCTGCCTGGATCACGGCTTTCGTTGCGGCGCTGAACCAAGGCCAGAGTCTCTCGGAGCTTGCCGTGGATGACGTCTGCGAGCTGCTGCTCCAACGGCATGCGGCGGAAGGGGCACTGCCGGGAGGAGAGTTCTACACACCGCGCGAGGTCGCTGATTTGCTCGTCGATCTGACCGATCCCGGCCCCGGAGAGCTGATCATGGATCCGGCCTGTGGTCCTGGAAGCGTGCTCGCAGCTGCCGCCCGGTACCTGGCCGCGCGTGGGATGGCCGGTGACAGCTCGTTCGAGGCGTACGCGGTGGATCGGAGCAACGTGCGCCCAGCGATGTTGAACCTGGCCGTGCACGGGGTGAGCGTGCCGCAGGTGGAGCTGGCGGATCCGGCGACGCTGATGCGGAACCGAGGCCGGGCCGACCGGGTACTGAGCAACCCGCCGTTCAACCAGCGGATCGACGGGTGGGGGCAGCAGCACTTCATGGCGCCACCCGAGTCGAGCGGAAACTTCGCCTGGTTGCAACTTGCCTGGTCCCAGCTCAAGGAGGGTGGGGTCGCGGCGGTCGTGATGCCTGCCCGGGCGGCTTGGGCGGGAGGGGCGGAGGCGATGATCCGCCGCGAGATGATCGCCCATGGCGCGGTTCTCGCGGTCATCGCGCTGCCGACGCACCTCTTCGCGGGTACCAACATCGCAGTTCACGTCTGGGTGCTTGGCCGAGGCACCCAGTCCCGGCCGGCGCGCCGAAGCGATTCCGTGATCCTTGTCGATGCGCGTGACGTGGGGAGCCGGTCGTCGGAGCGGCCCCGGGTGCTGTCGGGTGAGGCTGTCGACCGCATCGCAGATCGCTTCAGACTCTGGCTCGGAGGCTCGCAGGAGGTGGACGAGCCGGGTTTTTCCCGATCGGTTGCCTACGCCGAACTCATCGAGAACGCCGGGAACCTGGATCCGCGGACCTACCTCCGTACGGAGAGCGCGCCGGGCGGGTCCACGGACCTGAGCGCCATGCTGGTCGATTTCGAGCGGCACAACCGCGAGACGTCGGAACTCGGAGCGGAACTGGCGCAGATCGCCGGCGCACAGGATCAGCTGGCGCAGGACAGCATCCGATGCCGGAAGTTGCCGCTGAAGGAGGTGGTCAGCGGCAGGTCGACGGCCAGCGGCCGTCCCGTGCGACTGCTCGCGGGGCCTTCAGGAAGCCTGGTCCGGGCCCAGGACTACGTGGAGGCCGGCGGGGTTCCCGTTGTGATGCCGAAGGACATCTCGGATGTCGGCTTCATTGTGGACGGCATCAAGCACATCTCCGAGCAGCATGCCGAACGGCTGGACCGCTTCCGGTTGAATCGGGGCGACGTCGTGGTCGCCCGCCGGGGCGATCTAGGGCGGTGCGCCGTGGTCGGAGATGAACAGCAGGGCTGGATCTGCGGAACTGGCTGTTTCGTCATCAGTCCTCCTTACATCGTCGACTCTCAATACCTGGCGGCGTTCCTGCGCAGCCCCGAAGCCAGGGAGTGGCTCGACACGCATTCGACCGGGAGTCTGGCGCTGCGGACCGTCTCGCTCGAAGTGCTCGGCATGCTGCCAGTCGCCCTGCCCGATCTCGACACCCAACGGTCCATCGGCGAAGCGATGGCGAGCTTCGACGCCCATGAACGGCGGTTGCTGGACCAGCTGGCAGCGACGCGGGCCATTCGCAGCAAGGCTCTGAACAGCTTCCTGGCGAGATGAGGCGTCCGGCTCCCGTCCCAGGCTGTTCTGCCGAGGGGCGTCGAATCCGTCCGTGAACCCGGCCGAGTTCCTGTGCCTGCCGCCGTGACGTCCATTTCGGCGGCAGGCACTCGAGACGAGCGACTGGCGCTCGCTTCTCGTCGCGGCGGCGGCCATCGCGATGAGCGGCTACCGCAGGAACGGGCTCCGGGGTATCGAGCACTCTGGTCGCGCATCGTGTCGTCGGCGGGAGGACGCCCAGCGGGGGCGCGCCTGGTGAACCTGCGCTTCCGTGCCCTCGCGGGCGCCGTGGGAGAGTGGCAGGGTGAACCGACTGGCCCATGAGACGTCCCCGTATCTGCTCCAGCACGCCGACAACCCCGTCGACTGGTGGCCGTGGTCGGCCGAGGCCTTCGAGGAGGCCCGCGGAAGCAACCGGCCCGTTCTGCTGAGCGTCGGATACAGCAGCTGTCACTGGTGTCATGTCATGGCACACGAGTCCTTCGAGGACGAGGCGACGGCCGCCTATCTGAACGAACACTTCGTCAGCGTCAAGGTCGACCGCGAGGAGAGGCCCGACGTCGACGCCGTCTACATGGAGGCGGTGCAGGCGGCGACCGGGCAGGGCGGCTGGCCGATGACCGTGTTCCTCACCCCGGACGCCGAGCCCTTCTACTTCGGCACCTACTTCCCGCCCCAGCCCCGGCACGGCATGGCCTCCTTCCGTCAGGTCCTGGAGGGCGTCTCGGCCGCCTGGAAGGACCGGCGGGACGAGGTGGCCGAGGTCGCGGGGAAGATCACGCGGGATCTCGCCGAGCGGGAGATGTCCTTCGGGGACAGTCAGGTGCCGGGCGAGGAGGACCTGGCCGGCGCGCTGCTCGGGCTCACCCGGGACTACGACGCCGCGCGCGGCGGCTTCGGCGGCGCGCCCAAGTTCCCGCCGTCCATGGTGATCGAGTTCCTGCTGCGCCACCACGCCAGGACCGGCTCCGAGGGCGCCCTTCAGATGGCCGTGGACACCTGTGAGCGGATGGCGCGCGGCGGTCTGTACGACCAGCTCGGCGGTGGCTTCGCCCGCTACTCCGTCGACCGCGACTGGGTGGTCCCGCACTTCGAAAAAATGCTCTACGACAACGCGCTTCTCTGCCGGGCCTACGCGCATCTCTGGCGTTCCACCGGGTCCGGGCTCGCGCGGCGGGTCGCGTTGGAGACCGCGGACTTCATGGTTCGTGAACTGCGCACCGCCGAGGGCGGGTTCGCCTCCGCGCTCGACGCCGACAGCGACGACGGTGGCGGCCGGCACGTCGAGGGCGCGTACTACGTCTGGACGCCCGCGCAGTTGCGCGAGGTGCTGGGTGAGGCGGACGCCGAACTCGCCGCGCGGTACTTCGGGGTCACCGAGGAGGGCACCTTCGAGGAGGGCGCCTCCGTGCTCCAGCTCCCGCAGCAGGAAGGCGTCTTCGACGCGGAGCGGATCGCCTCCGTGCGGGAGCGGCTGCTCGCGGCACGGGACGGGCGGCCGGCCCCCGGGCGCGACGACAAGGTGGTCGCCGCCTGGAACGGGCTCGCGGTGGCCGCCCTCGCGGAGACGGGAGCCTACTTCGGCCGCCCCGATCTGGTGGAGGCCGCGATCGGCGCCGCCGACCTCCTCGTACGACTGCACATGGACGACCGGGCGCGGCTGGTCCGGACGAGCAAGGACGGCCGGGCCGGCGCGCACGCGGGTGTGCTGGAGGACTACGCGGACGTCGCCGAGGGCTTCCTCGCGCTGACGTCGGTGACCGGGGAAGGGGTCTGGCTGGAGTTCGCCGGGTTCCTGCTCGACCATGTCCTCGCGCAGTTCACGGACGCCGAGTCGGGTGCGCTCTACGACACGGCGGCCGACGCGGAGCGGCTGATCCGCCGACCGCAGGACCCCACCGACAACGCCACGCCCTCGGGTTGGAGCGCGGCGGCCGGGGCGCTGCTCTCGTACAGCGCGCAGACCGGCGCGGAACCCCATCGCACCGCCGCCGAGCGGGCGCTCGGTGTCGTGAAGGCGCTCGGGCCCCGGGCGCCCCGCTTCATCGGGTGGGGGCTCGCGGTGGCCGAGGCGCTGCTCGACGGTCCCCGTGAGGTCGCGGTGGTCGGCGAGGGAGGCCACCCGGACACGACGGCCCTGCGGCGGGCGGCACTTCTGGGCACCATGCCGGGGACCGTGGTGGCGGTGGGGGAGCCGGGCAGTGACGAGCTGCCGCTGCTCGCCGGCCGGCCGGCGGTGGACGGGAAGCCGACCGCGTACGTCTGCCGCGGATTCGTCTGCGACGCCCCGACGACCGATCCCGAACGGCTCCGCGTGGTGCTGAACGCCCCGAACGCGTAGGGCGGCCGGGCGGGAGGTGAGGGTTCCGGCGGGCCCGTCCGTCAGGTTCCGAACTCCGCGAGGGCGCGTTCCACGACGGTCTCCAGCCGGTCGTGGTGCGCGCCCTTCCAGTAGGCGCGCCCGCATTCGGCGCACTGCGCGAAGACGTCGTACGAGCGCTGCGTGCCGCTCTCCAGCTGGTCGGCGACCTGCTCCTTGGTGGCCTTGGCGAGCAGGCCGTTGCACGCCGTGCAGCGGGTCCAGGGCCGAAGCTCGGGGGCGAACCGGCCCAGTACGTCGCGGAGTTGGTCGTCGGGGCGGGTGCTGTAGACGAAGCCGCCGGCCCACAGTTCGCGGCGCCGCAGCAGCCCGCGGTCGCGGCTGAGCAGGACGCGACGTTCGGCCGCCGAACGGGCGGCGAGGGCCGGGTCGCCGATGTCGGTGAACTCGTACGCCGTGTCGACGCCCAGCAGGCGCATCCGGCGGGCGAGGGTGCCGAGATGGACGTCCAGGAGGAAGCGCAGCGGCGCGCCGGGCACCCGTTGCGGGCGTTCGACGGCGTGGACCCGCACGGACTCGCCCGCCGCCGGGATGTGCGAGAAGGGCACCTCGTGACCGTCCACGACCAGGGCGCCGACCTCCGTGAGCGGGACGCCCAGCGACTCGACGACATGGCCGAGGGTGGACGAGCCGTCGGTGCCGACGGGGGTGGCCTGGGCGCGGCGGGCGTGCGGGACGAACAGCCCCAGTTCGGGGGCGAATTCGATGTGGATCTCGGGTCCGTTCACGCGGTCAGGATGTCACGCGGGGTGCTCCCGGGGCCTCCGGGTTTCGCGGTGGCAGACCGTGCTCCAGGACGTCCACCGCGCGGTCGACGAGCTCGGCGAAGTCGTCCCGGTGGCCGTTGTCGGCCCAGTAGAGGGAGACCTCCATCAGACCGCCGATCAGGGCCATCGCGAAGACGCGGACCTCCAGGCTGTCGGGGTCCCGGCCGGTGCGCTCCGCGACGGCCCGGCTCAGCAGCCGTCCGGTGACGGACGCGCTCTCCATCATCCGGGACCGCACCGCGGGGACCTCGGCCATGAGCTGCGTCCGGAGCCGGCTGACCCGGGCGTCCTCGGAATCGCCCAGGCCGACGGCCTTGCCGAGCACATGGCGCAGGGAGTCGAACCACGGCTCGTCCGCGGGGCGTTCGCGCAGTTCCTGTTCGAGGAGCGGGTCGTACTCGTCCGTGAGGACGATGTCCTCCTTGGTCGGGAAGTAGCGGAACACCGTGGACGGGGAGACCTCGGCCGCCTCCGCGATCTGCTCGATCGTCGTGCCGTCGTACCCCTGCCGCTCGATCAGCCGGTACGTCGCCTCGCGGATCGCGATGCGGGTCTTGATCTTCTTCCGCTCGCGGAGCCCCGGCTGGGGTTCCGCGGCGGGAGCGGAGGTCTGTGCGGTGGCGGCCATACCCCTTATTGTCCGGCATCCGCCGGGGCCGGGGCCATGCCGGTGTCCTCCCGCCGCGCCGGGGCGGGCTGCCGCGGGCTCGGCAGCAGCGCCGCCGCCAGCAGCGCGGTGACCAGCGCGGCGATCCCGCTGACCAGGAGGACCAGGTCCATGCCGTGGATGTAGGCGGCGTTCGCGGAGGCTTCGAGGGCCCGGTCGCCGAGCCGGCCGGCGACGACGTGGGCGCCGACCACCGAGCCGTCGGCGGCCCGCGCGGCGGCTGGCGGCAGCGCGGAGGTGTCGAGGCGGTCGGCGTAGGTGCTCGCCAGCAGGGAGCCGAGCAGGGCGATGCCGATCGCGCCGCCCACCTGGCGGACCGTCATCAGCAGACCTGAGCCGCTGCCGGCCCGGTCGCCGGGGAGCGCGCCGAGGGCGGCGGACATGGCGGGCACGACGGCGAAACCGAAGCCGAGACCGGCGACGGACAGCCACAGGGCGGTGGCGCCGTATCCGTCGTCGACGGTCGTGCGGCTGCCGAGGAACGCGGCGAGGGCGAGGACGAGGAGGCCCGCGCCGATCACCGCGCGGGCTCCGAACCTGGCCACCAGCGGCTGCGCGCCCCGGGAGGCGATCAGCAGTCCGCCCATCATCGGCAGCATGCGCACGCCGGTCGCGAGGGCGTCGTGGCCGAGGACCGCCTGGAGGTACTGGGGCAGCACGAACATCAGGCCGGACAGGATGAACATGACGAGCGTCGCGGCGAGGGTGTTGAGCAGGAAGCCGCGCCGGCCGAGCAGGGCGAGGTCCAGCATCGGACGCGGGTTGCGGCGTTCGCGGACGACGAGCAGGGTGATCAGGGCGGCGGAGGCGGCGAAGCAGCCGAGGACGAGCGGGTCGCCCCAGCCGCGGGACGGGGCTTCGATGATCGCGTAGACGAGGACGCCGAGGCCGACCGCGGTGAACGCGGTGGAGAGGGCGTCGACCTCGGGCGCGGCGGGGTCCCGGGTCTCGGGGAGCAGCAGGACGCAGGCGGTGATGCCGATGGCGGCCATCGGCACGTTGACCAGGAACACCGATCCCCACCAGAAGTGGTTCAGCAGCCAGCCGCCGATGATCGGGCCGAGCGGCAGACCGAGCGCGGAGGCGGCGGAGACGGCGCCGACGGCCCTGGTGCGTTCGTCGGGTCCGAACAGCGAGGGCAGTACGGCGAGGGCCAGCGGCATCACCAGCGCGCCGCCGACGCCCATCAGGGCGCGGGCGAGGATCACCCAGGTGACGTCGTCGACGAGGGAGCCCGCCAGGGAGCCGGCGAGGAAGACCGCGAGGCCGGTGATGAGCATCCGGCGCCGTCCGAAGCGGTCGCCGAGCAGGCCGGCCGGGAGCATCAGCGAGGCGAAGACGACGACGTAGGCGTCCGCCATCCACTGCTGCTGACCGGTGGACGCGCCGAGGTCCCGGGCCATCGTCGGCAGGGCCACGTTCAGGATCGTCATGTCGAAGCCGAGCACCAGCATGCTCGCGACCAGGGCCCCGAGGGCCCACCAGCGCCGGGGATCGCGCCGAACGGCGCCGTCGTTCGTGGGAGTCACCATGAAATGAGAGTAACTCCCAAAAGCTAGATACTGTCAATCGATGGTGACTTTCGGTGGCGTGGAACGAGCAGTGGCCGCGGCTGGGGAGCCGCGGCCACTGAGGGGAGGGATGGGTCGACGCCGGAGGATCAGCCGTGCTGGTAGGCCACCAGGGAGATGCCGACGTAGTGGACGATGAAGGCCGCCAGCGTCAGGGAGTGGAAGACCTCGTGGAAGCCGAACCAGCGCGGTGACGGGTTGGGGCGCTTGATCCCGTAGATCACACCGCCGGCGCTGTAGAGCAGTCCGCCGACGATCACCAGGACCAGGACGGCGATGCCGCCCGTGCGCATGAAGTCGGGCAGGAAGAAGACGGCCGCCCAGCCCATGGCGATGTAGCAGGGCGTGTAGAGCCAGCGTGGCGCGCCGACCCAGAACACCCGGAAGACGATGCCCGCCGCCGCCGCGGCCCAGATGCTCCACAGCAGCCATTGGCCCTTGGCGTCGGGCAGCAGGAGCAGGGTCAGCGGCGTGTAGGTGCCGGCGATGATCAGGAAGATGTTCGCGTGGTCGAGTCTGCGCAGGACGCCGTCCATGCGCGGGCTCCAGTCGCCGCGGTGGTAGAGGGCGCTCACTCCGAACAGGAGGCAGGCCGTCAGGGCGAAGACCCCGCAGGCGATCCGGCCGCGGGTCGAGTCCGCCAGTGCCGTGAGGACCAGTCCGGAGACGAGGGCGGCCGGGAACATGCCGAGGTGCAGCCAGCCGCGGAGCTTGGGCTTGATCTCTTCCGACAGGGAGTGCGCGACGGGCGTCCGGCCGGCGGCCGGCGAGTCCGTGGGCGCGTCGGGGACGGACGCAGTCATGGGGCGAATCGTACCTACGGAACCGTAAGTTAGGCGTCAGTCCCACGTAAGCGGCGGGCAAGAGTGGCCATGATCTCACCCTACCGGGGGGGCGCCGCCGGGGTACCCGTGATGAACCCGGAGTGAGCGGGCGGAAACCTTCCGGGAAGTGGCGATGCTCACTCCGCTCAAGTGTGAGGCTCTCTGGACATATGCGCGGTTCGGTCCGATCATCAAATGAGTGCGGTCGGCACCGGATGAGCGCCAGAGGTCCAGTCATCGAGAAGCATCCGGGTCGCAGCCCCCACGGGGCACAACAACAAAACCCCTCATTTAGGAGCAATCGTGGCGCGCGACATCGCGGCTCCCGTCCCGACCAACCACAAGGAACTGATCTCGTGGGTCAACGAGATCGCCGAACTGACCGAGCCGGACAGTGTGGTCTGGTGCGACGGATCCGAGGCCGAGTACGAGCGACTGAGCGAGGAACTCGTCCGCAAGGGCACCTTCAAGAAGCTCGACCCGATCAAGCGCCCCAACTCCTACTACGCCGCCTCCGACCCGACCGATGTCGCGCGGGTCGAGGACCGGACGTTCATCTGCTCCGAGAAGGAGCAGGACGCGGGCCCGACCAACCACTGGAAGGCCCCCGCCGAGATGCGGGAGATCTTCTCCGGTGAGCAGGGCGTCTTCCGCGGCTCGATGCGCGGCCGGACGATGTACGTCGTCCCGTTCTGCATGGGCCCGCTCGGCTCGGACCTCTCCGCGATCGGCGTCGAGATCACCGACTCCGCCTACGTCGCCGTGTCCATGCGCACCATGACCCGGATGGGACAGCCGGTCCTGGACGAGCTCGGCACCGACGGCTTCTTCGTGCGTGCCGTGCACACGCTCGGAGCGCCGCTGGCCGAGGGCGAGGCGGACGTGCCGTGGCCGTGCAACTCCACGAAGTACATCTCCCACTTCCCCGAGACCCGTGAGATCTGGTCGTACGGCTCCGGCTACGGCGGCAACGCCCTGCTCGGCAAGAAGTGCTACGCCCTGCGCATAGCCTCCGTGATGGCGCGCGACGAGGGCTGGCTCGCCGAGCACATGCTGATCCTCAAGCTGACGCCGCCGCAGGGCGAGTCGAAGTACGTCGCCGCCGCCTTCCCGAGCGCCTGCGGCAAGACCAACCTCGCCATGCTGGAGCCCACGATCTCCGGCTGGACGGTCGAGACCATCGGTGACGACATCGCCTGGATGCGGTTCGGCGAGGACGGCCGCCTCTACGCGATCAACCCCGAGGCCGGCTTCTTCGGCGTCGCGCCCGGCACCGGCGAGCACACCAACGCCAACGCCATGAAGACGCTGTGGGGCAACTCCGTCTTCACCAACGTCGCGCTGACCGACGACAACGACATCTGGTGGGAGGGCATGACGGAGGAGACTCCGGCACACCTGACCGACTGGAAGGGCAACGACTGGACCCCGGAGTCCGCCACGCCCGCCGCGCACCCCAACGCCCGCTTCACGACCCCCGCCTCGCAGTGCCCGATCATCGCGCCCGAGTGGGAGGACCCCAAGGGCGTGCCGATCTCGGCGATCCTCTTCGGCGGCCGCCGCGCCACCGCCGTCCCGCTGGTGACGGAGTCCTTCGACTGGAACCACGGCGTCTTCCTCGGCGCGAACGTCGCCTCCGAGAAGACCGCCGCCGCCGAGGGCAAGGTCGGCGAACTGCGCCGCGACCCCTTCGCCATGCTGCCGTTCTGCGGCTACAACATGGGCGACTACATGGGCCACTGGGTCGACGTCGCCAAGGACAAGGACCAGGCGAAGCTCCCGAAGATCTACTACGTGAACTGGTTCCGCAAGAACGACGCGGGCAAGTTCGTGTGGCCGGGCTTCGGCGAGAACAGCCGTGTCCTGAAGTGGATCGTCGAGCGCCTCGACGGCAGCGCCGAGGGCGTCGAGACCCCGATCGGCGTCCTGCCGACCCGTGAGTCCCTCGACACGAACGGTCTCGAACTGGCCGACGCCGACCTCGACTTCCTGCTCACGGTCGACAAGGAGGTCTGGCGCGAGGAGGCCGCCCTGGTCCCCGACCACCTCAACACCTTCGGCGATCACACGCCCAAGGAGCTGTGGGACGAGTACCGCGCTCTGGTGCAGCGCCTGGGCTGAGGCCCCCAACCGCTCCGCGGCCGACCCGAGTTGCCCTGACCTGCGACCGATGCGGCGTCGGCCGCGGTGACCGCGCCCGCCGGGGTTCCGCGCACATCCGTGCGGAACCCCGGCTTTTTCGTGCCCTGTGCCCCGCCCGTGCCGGAACGGCTGAAAAAGCGCCGGTTTCGAGGGACACTCCTGACATCCTGCACTGGACCCGAAATGAGGTGGGCGGGGTGCGTACGCCTGTCAGCGACCCCATGAAGATCGGTCCGTACCGGATCGTGGGCCGGCTCGGCTCCGGTGGCATGGGATGGGTGTATCTCGGCCGCTCGCCCGCAGGGCGCGAGGTCGCGGTCAAGGTGGTGCGGCCCGAACTGGCCGCGGAGGGCGAGTTCCGGGAGCGTTTCGCACGCGAGGTCGCGGCGGCCCGCGTGGTCAGTGGCGCCTACACCGCGGCGGTGGTCGACGCCGACACCGAGGCCGAACTGCCGTGGCTGGCAACCCTGTACGTGCCCGGTCCCTCGCTCGCCGAGGCGGTCCACGCCGACGGGCCGCTGCCCGAGCCGCAGGTGCGCCGGCTCGGCGCCGGCCTGGTCGAGGCGCTCCAGGCCATCCACGCGGCCCGCGTGGTGCACCGGGACCTCAAACCGGCCAACGTGCTCCTCGCCGCGGACGGGCCGCGCGTCATCGACTTCGGGATCTCCCGTGTGGACGGCGCCCCCGGCCTCACCCAGGTCGGCGTCGTCGTCGGCACCCCGCCCTTCATGTCGCCCGAGCAGATCAGGGGCGCCGCGGTGGGCCCGGAGAGCGATGTCTTCTCCCTCGGCGGGGTCCTGGTGTACGCGCTCACCGGACGGCCGCCGCACGGCAGCGGAGAGGCCGTCCGCTACCGCGTCGCCTTCGAGGAACCCGAACTCGACGGCATCGACGGGCCGATGCGGGACCTGGTCGCCCGCTGTCTGGCGAAGCGCCCCGAGGACCGGCCCCGGCTGGACCGGCTCCTGGCCGGGCTGCTGGAGCAGGAGCCCCGCCGGGCCGACTGGCCGCCGCCCACCGTCGCCCACAGCATCAAGGCGCGCACCCAGGACCTGATCAAGCGCCGCAAGGAGAGCACCAGCGTGTCCGTACCCTCCTGTCTGCTGTCGCACGCCCAGGCACTGCTCGACGCCGGACTGACCGACGCGATGGTCGCCGAGGCGGTGGGCCGTGGCGACGCCTGACTCCTTTCCGGGCCGGGGCCGGGAGATCCTCGAAATCGGAACGCACTGGCGGCAGCTGGTGCAGAACTGGGTGGCCGGACGCAATTTCCCCACGGAGACCGACACGGTTTCCGTCTCCATGCGATGCGACATCGAGGAAACGGGACGGATGGTTACCGTCCGGTTCATGACGACCAAGCGGCTGCTCGTCGCTTTCGCCACGGACGGGCATTTCCTGCGCAAGGACCAACTGGCCCTCGCCGCCGCCGCGTCGAACGCGTGGAACACCGAACAGCTCCGTCCCATGCTGTCCGTCTGGGACGTACGGGGGCCGCGCCCCTGTCTCGCGGGAGTGTGCGACCTTCCCCTGACCTGCCGTATGACGCAAACAGATTTCGATGCTTTGGCCAGCGATTGGGTGGAACGGGCGAGACAGATGTTCACCCGATGCCATCAGGTGTTCGAGTTGTAGAAGTGAACACCGCCGCATTCCCCAAACCCTTACGGGCGACCGCGGCTTTCCGCCACTATGGGTGCGTGCCTTTCCAGGCCACGGGGGTGTTTTTCTTAGGGCCACGGGGGGTCTTTTCATGCGGCGGCTTTCCTTCCTGATGCTTTCCGGACTCCTGGCCGCGTTCGCCCCCGCGGTGCCCGCGGCAGCGGCCGGCGAGCCGTGCGGGCCGACCTTCGAACAGCACCTCGGCTGCTGGGCCGGCGTGGTCGACGAGGGAACCGTCCGCGTCACCCTCGACCAGAAGCTGGCGTTCGACGGCAGGGCCGACAGCCGCAAGGAGTTCGAACAGACGCTGGCGGCCCAGAGCTACAGACTCCTGGTCGAGGTGCCGTCGGGCGTCCACACCGGCCCGGGAGGATCGGCGCTCCTCGTACTGGCGGACGGCAAGGGCAGACTCGTCGCGGACGACGCCCGCATCGACCGGCTGACGCCCGAGGCCGTGAAGGAGCTGACCGGCCTCGGGGCCTGCCACACCGGCAACCCCAAGGACCTGTGCGTCCGGCTCGGCAAGAGCTCGCTGACCGGACGCCAGCTGATCGACGCGAACCTGGCCGAGAACCTCTCCCGGCACACGTACACCGTCGGCGGTCCCGGGAGCGGCTCGTCCGCCACCTCGACCCCCACGGCGGAGACCACCGCCGCCAAGAACCAGGAGAACGCGAACGCCGACGGCACCGGCCCGGACCACACGGATGCCACCGACTCCGGCTGGGACACCGCCACCCAGGTGCTCACCGTCCTGTGCGCGGCGCTCGTCCTCCTGCTCGGCCTGCTCCTCTTCCTGATCCGCCGCTCCGCCCGGTCCGTCGCCGTCGGCAGCCTCTCCCGGCGCTCGCTCGCCGCGCCCGGCGTCGGAGCCGTACCGGCCGCCTCGGCGCCCCGGCCCCGCGGCCGTCCCCGTACCCATGTGTCCGACGAGGCCACCACCCGTACCCGCGTGTCCGACGAGGCCACCACCCGTACCCGCGTGTCCGACGAGCCCACCACCCGTACCCGCGTGACCGGCGCGGCCGGATCCCGTCCCCGTACGCATGTGCCCGACGAGGCCACCACCCGGCTCCGGGCCACACCGGCGGCCCGGAGCCACGGACGGCGGGTCGGCGCCGTACCGGGGCCCGCCCGGCCCGCCGTCGTCCGCACCGAGTTGCACCCGCAGGGCTATGTCGAGGTGGACCACGTGCTGTACCGGGCGGTGTGGGCCGAGCCGGACCGCCCGCCGCCCGCGCCCGGGGGACTCGTCGATGTCACCGAGGCGGGGGAGCGGGACTCCGACGTCCTCTACGCGTTCCCGCCCATGCCCGGACGGCACGCCGAAGCCGCCCGGCCCTGAGACCAGGAGAGATCCTCATGCACAGCGACTACCCGCCCACCCTGCCGGCGGAATACGCCGACATCGAGTTCGAGAACAACGCGCAGCGGCTGCCGCTCGTCCTGTGCCTCGACATCTCCAGTTCCATGGCGGGCCAGCCCATCCAGACGCTCAACAACGCGCTCGCGGAGTGGACCCGGGAACTGCACGACGACGTCAGCCTCAGCTACAGCGTCGAGGTCGCCCTGGTGACCTTCGGCGGCCAGGGCGTCGCCGCCTGGCGCGGTCCCCAACTCCTGGCCCCGGGTGCCCCGGTGAGCCCCTTCGTGCCGGCGCACATGTTCCACCCGCCGCAGCTCGCCGCCGCCGGGGTCACCCTGATGACCGAGGCCCTCGAACTGTCGATGAACATCATCGCCGCCCGCAAGGCCGAACTGCGCGCCTCCGGACTTCAGTACTACCGGCCGCAGATCTGCCTCGTCACCGACGGACTTCCCACCGACGCCACCGGTCATCTCACCGACTCCTGGCACCGGTTGATCCCGGTGCTCGCCGACGAGCAGCAGGCCCGCCGCTTCCGGCTGTACGCGATCGGGGTCGGCGGCATCACGGACCGGGGCGAGCAGGTGCTCCGGTCGTTCGCGCCGAAGTTCAACGCCCGGCTCCAGGGATTCCCGTTCCGCGAACTGCTCCAGATGATGTCCGCGAGCGCCAACGCCGAGCAGAAGGGCGCGGGCGACGAGGTCTTCGAGAAGATCTTCAGCCAGTTCAAGACACAGCGCCCGGCCTGGGAATCGTGACCGATGACCCGATGGGATGCCTGACTCATGACCGCAGTCGACGAGCGGGAGACGCCGTGGCGGATCCACGGGATGAGCGTCGAGGGATACCGGCACCGCCGCCAGGGGCAGCCCTGCCAGGACGCCTGCGCGTACACGGTGACGCCGTCCGTGGCCGTCCTCGCCGTCGCCGACGGCGCGGGCAGCAGGCCGCGCTCCGAGGAGGGGGCCCGGCTCGCGGTGGAGCTGGCCACCGAGCACTTCGCACGCCGGGCCGCCACCGCGGCGGACCGGCGTCCCGGCCAGGCCGTGCGCGAGCTCATGCGGGACGCCTTCCACGACGTCTGTAAGGTGTTCCTGGACCGGACCGGCCCGGAGGCGGCGGACTTCGCGACCACGCTCACCGTGGTCGTGCTCGCGCCGGGCTGGCTCGCCCATCTGTCCGTGGGGGACGGATTCGTCGTCCTGCGCGCCGGTACGGAGGACGGTGAACGGCAGTTCCATCTGCTGCCGCAGCCCGCCGAGGCCAGCGAGTACAGCAACGAGACGGTGTTCCTGACCTCGCCCGACGCGGCCCGCTGGGTCCACACCGACTGTGTCTCGGACGCCGGGATCGACGGGGTGCTGCTGTCCACCGACGGACTGGCGCAGGCCGCGCTCAACCGGACCACGGGCGGCGCGCTGTCCCCGAACACGTCGTTCGCCGAGGCCGTGTTCCGCTCCCTGGACGTGCCGGGACCGGTGACCGCGAGCGCCCACGAAGGCCTCGGGACCCTGCTCAGGTCGGACCGGCTCACCGCCCTGAACGCCGACGACAAGACCCTGCTGCGGGCCGTGCTCAAGGCGCGGCCATGAGCGGCCGCACCGTGTTCCTCGACGGCAAGCCGGTCACGCTCGCCGAGCTGCCCCTCAAGGGCGGCGGGCAGGCGGCGGTGTTCCCGGTCGTCGGCGACGACGGCATCGTCGTCAAGCTGTACCGCGAGGCGCCGGGTCCCAAGGAGGAGCTGCGGCTGAAGCGGATGCTGACCATGTCACCGCTGGTGACCCGCCCCACCGATGCCTCCCAGCCGCCCGAGCTGGCCTGGCCGACCGCGCTCGCACGCGGTCCGAAGGGCGAGTTCCTCGGCTACGCCATGCGGAGGTTCGGCGAGCCCCAGCACGTGCAGCTGATCGGCCTGTTCACCCGCGCCCAGCGCCTCAAGCTGTTCGGCGACCGGGCCGACTGGCGCTTCCTGCTCGGCGTGGCCTGGAACCTCGCCTTCATGACCGCCCGCATGCACTACGACGATCTCGTCATCGGTGACTTCTCCAGCAGCAACGTCGTCGTCGACGCCAACGGCTTCGTCACCTTCCTCGACTGCGACTCCATCGCCTTCAAGGACCCGGTGACCGGGGAACTCTTCCCCTGTCTGATGCACACCACCGACTACTCGTCGCCCGAGCGGCAGGCCGGCGGCCCCGCCACCCGCGCCACCGACGAGTTCGCCCTCGCGGTCCTCGTCTACCAGTTGCTGACCGCAGGGAACCACCCCTTCGGCGGCGTCCCGCACGACAGCGCCTCCGAGTCGACCGTCAAGGACAACATCGCCGCCAGCATCTCCTACGTCGTGCGCCCCGAGCGGGTCATCATGCCGCGCGGCACCATCGACCCCTCGGTGCTCCCGCCCGAACTCCTGACGCTGGCCCGCACCGCCTTCGGCTCCGGCGTGCACGACCCCGCCACCCGGCCGAACGCGGAGGCGTGGCTGCGCGCGCTGGACAAGGAGCGCGGGCTGGTACGGGTCTGCCCGGCCCGCCCGCTGCACGCCTTCGGCTCGCATCTGACCGCGTGCCCCTGGTGCACCCGGGCGGGGCTCACCGGGCACGACGTGTTCAACGTCCCGACGGCGGTCCCGGGGTCCGGCGCGCCCCGGCCGGGGCCACCCGTGCCGCCGCCCGGGGAGCCCTGGCCCACCGGGCTGAAGGTGGCGCTGCTGATCCTGGTCGTCGTGATCCTGGTGGTGATCGTGGCGAACGCGTGAGCGGGGGCCGCCGGTGCGGGCGGACCCGGTTCGCCCGCACCGGCCGCGGTCACGGCGGCCGAGCGCGGCCCGGTCACTGGGAGCGGCCGCGGTCCTCCAGGTAGCGCGTGTGGGACTCCTGGCGCCGTGCCTCCGTCTCGCGCAGGGCCGCCGCCAGTCGGTCCGACTCCTCCTGGAGCACGGTGAGCTGGCGCTCCAGATGGCGCTCCGGCGGTTCGGCGCCGGGCGCCAGCCGGGTCCACCACCGGGTGCGGACGAAGGTGTCGACCGCCTCCGGGATGTCCTGGCGCACCGCGCGCGACAGGGCGTGCACGCCCTCGGGGTCCTGGGCGAGGATCTCGGCGACCCAGCCCGGATCGAGCAGGGCGGTGAGGACCTCGGTCAGCTCGGTGAGCCGCCCGGCCGCCGCCGGGGGCAGCTCGACACCGTCGAGATACGCGCGCAGCTTGCCGAAGTCCGTTCGCAGGGCGGCCAGTTGGGCGGAGGGGTCCGGGAAGTCGGGCGGGGCCGGACGCTCCGGGGGCGCGATCAGCGCGCCCGCGCCGTACAGACCCGCGACGACGACCGGCCAGTACGGGCCCGCCAGACCGGTGAAGGTCAGCGCGAGCCCGGCGATGCCGCACGCGCTGCCGGTGAGGTTCTTGCGCGATTCGAGGAAGGCGAGAGCCCTATTGGTAGCCACGGATCTCCTCGAAGGCGCCGTCGAGCGAGCCCTTCCGGGCGTCGAAGAGGCGGCCGCCGGTCAGGTCGGCGATGCGCTGGAGCTCGCCCCGGTCGGAGTCGCCGAACAGGATGGGGAAGACCGGGATCTCCCGCTGCCCGCCGGGCAGTCGGCGGTAGAAGCCGTCGAAGTCGGCGGGGCTCGCGCCCCTGGTGTTCTCGCCGTCCGTCATCAGCACGATCGAGGTGAACGTGTCGTCGTCGGTGCCCAGATGCTCGTAGGCCTTCTCCAGTGAGGTGTAGATCGCGGTGTCGCCGTCGGCGCTCAGGGCGCGGGTGTCCCGGCGGATCGCGTCGAGCCCGGCCTTCGGGTTCTCGGGGCGGACCACATGGGTGCGCACGCTCTTGACCTGTGAGCCGAACGGCATCAGCGTCACCTCCTCCCGGTCGCGGAAGTCGCCGGTCAGATCGCCGAGGGACTTCTTGAGCCGGGCGAGGCGGTCGCCGTCCATCGAGCCCGAGGTGTCCAGGACGTACACCGTCCTGGACGGCCGGCGCAGCGTGTTCTCGTAGGAGTCGAGGAGATGGTCCGCGACCGACCGGCTTCCGGGGAAGGGGAGTTCACGCCGTCGTCCGGTGTCGAGTCCGGGCGCAGGGGGGACGGAGAGGACGACCGGGCGGCGGTGCGTCCGCTCGGTGATCAGCTTCTGGGCGGCGGGCGTACGCAGGGCGTCGGCGAGCCGCCGGACCTCGTCGCGGGTGTCCTTGGAGGACGCGGCGAGGGAGGAGAGCGGATAATCGGCCGTCACCACACCGTCGCGCGGACGGATGACGGTCAGCCCCTTCATGGACGTGAGGACGGACTCGTAGTTGAGCAGGGCGTCCACGGTGCCGCGCCGCTCGTAGGCGGTGGCCAGCCAGCCCGAGGAACCCGAGGTCAGTTTCTGCCCCTTGAAGAAATCCCGCAGCCTGGGCGTCGCCTTGGCCACGTCGGCGTCCGTGAGCGCGGACTGGGCGCCGGACAGCGCGGAGGCCACCGAGATCAGCGTGGAGAAACCGGAGTTGGAGCGTGCCGGATCGGTCATGCCGTACGTGAGCCTTCCCTCGGCCACGGCCTTCTCCACCTGGGACCAGGTGACGTCCTCCGGTCGCCAGCCGAGGGATCGCACGGTCGCCGGTCTGACGCCGATGGCCACCGGGCTCGACATCACCGGCGTCTCGGAGACGACCTTCCTCGCGGCCTCGGGGCGCAGGCGCAGATAGGCGTCGGAGGACAGCCACACGGCGTCGTACCGGTCGTCCGCCGTGCCGCGCGCGATCAGGTCCACGGCGGCGAGGGTGCCCATGTAGGTGGGTCTGACCGTGATGCCGGTCTCCCGCCGGATCCGGTCGAGCACCGGTGTCATGTCGGCGAGTTCGCTGGAGGCGAGGATACGGAGGGTGCCGGGCCGCGGGGCGCCGTCGTCCCCGGACTTCGTACCCCCGTGGGCCGTGCAGGCCGTGACGGCGAGCAGGACCGCGGCGGCGTGGGCCGCCTGCCGGAGGACTCTCATCCCTGTCCGCCCTCCAGTGCGCCCCGGGTCCTGCTGCGCTCCAAGTAGGCTCCGGCGCTCTGGAGTTCGGAGGTCAGGGACTCCACGGTCGCGGCCATCGTCTCGGTCGCCCGGACCTTGTACGTGTCGATCGCGTCGAGGGTGCGGTAGATCTCCTGGAACGCGGTGCGCAGGGTCTCGGCGCCCACGGCGGGGTCGGCGGCGATGCGCTGGATCTCCCCGCTCTGGGTGGCGAGCATCTCGGCGTTGCCGCGGATGAGGTCCTCCGTCGTGCCGCGCAGGGCGTTGACCTGCTCGACGACCTTGCGCTGGTTGTCGAGGGCGGAGGCGAGCATCACGGAGATGCGCAGGGCGGAGACGGTGGTGGTGGCCGCGCGGTCGACGCCCTTGATGAGTTCGTCGTTGTTGCGCCGGACCACGTCCATCGCCAGATAGCCCTGGGCGCACACCGCGAGCTGGGTGAGCAGGTCCTGGTGCTTCTGCCGGACCGGGAAGAGCACGTCGGAGCGGAGCGTGTCGGCCTGCGCCGGGTCGGTGGTGTCGACGCCCGCGATGTGGGCCTCGGCCGCGGTGTCCAGGGCCTGGGTCAGCACCACGTACTCCTGGAGCTTGCCCATCGTCTCCCAGAGCCGGACGCGTTCGGTCTGAAGTGCCGCGTTGTCGCGGCGCAGTTCGTCCTGGCCGCCGCGCAGCGAGCCGACGATTCTGTTCAACGTGCCTTGTGCGGAGGCGTACTTGGCGACGTGGTCGCGCAGCCTGTTGCCGCCGGGCAGCCTGGAAAGGAACTTCCTGCCCTTGTTCGCGGACGACTCGCGCGGGTCCAGGTCCTCGACCACGCGCCGGAGTTCGACGAGCGAACCGGCGACGTGCGACTGGGCGTCCTCGCCGGTGGAGGGCAGGCTGCGGATCGTCCGCTCCAGCATGCGGTTGGACTGGGCGGCGGCGCCGCGCATCTCGCTCGCCCCCAGGCCCGCGATCTCGCCGACCTTGCCGGCGAACTCGGGGGACCGGGCGTCCAGGACGGCCAGTCCGCCGATGTACTCCGCGGCCCTGCGCGCCACGTCCTCCTGGACCCCCGGGTCCACGGGAACGAGCCCGCCGGCCTTCTCGCGGGGCACCGGGGCGACGGCCTCGGGCGGTGTGAGGGTGAACGTGTCGTCGGTGGTCATGTGTGTTTCCCCCTAGTTCCCGGCCCGGCGCGCCATCTCGTGCAGCACCTTGTAGGCGGGCACGGGCACCTGCCGGACGCCGGTCAGTTTCTGGTTGAGATAGTCCGCGTGGGCGGCGGTGGCCGCCGTGAACTCCCCGGTCGCCCCCTGCGGACGGAATCCGTGCCGGACGGCCAGTGCGCGCAACGTCGGGTCGGTGCTGAGGAGTTCACCCAGCGCGCGGCCCGCGGGCGTCAGCGGTACGACCGTGTGGTCGCTGTTGGCGGTGGTGTCCGGGTAGAGGACCGTGAGGTCTCCGGGGTCCTGGCCCTCGGCGAGCAGCGCGGCGACCTGTGACTCGTAGACGAGGACCAGCGGGTTGCCCGCGCCGCTGACGAAGTCGCGGAACGCGGCGTCGGTGCTGGACTGCTGGGCGCCCTGGACGCTGATGAGCCGGTGCATCAGGGACGCGGTGCGGCCGACGGCCGCGTCGTCGTCGGCGACGCGCCCGCCGTCGGCGACATAGGACGCGGCGGCGAGGTAGAGCGCGCCGGAGTTGGAGGTCTCCGGGTCGGTGCTGGCGATGTACAGCGTGCCGGTCAGCTCACCGTGCGTCGAGGCGCCCTTGAGCTGCTGCCAGGTCCGCCCGTGCCGGGCCGCGTCGAGGTAGGCGGCCATCTTGAGGGTGCCGGTGTGCCGGCCGAGGGTGGCCAGCCCGTTCGCGGCGAGGACCTCGGCCGCGCTGCGGTGGGCCACCACGACGAGGGGCGAGTAGAAGGGCCGGGGCAGCGGCTGGCGGACGTGGTGCTTGTCCGCGAGTTCGTCGGCCGGTGCCTGGCTGGAGGGGAAGGCGAAGTCGTACCCCTTGAGGTCGAGGCCGTCCATGGCCCAGGACCCGGAGGTCTCCGTCTTCACGGTGTAGCCCTTGGCGGCGAGGGCCTTCACCACGGCCGGATCGGAGAAGAACTCCGCCTTCTCCGAGCCGATCACTCCGTGCACGGTCTTCGTTGCCGTGCCCTTGTCCTGACCGGTGCGGCCCGCGACGACGGCTGCTGCCACTCCGCCGATCAACAGGACCGCCAGGACGATTCCCGCTATGCGTCTCACGCCTGGAGCGTGCACCTCGGAATCCAACGTTCCCGGTCTCGGGGGGTGAACGCGAGGTGACCACCGGGTCCCGGTACGCAACCGGAGGGCGGGGTGCCGCTATGACCTGCCGGGCGGGCCCCCGGCGGCCGGCGCGGAGCCCCGAGCGGGGTGGCGGGCGTGGGGGTGGCACCCGGTCCGGGCGTCCTCGAAGACGCGCGGACCGGGGCCGTGCGGGGGCCTCGGGCGGGTGGCCCGGGGGTCAGCGGGCGGCGAGCTCGCGGGGTTCGGCGGCCGGCGCGTGGGCGTCCATCCGCTCGGCGGAGAGGATCGCGGCGGCCGTGTCGGCACGGGAGGCCGCGACGACCAGGGCGCGGCCCGCCAGCGCGTGGGCCCGCCGGTGGAGGGTCGCGAGATGGGACTCCGCGGGCTCCGGGGCGGCCGGGGAGGAGGCCTGTGTGCGGAGCGGGGCGCCGCCGCGCAGCCGGGCGACCTGTCCGGTGAGCCGTTCGGCGCCGGCGTCCAGGTCGGCGGACGGGGCGAGTGCGCGGATCTCGTCCGTGACGGCGAGCAGGGCCGCGAGGTGACCGGCGAGCTGGATGTCCAGCTCCTCCTCGCGCGACCGGTGGGGAAAGTCCGAGGAGGGGGCGCCGGCCATCGTGTGGACCGACTTCGAGCGGATCGGTTCGTACATGGGATGGCCTCCTGTGCCTGACAGGAAGCCATCCTAGCTTGGATTTCGTCTAAAGTTGAGCTGGTTCGTATATCGGGACGCGGCGTACACGCAGGGTGAGCGGGGGCGCGTCCCGCCGGTGTCACGGCTGGCCGTAGCCGTCCAGGAAGGTGCCGATCCGGGTCACCGCGTCCGTCAGATCCGCGACCGTCGGCAGGGTCACCACCCGGAAGTGGTCGGGCTCGGGCCAGTTGAAGCCCGTCCCCTGGACCACCATGATCTTCTCGGCCCGCAGCAGGTCGAGCACCATCTGCCGGTCGTCCTTGACCTTGAAGACCTTCGGGTCCAGGCGCGGGAAGAGATACAGCGCGCCCTTCGGCTTCACGCAGGTCACGCCCGGGATCTGGGTCAGCAGCTCGTGCGCGACGTCCCGCTGTTCCTTCAGCCGCCCGCCCGGCAGGACCAGGTCGTTGATCGTCTGGCGTCCGCTGAGCGCCGCCACCACGCCGTGCTGGCCCGGCATGTTCGCGCACAGCCGCATGTTCGCGAGGATCGTCAGACCCTCGATGTAGGAGGAGGCGTGCGCGCGCGGCCCCGAGACCGACATCCATCCGACCCGGTAGCCCGCCACCCGGTACGCCTTCGACATGCCGTTGAAGGTGAGGGTGAGCAGATCCGGGGCGATCTTGGCGGTCGCGGTGTGCGTGGTGCCGTCGTAGAGGATCTTGTCGTAGATCTCGTCGGAGCAGACGAGCAGGTTGTGCCGCCGGGCGATGTCCGTCAGCCCCCGGAGCATCGCGTCGTCGTAGACCGCGCCGGTCGGGTTGTTCGGGTTGATGATGACGATCGCCTTGGTGCGGTCGGTGATCTTCCGCTCCACGTCCGCGAGGTCGGGCATCCAGTCGGACTGCTCGTCGCAGCGGTAGTGCACGGCCGTGCCGCCGGACAGGGAGACCGCCGCGGTCCACAGGGGGTAGTCCGGGGCCGGTACGAGCACCTCGTCGCCGTCGTCCAGCAGTGCCTGCATCGCCATCACGATGAGCTCGGACACGCCGTTGCCGATGAAGACGTGGTCGACGTCCGTCTCGATGCCGAGGGTCTGGTTGTGCATCACGACCGCGCGGCGGGCGGCGAGCAGGCCCTTGGCGTCGCCGTAACCGTGCGCCGAGGAGACGTTGCGGAGGATGTCCTCCAGGATCTCCGGCGGGCACTCGAACCCGAACGCGGCCGGGTTGCCCGTGTTGAGCTTGAGGATGCGGTGACCGGCCGCTTCGAGCCGCATCGCCTCCTCAAGAACCGGGCCCCGGATCTCGTAGCAGACGTTGGCGAGCTTCGTGGACTGGATCACCTGCATGTCCGTGAGCTTACGGCGGCCCGTCGCGGGCCGGGGCGTGTTTTCCACCACGTGAGACGTGTCGGTGCCGGTGAGCGCGGCCCTCGGCTGCGTCGAACGCCCAGGTGGTCCCTACAATGCGCGATCATGTCCTGGCAGTCCGGAGATCCCGAAGCCCGGCCGACCGTGTACCTCCCGCAGAGCGACGGGGAGACACCTTTGGCCTATGAGGCGTACGCCGATCCCGCCGAGGCGCACGGCTGGCGGAAGGCGTACAGGGACGGCGAGGACACCTCGGTCCTGCCCGTCGTGCCCGGCGGGCCGGCGGGGCGCCAGGAGCGGATGCGGCACCGCAGGCGCGGCCGGAACAACCGGCGGCTCGCCGTGGCAGGGGGCGCTGCCGTCGTCGTGGTCCTCGGTGTCGTCACCGTGGGCGCGCTCGACTCCGGGGTGACCGGGGGAGCGGGCGGCACACCCCCGTCCACGACCCGGCCGGCCCACCCGGCCGCCGGCCCCGCCGAGGCCGGCGGCGACTCGGCCGCGACCGCCTCCGCGCGGCCCCTCCAGGCCCCGCCGGCCACGTCCCCGCTGCCCGGCGCGACCCCGTCCGCCGGTACGGCCAGTGCCTCCGCGAGCCCGACCGCGACCGCCTCCGCACCCGCGGCCGCCTCCACGGATCCCGCGCCCTCCGCGTCCACCGCACCCACGGCCTCCGCCACCACCGCGGCCCCGTCGGCCACCGAGTCCACCCAGGCACCCTCGGCCACGAGCACGCCCGGCGGCCACGGGCACGGGCACGGCCACGGGCACGGAGGCTGGTCCGGCTAGGGCCTGTCCGGAGGATCGGGTCGGGGCGGATCGGATCGGTTCGGGGCGGGCCGGAGGAAGCCCACGGTGCCGTGCGGCCCCAGCCGGGCGTGCCGAGCCCCGCGTCTCCGGCGTGATCCGCCGGACACGCCCTGAAGGGCGCCGCCCGAACCGGCCCCACCACCCTCCCTACACCTCGGGCCGCCAGGCGTACGCGGTTTCCGCCCCGCCAGGCCGGAAACCGCTCCTTGTTCACTTCTCCCTCTCCCCTCACAATGCGCATGACAACAACGGCCGGAAGACCTCCGGTCAGCGGAAGGCCGTCGGGCGACCTCCGGCGGCCCCAAGTCGCAAGAGGGGACCCCCACATGAGAAAGCCTCTCGTCGCCGTTCTGTTCGCCCTGGTACTGGCCGGGGCGGGCGCGGCACCCGCGGTCGCGGCACCTGCGGCGCCCGCTCCCCACGCGGTGGCGCCCACCCTCAAGGCCGTCAGCCTCGCCGGGACCGTGTCGCTCAGCAACTGCTCCGGTTCGGTCATCCGCTTCCCCAACTCGGCGGACTCCGACCCGGCGCTCGTGCTCTCCAACGGGCACTGCCTGGAGACCGGTTTCCCGGACCCGGGTGAGGTGATCGTCGGTCAGTCGTCCAGCCGTACCTTCGGTCTGCTGAACTCGGCGGGCACCAAGGTGGCGACCCTGCGCGCGAGCAAGGTCGCGTACTCGACCATGACCGACACGGACATCACGATCTACCAGCTCACCAGCACGTACGCGACCATCAAGAACGCGTACGGGATCAGCGCGCTGACCGTGCAGGACACGCACCCGGTCGCGGGCACCGCCATCACGGTGGCCTCCGGCTACTGGAAGCGTCTCTACAGCTGCAACGTCGACGGGTTCGTGTACCGCCTCAAGGAGGGTGACTGGACCTGGAAGGACTCGGTCCGCTACACCTCCGCCTGCCAGACCATCGGCGGCACCTCGGGCTCACCGGTCGTCGACCAGTCGACCGGCAAGGTCGTCGCCGTCAACAACACCGGCAACGAGGACGGCGAACGCTGCACGGTGGACAACCCGTGCGAGGTCGACGCGAACGGCACCGTCACCGTCCGCCAGGGCATCAACTACGCCGAGGAGACCTACCAGATCCCGGCCTGCTTCACGACCGGCAACAAGCTCGACCTGAGCCTGAGCGGGTGCGTCCTGCCCAAGCCGTAACACCGCGGGAGGGCGGGCGGTCACGCCGTGCGGCGGACCGCCCGTCCCGCGAGCACATCCGTCCTGCGCCCGTCCTCGACGACGAACCGCCCGTCGATCAGGACGTGCGGGATACCGGTCGGCAGGGTGCGCGGTGCCGCGAAGGTCGAACCCGCGGCGACCGTCGCCGGGTCGAACAGGACCAGGTCGGCGCGGTACCCCTCACGGACCAGGCCCCGGTCGGGCAGTCGCAGCCGGGCGGCCGG
The DNA here is from genome assembly GCF_055559015.1 of Streptomyces sp. NPDC024698. Lineage (NCBI taxonomy): Bacteria > Bacillati > Actinomycetota > Actinomycetes > Kitasatosporales > Streptomycetaceae > Streptomyces > Streptomyces sp. NPDC024698. The sequence continues at coordinate 328,465 of NZ_JBVHLK010000002.1, read as the reverse complement.
CCTGCCGGTGAGACGGGCGACGCAGTCCTCCAGCGACAGGACGCCCGACTCCCGTACGTAGTGGCCGAGATAGTGCGGGAAGGTGCCGTAGGCGCGCGGGTGCGGTTTGGCGCCGTGCAGGATGCCGTCCGAGCCGCCGGTGTGCGCGCGGTGCCGCATGATCGCCCGGACGTTCTCCTCGTGGCCGACGTGCTGGAGGATCGTGGGGCCGAGCCGGTCCTCGACCAGCAGCCGCCGGGCGGTGGTCCAGGGTTCCTCGCCGCGCAGGGCGGCGGACTCCAGGACGGTCCGGCCGACGTACGCGCCGAGAGCGGGGTCGTTCACCCCCGAGACCTCGACGGTCTCCCACGCGACGGGGACGCCGTGGCAGCCGTCGGCGCCCAGGATCTCCAGATGGTGCCGGACGCGTTCGGCGGTGTCGTCGTCCCGCAGCCGGGCGAGCAGCGCCTCCGGGCCGCCCTCGCCCGCCCAACTGGGCAGCAGTGCCGCCAGCGTGGTGCACCCGGGGGTGTACGGATAGGTGTCGAGGGTGATGTCCGCGCCCTGTGCCAGCGCCTGGTCGAGCAGGGCCAGCAGCTCGGGCGCCCTCCCCTCGTTCACCCCGAAGTTCATGGTGGCGTGGGCGAGATGGAGCGGGCAGCCCGCCTCACGGGTGAGGGCCACCATCTCCTCGTACGCCTCCAGGGCGCCCGCCCCGTACGAGCGGTGGTGCGGGCAGTAGTAGCCGCCGTGCTCCGCCACCACCCGGCACAGAGCGGTGAGTTCGGCGTCACGGGCGTACATCCCGGGGGTGTACGTCAGCCCCGAGGACATGCCGACCGCGCCCTCGCGCAGCCCGTCCGCCACCAACCGCCGCATCCGGTCCAGCTCTTGGGGAGTCGCCTCGCGGTCCTGCCAGCCGACGGCGAGCATACGGACGGTGCCCTGCGGGACGAGGTAGGCGGCGTTGACCGCGATGCCCCGGCCGTCGAAGCCGTGGTCGAGGCGGTCCAGATACTCGCCCACGGAGCGCCAGTCGAAGTCGATGTCGTCGCCGGGGCCGTTCCAGCCGGTGATCGTCCGGCGGACCTCGTCCAGCGTGCGGTCGTCGACCGGCGCGTACGACAGGCCGTCCTGGCCGATGACTTCGAGGGTCACGCCCTGGGCGGCCTTGGCGCTGTGGTCCGGGTCCCGCAGCAGAGCGAGGTCGCTGTGCGCGTGCATGTCGATGAAGCCGGGGGACAGGACCAGGCCCTCGGCGTCCAGTTCCCTCGTGCCGCGCGGCCGTTGGCAGCCGGCCGCCGCGGCCTCCCGGACGATCGCGACGATCCGGCCGCCCTTGACCGCCACGTCCGCGCGGTAGGAGGGCGCGCCGCTGCCGTCGGCGACGTCCGCGTCCTGGATGACCAGGTCGGCGAGGTCGTCCATGGGCGTCTCCCGTCTCGGAGGAACGGATCTCTAGAAGAACGTGCGGATGTAGTCGACGACCGTGCCGTCCGCCTCGACCAGCGGGATCAGCTGCCACTTGTCGAAGGACGTGCACGGGTGGGAGAGGCCCATGCCGACCCAGTCGCCGACCTCCAGGTCCGCCTCGGGGGCCGTGCTCAGCCAGGCGTGCTGGTCGGAGAGCTTGGTCACCTCGACGCCGGCCGCCGGCCGCTCGTCCCCGCCGCGGCGCACGACCTGGGCGAAGGGCAGATCGAGGTCGTGGGCCGCGTCCCGCTTGCCCGCGTTGGTGAAGGCCTGTTCGGGGGAGGGTCGCGAGACGACCTGGGACCACAGGCGGAACGCCGGGTGCAGGGCGCCCTCGCCCGGGACGCGGGTGAAGGGGGTGAGCCGGCGGTAGTGGCCGTCGTCGTGCGAGACGTACGCGCCCGAACGCAGCAGCTTCAGGACGGGGAGCGAGAGATCGGGGATCTCCGCGAAGACGTCGGCGACCGCGTCGAACCAGGCGCTGCCGCCCGCGCTGACGACGATCGTGTCGACGTCCTTGAACCGTCCGGCGCCGTCGAAGGCCGCCGCGAGCCCGGTCAGCCGCCGCAGCCAGGCGTGCACCCGCTCGGGGTCCGCGTCCGGCACCTCGCCCTCGTACCCGGCGACGCCGGCCAGCCGGAGCGTCCCGGCCGCCGCCACCGCGTCGGCGACGGCCGCGCACTCCTCCTCGGTCCGCGCGCCGGTCCGCGCACCCGGGCCCGCCGCGAGTTCGACGACGACGTCCACCGGGCGGGCGCATCCGGCCAGCGCGGCGTCCATCAGCTCCACCCCGCGCACCGAGTCGACGTAACAGAGGAACGCGAAGTCCGGGTCCGCGGCCAGCTCGGCGGCGATCCAGCGAAGCGCCGCCGGGTCGACGAGCTCGTTGGCGAGGAAGATGCGGTCGATGCCGAACTCCCGTGCCACCCGCACCTGGTGGGGGACCGCCAGGGTGATGCCCCAGGCGCCGTGCTCGATCTGCCGCCAGAACAGCCGGGGCGCCATGGACGTCTTGCCGTGCGGGGCGAAGGAGAGTCCGTGCCGGGTGGCGTACGTCTCCATGAGTTCGAGGTTGTGGGTCAGGCGCTCGGCGGAGAGGGCGAGGACGGGGGTGGTGAAGCCGTCCGTGAAGAGGTTGCGGCGCTGGGCGGCCAGCTCGCCGACGCTCAGGCCGCCTGCGTCCGGCGGCAGGCCCTTGAAGCGGTGGTCGACGCGCTCCGCCGCGAGAGCGGCCAGGGGTGCGGCGGCGGTCTCGGCGCTCATGGGGCCTCCTCGGCCTGTCGGGTTGCGTTGCATCATGCGCAATGCTCGTTGCGTATGTCGTTCACAGCTGTCTAACATCCCAGCCGACGCAGGGTCAACGGTGCCGTGCGCCGCCGACCGCCGCCAGAGCGAGGAGCCCCGACCACCGTGAGCAGTGACGGACCCGAAGGTGCCGTGCCGTCCGGCACGGGCCTCGACGACGGCTTCGGCACCGGTGTCGCCGCCGGCACCGGCGCGGTCGACGTGGTCGCGCTCGGCGAGTCCATGGTCACCTTCCTGCCCACCCGGGCCGGGCGCCTCGCCGACGTGCCGTCGTTCGAGCGGGGCATCGGCGGCGCCGAGTCGAACGTGGCCTGCGTGCTCGCCCGCGCCGGTCATCCGGCCCGCTGGGTCGGCCGGGTCGGCGCCGACGGGTTCGGCGACCATCTCGTGGAGGCGATCACCGCGTACGGGGTCGACACCTCCGCCGTCCGCAGGGACCCCGCCCGACCGACCGGCGTCTACTTCCGCACCGCGGGCGACCGGGCGAGTGACGCCCACGAGGTCGCCTACTACCGGGCCGGGTCCGCCGCCTCCGCCATGACGGTCACCAACACGGACCTGGCCGCCGCCCGCTCCGGCCGCGTGCTCCATCTGTCCGGCATCACCGCCGCGCTCTCCGGCGGCTGCCTGGACCTGATGCGCGAGCTGACCGCCCCCCGGGCCCACCGCCCCCTCGTCTCCTTCGACGTCAACCACCGCCCCGCCCTGTGGCGCGGCCACCCCGAGGGGCCGCGCGTCCTGCTCGACCTCGCCCGCGGCGCCGACCTCGTCCTCGTCGGGGACGACGAGGCGCGCGACGCCTGGGGCCTGCGCGGAGCGCGCGCGATCCGCGAGGCGCTGCCCGAACCGGCCGTCCTGGTCGTCAAGTACGGCAGGGGCGGAGCCGTCGTGTTCGACAAGGAGGCGCCCGGGGGGACCGGGGACGCCACCTTCGTGCGGGCCCTCAGGGTCGACGTCGTCGCGGCCGTGGGTGCCGGAGACGCCTTCGCCGCAGGGTTCCTCTCCGCCACCCTGCGCGGCCTGTCAGCCCGCGACCGGCTGCGGCACGGCCATCTGACGGCCGCCGCCGCCCTCACCGTCCCCGGCGACCTCGCCGAGCCCCCCGCCCGGGGGCACGCCGACCGGCTCGCCGCTCTCGACGACCGTGCCTGGGGGACACTTCGTCTCGGCCCCGGCTGGACCGAAGCCGACGCACGGGCCGCCGAGGAGGTACGTACGCCATGAGCCAGACCGTCGACCGAGCGCTGAGCATCCTGCCGCTGCTCGCCGAGGGCCCCGCCGACCTCGGCCAGGTCGCCGAACGTCTCGGCGTCCACAAGTCCACGGCTCTGCGCCTGCTGCGCACCCTGCACGAACACGGCCTGGTGTACCGCCAGTCCGACCAGCGCTACCGGCTCGGCGCCCGGCTCTTCGCGCTCGCCCAGGAGGCCGTCGAGAACCTCGACGTCCGCGAGATCGCCCACCCCCACCTGGTCCGCCTCAACGAGAGCTGCGGGCACACCGTCCACCTCGCCGTGTACGAGGAGAACGAGGTGCTCTACATCGACAAGGTGGAGAGCCGCTACCCGGTGCGCATGTACTCCCGGATCGGCAAGCCCGTCGCCATCACCGTCGCCGCGGTCGCCAAACTGCTCCTCGCCGACCTGCCCGAGGCCGAGCGCCGCGCCGTCGCCGAGCGGCTCGACTACCCGATGTACACGGCCCGTTCGACGCCCGGGGCCTCCGCCTTCCTCAAGGAGCTGGCGGCGGTGCGCGAGCAAGGCTGGGCCACCGACCTCGGCGGCCACGAGGAATCCATCAACTGTGTCGCCGCCCCCGTCCGGGGTGCCGACGGGCGTGTCGCCGCCGCCATGTCGCTCTCCGCGCCCAATGTCGTCGTCACCGCCGAGGAACTCCTGGCCCTGCTGCCACTGGTGCGCCGTACGGCGGACGCCGTCAGCCGCGAATACTCCGGCAAGACCCCCACCACGGACCCGAAGGAATGAGCACCGCATGACCGACAAGACCGCCCTCACTCCCGCGACCCACACCACCCCGCCCGCCCGGTTCTCGCACGGCGTGCGGAAGGGGAACATCCTCCAGGTCGCCGGTCAGGTCGGCTTCCTGCCCGCCGAGGAGGGCCGGCCGCCGACGCCCGCGGGCCCGACCCTGCGCGAGCAGACCCTCCAGACGCTCGCCAACGTCAAGGCCATCCTCGAAGAGGGCGGTTCCGGCTGGGACGACGCGATGATGATCCGCGTCTACCTCACGGACACCGGGCACTTCGCCGAGATGAACGAGATCTACAACAGGTATTTCGAGGAGCAGGACCTCACCGCGCCCCCCGCCGCCCGCACGACGGTCTACGTCGGCCTGCCGGCCGGACTCCTCGTCGAGATCGACGTCCTCGCCGTCCTCGGATGAGTCCCTTCGTGTAACAGAGGCATCGCCAATTCGGGCCTGGCTGTGCCCCGCACAGGATCTTCGACCATACTTCCCGCTGTGGAGCAGCGCATAGGTTCGAAGAGCCAGCCCCTGGACGCCGCCGCGGTGAACCCGGCGTACATCCCCGGGCTTACGTCACCCGTGCCGGCGGAGCCGAAGGACGCGGTCGTGGAGGCCGAGGAGGCCACCGTCGAGGAGGTCACCGCGGAGGAGACCGTCTCCGACGAGGCGGCCTCCGGCGACGCGGCGTCCGCCGAGGCGTCCGCCGCCGGGACCTCGGAGGAGTCCGTGACCGAGGAGACCACCGTCGAGGAGGAGTCCGCGGCCGCGGAGGAGACCGTCTCCGCGGCCGAGCCGGAATCCGGTCCCGTCCCCGACGGCCCCGTCTTCGAGGCGTCCGACCGGCGTGCCTCGATCCGGGCCGACCACAGCGGTGTCCTGCTGCGCCTGGACGACCAGGAGGCGGAGTTCCGCTGGGACGAGATCGGCGCGGTCGAGACGGAGTCGCCGCGCTTCGGCAAGCGGTTCACCATCACGGTGCACACGCCGGAGCGCCGCTGGTATCCGATAGAGATCGAGGCGAACGCCCGGGCACGCTTCAAGGAGTGGGAGGAGCAGCTCGACGCCGTCCTGGACGCCTACTTCGAGGACGGCGAGGACGACACCGAGGCGGTGGCCGCCCCCGAGACGGTGGCCGACACCGAGGTCGAGACCGAGGGCGGGACGGCCGCCGAGGCCGCGTCCGAGTCCGAGGTCGAGTCGGAGTCAGCGTCCGAGGAAGAGTCGGAGCCCGCGTCCGAGGTGAAGGACAAGGCCGAGAAGCCGTAAGCGGTACGGGGATCCGCGCGCCCCGTCAGGAAGGCGCGCGGATCCCCTGTCCGTGACCGGCGCGGCCGGCACGCGGTCCCCTACGAGCAGTACTGAGCCGCCTTGCCGATGGACCGGTACATGCAGTCGGCGTTCTCCAGGAGCTGGAGCACCGCGTCGCGGTTGCGGGACGTCTCCCGCTCGATGACCTCGTCGGGCGGGTAGAAGCCGCCCGCGGAGCTGGACGTCGGATACATCTCGAAGGTGTAGTCGAAGATCTTCTGGGTGCCCCAGAGATAGTCGTCGATCGAGCCGTCCGTGATGTAGAGGTCGCTGGCCTGCTCGGCCGTGTACCCGTTGCTGGCGGCCATCTTCTGGCCGATGGCCTTGAACGCGGCGGCGTCGTCCGCCGTCATCCCGGTGGCCGTGTCGGAGCTGGTGTACCCGAACGGCCACAGCACGAGCTCGCTGTAGGTGTGGAAGTCGATCCCGGCGGTGATCTGCTGCTTGCCGCCCACGACCCGTCCGCGCACGAAGTCGGCGACCACCTTCACCTCGGGCGCCGACTCGGCCGACGCGCCGCGGTAGGTCTCGGAGGACGTCGAGCCCGAAGAGCCGCCGCAGCAGCCCCACTTGTAGTTCCAGTTCCGGTTCAGGTCCGTACCGACGTACGAGGAACCGGAGTTGGGCTGGCGGTTCTTGCGCCACGAACGGTAGGAGCCGCTCGCGATGTCGTACTCGCCGCCGTCCGGGTTGAGGTCGGGGACGATCCAGATCTCGCGGTTGTTCACCATGTTCGTGATCCGGGAGTCGCTGCCGTAACCGGCCCCGAGCTCGCGCAGCAGATACAGCGCCATCTCCACCGTGAGGTGCTCACGGGCGTGCTGATGGAAGGTGAGCAGGACCTCGGGCTCGTTCTCGTCGGTCGCCACGTTGTCGCTGACCTTGATGGCGACGATGTCCCGGCCCTGGTAGGACTTGCCGATCACCCGCTTGCTCATGATGGCCGGATAGGCCGCGAGCCGCTGGTCGATCTCCGTGTTCATCTCGGCGTAGTTGTGATACTTCGCGTCCGCCGTCGGGAAGTCGAACAGGCGTACGTCGCCGGCGGCGGAGCGGTCGGGCGCCGCGCCCAGCGGTGTGACGTCGTAGCCCTGCCGGCGCAGCGCGGCGATCTGGTCCGTGCGGCCCGAGACGACGACGGTCTCCCGGTCGGCCTCGTCCACGGTGACCCCCGACCGCTGGATCTCGGTACGGGAGGCGGGGGTCGAGCTCTGGTGGATCTCGTACTGCCCGACGTCGCCGGGCGAGGGCCGAAGGGCCCTGGCCCCGCTCGCCGTGGCGTCGGTGGCGGTGGCGGTCAGGGGAGCCGCGAGGGCGAGCGCGGCGAGGACGGCGAGGGCGGAGGAGCGTCGGCCGCCTCTGCCCCTGCCGTCGGCGCGTGCGCTGCCGCGTGGACGAAATCGCATGGAGTCTCCTTGTTTCTCCGGTAATCCCGGGATCTCCGGAATTGTGGGGGAGCGGAGCTGGGGAGTGGCTCAAGGTGACGTGCCTGGTGCGGGTGTGGCGCTCATGGTGAGGGTTCTGGCATGAGCAGGTCAAGAGACGACAAAGGGACGGCGGCGGGAATCGGCCGCGCCGGGCGGCACCGCACCGGCCCGACCGCCGGGCGGCATCGACGGTGTCCGCCGCGCGCAGCGGCAACGGCGCCGGCCCCGCTCGCCGCGACTGCTGCGGCGAGCGGGGCCGGGAGGGACACCGCCGGGAGTGGGGGAAGAGGCGGTGTGGGCACTACAGGGAGTGCACGTGCGGACCGACCGCGTTCGACCAGGCGTTGCCCGCCGAGGCGTCCCAGTTCGTCGACCAGGTCATCGCGCCGCGCAGGGCCGGGTAGGCCTTGGAGGGCTTGAACGAACCGCAGTTGGTGAGCTTGGTCAGGCAGTCGAGGGCGTTGTTCACGATCGTCGGGGAGACGTAGCCGCTGCCCGCGCCGCTCGTGGAGGCGGGGAGGCCGAGGCCGACCTGGGACGGGTCGAGACCGCCCTGGAGCTGGATGCAGGCCAGCGCCGTCAGGAAGTCGACCGAGCCCTGCGAGTAGACCTTGCCGTCGCAGCCGAGCATCGAACCGCTGTTGTAGTACTGCATGTTGACGACGGTGAGGATGTCCTTGATGTTCAGCGCCGTCTGGAAGTAGGAGTTCGAGGTGGACTGCATGTCGATGGTCTGCGGGGCCATGGTGATGACCAGGGACGAGCCGGCCTTCGCGGACAGGGATCGCAGCGCCTGGGACATGTAAGTCGCGTTGAGGCCGTTCTCCAGGTCGATGTCCACACCGTCGAAGCCGTACGTCTGCATCAGGGAGTAGACGGAGTTGGCGAAGTTCGTGGCGGACGTGGAGTCGCTCACGGAGATGGTGCCGTTCTGGCCGCCGATGGAGACGACGACCTTCTTGCCCGCTGCCTGCTTCGCCTTGATGTCGGCCTTGAACTGGTCGACCGTGTAGCCGCCGAGGCCGGCCGAGTCGAGCGTGAAGCTCACCGCGCCCGGTGTGCCGGTGGCGTCCGCGAAGGCGACGGCGATGATGTCGTACTGCGACTGCACGGCGGAGAGCTTCTGCACGGTCGCGCCGTTGTTGAAGTTCTGCCAGTAGCCCGTCACGGCGTGCGCGGGCACCGTGCCGCCGCCGCCCCCACCGCCGGACGCGGTCGTCGTCCCGGTGACGGCCGACGACTTCGCCGACTCACCCGCCGAGTTGGTCGCGCTCACCTGGAACGAGTAGGCCGTGGAGGCGCTGAGCCCCGAGACGGTCGCCGACGTCCCGGTCACCGCCTGGACCTTGGAGCCGCCCTGGTAGACGTTGTAGCCGGTCGCGCCCGACACCGTGTTCCAGGCCAGGGAGACGGACGAGGAGGTCGTGGAGGACACGGCGAGGCCCGCGGGGGTCGCCGGGACCGTGGGGGCCGGGTCGCCGCCACCGCCGCCGTCGGGGCCGAACACCGAGACGTCGTCCGCGAGATAGGCGGGCTGTCCGTACCAGCCGTGCGTCCAGACGGTCACCGACGTGGTCGAGGCGCCGGTGGTGAAGGTCGTCGAGAGCTGCGTCCAGGTGGTGTTGGGCGTCCAGGTCGAGACGTCCGTCGTCCCCGTGCCGCTCGCCCCGATGTAGGTGTAGGACCCCTGGACCCAGGCGCTCAGCGTGTAGGTCGAGTTGGGCTTCACCGCGACGGACTGCGAGCACTGGGCGTAGTCCTGGCCCGCGGGCGTGGCCTTCAGGGCGGCCGCGCCGCCGTGGACCGGGGAGGACACGGTCGTGCCGCTGCCCGCCGAACAGGTCCAGTTGCTCAGGCCGGACTCGAAGCCGCCGTTCTTGACGTTGTTGACGTCGGCGGCCTGGGCCTGGCCGGCCAGCCCCGTGAGGGTGACCACCGATGCGGTGAGGGCGGCGGCGAGGGCTCCCGCCCATCTCCGTCCGGGCATACGGATGACGCGGTCCACTGGGTCCTCCAGGGAGAGGTGGGGGAGGGGAGGGGGAACGGAACGGTGGCCACCGCCGGTGGATACAAGTTGGTCCAGACCAATCGGGTTGTCAAGCCCTGCGGCATTCTCAACACCCTTATGGGAGAGCCCAGTTGTTTTGCGGCGGCTTACTCTCCGTTGATCACGCCCGCACCTTCGGTGAGATGATCTCGGAGATTCTGTGTTGAGCGGGCCATGCCGTGGATATGGTGCTGATGCAAGAGGGCGTCACAGTGGCGATCCGCGGCCGTACAAGGACCGTCCGTGAGCGCTCTGTGGCGACAAAGGGGCGATCTGAGGCGGTGGTTGACCACCCCGCCGCAGCGAACGGGGTGTGTGCAGCGTGCCGACCGCGATAGCCGTCACCAGTCCCGATCTGGTGCTCCCGCCGCACGACCGGCAGACCCCGCCGGCGGTCGTCCAGCCGCTCGGCACCCTGGAGGACTCCCTCACCGGGATGCACGCGCTCATCGAACAGCACGGGTACGTCATCTCCCTCTACCCGTCCGGCACCGAGAGCACCGTCACCCAGCGACTGCACACCGTCCGCTCCGTCCTGGAGAGCGACCGCATCGCCCTGCTCGGCATCGACCTGCCGCCGCTCGGAATCGCCCTGCTGGCCCAGCAGTTGCGGCAGCTCTCGGTCTGCGACTTCAGCCCCGGCGTGCTCGCCTCGGCGGCCCGGCTGCTCGCCCACTACATCTACGCGGGCGCCCTGCTCGGCTCGGTGACCAAGCTCGACCGGGTCCCGGTCTCCCTGAAGTCGCACGCCAAGTCATGGGTCCCGGGCGCCCAGTTCGCCGTACTCGCCAATCCCCGGGCCGAGGTGATCCGGGTCGGCCAGGAGGACCTGCCCGGGCCGGAGTTCGGGACCAGGCTGCTCTCGGCCGCGGGCCAGCCGCCCTCCGACTGGGTCACCTCCACCCTCGCGCCCGCCTGGCAGGTCCAGGGCGCCGCGACCGTCCCGCTGCCCGCGGAGTCGGTCCGCTGGTGGGGGACGAACAAGCTGGTCGAGTTCGCCGCCGGACTGTACGACGTCTCGGTCCTCTACCAGCTCGTCTCCTCCGTCCGGCGCGACGAGTGCCGCTGGTGCGGCCTCGAACTCATCGGCGACCGCTGCGGGTTCTGCGCCGCCCCGCTGCCGCCGGCCTCCGCCGAGGAGCATCCGGCCCCCGCCGTCCGGGCAGCCTCTCCGGTACGCGCCCTTCCCCGGGGTGCCACCTAGGCCCCTGGGCCCCGCCGCCCCACCAGGCACCACCGCCCCTCCAGGCACCACCGTCCCGCCCAGGAACGACAGCCCGGTCCAGTCCCCGGTACCGCCCCACGAGGTGAGATTCAGTGAACTCGCGCCAGCGCCGCGGCGTCATCCTGTTGGTTCTCTCGGTCTTGTGCGCCATCGGCGCCTTCGCCGGAGTCCTCTCGGTGGTCCGCGACGTGAACTCCAAGGTCGGCCCGGAGGTCACGGCGTACCGCCTCAAGAACGACATCGCGCCCTACAAGGAGCTGTCGGCCGACCAGTTCGAGAAGATCTCGATGCCCGAGCGGTGGCTGTCGTCCACCGCGGTCACCGACCTCGCCCGGATCCGCGGGAAGATCGCCGTCACCCGCCTGGAGAAGGGCTCCCTGCTCCAGGCCGACATGATCGTGGACAAGCCGCAACTCGGCGCCGGGCAGCAGGAGATCGCCATCATGATCGACGCGTCGACCGGGGTCGCGGGCAAGATCGACCCCGGTTCGCGGGTCAACATCTACGCCACCTTCAAGGCCCAGAACGACAAGGGCCGGGACCAGTCCAAGGTGATCGTCGCGAACGCCCGCGTCATCGACGTCGGCAAACTCACCGCCCTCGAACCCGACCAGTCGAGCGCCGACCGGCGCAACAGCGCCGCCCAGGCCGTCCCGATCACCTTCGCGCTCGGTACCGCCGACGCCCAACGCGTCGCCTACGCCGAGTCGTTCGCCGAGCACGTCCGGCTCGCCCTGGTCGCGGGCGGCTCCGCCACGACCGTGGCGCCCGGCGACCGTACGTACACCCTCGACGAGGACAAGTAGGAGGCCGCGCAATGAGGTCCATGCCCACGGGGCGGTGCCCAGGGCCGCGTACGAGGCCGGCGCCTGCGACGCGGACCCGGCCGCCGACGGGTCCCGGCTCCGCGACGCACGGAGCGCCGGCCGCCACGGCACCGGGCACGGGGACCGGCGCACGGTACGCGAGCGAGGAGCTTCGCCGATGACCATCCGTATCCTTCCCGCCGTCGGAGACATCGACTCGGCCCGCGCGCTCACCACCCTGCTGAGCCAGCTCGCCGACACCGAACCCGCCCCGCCCGTACCCGACTCGACCGCCCTCCTCGACACGCTCGCGCGCCTGGCCGCCGAGTCCCTCGACGAGCTCCCCGAAGTCGTCCTGGTGCACGAACGCATCGGCCCGGTACCGGCGTTGGACCTGATCCGCGACCTCGTGATGCGCTTCCCGGCCGTCGGGGTCGTCCTCATCACCGCCGACACCGGCAACGGCGTCCTCACCGCCGCCATGGACTCGGGCGCCCGCGGGATCGTCGGCCTCCCGCTCGGCTACGACGCCCTCGCCGAACGCGTCCAGGCCGCCGCGGCCTGGTCCGCCGGAATGCGCCGCCATCTGCACAGCGGCGCGCCCGAGCTGTACACGGGCCCCGGCGGCACCGTCGTCACCGTGACCGGCGCGAAGGGCGGTGTCGGCGCGACCGTCACGGCGGTCCAGCTCGCCCTGGCCGCGAAGGCCTCGGGGCGCACCGTGGCGCTGCTCGACCTGGACCTCCAGTCCGGCGACGTGGCCTCGTACCTCGATGTGCAGTTCCGCCGGTCGGTGGCCGACCTGGCGGCCATCACCGACATCAACCCGCGCGTCCTCCAGGACGCCGTCTACACCCACGACAGCGGCGTCGCCCTGCTGCTCGCCCCCGCCGAGGGCGAACGCGGCGAGGAGGTCACCGACCGGGTCGCCCGCCAGGTCCTCGGGGCGCTGCGCTCGCGTCACGACGTCGTGGTCGTCGACTGCGGCTCCCAGATGAACTCCGCCACCGCCGCGGTCGTCGAGATGGCCGACCAGGCCCTGCTCCTGGTCACCCCCGACGTCATCGCCGTACGCGCCGCCAAACGCATGGTCCGGATGTGGGACCGCCTCCAGATCCGCAAGGCGGAGGAGACCACGACGGTCGTGAACCGCTTCGCCCGGGGTACGGAGATCCAGCCGTCCCTCGTCGAGCGCGTCACCGGCACCAAGGTCGCCCGCACCGCGATCCCCGCCGCGTTCAAGGAACTCCAGTCGGTCGTGGACGCGGGCCGGCTCCAGGACCTGGACGCCCGCTCGACCGTCAAGCAGGCGCTGTGGGCCCTGGCCGGAGACCTGGGTCTCGTGGTCCCCCAGGAGGGCGGGGGCGGCGGCAGACGCCGCAAGGCCTCCGCCGCGGACCGGGGCGCGCTCTCGCTGCGCGGCCGGGGCGGCGACCGGGGAGCGGTCACCCTCGAATTCGCCGGGATGTTCCCGCTGCTCCTGGTCGTCATGACGATCCTGTGGCAGTGCGTGCTGTACGGCTACTCGTACTCCCTGGCCGGGAACGCGGCGGACGAGGCGGCACGGGCCGCCACCGCGGCCTACGCCGTCCACGGCGACGTCCCGGGCGCCTGCGCGGCGGCCGGGAGCCGGCATCTGCCGGGCTCCTGGAAAGGCGCGGACATCTCCTGTGTCGCTTCGGGCCCCGTCATGGAGGCCACCGTCAAGGTCGACGTCCCGCTGTTCTTCCCGGGCTTCGACGCGGGCTTCCGCGTACGGGGCGAAGCGGGCGCGGCGCTGGAAGGGGACGACGGATGAGGACGCACCAGCGGACGGTGACCGGCACGCCCCCGGCCCACCACGCAGCCGCACCCTCGCGCCGCCTCCGGGGCGACCGGGGCGTCTCCATCCTGGAGTTCGTCGGGTTCCTGCCGATCCTGCTGCTCGTCGGGCTGGCGGCCGTCCAGCTCGGGCTCATCGGGTACGGGGTGAACCAGGCGGGCTCCGGGGCGCGGGCCGCCGCGCGGGCCGCGTCACAGCAGGGCGGCCCCCCGGCGGGTGTGGCCGCGGGAACGGCCGCCGTGAGCGGATGGCTCGACCCGAAGGTCACACCCGAGAAGGGGGCCGAGACCACCACGGCGACGGTCCAGGTCCATGTTCCCGGTGTCATTCCCCTCTTCGGCGGCTACGACGTCACCCGCCACGCCACCATGCCCACCGACGACTGACCGGGAGGAGCCGACATCATGAGCCTGCGATCCCGCATCGCCGCCCCCGACGAGGGGGGACCCGCCCGTGAGGACGGGCACCTCGTCGCCGTCTACCGCGCCAAGCTCCTGGAGGAGATCGACCTCGCCGAGATGTCCAGCCTGGCGGCCGCCGAACGCCGGGTCCGTCTCGAACGCGTCCTCGGCCACATCATCAGCCGCGAGGGCCCGGTCCTCTCCACCGCCGAACGCTCCCAGCTCATCCGCAGGGTCGTCGACGAGGCACTCGGACTCGGTGTCCTCGAACCGCTCCTCGCCGACGCGTCCATCACCGAGATCATGGTCAACGGCCCGGACTCGATCTTCGTCGAGCGGGCGGGCCGCGTCGAACAGCTGCCGCTGCGCTTCGCGTCCAACGAACAGCTCATGCAGACCATCGAACGCATCGTCTCGACGGTCAACCGCCGTGTCGACGAGTCCAATCCGATGGTCGACGCCCGCCTGCCCACCGGCGAACGCGTCAACGTCATCATCCCGCCGCTCGCCCTGACCGGCCCCACCCTCACCATCCGCCGCTTCCCCCGCGCGTACACGCTGCCGGAGCTCATCGGCCTCGGCTCCCTCGACGAACAGACGCTCATGCTGCTCGCGGCCTTCGTCCGGGCCCGCTTCAACGTCATCGTCAGCGGCGGCACCGGCAGCGGCAAGACCACCCTGCTCAACGCGCTCTCCGGCCTGATCCCCTCGCACGAGCGCATCATCACCATCGAGGACTCCGCCGAACTCCAGCTCCAGCAGGAGCACGTCATCCGCCTCGAATCGCGCCCCCCGAACGTGGAGGGCAAGGGCCAGATCACCATCCGCGACCTGGTCCGCAACTCCCTGCGCATGCGCCCCGACCGCATCATCGTCGGCGAGGTCCGCGGCGGCGAGACCCTCGACATGCTCCAGGCCATGTCGACCGGCCACGACGGCTCGCTCGCGACCGTCCACGCCAACTCCGCCGAAGACGCCCTCATGCGCCTCCAGACCCTCGGCTCGATGTCCGAGGTCCAGATCCCCTTCGAGGCGCTCAAGGACCAGATCAACTCGGCCGTCGACGTCGTCGTCCAGCTGTCCCGGCACGCCGACGGCTCCCGCAAGGTCACGGAGGTCGCGCTGCTCGTCTCGCACGGCCGCGAACAGTTCCGCGTCACCCCGGTCACCCGCTTCGTGTCCCGCCCGGTCGGCGCCGACCGGGCGGTGCGGGGACACTTCGAGCACCTGCCGCTGCCACGCCCCGTCGCGGAGAAGCTGTACGTCGCGGGCGAGCCGCTGCCGCCCGCCTTCGGCGTCGCCGACGCCATCGACGTACTGAACACGAGGCAGGCGATCGGATGACGCCCCCCACCACGATGCCCGCGACCACGGGACTCCCCGCCGCGAAGTCCGCGACCGCGGGATTCCCCGGCGTCGGTCACCCCGCCTCCGAGCCCGCCGTGCCCGCGCGGCTCGCCCGCGTGAGGGCCGCCGTCGACCCGGCCGCCCCCGCGCCGCTCACCCCCGAAGGGAGGCAGCCATGAACGACCCCGCACTCCTCGCCCTCGGCGGGACGCTCCTCGGCGGCACGCTCGCCGTCGCGGGCGTCCACACCTACGCCTCGGGCCGCGCCCAGCGCCGGGACCTCCTCGACCGGCTCTCCGGCGGCGGCCGGCCGCACACGGACGGCGGCCGGGCACGCCGCTTCGCGGGCGTCGACCGCCGGCTGCGCCGCACCCGCCTCGGCCGCACGATCCACCTGCGCCTGACGGCCACGGGACTCGATCTCACGGCGGGAGAGTTCTTCACCTACGTCACCGCCGTGGTCGTCGCCCTGTGGCTGATCGCGGCCGCCACCCTGGCCCCCTTCTTCGGCCCGATCGCCGCGATCCTCGGCGGCTGGAGCGCGGCCGTCTTCCTCAACTGGCAGCGCCAGAAACGCATCGAGGCATTCATCAACCAACTCCCCGACGTGGCCCGCCTGCTGGCGAACGCCACCGCGGCGGGCCTCGCCCTGCGCACGGCCCTCGCCATGGCCGCGGAGGAGCTGGAAGCCCCGGCGGGCGAGGAACTCGCCCATGTGGCCGACCAGTTGATGCTGGGCCGCACGATCGACGACGCCCTCGGTGAACTCTCCGAACGCCTGCCCTCCCGCGAGCTGATCGTCCTCGTCACCACCCTCGTCCTCGCCAACAAGGCGGGCGGCTCCGTCGTCAGCTCCCTGCGCAACCTCACCCAGACCCTGGAGGACCGAAAGGAGACCCGCCGCGAGGTCCGCACGATGCTCTCCGAGGTCAACGCGACCGCTTTCACGGTCCCCTTCCTCGGCATCGGCTCGCTCGTGCTGATCAACTCCTCGAACGAGGGAGCGCTCGCCCGCGTCACCGGCTCCGCGCTCGGACAGGGCCTCGTCCTGCTCGCCCTCGGGCTCTACACCGTGGGCTTCTTCGTCATCCGCCGACTCGGCAAGATCGAAGTGTGAGGGAGGGGTCACCATGCTGCCGCTGCTGCTCGCCGTCCTGATGGGCGCGGCCGTCGCGGGCGTCCTCCTCGGCGTCCGGATGATCCGCTCCGAGGTCAAACTCCCCAGCGACCTCCAGCTCGCCCTGGAGGTCGGCGGTACCCGTGTCTCGGTGGCCGACTCGGCCGTCGACCGTCTCGGCATGCGCTTCGCGCCCACCGTCCTGCGTCTGATGGGCCCCCGGCGCGTGGACGCCAAACGCCGGCGCATCGACATGGCCGGCAACCCCGGCGGTCTGACCCTGAACCGCTACGCCGCCCGCCGCGCGGTGTACGGGGTCTTCGGCGTCGTCCTCGGCCTGGTGTTCCTCTCCAACGGCCAACTCCTCTTCGCCGTGCTCACGTTCGCCTTCGGGCTGGTCGCCGCGGACGCCCTCATCTGGCAGGCCGTCCGGGAGCGCAAGGAGGTCATCGACCGCACCCTGCCCGACTTCCTCGACGTCCTCGCCGTCGTTGTCTCCGCGGGCCTCGGCTTCCGGCAGGCCCTGGACCGCGTGGCGGAGAAGTACGAGGGCCCCTGGGCGGACGAACTGCGCATCACCCTGCGCCAGATGGACATGGGCGTCAGCCGCCGCCAGGCCTTCGACGAGCTCCGCAGGCGCAACTCCTCCGAGCAGGTGGCCCAGTTCGTCTCGGCGCTCCAGCAGGGCGAGGAACTCGGCTCCCCGATCGCCGAGACCCTCATCCAGCTGGCCACCGACATGCGCCGCACCGACGCGCAGAACGCCCGCCGCCGCGCCGCCAAGACGATCCCCAAGGCCACGATGGTCACCCTGGTGTTCATGCTCCCGGCGACGATGATCCTCATCGCGACGGGCATGTTCCTCGGCTCGGGCACCAACTTCGGCTCGATCCTGGGGCGCTGATGAACAGGCTTCAGGGGGGCCGGGGGCACGCGGTCCACGAGCACCTGCGCCGGGCCCTCGGGCTCGCGCGAAGCCGAGCGCACCGGTCGCTCCGGCTCGCGCGCGGCCGGGACCGGGGCACCGGGTACCTCGCGGACGACGCGCCCGCGCCCGGCGGCATCCGCCTCCAGCTCAACGCCCTCCAGGCCCTGTGCCGTCAGGCCTTCGCGGTCCGTCTCGCGGCCATCGTGGTCGGCGCCCCCTTCGCGATGACGAACGCCGGCGGTGGCCTGCTGCGTTGGGCGGTCCTCGCCGCGGCCGTCCTCGGCGTCATGGGTTCGTACGCCATGCTCCGCGACTGGGACCGCTTCGGCCCCCGCCTCCTCGCCCACCCGACATTGATGGGCCTGGACCTCACCTTCGGCGCGGTCCTGCTCCTGACCGCGTCCCCGGCCTCCCCCCTCGCCTACGCCACGGTCTGCACCCCGCTCCTGTCCGGCCTGCTGTACGGCTGGCGCGGCGCGGGCGTCTTCACCGGATTCCAGCTCTTCGTGCTGCTCACGGTGTTCAGGGCCTGGGAACACCGGCCGGGCGCGGGCTCCAACACCCTGCTGATCGCGGGCTTCTGCGTCGGCGCCGGCATCATCGGAGTGACCCTGCGCAATCTGCTGTTCCGCTTCGGTACGGCGGGACAGGCGCTGGCGGAGGCGACCAGCAGGCTCGCCGTCGCGGAGGCCGTGGAGTCCGAACGGGCGCGCCTGGCACGGGAGATGCACGACTCCGTGGCCAAGACGCTGTACGGGCTCGCGCTGGCCGCGGAGGCCCTGGCAGCCTCCGCGGACGACGGGGACCCGAGGGCGCTCAAACGGCAGGCGGCCACGGTCGCGGACGCGGCCCGCCTGGCCGCCGCCGAGTCCCGTACCCTCCTGTCGGACCTGCGGCGGCACACCGACCTCGGCGACCCGGACATCGACCTCGGTCCCGAACTCGACTCCATGGCGGCCGACTTCGAGGCCCGCACCGGTGTGGCCGCGGCGGTGCGGCACCGGGGCGCGCGTCCGGTCCTGCCCAGCACCGCGGCCCACCATGTCCTCGCGATCGTTTCCGAGGCCTTGGAGAACGCCCACCGTCACGCCGAGGCGAGCACGGTGACGGTCGAACTCGACGTGTCGCAACGGCGGTTCTCGTTGCTCGTCCGGGACGACGGGGTGGGTCTGCCTGGGCCCACGACCCCCGCGACGCTCGCCGCCTGGACGAGATCCGGCCATTTCGGCCTGCTCGGCATGACGGAACGCGCCGCGTGCGCGGGGGGCCTCATCGCGCTGGACCGGCCCCTCGAAGGGGGCACCGAGGTTCGGCTGACCCTCCCGCTTTCGACGGCCGTCCTTCCCGTTCCCCCCACTTCCCAAGAGGAGGCCGCACATGCCTGACCAGGCACTTTCCGGCCCGTCCCTGCGTGTCCTGGTGGCCGACGACAACCCCGTCGTACGGGCCGGACTGACCGCGCTGCTGGACGCGCACCCCGACATCGCGGTCGTCGCGACCGCGCGCGACGGGGCGGAGGCGGTGGACCGTGCCGCCCTCCTCACCCCGGACGTCGTCCTCCTCGACGTACGGATGCCCGGCACGGACGGCCTCACCGCGCTGCCCGAACTGTGCGCCATCGCCCCTGTGATGATGCTGACGTACAGCAGTGAACCCGAGGTCGTGGCGGAAGCGCTGCGCAGGGGCGCGTCCGGCTATCTCGTCCATGGCGCGTTCACGGCGGCCGAACTCATCGCCGCCGTGCGGGACGTACGCCACGGGCGCCCGACTGTCCCGGATTCACTCGGAGTTTCGTACCAACCGTCCTCATTCTCTTCGCATCTGCAATCGTCTGTGGCACAGTCTTCGGGGGCTCGGCCCTTACCGGCGGCGGGACTTCACCGCCACAGCGTCCATCAGTCCGAGTTCGGCCTGAGTTCAAGGGAGGTGGAGGTGATGGACCTCATCGCGGCCGGCATGAACAACCGCCAGATCGCCGCCACCTGCTTCATCGCGGAGAAGACGGTCAAGAACCACATCAATCGCATCTTCGCGAAGCTGCACAGTTCTTCGCGCAGTGAAGCGATCGCCCACTGGCTGGGGACGACGCACGAGGGGTGGAGCCGATGACTCCGCCCCGGGCTCCCCACCAGCGAAGTTGGGCCCCTGGGCCCACTCGCGGTAGGCGTGTTCTCACGTACGGTGCTCGGGTCGTTAGTGGCCTCGACAGGGAGGGCAGTCCTGATGAACAGGTTCACCACATGGACCCGAACGGTGATCGCCCGCACGCGGGGCGCCCACCGGGACGCGGGGGCGGGGTTCGTGGAGTACGCGGGGTTGATGATCATCATCGCGGGGATCTTCACGTTGATCGACCAGATCGGCCTGGACGGAATGATCTCCGGCGCCATCAGGAACGCGGTCACCCAGGTCACCGGCGGCTGACCCGATCGGTCAGCGGCGACCGGGGGCAGACCCTCCCCATCTACATCTGGCTGACGGGGATTCTGCTCTTCGCCGCGTTCGCCTTCTTCGCCTTCGCCCAAGCAGCGTCCGCCCGCAATGGAGCTCAATCCGCGGCGGACGCTGCCGCGTTGGCGGCCGCACAGGACTCCCGCGACGAGCTCATGAAGGGGCTGGCGGGAGCCATCGGCACGGACGACCACTGGCTCGACTGGCTCGACGGCGACAAGTTCCAGGGCGCGGGGGCGTCCGCCGCCGCCGACCGGCTGGCCGCCGAGAACGACGCGACGGTGCAGGGCGGGGCCCAGCCCACCGCCGTGAACGGCTTCCCCGGCTATCACGTGACCATCGAGACCCGCTACACGGTCGGCGCCTCCATCATTCCGGGCACGGAGAACCGCCATGCCACGGCCCAGGCGACCGCGGTCATCGAGCCGCGCTGCACATTCGCGACCGACGCGGATCCCAAGAAGCTCGTGAAGTTGAACTGTGCTGGGCACAGTGTGGACATCGATCCCGAACATTTCCATTCGGACGACCTTCCCGACGCGTCCGTGCTGTTCTCAGTGCATCTGGCCGAGTGAGAGGAAGCCGTACCGATGGATCTCCGGCACACCATGAAGGGCCGCAGGGCCATGGCCGCGGTCGCGATCAGTGCGGGCTTGCTCCTCACGGTGTCCGGTTGCGGCGGGGGAGACGGAGGTGACAAGCCGAAGGCGGCCTCGTCCTCCTCCCAGGCGGCCAAAGGGGGCGGCGATGCCGCGAACCAGGCGTCGCCGACGGCGAGTCAGGACCAAGTGCTGGCCGAGGTCAAGGGTGACGACGTGACCCTCACGATCACCTCGGCGGTGCGGGACCAAGGCGGATTCGTGACGGTCAGCGGGACGGTGACCAACGGCGGCGGCCAGTTCTGGGTCGCCGCGAACTGGCGAGGCGACGAGCGTGAGTTGAGTAGGAACGGCGCCTCCATGGCCGGAGCCTCGCTGACCGACAGCAAGGGCAAGAAGAAGTACCTGGTCCTGCGGGACACCCAAGGGCGCTGCCTGTGCACCAAGTTCGACGGAGGCGGTGTGGACGCCGGCAAGTCGGCCGACTGGTTCGCCCAGTTCCCCGCACCCCCCGCCGGAATCACCGCCGTCGACTTCCAGGTCGGCTCCATGCCACCCGCCTCCATCGAGATCTCCGAGGGCTGACCCATGGCCCTCCCGCCCCGCGTCGCCGCCACCACGTTCACGGCCCTCGCCGTGCTGATCACCCTCGGCCTCCCGGGCCCCGCGCACGCGGACGGCGGTGACCCCAGTGCCCCGCCCGGCAGCGTCACCACCTCCCCGCCGCCCGAGGTCGACGCCAACAGCCCCGGGCTCAAGCTCGCCGACGGGGCGACCCTCGCGCCCGCCAAGGTGCTGGACATCAAGTCGGTCGTGGAGGACCTGGGCGGAGAGGAACGCCGGGAGGACACCAACGCGGACGTGACCTTCGCGCTCCAGGCGGAGGTCCTCTTCCCCAAGGACAGCTCGACGCTCAACCCGGACTCCCAGTCCCGTATCCAGGCGATCGCGGACGAGATCAAGGCCCAGCACGCGACCACGGTCCGCGTCTTCGGGTTCACGGACAACCTCGGCTCGTACGCGCACGGACTGACCCTCTCCAAGAAGCGCGCGGAGCAGGTGCACGACCGGCTGGCCGCCGCGCTCGGCTCCGCGGAGTCGGACATCACCTTCGAGGTGCGGGGCTACAGCGAGGACTACCCGATCGCCGACAACACTTCGGAACAGGGCCGCCGCAAGAACCGCCGGGTGGAGGTGACCTTCCCGAGGGGCGCCGCCGGCGGGAACAGCGCCTGACGAGCGCGTCACCTTCTCCCGGGCCCGGCCTCCTGGCAGCATGCCCCCGACGAACGGGTCGCGCGCGAGGTCGATGGAGCCAGCCATGAGGAAGATCGTGTTGATGTCGTCGGTGTCCCTCGACGGATACATCGAGGGACCGAACCGCGAGATCGACTGGCACCGGGTCGACGCCGAACTGCACCAGCACTTCAACGACCTGGTCAAAGGCTTCGGCGCCCTGATGTCCGGACGGGTGACCTACGAGCTGATGGCCTCCTACTGGCCGACGGCCGACCAGGACCCGGACATCAGCCCGGAGATGGCCGAGTTCGCCGGGATCTGGCGCAACATCCCCAAGGTGGTGTTCTCCCGGACGCTGGAGCGCGGCACCGGGCACACCACGGTCGTACGGGAGGTCGTGCCCGAGGAGATCAGGGCGCTCAAGGCGCAGGAGGGCGGGGACCTCGCGCTCGGCGGCGCCGATCTCGCCGCCGAGTTCCTGCGGCTCGGCCTGGTCGACGAGATCAGGCTGTACGTGCACCCCGTGCTCATCGGGGACGGCAAACCGCTGTTCCCCGAGGCCCAGGCGCCGACCGACCTCCGCCTCGTCGAGTCGCGGACCTTCGGCAACGGCGTGGCCCTCCTGCGCTACGAACGCGACACCGCCTAGGCCGTGTCCGGGCCCGTGCCCGGTCGCGACGGTCCCGCCGGTGTCCGGACCGCCGACTCGTCCGTCCCCCGGTTCCCCGGCCTCCCGGGCGTCCCGGAAGGTGTGCGCCGGTTCTCCAGCCCCTCGGTCCCCGGCCCGCAAGGCCTCCGGCCGAGATCAGGGCCCGCCCGAGCAGATTGACCGAAAACCTCCCAATGAGGGGCGCTCGGCGCGAGGTGTCCGCCCCCCGATCGGGGCCGAGGGACCGCTGCTTCGGCGCGGCGTGTGCCGAAGATCCGCACGGGGTTTCCACATCGTTATCCGGCGGCTGTCGTCAGCGATGTCAGGCTCACGTAAGTTCAGGCCAAGGTAATTCGCGTCAGCAAAGCTGCGCGTGCGGCACCGCGCGGAGGAGGGGGCTGCGCGGTGCTGCCCTGCCCGGTGACGTGACGTCAGCCGTGCCGGACCGTGATCCGTGTGCCGCGCCGTACACCCCACCGCTCCATCGACCCGGCCTCCGCCTCCAGGACCTGCCGGGCCCGCGGCCGGGGCAGCCCCAGCCGGCCCGGGCGCATCGTGCGTACGGCCAGGACCCGCGACGACCGGTCCAGATAGGCGACGTCGATCGCGAACCGCATCCCCAGGGTGTGCACCGAGTTCGCCGGGGCCAGCAGCAGCGCGCCCTCGATCCCCGGGCGTCCGAGCAGCCCCCGCCGCCGGGCCCGCGCCGTGGTGGCGAGCTCCAGGGGCACCGGCTCGGACGTCCCCTGCGTCGTGTCCGTCGTGAAGGTGGCCATGCGTGCGAAGTTAGCGGGGTGGTCAAGCCCGGGGCCGCCACGCGGATCACCCGCCCGGAGTATGTGTGGACAAGTCGGCTCCACGTCCCCAGAACGCGCACAGACCCATTGGATCTCTGTCGATCCTCCGTGAATCCCTTTGAATCAGCCGTGATTCAGCCATGATCACACCCGGAATCCATGGTTCCATGCTCATCATGGCGTCGCCGGACGACTCCGGAGAGTAGTTGTGGCACGCGGATGCACGCAGCATCACTTACGAAGGGTTATGGTGGAAACCCCCCCTCGGGCCGGTCCGTCTCCCCCCCCACGGACCGGCCCGTTTTTTGTGCCCGCGGCGGCCCGTCCGGCAGGCGCCCCCGTGCGCCCCCCGGGCGGGCCGCCCCGCGCGGCCCGGGATTCCGGTGACTCAGTGCCGTTGGGCCCAGATGTTCGTGCCCGTGGTCGATACCGCGAACGTGTCGATCTCTTTCAGTTCCTCGTCCGTGAGCTCCGGGGCCGCGAGTGCCTCCAGGTTCTCCTCCAGCTGCCGCACGCTGGACGCGCCGATGAGGGCGGAGGTCATCCGCTGGTCGCGCAGCACCCAGGTGAGCGCGAGCTGGGCGAGCGACTGGCCGCGCCGGGCCGCGATGGCGTTCAGCCCGTTCAGCCGGCGCACGACCTCCTCGCTCAGCAGGCCCGGGTCCAGCGACTTGCCCTGGGTGGCGCGCGAGCCCTCCGGGATGCCCTGGAGGTATGTGCCGGTGAGCAGGCCCTGCGCGAGCGGAGCGAAGGAGATGCAGCCCATCCCGGCCGACTCCAGCGTGTCGAGCAGGCCGTCGTCCTCGGTCCAGCGGTTGAGCATCGAGTACGAGGGCTGGTGGATCAGCGGACGGACGCCCATGCCGGTCAGGATCCGGGCCGCCTCCGCCGTCTGCTCGCTGCTGTACGAGGAGACGCCGACGTACAGCGCCTTGCCCTGCTGGACGGCGGACGCGAGCGCGCCCATCGTCTCCTCCAGCGGGGTGTCCGGGTCGAAGCGGTGAGAATAGAAGATGTCGACGTGATCCGTGCCCATCCGCCGCAGCGAGGCGTCCAGGGAGGACAGCAGATACTTGCGGGAGCCCCACTCGCCGTAGGGGCCGGGGTGCATGAGGTAGCCCGCCTTGGTCGAGATGACCAGTTCGTCCCGGTAGGGGGCGAAGTCCTCCTTCAGCAGCTTGCCGAAGTTGAGCTCCGCCGAGCCGGGCGGCGGCCCGTAGTTGTTGGCGAGGTCGAAGTGGGTGACGCCGAGATCGAAGGCGCGGCGCAGGATCGCGCGCTGGGAGTCCAGCGAGCGGTCGTCACCGAAGTTGTGCCACAGGCCGAGCGAGATCGCGGGCAGTTTGAGACCACTGCGGCCCGTACGCCGGTATTCCATCGAGTCGTACCGCTCCGTTGCGGCCCGGTACAGAGTGGGGTCGTTCATGGGGACGAACCTATGCCAGGGTGCACAGGGCCCTCGGCAGCCCCCGCGTTTCGCAGGGGTAGGCTTCGCCCCGGGGGACCGCCATATGGACAGCAACTGTGCTCGGGCGCGGCTGTCCGATCCGCACGGAGGGGCTGACAACACGTGACCTTGCGCGACAACCTGCGCCGTCTGCTGGTCAGGTTCTATGCACGCAGGGTGGAAGGCCACCTCGACCACGACCAGGTGCCCAAGCACATCGGGGTCATCATGGACGGCAACCGCCGCTGGGCGAAGGCCGCCGGCTCCACCACCGCCCAGGGCCATCGGGCCGGAGCGGACAAGATCGAGGAATTCCTCGGCTGGTGCTCCGAGACCGACGTCGAGGTCGTCACCCTGTGGCTCCTGTCCACCGACAACTTCGACCGCCCCGCGGAGGAGCTCGTTCCGCTCCTCGGCATCATCGAGGGCGTCGTGCGCACCCTGGCGGCCGACGGCCGCTGGCGGGTGCACCACGTCGGGACGCGGGACATCCTGCCCTCCCCGATGCAGTCGGCCCTCAAGGAGGCCGAGGAGGCCACCGCCCATGTCGAGGGGATAGTCGTCAACGTCGCCATCGGCTACGGCGGCCGCCAGGAGATCGCCGACGCCGTGCGCGCGATGATCCTCGACGCCGCCGACAAGGGGACCTCGATGGAGGACCTCGCGGACCGCGTCGACGTCGACCTCATCGGCAAGCACCTCTACACCGGTGCCCAGCCCGATCCCGACCTCGTGATCCGCACCAGCGGCGAGCAGCGGCTGTCCGGATTCATGCTCTGGCAGACCGCCCACTCCGAGTACTACTTCTGTGAAGTCTTCTGGCCGGCCTTCCGCCAGGTCGACTTCCTGCGCGCGCTGCGCGACTACGCGGCGCGACACCGCCGTTACGGAGGCTGAACAACCGGGGTGCCCCGCGTAGTCCGGGGTGCCCCGAGGGGCGTACGTCACCGGGAGTTAACGAACGCGCCGTCATGCGCCCTGGCATGGCTTGGCTCGTTCGAGGGCATAAGCCTTGCAGGTCGATGCCCGAACCACGGGTGTCGTATCTCAGCGGACGGCACGGGGCCGTCCGCCCGGGAGGCCCTTTGCACCAGCCCGATCGTGCGGTCAGCACGGACGAAGCGGAGGGCCGGTTCTCGGCCCGTGCATCGGTGCCGCGAACCGGTCCAGATCTCCTTCGTCGCTCCCCGACCTCATCCGAGGGGGTACGTCCTTCCGTGGTGACCAGCACAAAGCGCCGCACGCCAGACCGGCGCACCTATGTTCTCGACACCAGCGTCCTGCTGGCCGACCCGAATGCCCTGAGCCGCTTCGACGAGCACGAAGTCGTGCTGCCGATCGTCGTGGTCACGGAGCTGGAGGCCAAGCGGCACCATCCCGAACTCGGCTACTTCGCCCGGCAGGCCTTGCGCCTGCTCGACGAGTTCCGGGTCCGGCACGGCCGCCTTGACTCCCCGATCCCCGTCGGGGACCTCGGCGGGACGGTACGCGTCGAGCTCAATCACTCGGACCCCAGCGTCCTGCCCAGCGGGTACCGCCTGGGGGACAACGACTCCCGCATCCTGGCGGTCGCCCGCAACCTTCAGGCCGAGGGATTCGACGTCACCGTCGTCTCGAAGGACCTGCCGCTCAGGATCAAGGCGTCCTCCGTGGGTCTCCTCGCCGAGGAGTACCGCGCGGAACTCGCCATCACGGGCTCCTCCGGCTGGACCGGGATGTCCGAACTGAGCCTCGCCGGCGAACAGGTGGACATCCTCTTCGAGGAGGGGCACGTCTACGTCCCCGAAGCGGCCCGCCTGCCCGTGCACACGGGGCTGACGATCCAGTCGGAGCGCGGCAAGGCCCTCGGCCGTGTCACCGCCGACGGCAACGTCCGGCTCGTGCGCGGCGACCGGGAGGCGTTCGGCATCAAGGGGCGCAGCGCCGAGCAGCGCATCGCCCTGGACCTGCTGCTCGATCCGGACATCGGGATCGTGTCGATGGGCGGCCGGGCCGGCACCGGCAAGTCCGCGCTCGCGCTGTGCGCGGGCCTGGAGGCCGTCCTCGAACGCCGTCAGCACCAGAAGGTGATGGTCTTCCGGCCGCTGTACGCGGTGGGCGGGCAGGAGCTCGGCTATCTGCCGGGCTCCGAGTCCGAGAAGATGAGCCCCTGGGCCCAGGCGGTCTTCGACACGCTCTCCGCGGTCACCAGTCGTGACGTCATCGAGGAGGTCACCGCGCGCGGCATGCTGGAGGTCCTGCCGCTCACGCACATCCGGGGCCGCTCCCTCCACGACGCGTTCGTGATCGTGGACGAGGCCCAGTCCCTGGAACGGAACGTGCTGTTGACCGTTCTGTCCCGTATCGGGGCCAATTCGCGGGTCGTTCTGACCCATGACGTGGCACAAAGGGACAATCTGCGGGTCGGGCGGTACGACGGAGTGGTCGCCGTCGTAGAGAAGTTGAAGGGCCATCCGCTCTTCGCGCACGTCACCCTGAATCGTTCCGAGAGGTCCCAGATCGCGGCCCTTGTGACCGAAATGCTGGAGGACGGGCAGATCTGACCCCGGCTGTACCACCTGGTCAAAGGGTGGTGGATACACGCTGGTTGGCGCCGTCCGGCAAAGGCGAAAAGCCTAGCCGGGCGGCGTCTTGCTGCGCTGGCGTTTCCAGGAAACAGCTGTGGCAAACGGGGTGTGAGCTTTCACACGCGACACGGAATTGCCGCGCGGAGCCGGGTTACGGCTAGAGTCTCACTCCTGTCAGGCCCCGCATACGACACAGCTGTATCCCCAGCGGTACGGCAACACCGGAACCTCAGAACTCCATAGAGCCGTCGTATGCCGCCCGCGCACCACGCGGCGCTCCCCGAGCGGGAGTTGCCCACCGGGCCCGTGTCTCCCCGTGACCCCGCAGTTGGGAGGCCAGCGCCGAGGGGCACGATTGCGTCCGCGAGGGTCACCTAAACGGGCGATGCTGGAAGGAAACCGTGTGAGCCGGATTTCGGTCCGGGGATTCGCAGTGGCTTCGGCCACCGCGGTCACCGCTGTCGGAAGCGTGGTCGGAGTTGCCTCGGGCAGCGTCGCCCAGCCCTCGAACGATGCCGAGGCGACGGCGAGCGACTCGACTCTCCTCGCTGACATACCTGCGGGCCAGCAGGCCCAGGTGCAGACCGCGTCCCTGACGCAGCAGGCCGACGCCCAGGCGATCGCCGCCGACGCGAGCGCCAAGAAGGACGCGGAGGCAGCCGCACGCAAGCAGGCGGCCGACGACGCCGTCGCCAAGCAGAAGGCTGCGGCGAAGGCGGAGAAGGAAGCCAAGGAGCGCAAGGCGGCCGCGGAAACGGCCAGCCGCTCCGCGACGCGTGACGCCTCCAGCTTCTCCGTCCAGGCCTCGTACACCGTCGCGCAGATCCAGGCGATGGCGGCCCAGATGGTGCCGAGCGGTCAGTTCCAGTGCTTCAGCAACATCGTGAACCACGAGTCGAGCTGGAACTACCGGGCTGTCAACGCCTCCTCGGGTGCCTACGGTCTCTTCCAGGCTCTGCCCGGTTCCAAGATGTCGTCCGTCGGTTCCGACTGGCAGACGAACCCGGCCACACAGATCAAGTGGGGCCTCAACTACATGAACAGCCGCTACGGCAGTCCCTGTGACGCCTGGTCGTTCTGGCAGGCCAACAGCTGGTACTAGGCTCCGCGCCTTTCACCGGCCGCTCAACCTTGCGAAGCCCCTCCCCGTCCTAGGGGGAGGGGCTTCGGCCATGTACGGTCGGACCCGACGACTCCAGGGGGGAGTGGTGGGGAGCAGCGGGGGAAAAGGACGCATCATGTCGCGTGTACCAGGATGGATCGGCCGGATCGGCGCCGGACTCACCGAACTCGGTGAACGGCTGGACGAACGCCGGGCCGAGGTCGAGAAGGAGTCGCAAGGCCCCCTCGACGGCGAGGACGGCCTCGGCGCGCGTACCTCCGTCGACGCCTCCGACGCCCTCCTCCCGGCTTCCGGGACCCCCGAGGCGCCGGCGCCCGACGCCGACGCCTCCGCGCTCCCGGTCCAGCGCCCCGCCGAGGAGAAGGCCGCGGCGTACGCGCACGCACCGCAGCACCACCGACCCGACCCCGCCCTCGCCGTGCCGTGGGGAGTGCGCGTCGCCGCCGAGGCCGGCTGGCGGCTGCTCATCCTCGCGGGCACCGTCTGGGTGCTGATGCGGGTCATCAGCGCCGTACAACTGGTGGTGCTGGCCTTCGTGGCCGCGCTGCTCATCACCGCGCTGCTCCAGCCCACGGTGGCCCGGCTGACGCGTCACCGGGTCCCGCGCGGGCTCGCGACCGCGCTCACCGCGATCCTCGGCTTCGTCATCATGGGGCTGATCGGCTGGTTCGTGGTCTGGCAGGTCCAGGAGAACATCGACAACCTCTCCAACCAGATCCAGGACGGCATCGACGAGCTGCGCAAGTGGCTCCTCAGAGGCCCGTTCCACGTGACCGACAAGCAGATCAACAAGATCGCGAAGAATCTCCGCGAGGCGATCGGCGCGAACACGGACCAGATCACCTCGGCGGGCCTCCAGGGCGTGACCGTGGTGGTCGAGGCGCTCACGGGCATCCTGCTCACGATGTTCTCGACGCTGTTCCTGCTCTACGACGGCAAGCGGATCTGGGAGTGGACGCTCAAGCTCGTCCCGGCCGCCGCCCGGCCCGGGGTCGCGGGCGCGGGCCCGCGCGCCTGGCGCACGCTCACGGCGTACGTCCGCGGCACGGTGATCGTCGCCCTGATCGACGCGATCTGCATCGGCATCATCATCTACGTCCTCAAGGTGCCCATGGCGGTGCCGCTCGCCGTCTTCATCTTCCTCGGCGCGTTCATCCCGCTGGTGGGCGCGGTGATCTCCGGGGCGCTCGCGGTGGTGGTCGCGCTGGTGACCCAGGGCGTCTTCATCGCCCTCATGACCCTCGTGGGGGTCCTCGCCGTCCAGCAGATCGAGGGCCACATCCTTCAGCCGTTCATCCTGGGCCGCGCGGTCCGCGTCCACCCCCTCGCGGTGGTCCTCTCGGTCGCCGCCGGCGGCATGATCGCGGGCATCGGCGGAGCGGTCGTCGCGGTGCCGCTGGTGGCGGTGACCAACACGGTGGTCGCGTACCTGCGTTCGTACGCGAGCGAGGCGGATCTGCGCCATGCGCCCGAACCCAGAGGCGCCACCGCGGTGGACGCGTCCCCGGCCCACAGAGGCTGACCCGGCGGCGGCCCCGGGGCAACCGGCGGACGCCGGAGCGGCCTTCGGGCAGCCGTTCGGTGCGGTGACGGATGTCGAGCGGCGACGCACAGGGCCCCGCCCACCGTGAAGGTGGGCGGGGCCCTGTGCGTGAGCGGACCTGGGGCCGCCCGGTGCGCGCGAGAACTACGCGGCGAGGACCGCCTCGGCGTCCAGCGTGGCGCCGACGGCCTGGATCACAGCGGCGATCTTGAACGCCTCCTGGATCGTCTCCCGGTCGACGCCCGCCTTGCGGAGCACCTGCTCGTGCGAGTCGAGGCACTGGCCGCAGCCGTTGATCGCGGAGACGGCGAGCGACCACAGCTCGAAGTCGACCTTCTCCACACCCGGGTTGCCGATGACGTTCATCCGCAGACCGGCCCGCATCGTCCCGTACTCCGGGTCCGACAGCAGGTGCCGCGTGCGGTAGAAGACGTTGTTCATCGCCATGATCGCGGCGGCCGACTTCGCGGCCGTGTACGCCGCGGGCGACAACTGCGCCTTCGCCTCGGGCTCCAGCTCACGCAGCACGCGCGGGGAGCGGGAGGCGATCGCGCAGGCCAGCACGGTGCCCCACAGCTGCTGCTGCGCGAGGTCGCTGTTGCCGATGACCGAACCGAGGTTCAGACGCAGGTCCTTGGCGTAGTCCGGTAGGGCGGACTTCAGTTCGTCGAGAGCCATGGAAGGTCACTCACCGGCCAGGAGGGCGACCGCGTCGAGGGTGTTCTCGCCCTTGGTCCAGTTGCACGGGCAGAGCTCGTCCGTCTGGAGGGCGTCCAGGACCCGCAGGACCTCCTTGGGGTTACGGCCGACGGAGCCGGCGGTCACCATGGAGAACTGGATCTCGTTGTTCTGGTCGACGATGAAGACGGCGCGCTTGGCAAAGCCGTCCTCGCCCTCGATGCCGAGGTCGCGCATGAGCTCGTGCTTCGAGTCGGCCATCATCGGGAAGGGCAGGTCACGCAGGTCGTCGTGGTCCTTGCGCCAGGCGTGGTGCACGAACTCGGAGTCGCCGGAGAAGCCCAGCACCTGCGCGTCACGGTCGGCGAACTCATCGTTCAGCTTGCCGAAGGCCGCGATCTCGGTCGGGCACACGAAGGTGAAGTCCTTGGGCCACGCGAAGACGATCTTCCACTTGCCCTCGTAGGTCTTGTGGTCGATCTGCTCGAACTCCTGGCCCTTCTCCAGCGAGACGCAGGCGGTCAGGTCGAACGTGGGGAACTTGTCACCGACAGTGAGCACAAACTCTCCTAGCAGATAGGGATAGCCCTTTTTGGGGGCATTGCCCTGGAGGATGGACGATGTCGATCGTGGCACAGGCAGCATTGATTCGGGAAATAGCTACACTCGGTCGTGTTGATCGAGAATGGCTATCAGTGACGGCCGGTGAACCGGCCCCGAGGGAGAGGTGCCGTCATGGCGAGCCCCACCGGCAGGGCGGCGGGCGGCAAGGGCGGCGGACGCCGCAGCCCCAGCCTCGCGCAGCTGCGCGCCTTCACCGCCGTGGCCGAGCATCTGCACTTCCGTGACGCGGCCGCCGCGATCGGCATGAGCCAGCCCGCGCTGTCCGGAGCCGTCTCCGCCCTGGAGGAGATCCTCGGGGTGACCCTGCTGGAGCGTACGACCCGCAAGGTGCTCCTGTCGCCCGCCGGTGAGCGTCTCGCCGTACGCGCCAGGGCGGTGCTGGACGAGGTCGGCGCCCTGATGGAGGAGGCGGAGGCGGTACGCGCGCCGTTCACCGGGGCGCTGCGCCTCGGCGTCATCCCCACCGTCGCGCCCTATCTCCTGCCCACCGTCCTGTGCCTCGTCCACGACCGTTACCCCGACCTCGACCTCCAGGTGTACGAGGAGCAGACGGCCGCCCTGCTGGAGGGGCTCACGGCCGGCCGGCTCGACCTGCTGCTGCTCGCGGTCCCCCTCGGCATGCCCGGGATCGTCGAACTCCCGCTGTTCGACGAGGACTTCGTGCTGGTGACCCCGCTCGACCACTGGCTCGGCGGCCGCGAGGGCATCCCCCGCGAGGCGCTGCGCGAACTCCGTCTCCTGCTGCTCGACGAGGGCCACTGCCTGCGCGACCAGGCCCTGGACATCTGCCGCGAGGCCGGGCGCGCGGACGCCCCCGTGACCACCACCGCCGCGGGCCTGTCGACCCTCGTCCAGCTCGTCGCCGGCGGCCTCGGGGTGACCCTGCTGCCGAACACCGCCGTCAAGGTGGAGACGACCCGCAGCGATCAGCTCCTGACCGGGTACTTCGCCGAGCCGGCGCCCACCCGCAGGATCGCGCTCGCGATGCGGTCGGGTGCCGCGCGGAGCACGGAGTACGGCGAACTGGCGGAGGCCCTGCGCGAGGCCCTGCGGCCGCTGCCGGTCAGGGTGTTGGGCGCGGGAGCCTGAACTGCCGTGCAGAGTCGGTCATTCGATGACCGATGAAGTCCCTCGGCAGCCCGGATATTTCCAACTTCCGTCAGGTAGAGCGACTCCCGCGGGGACGTCCACCCCTGCTGATACACATACCTCCTCAGGGTGACTCGTCAGGCGTCTGTGCGAAGTGCCGGTGGTTCCAAGGGGAGTGATGTCGGGCGATCGGGATTCCCTTGGCAGGGTCGGACACGACCTGCTGTCGCACGCGCTGAGCGAATGCCGCAGTGCGCGGGCGACGGGAAGACTGCGGGTGTCCGGAAAGCCCGGGGGAGTCTTCCATCTCCGGGAGGGCTGCGTCGTCGCCGTCGAGAGTCCGGGCGCCCCGGGCGCGGAGGCGCGGCTGCTGCGCTCGGGCCGCGTCAGCGGTGAGCAGTGGGCCGAACTGCTCCGCGAGGCCGGCGGCACCCGGTGGCCCGAGACCGGTCTGATCGCCCACGGTTACGCGGGCGCGGCACAGCTCCGCGTCGTCTGCATGATGGCGATGCAGGACGCGGCCTTCGCCGTCGTGGCCGGTGCCGTGGAGGCGTGCGGCCCGATCGAGGACACCTACGAGCCGTACGCGCCGGTCGACCTCGGAGAGACACCCGCGCGGCTGCTCCAGGACGCGGCGAGGAAGTTGGCCGCCGTCGCCGCCCTGCCGCGGCCCGTACGGCCGGACCGGGAACGCCCGGTGCCGGGCCCGGTGCCGGACGAGTTACGCGAGCAACTGCCGCCTCCGCAGAAGGAGTTGCTGGCACACGCCGACGGCCGCAGGACCGCCCGTGACATCGCCTTCGCGACCGGCCTCGGCGTCTACACCGTCACGGTCGGGATCGCCCGGATGCTCGGCGAGGGGCTGCTGGAACTGCCCGCGGACTCCGGTTCCGCCCCCCGGGTCACCGTGCGGGACCTGTCGACCGGAACGCTCCGGCAGCGGCCGCCCGGCGCCCCGCCGGCCCTGGACCCCGACGTGTTCTCCGCCCTGTCGGGCGCGGTGGCCGCCGCGCGGCCCGAGGCGCCCGGACCCCCGCCGGACCCCGTCCCGCGGCCCGAGGGGATCGCCCCCGCGCTGCCCCGCAGGGAGCCCGGGGCGAACGCCCCCTCGCTGCCCCGCCGTGAACCCGGAGCGAGCGGAATAACCGAAACCCTCGCCCCGGAAAGGACCGGAGCGAGCTGGAAAGGATTCTTCCGTCTGCGGCACCGGATCTGGACCGCGGACTCCGGCAACTGAATCCGGCACCTGAATCCGCATAGCTGTCATCGATCGAATGCGCACAACGACCAGGGAGTTCAATACATGAATCATGAGGCACTGGCCAGGGAAATGAGGGAACTCCGGGAACAGGTCCCCGGAATCACCGATACGGCGCTGGCGGCCGCCGACGGAATGCTGATCGCGGCCGACACCGCCGACACCATCGACCCGGAGAGCCTCGCCGCGATCGCCGCCGCGGGCCTGGGCATCGCGCGCCGCGCGACCGCGGTGACCGCCAGGGGCGCGTTCCGGCAGACCGTGACCTATGGCAGCCAGGGTCTCGCGGCCTTCTACGCGGTCGGTGACACCGCGCTGATGATCGTCCTCGGCGACGAGGGCATCGACCTCGAACAGCTCCACGAAAGGACCCGGCCGGCTCTCGGCCGTATCGGATCGATCCTCACCGGGACCGGCCCCGACCCGCTCGCGGCCCCGGCCGGGCCCGCTCCGCTCACCGCACCTCCCGCCGCACCCGACGCCCTCGTCGGGGCCGCGGCCGACACCGCGACCGAAGGAGCATGACGCCATGGCCACCAAGCGAATGACACCGGGGTTCTCCGACCAGATCATGGGCCTGGTCAAATCACTGCGCGCCGACGCCCCCGACTGCCTCGCCTCCGGAGCGGTCGACATGTCGACCGGGATGCTGCTGAGTTACGAGACCGTCGACAACCATCCGCCGGAGGTCCTCGACCTGCTCGCGGGCGCGACCCTCGACCTGTTCCAGGGACGTACGGTCCAGATGATCGAGGACGTCTTCAAGGAGCGCCGCGGCATCGAGTCCGACACGCACTTCTTCCAGGAGATCCTGGTCAACAGCGACAACCTCACGCATCTGTTCATCCGCATGGGCGACCAGCAGGACGTGGTCGCCGTCGTCGTCTGCCGCAAGTCGGTCAACGTGGGCATGCTCTTCGCGCAGGTCCGCCGTGTGGTGAAGGAGTACAGCATCTGACCACGGACCGGTGGCCCCTCCCGGAGGGGAAGGGCCACCGGCCGCGGACGGCGTCCCGCCGCGTCCGTCCGGCGCCTCGCCGCGTGCGCTGCGCGTGCCGCGTGCGCCGCGTCCGTCCGGCGCGCTACTCCGTGCGCAGTCCGTCCGGCCGCATCAGCCGGATCAGCGGCGGCAGGCTGAGCAGGGTCACCAGGAGCACGACCCCGGCGCCGATGCCCGTCATCGACAGCACGCTCGCCCAGTCCACGCTCACCGAGGTGCCCGTCATCTTGAGCAGGACCGTGCCGAGGGTGAGCCCGACGACCGAGGCCAGGCCGAGGCCCAGGGCGATCGGGATCGCGGTCTGCCACAGCACCGACAGGCTCAGCGTGCGGCGCCGGGTGCCGAAGGCGACCAGCGCCGACAGCAGCTTCTTGCGCTCGCGCAGCTGCTCCAGCTGGGAGATCAGCAGGCTCGCGCCGATCAGCAGCAGGACACAGGTCGCGCCGACGGACAGCCCCGTGCGGATGGACGTGAACTTCTGGGACTGGGTCGTCGCCGTCCACGTCTCGGGGTCGGCCAGCGGGTCGAGTCGTGCCGAGCTGTTGCGGACGAACTCACGGACGTCCGGCACCGACTCGTCGAGCCGCAGGAAGACCGTTCCCCGCACCGTCGAAGCGGCCTGCGGGGGCAGCGCGCCGGGCGTGAACAGGAAGCCTCCGCGCTCCTCGCCGGACGGGTCCCTGCGCGAGTCCGCCCGCGTGACGCCCATCGGCACGGTCCACGGAATCTCCTTCCCCTTGCTGCCGGAACCGAAGGACGGGTCGAAGTAGAGCCTCTTGCCGGCCTTGTTCAGCTTCGCGGTGGACGAGTCCCACTTGGCGTCCCCCACCGCGAATATGTCGCCGTCCTTGCACGAGGGCAGCCGGGCCGCCTCCCGCAGGGCCGCGCAGTCGCCGACCGACACGGTCGACTGCTGCTCGGGCTCGTCGCGTCCGTCGCCCATCTCGGTCCGTCCCAGGGCCGTCGTGTGCGTGACGCCCCTGGTCCGGGACATCAGCCGGACGGCCTCGGCCATGGGCACCCCGGCCGGCACCTGGACGGACATCTGGGCCCGGGCGAGATCCTGGGCGCTGACCTTGGTGTAGTCGTCGTCGACGCCGGCGAACAGCATCTGAAGGGCGATCGCGCCGGCCACCGCGACCGCGATGCCGTTCACCATGCGGGCAGCGGTGCCGCTGCTCAACTGGAGCCTGCGGATAGCCAGTTGCCAGGCGACGCCGCCGGAGTTCAGCCGGGCGACGACCGCCTCGACCACCCAGGGCAGCAGCGCGGTGATGCCGACGAGCAGCAGCAGGACGCCGCCGATGACGAGGTACTGGTTGAAGTTCCCGTTGGACCGCCCCTGCCCGATCATCGGGTAGAGCATCGCGAGGCCGCCCAGCGGCAGCAGCAGGCGCCACCACAGCCGGCGCCGTGACGGCCGCGCCGTGCGCACCACTCCGAGCGGTTCGATGACGACCCCGCGCAGCGCGAGGAGCGTCACCGCGACCGCGGCGGACGGGACCGCGAGGGCCACCAGCACCACCAGCCCGGGCGTCGGGTTGAGGTCACCGGAGAAGACGCTGATCCTGAAGACCAGTACCAGGCCCGCGAGCTGACGTCCGATCAGGAAGAACCCCGCGCCGAGTGCCAGCCCGACCAGCGCTCCGGCCAGCGCCTCGCCGGCCGCGATCCGGCGCGTCATCCGTCCGTCCGCGCCGACCAGTCGCAGTGCGGCCAGCCGCCGGTCGCGCCGCTCGCCGCCGAACCGTACGGCCGCGGCGATGAAGACGCCGACCGGCATCAGCAGCACCACGAAGACGATGAGCACGAGCAACACGAGGATGGGGTCCATCGCCTCCGACGGCCCGCTGTACCCGAACGAGTCGATGCGTTCGATGCGGCCGTTGGTCTCGCCGGTCGCGCTCAGGTTGTCGGCGCCCGCGTAGTAGGCGAGTTCGTGCGGGCCCACGAGCCCGCTGTCCGCGATGGTGCCGCTGACGCGGTAGCCGAGCCGTTCGCGCAGCAGCTTGCCGTCGGGAGACTTCAGCAGCCGGTCGAGAGCGGGCGAGACGACCATGTCGCCGACCGAGGGGAACGAGGACACGCCCGGCGGCAACGGCGCCCGCGCCCCTTCGGGTTCGAGCATCCGGCCGCGTACGTCCTCGTCGCGGAAAGTGGTGTCCGACGTCGCGATGAGCAACGTACGGCCGGACTTCTTCTTGATCACCGAGCTGAACGTCATGTCGTTGCGGCCGCGTTCCCGCTCGTGCCGGGACGTCAGGGCGCTGGGGATCGCCGTGGTGAGCAGCAGCAGCGCGACCCCGAGGCCGACGCCGACGGCCGTCAGCAGGACACGCACCCAGGCCTCACGGCCCCCGGTCACCGCGAACCTGGCGCCCATGGCGAGATCGCGGGACCACTGGCGGGCACTCATACGATCCGCTCCATGTCCCTCGACCTGCCGTCCCGTACGACGACCTCGCGGTCCGAGTACGCGGCCACGCGCGCCTCGTGGGTGACGAGCACGACGGCGGCGTTCGTCGACCGGGCCGCGTCGGTCAGCAGCTCCATCACGCGCTCGCCGTTGAGGGAGTCGAGCGCGCCGGTCGGCTCGTCGGCGAACAGCACCCGGGGACCGGTGACCAGGGAACGGGCGACGGCCACCCGCTGGCCCTGACCGCCGGAGACCTCGCCGGGCCGCTTGTCCTTGAGGTCGTCGACCTCCAGCCGTTCCATCCAGGACAGCGCGGTGCGCTCGGCCTCCTTGCGGCCCGTGCCGTTCAGCCGCAGCGGCAGCGCGACGTTCTCGACGCAGCTCAGTTCCGGCACGAGCTGGCCGAACTGGAAGACGAACCCGAAGGCGGAACGCCGCAGCGCGCTGCGCTGTGCGTCGTTCATCGTCGCCATCTCCTGGCCGTCGTACGTGATCGAGCCGGAGTCGGGCGTGACGATGCCGGCGAGGCAGTGGAGCAGGGTGGACTTGCCGGAGCCGGAGGGGCCCATCACGGCGACGACCTCGCCGGGGTGGATGGAGAAGGCGGCTCCGTCCAGCGCGGTGGTCGGCCCGTACGTCTTGCGCAGGTCCGTGGCCGTGAGCAGGGAGCCCGGGGGAGCGGCGGCGGGGGTCATCGGGCCGTCACCGCCTCGGCGAGCTTGTCGAGACGCGCGGCCGCCAGTTCCAGCCATCGCAGGTCGGCCTCCAGGTGGAAGAGGGCGTGGTCGCAGATCAGCTGATCGGCGAGGTCGCCCTTGCGCTTGCGCTCGGTCAGCATGCGCATCATCCGCAGATGCTCCGAACGCTGGGTGTCGAGGAGCTCGCTCGCGTTCCGGCGGGTCAGCAGGGCGAGGACGACCTTGGTGTACAGGGTCGACTGGAGGTAGGGCTCGGGTGTCTCCGGCGTCGCGAGCCAGCGCTGCACGTCGGTGACCCCGGCCTCGGTGATCGCGTACCGCTTGCGCTCGGGCCCCTCGCCCGCCTCGATCCCGTCGAGTTCGACGAGCCCGTTCTTCAGCAGCCGTGACATCGTCGAGTAGACCTGGCCGTAGTGCAGCGGCCGGTCGTGACCGAATTTCTCGTCGAAGGCCCGCTTCAGGTCGTAACCGTGGCGCGGCCCGGACTCCAGGAGCCCTAGAAGGGTGTGACCGATGGACATGCCGAGCACTCTACACACCGCGTATACACGGCATGTATACGCGGCGCGTATAGGTCGCGGGGAGCCTGTCCCGGAGCAGGGGAACCCCCTGGTCGCAGCCGATTGTCACGATTCTGGAACCGTCGGCCCGCCCCTCCCGCACCCGGGCCGCCCGCCGTCCCCGTCCCTCCCCGCGCGCCTTCCGGCCCCGGGGAGCGCGCCCTCCCGGACCCGGGAGCGCGGGGCCCGGCGGGGGCTCGGTCCGCGCGCCGGTCGCCCGTAGTTCCTCAGCTCACTTTTTCCCGCCGCGGCAACCTTCCGGCCCTCCTGCTCGTCGGATTCATTGAGGCAGTGCCGATGGCGTGCTGATTGTCACGTCCGGAAAAGACCGGATCGGCGCCCCTTTGTCATAGCGCGCGGTGTTAGCTTGCTGAGCTGACCTGACCGGCGAACTTGTGTGCCACACGAGAATGAAGCGGAGCGGATCGACCCATGGGACGAGCTGAAGAGAGACGAGCGCGGCAGGCACAGGGCCGCCGCGCGGCGCCCCAGCGCTCGTCCGGGAACGAGTCGGCGGGCTCCGGTCCCGGCGGGAAGGCGGGCGGCAAGCCCCGCCGCACCGGCATACGCCGGTTCGTGAACTGGAAGACGATCCTCGGATCGTTCCTCGGCTTCTGCCTGCTGGGCATGGGCGGCTTCATCGTGCTCTACATGGTCGTCTCGGTGCCCGAGGGCAACGCGGCCGCCAGGCGCCAGAGCAACATCTACAAGTACAGCGACGGCTCGCTGCTCGGGCGCAGCGGCAAGGTCAACCGAGAGATAGTCGACCTGTCCAAGGTGCCCAAGAACGTCCAGAAGACGTTCGTCGCCGCCGAGAACAAGACCTTCTACGGCGACTCGGGCATCGACCTGAAGGGCACCGCCCGAGGTCTGATCAACACCCTCTCAGGCAAGGGCAAGCAGGGTGGTTCGACGATCACCCAGCAGTACGTGAAGAACTACTACCTCAGCCAGGACCAGACCGTCACGCGCAAGCTGAAGGAAATGGTCATCTCGCTGAAGGTGGACCGCCAGAAGTCCAAGGACGACATCCTGGCCGGCTACATCAACACCAGCTACTACGGCCGCAACGCGTACGGCATCCAGGCGGCGGCGCAGGCCTACTACCGCGTCGACGCCCAGAAGCTCTCGGTCGCGCAGGGTGCCTACCTCGCCTCGCTGCTCCAGGCCCCGAGCCAGTACGACTGGGCGGTCGCCTCGAAGACCGGCAAGCGGCTGGTCGAGGCCCGCTGGAACTACACCCTGGACAACATGGTCCAGATGCACTGGCTCGACGCGGGCGAGCGCGCGGGCATGAAGTTCCCGGTCCCCAAGGAGCCCAAGGGCGCCCCCGGCATGGAGGGCCAGACCGGCTATCTGATGACCGAGGCCAAGAGCGAACTGGCGCAGCAGCTCGTCTCCCAGGGCTCGGCCGACAACCTCAGCGACGCCAACGCCAAGATCGACGCGGGTGGCTGGACCATCACGCTGAACGTCGACCGCAAGAAGCAGGCGCTGCTGGAGGCGACGGTCAAGCAGCAGCTGACCAGCAAGCTGGACCCGAAGAAGCGCAAGGTCGACGCCAACATGCAGGCCGGTGCCGTCTCGGTCGACCCGAAGACCGGCAAGATCGTCGCGATGTACGGCGGCAAGGACTACTTCAAGCACTACATCAACAACGCGACGCGCCACGACTACCAGGCCGCGTCGACGTTCAAGCCGATGATCTTCGCGGCGGCCCTGGAGGAGGCGGCGAAGACGCGTTCCGGGCAGCCGATCACCGCGAACACGATCTACGACGGCACCAACCGCCGTCCCGTGGTCGGCAGCGACATCGGCTTCGCGCCGCCGAACGAGGACGAGCACAGCTACGGCCCCGTCACCGTGCAGACCGCGATGAACAAGTCCATCAACTCCGTCTTCGCGCAGATGGGCGTCGACGTCGGCATGGACGAGGTGCTCAAGGTCGCCGGCAAGCTCGGCATGAACACCAAGAGCCTTCAGGCGGTGCCCGCCCAGACCCTCGGCTCGATGGGCGCGAGCCCGCTGGAGATGGCGGGCGCGTACGCCACGCTCGACAACCACGGCAAGAAGGTCACCCCCTCGATCGTGGCCTCGGCCGAGCACAAGGACAGCACGGTCACGATGCCGAACCCGATCGGCGATCGGGTCATCAGCGAGGAGGCCGCCGACACGGTCACCTCGGTGCTGACCGGTGTGGTCGACGACGGTACGGCCCGGGTGTCGGTGCGGGACAACCCGTCCCGCGACGGCCAGGTGGTCGCCGGCAAGACCGGTACGTCCGACAACAACAAGTCGGCCTGGTTCACCGGCTACACGCCGAACCTGGTCACCTCGGTGCTGCTGTTCGGCGAGGACGCGAAGACCCACGCCCAGGTGTCCATGAAGGGCGCCACGGGCCTCTACCTGGAGGGCGGCCGCGTCAACGGTGGCGGCTACCCGGCGAAGATCTGGGCGGCCTACACCTTCGCGGCGATGGACGGGAACGTCAGCAAGTTCGACCTGAACACCACCTCGGGCGCCGCGGTGGTACCGACCGACCTTCCCACCGCCACCCAGACGCCGTCCAGCACCCCGTCGTCGACCCCGACGACCGAGGAACCGACGACGCAGCCGCCCACCACGAGCAGCCCGCCGACCCCCACGGACGAGCCGACGACGACCCCGCCGACGACGACGAGCCCGTCCTCACCGACGAGTTCGCCCACCGGCGGCGTCCTGGACGATCCGTTCGGCCAGACCCAGTAGCGCGTGTGAGCCCGTGACCCAGAAGGAGGCACCCGGACACCCGGGTGCCTCCTTTTCGCTGCCGTGGCACCGGTGCCCCAGGTGCGCGCGGGTGGCGTGTTTCGGCCGTCTCCCGGCCGGCCGGGAGCCGAACCGGCCGGCCTTCCGGTACCTCAGCCTCCGTCGACGCCCCGCGCGATCCGGTCGCCGGTCTCCTTGTCCACATTGCGCCAGTACTGGAAGGCGCGCTCCAGCACCGGGCGCGTGACCCCGGCCTTGAGATGGCCGCTCACGTTGTCCACCAGCCGGTCCCGGGCCGCGTCGTCCAGCACCTGGCGGACCATCGTGCCCGCCTGGCCCCAGTCGTCGTCCTCCCGGTGGAGCTTGTACGCCTCGCGCACCAGCTCACCCGCGGTCTGCCAGCTCGCCGGGTCACCGAAGCGGCCGTCGTAGTCGGCCGCGGGCCCGCCGTAGGAGTTCGGCGCGTAGGGGCGGGCCGCCTTCGACGGCTCGTAGCGCATCGGGCCGTCCTTGGCGTACGAGTTCACCGGGGCGTGCGGCCGGTTGGGCGGCAGCTGGCTGTAGTTGGGGCCGATCCGGTGACGGTGGGTGTCCGGGTACGAGAACAGCCGGCCCAGCAGCATCTTGTCCGGCGAGGGCCCGATGCCGGGCACCAGGTTCGAGGGCTCGAAGGCGGCCTGCTCGATGTGGACGAAGTAGTCCTCGGGATTGCGGTCCAGGACCATGCGGCCCACGTCGATCAGCGGATAGTCCCCGTGCGGCCAGACCTTCGTCAGGTCGAACGGGTTGAACCGGTAGTCCGCCGCGTCCTCGAACGGCATGATCTGGACCTTCAGCGTCCAGCTCGGCGCGTGACCGGACTCGATCGACTCGTACAGGTCACGGCGGTGCTTGTCCCCGTCCGTGCCCGCGAGCTCGTCGGCCTCCGCCTGGGTCAGGAAGTCGATGCCCTGGTCCGTCTTGAAGTGGTACTTCACCCAGAACCGTTCGCCGCCGCCGTTGATCCACATATAGGTGTGGGAGCTGTAGCCGTTCATGTGGCGGTACGTCTTCGGGATGCCCCGGTCGCCCATCAGCCAGGTCACCTGGTGCGCCGACTCGGGCGAGAGGGTCCAGAAGTCCCACTGCATGTCGTTGTCGCGCAGCCCCGTCGCCGGGTGACGCTTCTGCGAGCGGATGAAGTCCTGGAACTTGATCGTGTCACGGACGAAGAACACCGGGGTGTTGTTGCCGACCATGTCGTAATTGCCGTGCTCGGTGTAGAACTTCAGCGCGAAGCCGCGGGGGTCGCGCCAGGTGTCGGGCGAGCCCTGTTCGCCGGCCACGGTCGAGAAGCGCGCCAGCATCTCGGTGCGCCTGCCCGGCTGGAAGAGGTCGGCCCGGGTGAACTGGCTGACGTCGTTGGTCACTTCGAAGAATCCGTACGCGCCACTGCCCTTGGCGTGCACCACCCGCTCGGGCACCCGCTCCCGATTGAACTGGGCCATCTTCTCGATGAGGTAGTGGTCCTGGAGCAGGATCGGGCCGTCGGGTCCCACGGTGAGCGAGTGTTCGTCGCTCTCCACCGGGATCCCGACGTTGTTCGTGGTGTACGGAGCCTTCCGGGATTCCTGCGTCACGAGCGTCCTCCTGTCGGAGATGAGGTCGTCAGGTCGCTTCGCTCACCCCAGCAGTCAACGCTGCCGACACCATGTCGGCAACACAAACACGGACCACGGCCCGCCGAGGGACCGGTCCGGCAGACACCGGAACGCCGGTCCCGTACACCGGCACGCCGATGTCGTGGCACCGGGACGCCGATGCCGTAGCACCGGCACGGCCGCCGCGGGGCACCGGCACACAGGTACGGCCGCCGGGACGCACCGGCACTCCGGCACGGGCACGGCGACGCACCGGTCCGCCGGGGCGAGGCCGGACGAGTACCCGGGTCAGTTCCGGTTCAACTCGAACCAGACGACCTTTCCCGTACTCAGCCGGGTCGCCCCCCACCGCCGCGCCAGCCGGTTCACCAGGAACAGCCCGCGGCCGCCCTCGTCCGTGGCCCGCGCCTGCCGCAGCCGCGGCAGCTGGGGCACGTCGTCACCGACCTCGCAGCGCAGCACGTCGGTGCGCAGCAGCCGCAGCGTCACCGGCCGCGAGGCGTACCGCACCGCGTTCGTCACGACCTCGCTGACCAGCAGCTCCACCGAGTCGGTCATGTCCTCCATGCCCCAGCGGGCCAGTGCCCGCCGGGCCAGGCGCCGGGCCCGGCCGGGCGCCGCGTCCTCCGGCTCCAGGAACCAGTACGCGACATCGCTCGGCGCGATCCCGTCGAAGCGCGCTGCGAGCAGCGCGATGTCGTCGTCCCGGTCTCCCGGGCCGAGCATGTCGAGCACCTCGTCGCACAGCGCTTCCAGCGGCGGCGGATGATCCGGTCCGGTCAGGGCCGCGACCGCGGCGAGCTTCTCCCGCAGCTGCTCTATCCCGGTCCAGACGTCACGCAGCCGCGACTCGACCAGACCGTCCGTGTAGAGCAGCAGCGTCGCCCCGGCCGGCGCGTCCAGCTCCACCGCCTCGAAATCGACCCCGCCCACACCGATCGGGGCACCCGGCGGCACCCGCAGCACCTCGGCTCGCCCGCCCAGATGCAGCAGCACCGGCGGTGGATGGCCCGCGTTGGCGATCGTGATCCGGTGCGACACCGGGTCGTAGACGGCGTACAGGCAGGTCGCCATGCGGTCGGTGCCGAGCCGCTGTGCCTGCTCGTCGAGATGGTGCAGCACCTCCTGCGGCGGCAGGTCGAGCCCCGCGAGAGTCTGCGCCGTCGTCCGCAGCTGGCCCATGATCGCCGCCGACGTCATGGAGTGGCCCATCACGTCACCGACGACCAGCGCCACCCGGCTGCCAGGCAGCGGGATCGCGTCGTACCAGTCACCGCCCACCCGGGCCGTCTCCGCGGCCGGCAGATAGCGCGACGCGAGCCGCACCCCCGTGGGCCGCGGCAGGGTCTCGGGCAGCATCGTGCGCTGGAGCTCGTCGGCGATGTACGCCTCACGGCCGTACAGCACCGCCTTGTCGATGCCGAGCGCGCTGTGCGTCGCGAGCTGCGCCGCGACCAGCAGATCGTCCGCCTCGAAGGCGAGCCGCTCCGGCCGGCGCAGGAACAGCGCCGCCCCGATCACCCGGCG
Source organism: Streptomyces sp. NPDC024698 (assembly GCF_055559015.1). Lineage (NCBI taxonomy): Bacteria > Bacillati > Actinomycetota > Actinomycetes > Kitasatosporales > Streptomycetaceae > Streptomyces > Streptomyces sp. NPDC024698. The sequence goes on along the minus strand of NZ_JBVHLK010000002.1, from coordinate 284,641 downwards.
CCGGCCACGCAGCGGGGCGAGGATCGCGCGCTGCCCGCCGGGCACCGTGAGATCGTCCCCGAGCAGCTCGGGCAGCGCGGCCCGCGCGGCGGGCGCGTCCGCGAACACCGGCCGCACCCCGCGCAGCACCTCGGCGAGGGCGCCGCCCGGGCGCACCTCGCACAGCTCGGCCGTCAGCGCCGACAGTTCACTGGGCTCGGGCCGCAGCGCGGGCAGGAAACCGCTCTCGGTGTCCCGCTCCTCGGGAATGCGGTCCGTGCGCCGCAGCCGCAGCACGAGAGGACCCGTCGGCCGTTCGTCACCGACCGGCAGCGGGTCACGCAGATACACGAGGATCGCGTCGGAGAAGGTCGGCACGGTCGCCCGGCACAGCCCCATCACGATCTCGTCGAGGTCGATGCCGCGGGCGATCCGCCGGGTCGCGGCGCCCACGAAGCGCAGCCGGTCCCCGTCCCGCCGCATCGGCATCGGACCGCCGTGCGGCACGCCCTGCCCGCTGCGGCGCTCCTTGCCGCCCGAGGTCCGCGCGGACCTCCCCTGCTCGGCGTCCGGCTGGATCGGGATGCCTTCCGGCGCGGGCCGGGGGCGGTGCGTGTCGGGTTCGGTCGCCGAGGGCTGCGAGTGCTCCGACCCGCGTCCGGAAGGGGACGGCGAGGGAGGCGGCACGTCCGTGCCCGAGGACGCGGACGCGCCGGCGTCGGCGGACACCTGTCCGCCGGCCTTCCCGCGCTTGCCGCGCGGCTTCGACGCGCCCGAACCTCTCGGCGCGTCGCCCGTGCGGGCCTGTACCGGTAACGCGCCGGTCCCCGGCAGCTGGGACGGCGGTTCCGAGGTACGCAGGAGCGCCCCGCGAGGGTCCGCGGGGCCGGCGCCGCTCTGCCGGCGCTCGTGCGAGGTGGGGTGCTCCGTCACGCGTGTCGAGTCCGTCCGTCCGGGGCTGCGCGCCGTGCGCACAGTTCTTCCCGCAGCCCCGATACCCGGAATGTGTGTCCCAGGAACGGATTCTGCGTGTCGTCAGGGCCGGGACCGACGGCGTTCACCGCCGCCGCCCGGCACGGTACGGCTCGTCCGCGGCCGAAAACGGCCCGTGCCGTCAGCGGCGCGGCGGCCGAAAACCCAGGGCGCGTCCACGACGTCCCGCCCGCCGGGAGACACCCGACCGGCGCGGCCGGCGCGGCGAGTCCGCGCGGTGCGGCCGGCCCCTGGCCGGCCACGCCGCCGTACGCCTCGTACCCCTCGCTCACGTCTTGCCGCCCCTCGGTGACATATGGTCAAGCCCGGCTCATCCTGCGGGAGTTGTTTCTGCCGTGCGCCCTTGCGGAAGACGATCCTACGGTTGTACCACGGGGGCGCATCAAGGGTCTCATGAGGACACGTGCGCGGGCGTACGGTCCCAGTCATCCGGCAGAACGGGAACCGGCCAGCCCGGATCCGGCCTCCAGTGCTGCCATCCGTCCGAGAACGGCGCGTCCCAGGCACGGATCACCTCCACCGCCGACCACCCCGCTTCCCTCACCCGCGCGGCCAGTTGAGCATCCATCAGACCGGCCCGCTGCGCCATGGCGAATTCGTCCTCGTCGAGCCAGCGCCAACTGCGGTCCGGGTGGACCGAGATGTCGAGGAAATGGTCCTCCGAGTCCACCCCGCCCGCCCAACGGGTCAGTGGAGCCTCCAGGTTCACGTACCAGTTCTTGAAACGCCAGCCCTGTTCCCAGAACAGCCACACCGACCAGGGCTCGCCCGGCCGGGCCAGCTTCAGCACCCCGGTCCCCGACCAGCGGCCGCGCCGCACCGCGCGGGGCTTGGTGTAACGCGACTCCAGCGGTTCCGCGTGCACCGGCGAACCGTCGGCGAGCACGGGCTTCACGCACTCCGTGCCCGGCGCCATCCACACCGCCAGCAGGTCGGCGTCGTCCCGGGCGACCGTCACCGGACGGCAGATGTGGACCTGCTCCCCCGCGTTCTCCCGGTACCGCCACAGGATCTGGCTTCCGGGCTCCCAGAACGCCGTCCGCCCGCCCGCTTCCGCTCGTCTCACCGCTCCACCCTCTGCCATGACCAGATATTAGGTGCCCCGGGCATACGACGCTGCGGTTCGCGCCATGGTTCGCGCCAACGGCGACGGGCTGTTACGAAGCCGTCATCAGGCGTTTCTCCCAGGACGTGCGCTGTTACGGGTGCGTCATCCGCAGGACATCGAGCGCCTCGTCCAACTGCTCGACCGTCAGGTCCCCGCGCTCCACGTACCCCGACTCCAGCACGACCGCCCGGATCGTCCGGCGCTCCGCCAGCGCCTTCTTCGCGACCTTGGCAGCCTCCTCGTACCCGATGTACCGGTTCAGCGGCGTCACCACCGACGGCGAGGACTCCGCGTACTCACGGGCCCGTTCGCGGTGCGCGACGACCCCGTCGACCGTGCGGTCGGCGAGCAGCCGCGAGACGTTCGCGAGCAGCCGCACCGACTCCAGGACGTTCTTGGCGATCACCGGCAGCATCACGTTGAGCTCGAAGTTCCCGGCCGCGCCGGCGACGGCGACGGTCGTGTCGTTGCCCGTGACCTGCGCGGCGACCATCAGCACGGCCTCGGGAATCACCGGGTTCACCTTGCCCGGCATGATCGAGGAGCCGGGCTGGAGATCCGGGAGGCTGATCTCGGACAGTCCGGTGCGCGGCCCTGAGGCCATCCACCGCAGATCGTTCGCGATCTTCGTCAGTCCCACGGCGATGGTGCGCAGCTGGCCGCTGGTCTCCACGATCCCGTCGCGCGCGCCCTGTGCCTCGAAGTGGTCGCGGGCCTCGGTCAGCGGCAGCCCGGTCGACCGCGCCACCTCCGCGATCACCGCGGCGGAGAACCCGGGCGGCGTGTTGATCCCCGTCCCCACGGCCGTGCCGCCGAGCGGCAGTTCGGCCAGCCGCGGCAGCGAGGCCGCGAGCCGCTCGACCCCGTACCGCACCTGGGCCGCGTATCCGCCGAACTCCTGGCCGAGCGTCACCGGGGTCGCGTCCATGAGGTGGGTGCGCCCCGACTTCACCACATCGGCGAACTCGCGCGACTTGCGCTCCAGTGAGGCGGCGAGATGCTCCAGGGCGGGCACGAGGTCGCGGGTCACGGCGGCGGTCGCGGCGACGTGGATCGAGGACGGGAACACGTCGTTGCTCGACTGCGAGGCGTTCACGTGGTCGTTCGGGTGGACGTCCCGGCCCAGCCGCTCGCCGGCCAGGGTCGCGATGACCTCGTTGGCGTTCATGTTGGAGGAGGTGCCCGAGCCCGTCTGGAAGACGTCGACCGGGAAGTGCGCGTCCCAGCGGCCCCCGGCGACCTCCGCGGCCGCCTCCTGGATCGCCTCCGCGACATCCTTGCCGATCACGCCCAGCTCGCCGTTCACCTTCGCGGCGGCCCCCTTGATCCGGGCGAGCGCCTCGATGTGGGCGCGCTCCAGGTGCTGCCCCGACACGGGGAAGTTCTCCACGGCGCGCTGGGTCTGCGCCCGCCACTTCGCGTCCGCGGGCACCCGTACCTCGCCCATGGAGTCGTGCTCGATCCGGTACGCGCCCTCGCCCTGGCCATCCGTCATGGGTGACACCTCCATGGGAGACAGCGTCCCGGAGCCCGCCGGTGTTCCCGCCCCGCCCGCGCGAACGCCGCCGAGAGGCGCCCGCACGGCCGGGAAACACGAACGGCCGCCTCACCGGCGGCCGTTCCCTCGCTCGTACGGCGTCAAGCGCGTTTCATCCGTACGGCCGCACCCGGATGGGTGTACGCCGTACGGGCCCGCACTACGCCAGTCCCGGGCCCCGCACCGGGATGGTGGTGAAGGTCGGGGCGGGCGCCGGGTCCTGGAAGAAGTCGTTGCCCTTGTCGTCGACGACGACGAACGCCGGGAAGTCCTCGACCTCGATCTTCCAGACGGCCTCCATGCCGAGCTCCTCGTACTCGACGACCTCGACCTTCTTGATGCAGTCCTGGGCGAGCCGTGCGGCCGGTCCGCCGATGGAGCCGAGGTAGAAGCCGCCGTGCGTGCCGCAGGCGTCCGTGACCTGCTTGCTGCGGTTGCCCTTGGCGAGCATCACCTTGGAGCCGCCCGCCGCCTGGAACTGCTCGACGTAGGAGTCCATGCGGCCGGCGGTCGTCGGGCCGAAGGAGCCGGACGCGTAGCCCTCGGGGGTCTTGGCCGGGCCCGCGTAGTACACCGGGTGGTCCTTCAGGTACTGCGGCATCTCCTCGCCCGCGTCCAGCCGCTCCTTGATCTTGGCGTGCGCGATGTCGCGCGCCACGACGAGCGGTCCCGAGAGCGAGAGCCGGGTCTTGACCGGGTACTTGGAGAGCTCCGCGAGGATCGAGTCCATCGGCTGGTTCAGGTCGATCCGGACGACGTCGCCCGCCTCGTCGAGGTGCTCGTCCGTGGTCTCCGGCAGGAAGCGCGCCGGGTCGGTCTCCAGCTGCTCCAGGAACACGCCCTCGGCGGTGATCTTCGCGACGGCCTGGCGGTCGGCCGAGCAGGACACGGCGATCGCGACCGGGCAGGACGCGCCGTGACGGGGAAGGCGCACCACGCGGACGTCGTGGCAGAAGTACTTGCCGCCGAACTGCGCGCCGATGCCGATCTTCTGGGTCAGCTCGAAGACCTTCTCCTCCAGCTCCTTGTCCCGGAAGCCGTGGCCGAGCTCGGAGCCCTCGGAGGGGATCTCGTCCAGGTAGTGCGCGGAGGCGTACTTCGCGGTCTTCAGCGCGTACTCGGCGCTGGTGCCGCCGACGACGATCGCCAGGTGGTACGGCGGGCAGGCGGCCGTCCCCAGCGAGCGGATCTTCTCCTCCAGGAACTTCATCATGGAGCCCTCGTTGAGGACCGCCTTGGTCTCCTGGTAGAGGAACGACTTGTTGGCGGAGCCGCCGCCCTTGGCCATGAAGAGGAACTTGTAGGCGCCGCCGTCGGTCGCGTACAGCTCGATCTGCGCGGGCAGGTTCGAGCCCGTGTTCTTCTCGTCCCACATGGTCAGCGGGGCCATCTGCGAATAGCGCAGGTTCAGGTTCTTGTACGCGTCGTAGATGCCGCGCGAGAGGGCGGCCTCGTCGCCGCCCTCGGTCAGCACGTTCTGGCCGCGCTTGCCCATGACGATCGCGGTGCCGGTGTCCTGGCACATGGGCAGGACACCCGCGGCGGCGATGTTCGCGTTCTTCAGCAGGTCCAGGGCGACGAACTTGTCGTTCGCCGAGGCCTCCGGGTCGTCGATGATGCGACGGAGCTGGGCGAGGTGCGCCGGGCGCAGGTAGTGCTGGATGTCGTGGATGGCCTCCGTGGCGAGCTTGCGCAGCGCCTCCGGCTCCACCTTGAGGAACGTCCGCCCGTCGGCCTCGAAGGTGCAGACACCCTCGGAGGTCACCAGCCGGTACGGGGTGGTGTCCTCTCCCTGGGGGAGCAGATCGGTGTACGCGAACTCAGGCATCTCGCCCATTCCTCACTCGGCAGACAGCTTTAGGGCATCGCCTCGGGCGCGCCCGTTCGGCTCACTCGCCGGAGGCCGGCCGTCATCGGCAGCGTCCACCAGCGTAGAACCTGGCGACGACGCCGGGGTTGTGAGGTAAGGCTCAGTTCGGACACCGGACCGGCGGGCCCCGCGGGAGTGCCGGTTTCACGCGGGTGGCGGGAGAGGGGTAGTCGCGATCTATCGCGTTTGGGTACGCTGTCGCCGTGGACCTTCAAAAGAGCCCCGACGCGAGTGCCGCCACGGCGGCGAAGCCGGCCGAGCTGCGCGCTTCCGACGCCGACCGCGACCGGATCACCGACATCCTGCGCGAGGCCGTCGCCGAGGGGCGGCTGACCCCGGAGGAGCACGCCGAGCGGGTCGAGGGTGTGCTGGCCACCAAGACGGTCGGCGAGCTCGACCGGTTCGTCCGGGACCTGCCCGCCGCCCACACCGGCCGCGCGCCTTCCGGGTACGCCTCCGCGCCCAACCGGCCCGCCCAGGGCGCGATCCCGGCGGAGGCCGACGAGAACGTGGTGGCGGTCTTCAGCTCCGCGGTCCGCAAGGGCCGCTGGCGGGCGGGCCGGCGCATCCACGCGTACTCGGTCTTCGGCAATGTCGAGATCGACCTGAGCGAGGCGATCTTCGAGTACCAGCAGGTCGTGATCAAGGCGATCTCGGTCTTCGGCAACGTCGAGATCTTCGTGCCGGAGAACGTCTCGCTGCGCGGCAGCGGCGGCGGTGTGCTCGGCAACTTCGAGGTGGACACGCTGGACTCGGGCGACGCCGACGCGCCCGTGGTCTACGTCGACGGTCTCGCCGTCCTGGGCAACGTCGAGGCGAGGCCCAAGCGCGGCAAGCTCATCGCGGACATCCTCGACCGGGTCACCAGCCGGGTGAACGAGCGGGTGGCGGACCGGCTGGACCGGAGTTTGCGCAAGCATCTCGACCGTTGACGCTCGTGAATATGCGGGCGGCGGATGCGGCCGGTCCGCGGCGGACGATCGATCACGCGTGGATACGGCCGGGCTTCGGCACGCAGTGCATAGGCGCGCGCACAGCGGGTAGGGCTTGCTGCATCGTCCCCTGAAGGGTGCTGCGGAACGTTCCCGGTGCCCGGCACGCTCGCGAAGCCGTCGTCAGGAGTAGACCGTGCTGCAACCGCCGCATCAGTCCCTGCATGTAGCTGCCGTTCCGGCCCAGCGGGCGCCCGTGCGGGACAGGGATCAGGAAGCGCCATGGCACACGGAGGCGGTGTGCAGGCGGGACGAGGCCGGCCTGTTCTTCGCGCCCTCCAAGGAACCGACCGCCTCACGGCTCTCCCGCGAGGAGGCGGCCAAGCGCGTCTGCGCCCGCTGTCCGGTCATGGTCGAGTGCCGTGAGCACGCGTTGCTGCAACCCGAGCCGTACGGCGTCTGGGGCGGTCTGACCGCCGCCGAGCGCCGTGTCGTGCTCGCCAGGCGCCGCCGCCGCGAGCTGGAACTCAAGAAGGCCGCCCACGGCACGATAGCCGCGGCCGGCTGACCCGGCCGGCAGGCCCCGGACGGGCTGTGCCCCGGACGGGCTGCACCCCGGACGGGCTGTGCCCCGGACGGGCTGTGCCCGGCCGAGCACCGGCTCGTATCGCCCCTGGGGGAAACGGCCCGTATCGGCTCGGGAAAAGGGCAGGAAAAAGGGGCGCCCCTCCGCACAAGGGGCGCCCCTTCCGCGCCTCGTGGGCGCCGGAGCGGTGGTTCTACTTGGCGCGGTCGAAGTCGATCGCGCTGTACGCCCGCAGCTTGCTCAGCCGGTGCTCCGACCGGATCTGGCGGACCGTGCCCGACTTGGACCGCATCACGATCGACTCGGTCGTCGCGGTCTCGGAGCGGTACCGCACTCCGCGCAGCAGCTCGCCGTCGGTGATGCCGGTCGCGACGAAGAAGACGTTCTCGCCGGAGACCAGGTCGTTCGTGGTCAGGACGCGGTCGAGGTCGTGCCCGGCGTCGACCGCCCGGCGCCGCTCCTCCTCGTCCTTGGGCCACAGCTTGCCCTGGATGGTGCCGCCGAGGCACTTCACGGCACAGGCCGAGATGATGCCCTCGGGGGTGCCGCCGATGCCGAGCAGCAGGTCGATGCCGGTGCCCTCGCGCAGCGCCAGGATCGAGCCCGCGACGTCGCCGTCGGAGATCAGCTTGATGCGCGCGCCGGTCTCCCGGATCTCCTTGATGATCCCGTCGTGGCGCGGCCGGTCGAGGATGACGACCGTGACGTCCTCGGGCGTGACCCGCTTGGCCTTGGCGACCCGGCGGATGTTCACGGCCACGGACGCGTTGATGTCGACGAAGTCGGCGGCCTCCGGGCCGGTGACCAGCTTGTCCATGTAGAAGACCGCGGACGGGTCGAACATGGTGCCGCGGTCGGCGGCGGCGAGCACGGCGATGGCGTTCGTCATGCCCTTGGCGGTGAGCGTGGTGCCGTCGATCGGGTCGACGGCGATATCGCACTCGGGACCTGTCCCGTCGCCCACGCGCTCCCCGTTGAAGAGCATCGGGGCCTCGTCCTTCTCCCCTTCGCCGATGACGACGACGCCGTTCATCGAGACGGTGGAGACGAGGGTGCGCATGGCGCGGACGGCGGCGCCGTCGGCGCCGTTCTTGTCGCCGCGGCCGACCCAGCGGCCCGCGGCCATCGCGGCGGCCTCGGTGACCCGGACGAGTTCGAGGGCGAGGTTGCGGTCGGGGGCTTCCGACGGGACTTCGAGTTCGGAGGGCAGATGATGCTCGGTCATCGACACGCACCTTTCTGATACGACGACGGCCGGATGAGGGTGATGCCCCGACTCTATCGCCAGGCTTACAAAATGAGCAGGGGGCCCCACGGATGAGCAGGCCAGGGCACCTGCGACGATAGGTGCGTGGCAGGTATGAAAGGCAAGCAGTCGGTCCGGGACATGATTCTTTCCCTGGGCCTCATCGGGCTCATGGCGGGCGTCATCTACATCTTCATCCCGCATGACGACTCCAAGCCCGATATCAAGCGTGTCGACTACAGGGTCGAGCTGCTGACGGCTCGCCGTGCGGCGAGTTATCCCGTCGCGGCGCCGGAGGGTCTGCCCCCGGCGTGGAAGGCGACCTCGGTGCGCTACGACGGCAGCGAGTTCGATGCCTGGCATCTGGGCTTCCAGGCCCCCGACGGTCAGTACGTGGCGGTCGAGCAGTCGACTCAGCGGCCGGCCGTGTTCATCGACGCGGCGAGTCAGGGCGCGCGGCAGACGAAGGCCACCGAGCGCATCGGTGACCTGACCTGGCGGCGCTACGAGGGCGACCACTACGACGCGCTCGTCCTGGAGGACAAGGGCTCCACGACGGTGGTGACCGGCACCGGGTCGTTCGGCACGCTGGTGAAGATGGCCGAGGCGCTGAAGACCTCGTAGGGGCGTACAGCACGACGAGAAGGGCCCCCGGCACCGCCGGGGGCCCTTCTCGTCGTTCGTGCGGGGCCGGGGGCGATGCCCGGCCGGACCGCGGTGCCGCGGGTCAGACGGTGGTGATGACCTGGTCGGCGTCCAGGCGCGGGGAGCGCTGGAACCAGGCTTCCTCGCCCGGCTTGCCGATGTTGACGATCATCAGCGGGGTGTGGTCGTCGTCCAGGAACTCCTTCTGGACGCCCGCGAGGTCGGCACCGGTCATCGGGCCCGCGGCGAGACCGGCGGCACGGACACCGATGATGAAGTACGCGGCCTGGAGGGCGGCGTTCATCGCGGCGGAACCCTCGCGGACCGGGCGCTCGGAGAAGAACATGTCCTTGGCGGCCGGGAAGTGGGGGAGGAGCGCCGGCAGTTCCTCGTGGAACTCGTTGTCCGCGGAGAGGATCGCGACCAGCGGGGCGGCGGCGGTCTTCGCCCGATTGCCCTCGGCGAGGTGCTGCACCAGACGCTCACGGGCCTCGGGGGAGCGGACCAGCGTGATGCGCAGCGGCGACTGGTTGAAGGCGGTCGGGCCGAACTTGACCAGGTCGTAGATCGCCTGAACCTGCTCGTCGGTCACCGGCTCGTCGGTGAAGGTGTTCGCGGTGCGGGCCTCGCGGAACAGCAGGTCCTGAGCGGTGGGGTCAAGGACGAGAGACATGAAGAACCTTCTCGGTATGTGCGGTGGATCCGGGGGGATCTGTTGGCGAGTACGACAGTACGCCGAAGAGGTTTAAAGTTCAATCAAAACCGGGGCGTGGTGATCCGCTTCACAGACGCGTACGTCCGGGGGCGCGGTCGTCGCGGGACCACATGACGGTGGCCGGCCCCGCCGGGGCCGGCCACCGTGGTCGTCGGGGGTTACGGGAAGCCGCTCACTCCGAGCCGGCGTCCGTCTCCTCCGCCCGGGACTCCTCGGCCAGGGCCGCGTCCAGACGGGCCCGCGCGCCCTCCAGCCAGCGCCGGCACACCTTGGCCAGCTCCTCGCCGCGCTCCCAGAGCGCCAGGGACTCCTCCAGGGTCGTCCCGCCCGCCTCCAGTCGGCGTACGACCTCGATCAGCTCGTCCCGCGCCTGCTCGTACCCGAGCGCCTCGTCCACCTTGCTGGTCATGCGCCCACCCTATGCATCGACTCTGACAGTGAATTCACCTTCGGCGACCCGCGCCCGCAGTGTCTCGTCCGCCGTCACCTCGGCCGGGTCCCGGACCACATGACCGTCGGCCCGCTGAAGCACCGCGTACCCCCGCTGGAGGGTCGCCGCGGGGGAGAGGGCCACCACGCGCGCGTGGGTGTGCGTCAGTTCCGAGTCCGCGCGGTCCAGCAGATGCCCGAGGGTGCGCCGGCCCCGGTCGAGCAGGGCCAGGACCTGGTCCGACCGTTCGTCGATCATCCGGTGCGGATCCTCCATCGAGGGCCGGGCCAGCGTGTGCGCGAGACCCCGCTCCTCGCGGTCGACGAACGCCTGCACACAGCGCCGCGCACGGTCCCGCAGCAGCCGCACCCGCTCGTACTCCTCGCCCACGTCCGGCACCACCTTCTTGGCGGCGTCCGTCGGCGTGGAGGCGCGCAGGTCGGCCACCAGGTCGAGCAGCGGGCTGTCCGGCTCGTGCCCGATCGCCGAGACGACCGGTGTGCGGCAGGCCGCGACCGCGCGGACCAGCTGCTCGTCGGAGAACGGCAGCAGGTCCTCCACGCTGCCGCCGCCGCGGGCCACGACGATCACGTCGACCTCGTCGAGCGCGTCCAGCTCCCGCACCGCCTGGACGACCTGCGGTACGGCGTGGACGCCCTGCACGGCGACATTGCGCACCTCGAAGCGGACGGCGGGCCAGCGGTGCCGCGCGTTCTCCAGCACGTCACGCTCGGCCGCCGACGCCCGCCCGCACACCAGCCCGATCAGCTGCGGCAGGAACGGCAGCGGCTTCTTGCGCCCGGCCGCGAACAGCCCCTGGGCCGCCAGCGACTTCTTCAGCGCTTCCAGACGGGCGAGGAGCTCTCCGACACCCACCGGTTTGATCTCTGTGGCCCGCAGCGACAGCTGCCCGCGCGGGGCGTACCACTCCGGCTTGGCGTGGACGACCACGCGGGCGCCCTCGCTCACGATGTCGGCGACCGCGTCGAAGACCTGGCGGTAGCAGGTCACGCCCACCGAGATGTCGTGCGACGGGTCGCGCAGCGTCAGGAAGACGACGCCCGCACCGGGGCGCCGCGACAACTGGGTGATCTGCCCCTCGACCCACACCGCGCCGAGCCGGTCGATCCATCCCCCGATGAGCCGTGACACCTCGCCGACGGGCAGCGGAGCGTCCGCGGACGTGTTGAGAGCCATGCGCCCGAGCGTAGTGGCCCCCACCGACAACGCCCGGACACCCGGACAGCCCGGTCCCGCGCCCCGTGCCCCGCGCGCGGTCCGGTCATCCGGCTCCGGGCTCCGGCCCCGTGCGCCCCCTTTGGGCGAACAGCACGACCAGGCCCGCCGCCAGCCACACCAGACCCGTCACCTGAGCCGTTCCCGACGCCTCGGTGATCACCGCGACGGTGACCGCCGCTCCGAGGACCGGCATCAGGACGTGCCGCCACCACACCACGGGCCCGCCACGGCGCCGTACGGCGAACCAGCCCACCACCGAGGCGTGCAGCAGGGTGAACGCGGTCAGCGCGCCGATGTCGACCACCGAGACGAGCCTGTCGAGGCCGTCGTCGCGGCGCGCGGCCCAGACCGACGCGACCAGCGTGATCACCGCCGCGCACAGCAGAGCCGCCCGCGGCACTCCGGAGCGGGTCCGCGCCAGCGCCCCGGGCAGCCGCCGGTCACGGGCCATCGCGAAGACGATCCGCCCGCCCGCGGCCTGCCCGGCCAGTGCCGCGAAGGCCGCGCCGACCGCCTTGCCGACCGCGACGAGATCGTGCAGCCACGGCCCGACCGAGGCGTCCACGGCGTCGTAGAAGGCCGGCCCCTGGAGAGCGGGGTCGGCGGCCAGGCGCGCGGAGGGCAGCGGTTCCAGCAGCGCCGCCAGATACGTCTGGGCCACGAACAGCACACCCGCCAGCGCCAGACAGAACAGCACCGCGCGGGCCACCTTCTCCGATCCGCCCGTGACCTCCTCGGCGAAGGAGGCGATCGCGTCGAAGCCCAGGAAGGACAGGACGGCGACCGACACGGCGCCGATCACCGCCGACAGCGCGAACGCGCCCTGGGTGCCGTCCCCCGACAGCGGGGACAGCCATGCGCGTTGCGCGCCGTCGCGTGCGAGCACCACGGCAGCCGACACGACGAACACGGCCAGGATCACGATCTCCATCGCGAGCACCAGGAACCCGGCGCGCGCCGCCGTACGGACCCCGTAGAGGTTGAGGAACGTCGTCACGACGACGGCCAGCGTGGTCCACACCCACCGGGACACCTCCGGGACCAGCGCGTTCATCGCGATCCCGGAGAACAGATAGGCCACCGCCGGAATGAGCAGATAGTCCAGCATCACCATCCACCCCGCGACGAACCCGGCCCCCGGACCGAGCCCCGCGCGCGCGTAGGCGAACACCGAACCCGCCCGGGGGACCACCCGGACCATCTGGGCGTAGCTGAAGGCGGTGAACGCCATGGCGGCCGTCGCGACCAGGTAGACCAGCGCGACCGCGCCGTGCGACCTCGCGTCCAGCGTCCCGAAGACCCCGACCGGCGCCATCGGGGCGATGAACAGCAGCCCGTAGACGACCAGGTCCCGGAAGCCGAGGCTGCGCCGCAGCTCCTGCTCCGCCGGGTCCGTGCCCGCGGTGGTCCGCGCCTCGGACATCGTGCCTCCTGGGAATCGCCTGGTCCCGCCCCCGCGGCTGCCCACAGTGTCTCCGAGGAGGCGATCCCCGACCCGCCGGGCGCGGCCTTACGATGGGGGCATGACCGCTTCTCCTGGCCGCCGTGTCCTGCTCGCCGCCCCCCGTGGCTACTGCGCGGGCGTCGACCGTGCCGTGATCGCCGTCGAGAAGGCCCTTGAGCAGTACGGGGCTCCGATCTACGTCCGTCACGAGATCGTCCACAACAAGTACGTCGTGCAGACCTTGGAGAAGAAGGGCGCGATCTTCGTCGAGCGGACGGCGGAGGTCCCCGAGGGGTCCATCGTCATGTTCTCGGCGCACGGCGTCTCCCCCGTCGTCCACGACGAGGCCGCCGCCGGCAAGCTCGCCACCATCGACGCGACGTGCCCGCTGGTCACCAAGGTCCACAAGGAAGCCGTCCGCTTCGCCGGCGAGGACTTCGACATCCTCCTGATCGGGCACGAGGGCCACGAGGAGGTCATCGGCACCTCCGGCGAGGCGCCCGACCACATCACCCTGGTCGACGGCCCCGAGGACGTCGCCAAGGTCGAGGTCCGCGACCCCTCCCGGGTCGTCTGGCTCTCCCAGACCACCCTCTCCGTCGACGAGACGATGGAGACGGTCGACGCCCTGAAGGAGAAGTTCCCGCTGCTCATCTCCCCGCCGAGCGACGACATCTGCTACGCCACGCAGAACCGTCAGCTCGCCGTGAAGCAGATGGGCGCGGAGGCCGAGCTGGTCATCGTCGTCGGATCGCGCAACTCCTCGAACTCGGTCCGGCTGGTCGAGGTCGCCAAGCTCGCCGGTGCCCGCGCCGCCCACCTGGTCGACTTCGCCGACGAGATCGACGAGGCCTGGCTGGAGGGCGTGACCACGGTCGGTGTCACCTCCGGCGCCTCCGTCCCCGAGGTCCTCGTCGAGCAGGTCCTGGAGTTCCTGTCCGGGCGTGGCTTCGAGGACGTGGAGATCGTCAAGGCCGCCGAGGAGTCCATCACCTTCTCGCTCCCCAAGGAGCTGCGCCGCGACCTGCGCGCCGAGGCGGCCGCACTCGTGGAGTCGCGCACCGGTGGTCCGTCCGGGAAGTGACGGTCAGCCGTACGTCGTAACGTAGGGCCATGAAGATCTTCGGTGTGGACATTGGCGGATCCGGGATCAAGGGTGCCCCTGTGGACCTTGACCGCGGGGACCTGGCGGAGGAGCGCTGCAAGGTGCTCACCCCGCACCCGGCGACGCCCGACGCGGTGGCCGACGGCGTGAAGGACGTCATCGACCACTTCGGTTGGACGGGCCCGGTGGGCATCACGTTCCCCGGTGTGGTGACCGGCGGTTCCACCATCCGTACGGCGGCCAACGTCGACAAGTCCTGGATCGACACCGACGCGGGCGCGCTGCTCGGCGAGCGGCTCGGCGGTCTGCCGGTGACCGTGCTGAACGACGCGGACGCGGCGGGCGTCGCCGAGATGGAGTTCGGCGCGGGCAAGGGCCGCCGGGGCACGGTCATCCTGCTGACCTTCGGCACCGGCATCGGCAGCGCCCTCTTCACCGACGGCGAACTGGTCCCGAACACCGAGCTGGGGCACCTGGAGCTCAACGGCCACGACGCCGAGAAGCGGGCCTCCACCAAGGCCAAGGACGACCACGAGCTGACCTGGGAACACTGGTCGCGGCGCGTCAGCAAGTACCTCGCCCACGTGGAGATGCTCTTCTCCCCGGAACTGTTCATCATCGGCGGCGGCGTCAGCCGCAAGGCCGACAAGTTCCTGCCGTTGATCGAGGGCATCACCGCGGAGATCGTCCCCGCGCAGCTCCAGAACAACGCCGGCATCGTCGGCGCGGCGATGCGGGCGGCGCAGATCTCCCGGTAACCGGGGAGCCGCCCGCGACGGTACGCGGGGTCAGCGGGCCTGCCGGCCGGACGGCAGGCCGCGCGCCCGGTCCCGCCGCTGGGCGCTCCTGCGGCCGATCAGCCGGATCCTGCGGACGGCCACGACGAGGACCGCGGCCAGCGTTCCCGCGTACAGCCAGCCCGCCTGGAGCGCGAGCGCGGTGACCAGGCCCATGAAGTGGCCGGCCAGGCCGCCCCCGCCGTCGTCGGCGAGTGGCGGCAGCCCGACGGCGAAGGCGATCGGTACGACCACGGGTGCGGTCACCAGGTCGCCGGGCCGCACCCACAGCGCGGCCAGCACGCACACGGGCAGGAACAGCACCCCGTACACGGTCGCCGACCCGCCGAACAGCAGCGCGTCGAGGCAGGCCAGCGCGAACATCGAGGCGCCGCAGAACAGGCCGCCGCCGAGCCCGGTCAGCCGGGGCCGCGAGGCGCCGCGCCGCTGCGGGACGCGCGCGGGCGCGGGCCGCCGCGTCACCGGTCCGTCCCGCCGGACACCGCCGCCCGCGGCCCGCCCGGCCTGTGCCGGAACCGGTGCCCCGCGTCGCGGTCTGTACTGAGGGGGACGCGTCCTGTGTTGCTCCACTGGACCAACTTAGGTCGTTTTATGTGTGGAACGGCTCATCGGACACGCCGAAGAACGGCCGAAGGCGAGGTCGTGGAAAGTCCTTGGCCATGCGTTCGATACCTCGCGGGCCGGGGGCGGGCCACGCCGTAGACTGGTGGATCGGCCCGCTCTTCTGGAGGGCCCTTCGCCCATCCTCTCGTACGGGAAGTCGCAACGTGTCGCTCACGATCGGAATCGTCGGACTGCCCAATGTCGGCAAGTCGACCCTGTTCAACGCCCTGACCAAGAACGACGTGCTCGCGGCCAACTACCCGTTCGCCACGATCGAGCCGAACGTCGGCGTGGTCGGTGTCCCCGACCCCCGTCTGACCAAGCTGGCCGAGATCTTCTCCTCGCAGCGCGTCCTGCCGGCGACCGTCGACTTCGTCGACATCGCGGGCATCGTGCGCGGCGCGAGCGAGGGCGAGGGCCTGGGCAACAAGTTCCTCGCGAACATCCGCGAGTCGGACGCGATCTGCCAGGTCATCCGCGCGTTCAAGGACGAGAACGTCGTGCACGTCGACGGCAAGGTCTCGCCCAAGGACGACATCGAGACGATCAACACCGAGCTGATCCTCGCCGACCTCCAGACCATCGAGAAGGTCCTGCCGCGCCTCCAGAAGGAGTCGCGCATCAAGAAGGACGTCGCGCCCAAGGTCGCTGCGGTCGAGGCGGCCCAGGCGATCCTGGAGAAGGGCGACACCCTCTTCTCCGCGGGCATCGTCCAGGGCTCCGGCAAGGAGGAGCTGCTGCACGACCTGCACCTGCTGACCACCAAGCCGTTCCTCTACGTCTTCAACGTGGACGAGGACGAGCTGGTCGACGAGGACTTCAAGGCGGCGCAGCGCGCCCTGGTCGCCCCCGGCGAGGCGATCTTCCTCAACGCCAAGCTGGAGCAGGACCTCGCCGAGCTGGACGAGGAGGACGCCATGGAGCTCCTGGAGTCGGTGGGTGCAGCGGAGCCCGGCCTCGCCACGCTGGCCCGCGTCGGCTTCAACACCCTCGGCCTCCAGACCTACCTGACGGCCGGCCCCAAGGAATCCCGCGCCTGGACCATCAAGAAGGGCGCGACGGCCCCCGAGGCCGCCGGTGTGATCCACACCGACTTCCAGAAGGGCTTCATCAAGGCCGAGGTCATCTCCTTCGCCGACCTGGTCGAGACCGGCTCGGTCGCCGAGGCCCGCGCCAAGGGCAAGGCCCGCATGGAGGGCAAGGAGTACGTCATGCAGGACGGGGACGTGGTGGAGTTCCGCTTCAACGTCTGACCGGACACCGGACCGCTTTCCCGAGCCGGCGGAAAGTGCGGGTCACAAGGGGCTCACCCGTGAGGGTGGGCCCCTTTCCCGTGCGGCGCCGCGGTGTCGGGGACCGGGTCTCAGGCTCGCGCCATCCCCGTCTTCACCCCCGCGCCGCACAGCGGCACCACCGCCTCGCGGCCGGCCAGCGCGCCCTCGCGGACCGCGGCCCAGCAGGCCACGCCCGTCGACTCCACGTACAGCCCGCGTCCCGCGAGGTCCGTCTGCGCGTGTCGGATCTCGTCCTCCGTCACGGTCAGGAAGGCGCCGCCGGAGGCGCGTACCGCGCGCAGGATCTGACGGGCCCGCAGCGGGTGCGGGATCGCGATGCCCTCGGCGAACGTGGGTGCCGCGGGAGTCGTGCCGACGAGCTCGTAGGCGCCCTCGGACCAGGCACGGGCCAGCGGCGCCACGGCGGCGGCCTGGACGGCGTACAGCGCGGGCCGCTTGTCGATCAGCCCCGCCGCGTGCAGTTCGGCCACGGCGAGGGCGGCGCCGAGGAGCAGTGTGCCGTTGCCGACCGGCAGCACGACGACGTCCGGCAGGCGTCCGCCGAGGTCCTCCCAGAGCTCGTGGACGTACGTCTTGGTGCCGTGCAGGAAGTACGGGTTGAAGACGTGCGAGGCGTAGAACACCCCGTCCTCGTCGGCCGCCTCGCGCGCCGCGCGTGCCGTCGCCTCGCGGTCGCCCTCGACCACCCGCAGCCGGGCCCCGTGCGCGCCGATCTGCTCCAGCTTCTTCGCGGAGGTGCCCTCGGGGACGTAGACGGTGCAGTGCAGTCCGGCCCGCGCGCAGTACGCGGCGACCGCCGTGCCCGCGTTGCCGCTGCTGTCCGCGATCACCCTCCGGGGCCCGAGCCGCAGCGCGAGTTCGGCCAGCAGCACGGCCCCGCGGTCCTTGAAGGACAGTGTCGGCATCAGGAAGTCGAGCTTGGCGAGCACGCCCTCGCGCAGGGGGACCAGGGGGGTGCGGCCCTCGCCGAGGCTGACGGTGGGCGCGGCCAGCGGCAGGCACTCGGCGTACCGCCACATCGAGTTCACCCGGCCGGCGAGGGAGGCGAGGGGAGCCGGCGTCGGCGAGAAGTCCAGGTCGAGCGGGCCGCGGCAGACCGGGCAGCACCAGGCGAGCGAGCCGGCCGGGACCCGTGTGCCGTCCGTCGGGCAGAAGCAGTCCGGCAGTGCAGTCATGGGTGCAGGTTAGACGTGCCGCCGCGGGACGGGACGGCGCGCGCGCCCGGGGGGGCGGCCGGTGCCCCCGGGCGGCCGCCCGGACGGCCTCCACGGGCCGCTGTGCGGGCTCTGTACGGCCTCTGTGCGGCCTCTGTTACGACCTCGTCCGTGTCGCGCTTACGATGCGCGCAGCCAATCGGCCGTCGTACGCGCGTTCCGTCGCGCATGCATGAGGAGCAAGGGAAAACGTGGCCATACCCCCGCCGCCCGGCCCGCAGCAGCCCGAGGGGCAGTACCCGCCGCCGGGGACCCCGCCAGGGACGCCGCCCTATCCGCACGCTCCGTACCCTCAGGGGCCCTCCCCTCAGGGGCCGTATCAGCAGGGCCCGTACCAGCAGTACCCGTACGCGGGCCCGTACCAGACCTGGGGGCAGGGTTACTCCCCGTACAACCGGCCCGTTCCCTTCAACGGGCTCGCCATCGCGGCGCTGGTCCTGGGCATCCTCTGTTTCCTGCCCGGCGTCGGACTGGTGCTCGGGATCGTGGCGCTCGTGCAGATCAGGAAGCGCGGCGAGCGCGGCAAGGGCATGGCCGTGGCGGGCATGATCCTCTCGTCGGTCGGCGTCGTCCTGCTCGCGCTCATGGTCGCCACCGGGGGAGCCCGCGACTTCTGGGACGGCTTCAAGGAGGGGGCCGGCGGCAGCGGCAACACCTTCTCCCTGCACAAGGGCCAGTGCTTCGACGCGCCGGGCGGCACCCTGGAGGGTGTCGCCTACGACGTCGACTTCGTGCCGTGCTCCGGGAAGCACGACGCCGAGGTGTTCGCCGAGGCGAGGGCGCACGACGGCTCCTACCCGGGCGACTCCGCGGTCTCCGGCGAGGCCGGGGACATGTGCTACGCCCTCACGGACACCTACGCGCTGGACGGCTGGGCCGTCCCGGACGACGTCGACGTCTACTACTTCACGCCGACCCGGGAGAGCTGGAGCACGGGCGACCGCGAGATCACCTGCATGTTCGGCAACACCGACGAGCACGGCACCCTGACCGGCTCGCTGCGCAAGGACTCCACGACGCTCGACGCGGACCAGCTCGCGTACCTGGAGGCGGCGCGGATCCTCAACAGGGCGATGGACACGGCCCCCGAGGCGCAGTACGTCGAGGACGACCTGCCGGGCCACAAGAAGTGGGCGACCAGGGTCTCGGGGGCCCTCGCGGCGCAGACCGGTCTGCTCCGCGGCCACACCTTCGCCCCCGCCGCGGGCGAGCGGGTCGCGGTCCTGGCCAAGGATCTCGACCTGGCCCGGAAGGAATGGGTGAAGGCCGCCGGTTCTCCGGACGCGGACACCTTCTACGCCCACTACGACAAGGCCCTGAAGCTCATGGATCCCGACAGGACGGTCACCACACGCAAGGCTCTGGGTCTGGCCACCACCCCGCCGAAGGAGGACCAGAGCGGAAGCGGTGGTAGCGGCGGCGAAGACGGCTCCGGAATCGAGGTGTGACGGCGGCCACAGTGGGGAGAAAGTGCCTGCGTAATGCCCTCAAGAGGCAGACGTCATCACATCGAGTGATTCTCTGGCCTTTGCTTGCATGGCACAACCCACGGTTGCCACGCTGTTGCTGTCTGTACAACCTGATGGGAGCGGCTAAGTGACATTCGGTGAGCAGCCGGCGTATCTGCGCGTCGCGGGTGATCTCCGCAAGAAGATTGTCGACGGCTCGCTGCCACCGCACACCCGGCTCCCCTCGCAGGCCAGGATCCGCGAGGAGTACGGGGTCTCGGACACGGTCGCCCTGGAGGCGCGCAAGGTGCTGATGGCCGAGGGCCTGGTCGAGGGCCGCTCCGGTTCGGGCACCTACGTCCGCGAGCGGCCGGTGCCGCGCCGTCTCGCCCGCTCCGGGTACCGGCCGGACAGCGGTGCCACACCCTTCCGCCAGGAGCAGGCCGACTTCGCCGTGCGCGGCACCTGGGAGTCGCACAGCAGGCAGGTCGAGGCGAGCGGCGCGATCGCCGAACGGCTCGCCGTCCAGCCGGGCGACCGCGTGATGTGCACGAACTACGTCTACCGCGACGGCGGCGAGGCGATGATGCTCTCCACGTCCTGGGAACCGCTCGCGGTGACCGGGCGTACGCCGGTGATGCTCCCGGAGGAGGGCCCGCTCGGCGGCATGGGTGTCGTCGAGCGCATGGCGGCCATCGACGTGATCGTGGACAACGTCACCGAGGAGGTGGGCGCGCGCCCCGGCCTCGCCGAGGAACTCCTGGCGCTCGGCGGCGTCCCCGGTCATGTGGTCGTGGTCATCCAGCGCACGTTCTACGCCTCGGACCGTCCGGTGGAGACGGCCGACGTGGTGGTCCCGGCGGACCGGTACCGCATCGCCTATCACCTGCCGGTGAAGTGACAGCGCGTCACGTCCGACCGGAGTGACATCCATCCAGGTGGCGTCCGTGCGGCGTCCGGTGCGGCGTCCAGTGTGCCGTCCGGTGTGCCGTCCGGCGTGGCGCGGAGCCCCGTGTCCCAACAGGGCCTTTCGTGGGCCCGGTTGGAATCTGGCCTTTCTCGCATCGCGGACAGGGGCGACTTCGCCGCACTGGAGGGCGCGCGGGGAGTCGTGAGCGGCGCGTTCGATGGCGTGCGCCCCCTGGGTCCTCGTTCCTTACTGGCCGGTTGCGTACCTCTTTGTGTAAACCCGTGTTCGCTGCGTGAAGGTAAGGCGTACGCTCGGGCATATGCGGATTGCGGTTTCGATGGAATGCGGGGTTCGGCGGGGGCCCGAGGCGGGAAGTGGAGGGGCTCGATGAACGACAGCATGATCACGCTTCCCTGGCTCGTCATACGGCAGGACGACAACGGCAATCGCTATCGCGTGGGCAGGTACGCGACCCGCGCCGAGGCCCAGAAGATCGCGGACAGCCTCGACAGTCGCGGACACAAGCAGCTCTACTGGGTCGAGCGCGTCGGGGCGAACGGAACCCGCTGAACCGGCCGGACCCGGACCCCGCTCCCGCTCCCGTAGGCTCCGGCGCATGACGGAACGGATCGTGGTGGTCGCGGGCGCCGTGGTGCGCGACGGACGCCTGCTCGCGGCCCGCCGCAGCGCACCCCCCGAGCTCGCCGGGCGCTGGGAGCTGCCGGGCGGCAAGGTCGAACCCGGCGAGACCCCCGAACGCGCCCTCATGCGCGAGTTGCGCGAGGAGCTCGGCATCGACACGCGCGCTCTGGAGCGCGTCCCCGGCGAATGGCCCCTCAAGCCGGGATATGTCCTGGTGGTGTGGGCCGCCCGGCTGCTGCCCGGTTCGGCCGAACCCGAACCCCTCCAGGACCACGACGAACTGCGCTGGCTGACACCCGGGGAGATCGGGGACGTGGACTGGCTCGACCAGGACGTGCCGGCGGTCAAGAGCGCGTTGCCCTGGTTCGACCCGGGCGTGTGACGATCCGGCAGCCCGCGGATGCGCCGTTCGCGCCATCGTGTGCCCGGGGCGCGGTAAAGCTCAGGCGATATAGGGTATGTGCCCATTAACCCCCCGAAACCGGGCGTGGGTGGGTTTCTGGTCTGGGAAGTGATCGGCTTGATCGACACTGACGGCTACTGCGCCGAG
This sequence comes from Streptomyces sp. NPDC024698, assembly GCF_055559015.1. Classification (NCBI taxonomy): domain Bacteria; kingdom Bacillati; phylum Actinomycetota; class Actinomycetes; order Kitasatosporales; family Streptomycetaceae; genus Streptomyces; species Streptomyces sp. NPDC024698. Next base: position 263,353 of record NZ_JBVHLK010000002.1, on the reverse strand, counting down.
TGGACCTTTCCCGCGGAGCCCGGTGCCGTCCGCACCGCCCGCGCCGTCGTCCGGAGACAGCTGCGCGCATGGGATCTCGAATCCCTCGGTGACATCGCCGCCCTCCTCGTCAGCGAACTGGTGACGAACTCGCTCCGGCACGCGACAGGCCCGATCGGTGTCCGTCTCGTACGTCCCGAGGGGGCGCCGGGCGTCCCGGGCGCACTGCGGGTCGAGGTCTCCGACCCGCTGCCGGACCCGCCCCGCGAACGGGCCGCCGACACCTCCGACGAGAGCGGCCGCGGACTCCAGCTCGTGGCCGGGTCGTGCAGACGCTGGGGCACCTGGCCCGCGGACACCGGCAAGACGGTCTGGTTCGAGCTGGCCGTCCCCGACTGAGCGACGGAGGCCCCTGACGCCCGCGCGGCACGAGGCCGGATCACACTCCCGACCGGAGTCCCCTTGTTTGGTTCGACGGGGCGCCACCTGGTTAGAAGACTGGGAGTATGTCGCGGCCGGTCCAAAAACCATCGGGACCGTGCTGTGATCGTGAACACCGTGTCGTGCGGCCCCGTAGTGCTGGATACTGCGGGCAGCCGCCTCCGGTGACCGGTGCCGGACGCGGTGAGCTGGAGGGGACGGTTCGCGTGAGCGAGATACCAGCGAAGGCCACGGAGTCCGAGGACCCGTCGGACGGCGCGAGGGCTGATGCGGCGGGCGATGTCGCGCGCGCGACCGCGGGCGAGGCCGCGGACACCGCAGGCGCGGCGGACCGTGCGACGGTGGGCACGGCCGAGGACGAGACCGGCGACGCCCCCGCCGGCGCGACCGGTGGAACGCCGGACGGCATGACTGATGAGACGCCAGGCGGCATGACTGATGAGACGCCAGGCGGCATGACCGGTGGAGCGCCCGGTGACGCGATGTGGCAGAGCAGTCCGCCCGGTTCCATCTACGACTACATCAAGGCCGCCTCCTTCTCCATCGGCGCGGACGGGCTCGTCGACCAGTGGAGTCTGCGGGCCGAGCAGATCTTCGGCATCCCGGCGGAGCGCGCCGTCGGCCTGGACCCCATCGAGGCGTTCGTCCCCGCCGACCGGCGCGAGTCCGGTCAGCGGAAGATGGCGGAGATCCTCGACGGCCGTGAGTGGACCGGTCTCGTGCCCTTCCGCACACCCGCCTCGGAGGACGCCGGGGAGGGCGCCGAGGACGCCGGGGGCAGGGAGGGACTCGCCGAGGTCTATGTGATGCCGACGACCACGGAACACGGCGAACGGGCCGCCCTGTGCATCGTGGTGGACGTCCGGACCCTGCGGACGATCGAGACGGACCTCGCCGCCTCGCAGGCTATTTTCGGTCAATCTCCGTTCGGCTTCCTGCTGATCGACACGGACCTCCAGGTCCGGCGCGCCAACCAGCGGTTCGCCTCGATCTTCGGCGGCACCGTCGACGACCACCGCGGCAAGGGCGTCCACGACTATCTCCCGCACGCGGAGGCCGATCGGGTCACCGCGGTTCTGCGCCGGGTCCTGGAGACCGGGGACTCCATCACGGACATGCACGTCACCGGGCAGGTCCCCGGTTCCGACGAGCGCCGCCACTGGTCCATCAACCTCTACCGGGTGCACAGCGGCAGCGGCCGTCCCATCGGCATCGCCTGGCTCGGAACCGACATCACCTCCCGCCGCGCCGCCGCCCGGGAAGCGGCCGCCGCCCGGCGCAATCTCGCCCTGCTGAACGAGGCGGGCGCCCGGATAGGCAACTCCCTCGACCTCGAGACCACCGCGCGCGAACTCCTCGACGTCGTGGTCCCCGGCTTCTGCGACCTGGCCACGGTCGACCTGTACCAGGGTCTGCTGGTCGGAGACGAGACCCCGCCCGGCCTCGCGGACGGCAGCGCCGAACTCCGCCGGGTGGCCTTCGCCAGCGCCGTCTCCGACGCGCCCTTCGTCGGCGGTCCGGCACCCGTGGCCGTCGGCGCGGTGCACCACTTCCCGTTCAACTCGCCCTGCGCGGACGCCCTGCGCACCGCGCGGCCCCAGCATCTGCCCGCCGACGACGGCGGCCTCATCCAGTCCACCCTCGCGGTCCCGATGGTCGCCCACGACACGGTCGTGGGGCTCGCCCAGTTCTCCCGTACGAAGGGCAGCGAACCGTTCGGGGAACGCGACCGCGCCCTGGCCGTGGAGCTCGCCGCCCGCGCCGCCGTCTGTATCGACAACGCGCGCCTGTACCGCCGCGAACACGAACGGGCCCTCATCCTCCAGCGATCCCTGCTGCCCCCGGGCGACCCCGAGGCCTCGGGCCTCGACATCGCGTGCCGCTATCTGCCCGGCAACGCGGCGACGGAGGTCGGCGGCGACTGGTTCGACGTCATCGAACTCCCGGGCCACCGCACGGCGCTCGTCGTGGGCGACGTGATGGGCCGCGGGCTGCGCGCCGCCGTGGCGATGGGTGAACTGCGCACCGCGGTACGGACCTTGGCGCTGCTCGACCTCGAACCCGCCGAGGTCCTCTCGGCGCTGGACGAGATCGCGCGCGGCCTCGGCACCCCCGGAGGGGTCCAGCAGGCCACCCGCGCGGGCCGTCAGTCCCGCGACGCCGACCTCTCCGAGGTGTACCTCGCGACCTGCGTCTACGCCGTCTACGACTCCGTGACCCGCCGGTGCACCTTCGCCAACGCGGGCCATCTGCCGCCCGTGCTCGTCGAGCCCGGCGAGAACGCGCTGATGCTCGACGTGCCGCCCGGCATGCCGCTCGGGGTGGGCGGCGAGCCCTTCGAGGAGGTGGAGGTCGAACTCCCGGAGGGTGCCCTGCTGGCGCTCTACACGGACGGACTGGTCGAATCGCGCGACCACCCCCTCGACGAGGGCCTCCAGGCGTTCGTCGGCGCCCTCACCGACCCCTCCAGGCCGCTCGAGGACGTCTGCGACCACGTCCTGAACACCCTCGACACCCATCACGGCGAGGACGACATCGCCCTGCTGATGGCCCGTGTCCAGGGGCTGCCCGCCGAGTCCGTCGGCGACTGGACCCTGCCGCGCGAGCCGCGCAGCGTGGGGCGGGCCCGCGAGTACGCGCGCACCCAGCTCGTCGCCTGGGATCTGGAACCCCTCGTCGACACGACGGAACTGCTGGTCAGCGAGCTGGTGACGAACGCCCTGCGCTACGGCGAGGGCGAGATCAGGCTGCGGCTGCTCCTTGACCGCACCCTCGTCTGCGAGGTCTGGGACGCCGGACTCGTCCAGCCGCGCCGCCGCCGCGCCCGCGACACGGACGAGGGCGGCCGGGGCCTTCAGCTGGTCGGCCTCCTCTCCGCCGGCTGGGGCTCCCGCCGGACCCCGCGCGGCAAGACCGTGTGGTTCGAACTCCCCCTCCCGGACGGAGGAACACCCCTCACCGACCCGGCGGAAGCACTCCTGAGCCTGTTCTGAGGGCTGAGGGCTGAGGGCTGAGGGCTGGGGCTGGGCCGGCTACGGGCTGAGGTCCGGGCTGCGGGCCGAGGGTCGCTTCCGGGACGCCCCGGGTGCGCGGGCCGGCCGTGCTCTAGGCCGGTCGCGTTCCCCGGTCGGTGAGCACCCTTGCCGCCTCCCCCGCGCGGACCCCCGGCCGGTCAGGTGAAGAACGCCCCCCGGCGGCCCCGGGTGCGGGGACCGCCGTAGCTCATCGGGCCTCCCTCGCCGTCGCTCAGGAGAATCCCGCCGAGCACCGCGCCGCCCGCTCCGGCGCCGCCGCGGCCGCCCGAGGGGTTGCCGTGGGCCCGTACGTCCCGCTCGGCGAGCCGGCGGGCCTCCCGGGCGAGGTCGTCGGCGCGCAGCACCTCGGAGAGGGGGACGGGTTCCGGCCCGAGCAGCCGCCGCGCCTCGGCCAGCCGGGTCCGCGCCTCGCTGCCGACCGCCCCGCGGTGCGTGCCGACGAAGCACGCGGCCCCGGCGAGCGCGCTGTGGGCGGGGACCAGCGCGGGGCCCCGCCCGTCGGGGACGTCACCGCCGCCCGCCCCGGCCAGGCCCGCGGTCGCCTCCGTCACCCGGCGCAGCGCGTCCAGCGGATCGTGGGGCCCGGCCGCCGTCTCGTGCCGGACCGCGCAGAGCACCGACTCCGTGTGCGCCAGGGCCCCGACGAGCCCGGCGCGGGTGTCCGGCGGGAGTGCCCCGGCCGCGTCGCGCGCGGCCTCCGCAGCCGCGATCGCCTCGGGCAGCCCGGCCGCCGCCGAGGCCAGTTCACCCGCCAGCCGGTCCACGCCGTCCACCAGGTCGAAGGCCTGCGCCAACGCCCCTTCCGCCGCCCGGAGATGGGCCGCCGCCTTCGCGCCGTCGCCCCGGTCCGCGTACTGCCGTGCCTGGTTGAGATGCGACGTCGTGAACAGGAGCCGGTCCTTGGCCTGTTCGGCGTGGCCGACGACCGGGAGCGAGGCGGCGGGCGCGTACTCCTCGTGGAGAGCGGCGATCGTCGCCTCGGCGGCACGGGTGCGCGCGCCGGCCTCACGGAAGCGGGTCTCCGCCGAGTCCAGCGCGGCCACCGCGTTGCGCTCCAGGGCCCGGATCTGGTCGAACCCCGGAGCCGCCGCGTCCAGCCGCTGCCCGGCGTCCTGGCACAGGGCGACGATCTCCTCCAGGACGTCCCTGCGGTCGTCCTGGTCCTCGGCCGGGTCCGCGCCGGTGCCGGCCGTTTCCGTCTCGTCGAGGCGCTGCCGCAGCCGGAAGGCCGCGGCGAGTCCGGCCTCCGCGTGCCGCAGGTCGTACACGAACGGTTCTACCGCGTCGCCCGCCGCGCGGTCCGTGGCGAGCGCGAGCTCCTCGGCGGCGACCCGTGCGCAGTCGTCCGTCTCGACGAGCAACCGCCGTGCCCGCCGGTCGAGTTCGGGCAACGGGGTGAGCGCGGGGTCGCCGCCCGGTGTCGTGCGGGTCGTCGCCCGCCGTCTGCGGCGCCCGTACCCGTACGCCGCGACCGCGCCCGCGGCGCCCGCCGCGACCAGGGGCGGCACCAGATCGCCGGTCGCCGTCGCCTCCTGCGCGGCCGCGGCCGGTGGAGCGCCGGCCCCCGTCCCGCGTGCCGCGCCGACCGGGGCGTCGGCCCCCGCCCGCGCCAGCGGCAGCAGCAGCCAGCCCATCGCGACCAGCCCCCCGAGCACGGCATGCGCCACCCGCACGGCTATGTGCGACGGGACCCGGCGCGACCGGCTACGGCTCTGGGGCGACGTCACATTTGGGAGCGTATGGCCGTTCGAGCGGCTCCGCGACCGGTATACGAGGAGTTGGGGGCAGTTGGGGTACGGGAGGTGTCGGGGTGTACGGGAGGGGCGCGGGGGCCGTTCCCGCGGGCGCCCTCGTGCCCGGGGCCGCACATGGCGCGTCCGCCGCCGAATGCCCCGCCACGTGATGACGGCCCGGATCCCGCGTGCGATGATCGCGACGCGTGCCCCTGTGCGGTACGCGGGGGAGTGGGGGTTCGATGCACCGGTATCTCGTCGGGTTCGCCGCACTGGTCGTCCTCGCGCAGGCAGGGATCGGGATCGCGGCCATCACGAGGTACTGGATCCCCCCGTGGGCGCGTCGCAAGGTCGTGCGCCCGACGCTGTGGGGCTGGGGCGCGCTGGCGGGGGCCGTGGGGTGGTCCCTGTTCATGTTCCTCGGACCGTTCCAAGGACCCGACGCCGAGTTCACGCCGTACGCCCTGGGCGGGATCGGCCTGTTCGTCGCGAGCCAGGCGGTCCAGATGATGGGGCAGTACCCGGGCCGGCGCCCGGTGGCCCCGCCGGACACCGAGGGGCCGTGACGACGGCCCGGGCGGACCGGGGACGGCGTACCCTCCCCGACCCGCCCCGACCCCGGTCTACGTCCGCCGTCTGCCGATCTTCGAGCCCAGCCACACGAGCGGGTCGTACTTGCGGTCCACGGCCCGTTCCTTCAAGGGGATCAGCGCGTTGTCGGTGATCTTGATGCCCTCGGGGCAGACCTCCGTGCAGCACTTGGTGATGTTGCAGTAGCCGAGACCGTGCTCGTCCTGGGCCGTGGCCTTGCGGTCGAGGCCGGACTCCGCCGCCGCGTCCAGCGGGTGCATGTCCAGCTCCGCGACCCGCATCAGGAACCGCGGGCCCGCGAACGCCGGCTTGTTCTCCTCGTGGTCGCGCACCACATGGCAGGTGTCCTGGCACAGGAAGCACTCGATGCACTTGCGGAACTCCTGCGACCGGTCGACGTCCTCCTGCATCATCCGGTACTCGCCGGGCCCGACACCGGCGGGCGGAACGAAGGCCGGGACCTGTCGCGCCTTGTCGTAGTTGAAGCCGACGTCGGTCACCAGGTCCCGGACGACCGGGAAGGCGCGCAGCGGGGTGACGGTGATCGTCTCCTCCCTGCCGAACACCGACATCCGCGTCATGCACATCAGCCGCGGCCGGCCGTTGACCTCCGCCGAGCACGAACCGCACTTGCCCGCCTTGCAGTTCCAGCGCACGGCGAGGTCGGGGGCCTGGGTCGCCTGGAGCCGGTGGATGATGTCGAGCACCACCTCGCCGTCGTTGACCTCGACCCCGAAGTCCTCCAGGCCGCCGCCCTTCACGTCCCCGCGCCACACCTTGAAGCGGGCTTCGTAGCTGCTCACTCGTACAGCTCCTCTTCGGCGAGGTACTTGACCAGCTCCTCCTTCTCGAAGAGGGCGAGCAGGTCGGAACGGATGGGCTGGGTCGTCTCGTTCACCAGGTCGATCTGTCCGGCCACCGGATCGGTCGCGGCCAGCCCGCCGGTCGGATCGGCCGGCCGGCACAGCAGGTTGATCCGGCGCCAGGAACGCTCCATCGCCGGGTGGTCCTCGCGGGTGTGCCCGCCGCGCGACTCCGCGCGCTCCAGCGCCGCCCGTGCCACGCACTCGCTGACCAGGAGCATGTTCCTGAGGTCGAGGGCGAGGTGCCAGCCCGGGTTGAACTGACGGTGGCCCTCGACCCCGGCCCGGCGCGCCCGTACCCGCAGCTCGGCCAGTTTCTCCAGGGCCCGCTCCATCTCGCCCTCGCGGCGGATGATGCCGACCAGGTCGTTCATGGTCTGCTGGAGCTCCTGGTGCAGGGTGTACGGGTTCTCGGGCGGCTGCGCTGCGAGGGCGGCGCCCGCGGCCGGCGCGGCGGGGACGGACTCGGGACCCTCGGCCGAGAAGGGCCGCAGCGCCTCCGCGGCGGCCGCGTCGACCTGGACGTCGTCCACGGGCGGGCGGGAGCCGGGGCCGGTGAGACCGGCCGCGTACTCCGCCGCGTGCCAGCCGGCCCGCCGCCCGAACACCAGCAGATCGGAGAGGGAGTTGCCGCCCAGCCGGTTGGAGCCGTGCATACCGCCCGCGACCTCACCGGCCGCGAACAGCCCGGGCACCCCGCGCGCCGCCGCCGTGTCCGAGTCGACCGCGATGCCGCCCATCACGTAGTGGCAGGTGGGCCCGACCTCCATGGCCTCCGCCGTGATGTCGACGTCGGCCAGCTCCTTGAACTGGTGGTACATGGACGGCAGCCGGCGTTTGATCACCTCGGAGGGCATCCGGGTCGACACGTCGAGGAAGACGCCCCCGTGGGGCGAGCCGCGGCCCGCCTTCACCTCGGAGTTGATGGCCCGTGCCACCTCGTCGCGCGGCAGGAGTTCCGGAGGACGCCGGTTGTGGTCCGGGTCCTCGTACCAGCGGTCGCCCTCCTCCTCCGACTGCGCGTACTTCTCCTTGAAGACGTCGGGGATGTAGTCGAACATGAACCGCTTGCCCTCGGAGTTGCGCAGCACCCCGCCGTCGCCGCGCACCGACTCGGTGACGAGGATGCCCTTGACCGAGGGCGGCCAGACCATGCCGGTGGGATGGAACTGCACGAACTCCATGTTCAGCAGCGGCGCCCCGGCGAGCAGCGCCAGCGCGTGCCCGTCGCCGGTGTACTCCCACGAGTTGGACGTCACCTTGAAGGACTTGCCGATCCCGCCGGTGGCGATCACCACCGAGGGTGCCCCGAGGACGAAGAAGCGCCCGGACTCGCGCTCGTAGCAGAACGCCCCGGAAACCCGCTCCCCGTCCTTCAATATCCTTGTGACGGTGCACTCCTGATAGACCTTCAGGCGCGACTCGTAGTCACCGGTCTCCTTCATGTCCTCCTGCTGGAGGGACACGATCTTCTGCTGGAGCGTGCGGATCAGTTCGAGCCCGGTGCGGTCGCCGACGTGGGCCAGGCGCGGATACTCGTGGCCGCCGAAGTTGCGCTGCGAGATGCGCCCGTCCTTCGTCCGGTCGAACAGGGCGCCCCAGGTCTCCAGTTCCCAGACCCGGTCCGGTGCTTCACGGGCGTGCAGCTCGGCCATCCGCCACTGGTTGAGGAACTTGCCGCCGCGCATGGTGTCGCGGAAGTGGACCTGCCAGTTGTCGCCGGAGTTCACATTGCCCATGGCGGCCGCGATGCCGCCCTCGGCCATCACCGTGTGGGCCTTGCCGAACAGCGACTTGCAGATCACCGCCGTACGGGCGCCGCGCTCGCGTGCCTCGATCGCGGCACGCAGTCCGGCGCCACCGGCACCGACCACGACGACGTCCCACTCCTGTCGGTCGACCACGGACATCAGGGGGTTCCATCCGATCTAGAAGAAGCGCGGATCGTCGAAGGCGCCGGACGCGACCAGGTACACATAGAAGTCGGCGAGCGCCACGCTCACCAACGACGCCCAGGCCAGCAGCATGTGACGGGCATTCAGCTTTCCGACCCACTGCCACATCCGGTACCGCACGGGATGCTTGGAGAAGTGCTTGAGCTTCCCGCCGACGATGTGCCGGCAGGAGTGGCAGGAGAGGGTGTACGCCCAGATCAGTGTGATGTTCACCAGGAACACCAGCGAGCCGAGGCCCATGTGACCCCAGGCGTAGTGCTCGTCGCGGAAGGAGAGCACGGTGTCGTACGTGAGGATGCCGGCGACGACGAGGGCCGCGTAGAAGAAGTACCGGTGGACGTTCTGGAGGATCAGCGGGAAGCGCGTCTCGCCCGAGTACTTCTTGTGCGGCTCGGCCACCGCGCAGGCCGGGGGGCTCGCCCAGAAGCCCCGGTAGTAGGCCTTGCGGTAGTAGTAGCAGGTCAGCCGGAAGCCCAGCGGGAAGACCAGGATGATGATCGCGGGGGAGATGCCCCACCAGCTCCCGAACAGGTCCGCGTTCGGACCGGAGCGCATCGTCCCGCACCGCTCGGCCAGACAGGGCGAGTAGAACGGCGAGACGTAGGGCGCCGCGTAGTAGTGCGTGTCCGAGAAGGCCCGCCACGTCGAGTACACGACGAAGGCCAGCAGCCCGGCCGCGGTGGCGGCGGGCGCCAGCCACCAGCGGTCGGTCCGCAGGTGCGGGGCGGCGATCGCGGCGCGGGTACCGGTGCGTACACCGCCGCTGTTCAGATGAGGTTCCGTACCAGTGGCCAACTTCGCACTCCGGTCGGGTTCGGGGGCGCGCCGCCGTCGGGGGCGCTAGTGGGAGGGACCGTGGTGCGCGCCGAGACCCTCGTCGTCGGAATCGGTCCACAGGGAGCTGTCGTACGGGGTGTCGGAGACGGTCACCAGGTCGGGCAGCCTGCCGGAGGCGGACACCGCAGGCCCGGGCCCGGTGGGGCGCCTGGGGGAGGGTCCGGCGGCCTCGCGCAGCAGCGCGAGGCTCTCCCGCAGACGGTCGGCGTCGGCGCGCACGCGGCGCATCTCCAGACCGGCACCCATCTGCTGTTCCAGGCGCCGCACCGACCGGTGCAGATCGTCCAGGCAGCGCTGGACTGACGTCAGGTCGTCGTGCACGGACATGACTTGCCCTCACTTCCGTGGGCCCCGCGGCCTTCAGGCGGCAACGTTCATGCGCCTGCGAGTGTTGCGCGTCACCCGCACCCGTGTGAAGGCGTGTGCACGGATTGGCGGCCCGCGCGCTCCAGAACGGCTTCCGCGCGCCGGTTCACCCGCCCCGCGCCGGCCGGTCTCCCCGCGCGTCCCGGAGCGGCACCGAGGGCCGGGCGGCAGGCCGGACGGCGTGCGGGGGCGGGCGCGTGGGCCGTGCCCTTCTGCGCGGTGGGTCCGGGTCCCGGCCTCGGCGCGGCCCCGGCGCGGTTCCGGATTGCGCCGCACGAGTGGGGTTCCCGCGCCCGTCGCCGTGTCGCCGTCGCCCCTCCGCCGGACTGCTCTTCAGTTGGCACGTAGATCGGATCAACTCACTAATACCGCCGAACGGGACCAGGAAGAGACCAGCCCCCGCGGCGGAGCGTCCCCCGGAGGTTGCAGTGATGTCCCACGAAGGCGTCGGACTGCGCGCGGTGATGCGCTCGGCCGCATTCCTCGCCGCGGGCGTACTCGCGGTACCCGCCCTGTCCGCGTGCAGTGCGGACGACGAGGCGGACAGGCCTGTGGCCGTGCAGGACATCGCGCCCGCGTCCCGTGACCTGATCGCCGACGGCGGCACCCTGCGCTGGGCCGTGGACGCCGTGCCGGCCACGCTGAACGCGTTCCAGGCGGACGCGGACGCCGCGACCTCGCGGGTAGCGGGCGCCGCCCTGCCCTCGATGTTCCGTCTTGACGCCAACGGGCGTCCGCAGATCAACTCCGACTATCTGGAGTCGGCGAAAGTCGTGGGCACCTCGCCCAAGCAGGTCGTGCTGTACAAGCTCGACCAGCAGGCCGTGTGGAGCGACGGACGCGAGATCGGCGCCGCCGACTTCGCCGCGCAGTGGCGCGCCCTGTCCGGCAAGGACTCCGCGTACTGGACGGCACGCAACGCGGGCTACGACCGGATCGAGAAGATCGAGCGGGGCAAGAGCGACCTGGAGGTCCGCGTCACCTTCAGCAGGCCATACGCCGACTGGAAGGCGCTGTTCTCGCCGCTGTACCCGAAGGACGTCATGGGGACCGCGGACTCCTTCAACGACGGGGCGCGGCGCGCGCTCAAGGTCAGCGCGGGCCCCTTCGCGGTGAAGACGGTCGACCGCAAGACCGGCCAGGTCCGCCTCACGCGCAACGCGCGCTGGTGGGGCCGCCCGAGCAAGCTCGACGAGATCGACCTGGTGGCCGTCGCCCGTGACAAGCGGGCCGAGGCGCTCGCCGACGACGAGCTCGACCTGGCCGAGATCGACCCCGCGGAGGCCGAGCGCGTCACCCTCGCGGCCCGGCACAAGGACGGCGCCCCCTTGCAGGGGGCCTCCGCCACGGACGGGCGCCACACGGCCGGGACGAAGAGCGGGAAGGAACCGTCCGGGAAGAAGGCCGGGAAGAGCGAGTCCGAGGAGGAGGACGGGAAGAACCCGGCGGACGAGAGCACCGGACACGAGAAGAGCGAGAAGAGCGACAAGAGCGAGAAGAAGCACGGGAAGAGCGACGCGTCCGAGAAGAAGGACGAGGGCGCGAAGCGCGAGAAGGACCCGTCCGGGAAGAAGGACGAGGGCGCGAAGGGCGACAGGAGCGACGACGGCGAGCGGGGCGACGAGAGCGGGAAGGGGGAGGCGGGCGCCGAGGGAACCGGCGCGAAGGACGCGGCCTCCTCCGGGTCGGCGCTGAAGGACTTCGTGGTCCGCAAGTCACTCGAACCCGCCTACACCCAGCTCGCCCTCAACGGCTCCGAGGGCCCTCTCGCCGACGAGCGCGTGCGCCGCGCGGTGGCCCGTGCCCTGGACCGCAGGGAACTCGCCCGGGTCGTCCTCCAGCCGCTCGGTCTGCCCGCCGAACCGGTCGGCAGCCATCTGGCCCTGGCCGGACAGGCCGCGTACGCCGACAACAGCGGAGCCCTCGGCAACCAGGACGCCGCCGAGGCGCGGGCGCTGCTCGCGGACGCCGGATGGGTGCCGGGCGGGCCGGTCACGGAGCAGAAGAAGACCGAGAAGGCCGCCGGGTCCAAGGGCAGGAAGGCGGACACCGGCGCGGACGACAGGCCGGGCGCGGGCGGGACCTACGACCTCGGCGAGGACGACAAGCCCGCCGGCGCCCCCCGCGAGCCCGCGCAGGACCCCAAGGACCACGCGGGCAGGCAGGAGCGGCAGGCCAGCGCGATGCAGGGCGCCCACACGGACGAGCAGGCCGCCCGGCATCTGGACGGACGGCAGTACCCCGGGCAGGGCGGGCTTCCGGGGGCGTACGCGCCCAAGGGGACGGCCGCTCCGGCGGGCGCCACGGCGGCTCCCGCGGGTGCCGCGTCCAACGTCCTCGCCAAGGACGGCAAGCCGCTGACGCTCCGCTTCGTCGTGCCCTCGGGCGCCGGCTCGGAGTCCCTGCGTCTCGTGGCCGACCGGATCGCACGGATGCTCCAGCGCATCGGTGTCCGTACGGACATCACCAAGGTCTCCGACGACAGCTACTTCAAGGACCACATCGCCTCGGGGCAGTACGACCTGGCGCTCTACTCGTGGCCCGCCTCCGCCTTCCCGGCCACCGACGCCCGCCCGATCTACGCCAAGCCCGTCCCGGCGGCGGACGGCTCGCTGAGCGTCGAGCAGAACTACACCCGCGTCGGCACCGACCAGGTCGATCAGCTCTTCGACCAGGCGCTCTCGACGCTGAACGAGGACAAGGAGCGCTCCCTGGTCCGCAAGGCGGACGCCCGGATCTGGGCCGCCGCCGGCTCCATCCCTCTCTACCAGCGCCCTCAGCTGGCCGCCGCCCGCATCGGCCTGGCGAACACCGGAGCCTTCGGATTCCAGACCCCGGTGTACGAGGACATGGGCTTCCTGAAGAAGGGCGCCAAGCCGTCGGCGAGCCCGTCGAAGAGCCGGTGACCTGCGCCTGAACGGCCCCGGCCCGCCCTGTGGCGGGCCCGGGCCGTGTAGGCCCCGGTAACCCTGCGGAGGCCGCTTCTGTCAAGGCCCCGTACGATGGGGTAAGGCCGTGGCGTGTTCAGCCCGGCAGTGGCCCCGCGGATGCGGAGGCCGTCCACTCACTCCGGGAGAAGCGCCTCACTATGGCCACGCGCCACGACATCCGCAACGTCGCCATCGTCGCCCACGTCGACCACGGCAAGACCACCCTGGTCGACGCCATGCTCAAGCAGGCCGGTGCCTTCGCCGCGCACGCCGCAGAGTCGCTGGACGACCGCATGATGGACTCGAACGACCTGGAACGTGAGAAGGGCATCACGATCCTGGCGAAGAACACGGCGGTCAAGTACCACCCGAAGGATGGCGGCGACGTCATCACGATCAACATCATCGACACCCCCGGCCACGCCGACTTCGGTGGTGAGGTCGAGCGCGGTCTGTCGATGGTGGACGCGGTCGTCCTGCTCGTCGACGCCTCCGAGGGTCCGCTGCCGCAGACCCGCTTCGTGCTGCGCAAGGCGCTCCAGGCCCGCCTGCCCGTCATCCTGTGCATCAACAAGACGGACCGCCCGGACTCGCGCATCGAAGAGGTCGTGAACGAGGCGTACGACCTCTTCCTCGACCTGGACGCCGACGAGGAGCAGATCGAGTTCCCGATCGTCTACGCGTGTGCGCGTGACGGCGTGGCCTCGCTGACCAAGCCGGAGGACGGCACCGTCCCGGCCGACAGCGACAGCCTGGAGCCGTTCTTCACCACGATCCTGGAGTCCGTCCCGGCCCCGTCCTACGACGAGGCCGCGCCGCTCCAGGCCCACGTGACCAACCTGGACGCCGACAACTTCCTCGGCCGTATCGCGCTGCTGCGCGTCGAGCAGGGCGAGCTGCGCAAGGGCCAGACCGTCACGTGGATCAAGCGCGACGGCACGATGTCCAACGTGCGCATCACCGAGCTGCTGATGACCGAGGCGCTCACCCGCAAGCCCGCCGAGGTGGCGGGCCCCGGTGACATCTGCGCCGTCGCCGGTATCCCGGACATCATGATCGGCGAGACCCTGGCCGACCCGGAGAACCCGATCGCGCTGCCGCTGATCACGGTCGACGAGCCGGCGATCTCCATGACCATCGGCACGAACACCTCGCCGCTGGTCGGCCGTGGTGGCACGGGCAAGGGCGCGGACGCCAAGGCCGCGGTCAAGGACAAGGACCGCAAGGTCACCGCCCGCCAGGTCAAGGACCGTCTCGACCGCGAACTGGTCGGCAACGTCTCCCTCCGCGTGCTCGACACCGAGCGCCCGGACGCCTGGGAGGTCCAGGGCCGTGGTGAGCTCGCGCTCGCCATCCTGGTCGAGCAGATGCGCCGCGAGGGCTTCGAGCTGACCATCGGCAAGCCGCAGGTGGTCACCCAGGTCATCGACGGCAAGGTCCACGAGCCGGTCGAGCGCATGACGATCGACGTGCCCGAGGAGCACATGGGCGCGGTCACGCAGCTCATGGGCGTCCGCAAGGGCCGTATGGACAACATGTCGAACCACGGCTCCGGCTGGGTCCGCCTGGAGTTCGTCGTCCCGTCCCGCGGCCTCATCGGCTTCCGGACCGAGTTCCTGACCGGTACGCGCGGCACCGGCATCGCCCACTCCATCCACGAGGGCCACGAGCCGTGGTTCGGCACCCTGACGACCCGTAACAACGGTTCGCTGGTCGCCGACCGCGCGGGTGCCGTCACCGCGTTCGCGATGACGAACCTCCAGGAGCGCGGTGTGCTGTTCACCGACCCCGGCACCGAGGTGTACGAGGGCATGATCGTCGGCGAGAACTCGCGCGCCGACGACATGGACGTGAACATCACCAAGGAGAAGAAGCTCACGAACATGCGGTCCGCCGCCGCCGACTCGTTCGAGGCGATCGTCCCGCCGCGCAAGCTCTCCCTGGAGCAGTCGCTGGAGTTCTGCCGCGACGACGAGTGCGTCGAGGTGACCCCGGAGTCCGTTCGCATCCGCAAGGTCGTTCTCGACCAGAAGGAGCGCGGCCGCTCCGCGAGCCGCGCCAAGCACGGCTGATCCACCGGACCCGCCGGCCCGGACCACCCGGTCCGGCCGGCTGATCCGAAGGCGACCTGAGCCCGGGTGCCCCCGCATGGGGGCACCCGGGCTTTTTCGTCACCTGTTTTCCGTCCCCCCGTGTCCGAAATGCGGTGTGGCCCGACCGATAGGCATGTAACACGTCCGTTTCGGGGGCTTCTCCCGCAGATCATTTTGTCCAGATAACGGAAGATGTACGCGGCAGCTGTGATGGAACCGAGACCTAAAGGCTGTGGTCGGTTATCTGGCTCATGTCAGATAGTTAGCCGCGTAACGCTCGGGTCAATGGGTCATGCGCTGTGGGGACAGCGCCGACTCACGAGCACAGTGGGGTACTTGATCCTCCGTCAGGGGTGTCGGAGGTCAGCCAGTACCCCTCCTGTCCGTGCACCGGTTGAGTCATGAGGAGGTACCCATGTGCGGTGTCATCAGCGCCCTGTGGGTCACATCGTCCCCTGCGGTCCGCGACGACGGCGCGGAGTTCCGAGCCCGGATCCGCGCCCGAGCGCACTGACGCGGGGCCGGCGTCGACATCCGGCCCGACGGACCGTGCCGTGGTTTCACCTACGCGCGTCCCGCTGGGGTTTCCGGACGTCTGCCGGGCGATTGACGTCTCTTCTGAACCGAACGGTGGCCGGGCACGCCAGGTGACGGCCGCCGGCTCGGCACAGCCTGATCCGCTCCGGCGGACCGGCGGTGCCGGGTACGGCACACCCACACTTGCGGAATGGGCGAATTGTGACGAGTCCTATCGAGACTGAGGACGGCGCGGAACCGGTCGTCGTGCACGGCGGGCAGGCGGCGACCACGAAACCCGAGGGCGATCCGCTCGTCGGCCGGTCTCCCGGCCGGCTCATGTGGATCCGTTTCAAGCGGGACCGCTCGGGGGTCATCTCCGCCTACGTCGTGGGGTTCTTCTTCCTGATCGGGGTGCTCGCCCCGCTGATCGGCAAGCTGTACGGCAAGAATCCGTACACGGTGTACGCGGACGAACGCCCCGAGCTCTTCGACAGCGCCGGTGTGCCGCTCCAGCCCAACGGCGGTATCAGCAGCGAGTTCTGGTTCGGCCTGGAGCCGGGCAACGGCTACGACGTCTTCACCAAGCTGATCTTCGGCATCAGGACCTCGCTGATGATCTCCGTGGCGGTGACGGTCACGGTCGTGCTCACCGGCATCCTGCTGGGCGTCACCGCCGGCTACATCGGCGGACGGGTCGACTACGGCATCAGCCGTGTCATCGACTTCCTGCTGGCCTTCCCCTCGCAGCTGTTCTTCATCGCGAGCATGCCCGTCGTGGTCTCGCTCTTCGTGAGCCCGCGCGACGAGACACCCACCTATGTGCGGGTGATCGCGCTGATCGCCGTCCAGTGGGCCCTCGGCTGGATGAGTCTCGCCCGCATCCTGCGCGGAACCGCACTCGCCCTGCGCGAGCGGGAGTTCATCGAAGCGGCCAAGGTGAGCGGGGCCTCACCCTGGCGGATCATCCGCAAAGAGGTGCTGCCCAACGTGGTGACACCGCTCCTGGTGCAGACCACCTATCTGCTCCCCAACTTCGTGACGATCGAGGCGGGTCTGTCGTTCCTCGGCGTCGGGATCGTCGAACCGACGCCCGACTGGGGCCAGATGTTCTCCAAGGCCTCGACGGAACTCGTCCTCCAGAACGACATCACCTACATGTTCTTCCCGGGCGTCTCGATGATCATTTTCGTCGTCGCGTTCAACCTGCTCGGGGATTCGGTCAGGGACGCCTTCGATCCCAAGACGGCTCGCTGATCACAGAGTTGTGGGCGCCTTCGCCCCGATCACGAACGGCATCTCCACAGCACGTCAAGGTCCTGTCACAGGTCCGAAGACCGCAGAGCGCAACTCACCGGCACCACAGGTGCACTTGTTCGCACCGGTGACAACAGATGGGTAGGAATCTGAGTGATGAGTAGGGGCGGACGCCACGCATACGCCGCAATCTCTGTGCTCGCGGCGGGAGCTCTCGTGCTCACCGGTTGCAGCAAGGGCGGCAGCGACAAGGGGAACAACAACAACAAGGACAAGGAGAACGCGCAGCGGCAGCAGGCCTCGATCAAGTTCGGTGGCGCCGCCGAATCCACCGGACCCGCGGCCGATGTACCCGGCGCGAAGAGCGGCGGCACGATGGAGGTGCTCCAGCGTGACAGCTACGCGCACCTCGACCCGGCCCAGATCTACGTCTCCGACGAGGGCTCCCTCGCCACGCTGATCCACCGTGGTCTGACCGGATACAAGTCCACGAGCAACGACGGCTCCAAGCACGAGATCGTCGGCGACCTCGCCACCGACTCCGGCACCACGACGGACGGCGGCAAGACCTGGAAGTACACGCTCAAGGACGGCATCAAGTTCGAGGACGGCTCGGCGATCACGTCCAAGGACGTCCGCCAGACCTTCGAGCGCCTCTTCGCCCCGTTCATCAACCAGGGCCCGCCCTACATCCAGCAGTGGCTCGCCAACAGCCCGGGCGCGGACTACCGCAAGCTGCTGAAGGACGGCCCCTACAAGGGCAAGCACCTGCCGGACAGCATCCTCCAGACGCCGGACGCGAAGACCGTCGTCTTCAAGTTCCAGACGCCGCACCCCGACCTGCCGTACGCCCTCGCCATGGCGGGCTACGCGGTCGTCTCGGCCAAGGGCGACACCAAGACGAAGTACGACCGGGCGCCCGTGACGACCGGACCGTACAAGATCCAGTCGTTCAAGTCCGGCAAGTCGATGGTCCTCGTGAAGAACACCAACTGGGACCCGAAGACGGACCCGATCCGTCACCAGTACGTGGACCAGTTCAACATCACGTTCAACCAGCAGTACGAGACGTCCACCAAGACGCTGCTCGCGGACACCGGCGCCGACCAGGCCGGCGTCAGCTTCAACAACCAGGTCGACGCGGGCAACCTCTCCAAGGTCCTCGCCGACCCGAAGATGAAGTCCCGTACGGTCTCGGGCTTCCAGCCCTACGTCGGCCAGATGAACATCAACATGACCCACCCGGCGCTCCAGGACAAGAAGGTCCGCGAGGCCATCGCCTACGCCCTGCCGATCACGCCGTTCGTGCGTGCCTACGGCGGCACCGACGCGATGGAGGTCGCCGGCGGTCTCATCAGCCCGACCGTCAGCGGCTACGACGCCTCCTTCGACCCGTTCGGCAAGAAGAAGAAGCCGGCCGGTGACCCGGAGAAGGCCAAGGCCCTGCTGAAGGAAGCCGGCAAGGTGGGCATGAAGCTGACCTTCGGCTACATCAACACCCCCGAGGGCCAGCAGTACTCCACCGCCATGGCGGCCGGTCTCCAGAAGGCGGGCTTCAACGTCCAGCGCCAGGAGATCCCGGCCGAGACCTACTACGACCAGGTCGGCAAGGTCGACAACAACTACGACATCTTCCACACCGCGTGGGGTGCCGACTGGCCGTCCGCCTCGACCGTGATCCCGCCGCTGTACGACGGCCGCGCGATCGCCGACGGCGCGCAGAACTACTCGCACGTCAACGACCCCAAGGTGAACGCGGACATCGACCGCATCAACAAGATCACCGACCCGGTCAAGGGCGCGGCCGAGTGGGAGAAGGTCGACCAGTACCTGGTCAAGGACGTCGTCAACGTCGTCCCGACCGCGTACTACAAGCAGTCCCAGATCGCCGGCTCCAAGGTCGGCGGCCTGGTCTACGACGACGTGATCGGTGGCGTCGACCCGCGTCGCCTGTTCGTCAAGTAACCGTCGCCCTGACGGGGCCCGGCGCGCTCGCCCTCGGCGGGGCAACCGCGCCGGGCCCCGCCGGGCCCGCTGACGTCTGAGAGCTGCCCCTGCCATGCTGCGCTTCCTCATTCGCCGGACACTCGGCGCCGCCGTCATTCTCTTCCTGCTGAGTATCGTCGCGTTCCTGCTGTTCTTCGGGATGCCGAGGGATCCGGGCCTGCTGATGTGCGGCAAGACCTGCACGCCCGCCAACCTCGCGAACATCCATCATGTGCTCGGCCTCGACAAGTCGATCCCCGAGCAGTACTGGATCTTCCTGCACAACCTCGTGCTGGGCAGCAACGGATTCGACCAGGGGCCGTGCCCCGCCCCCTGCTTCGGGTACTCGTACCACACCAACGAGGCCGTCTGGGGCACGCTGATGGACCGCCTGCCCACCACGGTGTCGCTGACCCTGGGGGCCGCGGTGTGCTTCCTGATCGTCGGCCTCGGCACGGGCATGCTCTCCGCGTGGAAGCGCGGCACGCTCGTGGACAAGACGGTCACCGCCGGCGCGATGGTGCTCAGCTCGATGCAGATCTACTTCCTCGGCCCGCTGGCCCTGGCGGCTCTCGTCTACCAGAGCCACCTCTTCGACAAGCCCGCCTACAACGACTTCACCGCGAACCCGATCAGCTGGTTCAGCGGACTGATCATCCCCTGGGTGATCCTGTCCACGATCTTCGCCTCGCAGTACACCCGTATGGCGCGCTCGTCGATGATCGAGCAGCTCCAGGAGGAGCACGTCCGCACCGCGCGGGCCAAGGGCATGTCCCGCAAGTACGTCTTCTTCCGCTACGCCTGGCGCGGATCGCTGATCCCCATCGTCACCATCTTCGGCATCGACCTCGGCTCGCTGCTGGGCGGCGCGATCATCACCGAGTACACCTTCGGACTGCCCGGCCTCGGCAAGCTCGCCGTCGAATCGGTGTTCTTCAGCGATCTGCCGCTGCTGCTGGGCGTGATGCTCTTCTCCGCCGCCATGATCCTTCTGTTCAACATCATCGTGGATGCCTGCTACGCCTTCATCGACCCGCGCGTGCGGCTGTCCTAGGAGCAATCCGTGACCACTCTGACCAAGGAATCGGGCGCCGGCACCCCGGCCGACCCGGGTGCCTTCCTCTCGGTGCGCGACCTGTACGTCCGGTTCAAGACCGAGGACGGTGTCGTCAAGGCCGTCGACGGGCTCTCCTTCGACCTCGAACGGGGCAAGACCCTCGGCATCGTGGGGGAGTCGGGCTCCGGCAAGTCGGTGACCAACCTGACGATCCTCGGCCTGCACAACCCGATGTTCACGAGCATCGAGGGCGAGATCGTGCTCGACGGGCAGGAGCTGATCACCGCCCGTGAGACGGAGTTGGAGAAGGTGCGCGGCAACAAGGCCGCGATGATCTTCCAGGACCCGCTGACGGCCCTCTCCCCGTACTACACGGTGGGCCGGCAGATCGCCGAGCCGTTCTGGAAGCACACCGGGGCCTCGAAGAAGGCCGCCTGGGACCGCGCGGTGGAGATGCTCGGCAAGGTCGGCATCCCCAACCCCAAGGAACGGGCGAAGGACTATCCGCACCAGTTCTCCGGCGGTATGCGCCAGCGCGCGATGATCGCGATGGCGCTGGTCTGCGACCCCGACCTGCTGATCGCCGACGAGCCGACCACCGCGCTCGACGTCACCGTGCAGGCCCAGATCCTCGACCTCCTGAAGAACCTCCAGCAGGAGTTCGGCTCGGCCATCATCTTCATCACGCACGACCTCGGCGTCATCGCCGACATGGCCGACGACATCATGGTGATGTACGCGGGCGGGGCGGTGGAACGCGGCACGGTGAACGAGGTGCTGCGCGCGCCCCAGCACCCCTACACCTGGGGCCTGTTGAACTCGATGCCGCGGCTGGACTCGGACCTCGACACCCCGCTGGCCCCCATCCCCGGCTCGCCGCCCTCCCTGCTGAGGCCGCCGTCGGGCTGCCGGTTCCACCCCCGCTGCACCTTCCAGGGCGAGGTCGGGGGCGCGCGGTGCGTGGACGAACTCCCGCTGCTGCCGGCGGGCCGGGGCGGCGCGTGCCACCTCACGGCCGAGCAGAAGCGGACCATTTTCATCGAGCAGATCAAGCCCCGGCTGCGGTAGGGAGAAGAGCGTCATGAAGGAAGACGTCGAGAAGGACGTCACCGCGGGCGCCGCCACGCTGCCCGCGCCGCGCGCCGCCGGGGCCGACGGCTCCGCCGAGCCGCTGCTGGTGGTCGAGAAGCTCGTCAAGCACTTCCCGGTCAAGGGCGGCTTCCCCATCCGGCGCACCATCGGCGCGGTGCAGGCCGTGGACGGCATCGACCTCACCGTGAACGTGGGCGAGAGCTTCGGTCTTGTGGGGGAGTCGGGCTGCGGCAAGTCGACGACAGGGCGCCTGATCACCCGCCTTCTGGAGCCGACGGGCGGCACCATCAGGTACCGCGGCCGGGACATCAGCCACGCCAGCCGCAAGGAGCTGGCGCCGGTCCGCTCCGAGATCCAGATGATCTTCCAGGATCCGTACTCGTCGCTGAATCCGCGCCAGACCGTCGGCAAGATCATCTCCGCGCCGATGGAGGTCAACGGGATCGACCCGCCCGGCGGCCGGGAGAAGCGGGTCCGTGAGCTGCTGGAGATCGTCGGTCTCAACCCCGAGCACTACAACCGCTTCCCGCACGAGTTCTCCGGCGGCCAGCGCCAGCGCATCGGCGTGGCCCGCGCGCTGGCACCCGAGCCCAAGCTGATCGTCGCGGACGAGCCGGTCTCCGCCCTGGACGTCTCCATCCAGGCGCAGGTCGTCAACCTGCTCCAGAAGGTGCAGAACGAACTGGGCATCGCGTTCCTGTTCATCGCCCACGACCTCGCGGTGGTACGGCACTTCTCGCAGCGTGTCGCCGTCATGTACCTCGGCAAGGTGATCGAGGTCGGCGACCGGAGCTCGATCTACACCCGGCCCCGCCACCCCTACACCCACGCCCTGCTCTCCGCCGTGCCCGAGGTCGAGCTGGAGGAGTCCGACAAGGCCCCCCGGGAGCGCATCAGGCTCGCCGGCGACGTGCCGTCCCCCATCTCCCCGCCCTCGGGCTGCCGCTTCCGCACCCGCTGCTGGAAGGCCGAGGACAAGTGCGCCCAGGAGGAGCCGCCGCTGGTCCGCCTGTCGGGCAACCGCGAGGGGCATCTGACGGCGTGCCACTTCCCGGAGGACCCGACCACCGAGGCGCGCGACGAGGACATCGTGCTGGACCCGGCACTGGTGGCCCTGGAGGAAACGCCCCAGGGCGGGTCCGCGAGTCCCGCCTGACCGCGGATGCGCCCCAGGGCGACCCGCCTACCGAGAGGGGCCCGCAGCCGTCGCGCGCGGGCCCCTCTCCGCGTACGGGCGGGACTCCGTCCGGTCAGGCCCGGGCCGCGACCGTGATGATCTCGGGCGCGGTGGGGGAGGGCGGGCGGCGCCCCCAGTCCCCGTACTGCTCGCGCACGACGAGCCCGGCCCCGGCGAGGAACTCCCCCAGGGCGTCGGCGCCCAGGAACCGCAGCGTGCTGCGGCTGACCCGCGGGCACCCCCAGTGCGCGTGCTCGAACGTCTCGCGGAACGTCACGCGGTCCCCGATCACCGGCGTCTCCACCTCGTGCCGGACCCGTACGGCGTTCCCGTGCACGTCGCTCACCTCGCGCGCCCGGTCCGGCCGCCAGGTCTCCCACGCCCGGGCGCCGGGATTGCGGGTCTCGAAGACGAACCGCCCGCCGTCGCCGAGAGCCTGACGTACGGCGCTCAGCGCGGAGCGCACCTCCTCGTCGCCCAGGAGCACCTGGAACGCGTGCCCGGTCATCACCACGAGGTCGAACTCCCGCTCCCAGCGCACCGACCCGAGGTCGCCGAGCACCCACTCGACGTCCGCCTGCCCCCGCGCCTGCACCAGCATGGCCGCCGCGGGATCCAGCCCGCACAGACGCCCCGTGTGACCGGTCTCCCGGGCACGTGTCAACAGGCGCCCCGTCCCGCAGCCGACGTCGAGCACGGACCCCGCGGCCATCACCAGATCCAGGTAGAAGTCGTCGCTCGGCCCCCAGGGATTCAGCGCGTCGTACAGGGAGGCGAGCGAGACGTCACTGAACGAACGGTCAGTCATCGCAGCAGTCTGTCAGCCCGCCGGGCCATCCGAAACCGTTGATCGGGAAGGATTCCGGTGAGCGAGTGGCCGGAAAGAATCGCAGGTTGAACGGGTGGTACAAGGGAGCCGGGAGACGACCGGCTCCTTCGCCGCTCACGAGAATCGGGACCAGATGCTGCACCACATCGAGCTGTGGGTACCGGACCTGGCGCGTGCCGTGCGCTCCTGGGGCTGGCTGCTGGAGCGGCTCGGGTACGCGCCGTACCAGGACTGGCCGGACGGCCGCAGCTGGCGGCTGGGGGAGACCTATCTCGTCTTCGAGCGGTCGCCCGCCCTGACCGGCGACCGTCACGACCGGCTGCGCCCGGGCCTGAACCACCTCGCCTTCCACGTCGCGAGCCGCGCCGAGCTCGATGCGCTCGTCGCCGAGGCCCCGGCGCACGGCTGGACGCTGCTGTTCCCCGACCGCCATCCCCACGCGGGCGGCCCGGGCCACTGGGCGGCCTATCTGGAGGACACCGACGGGTTCGAGGCGGAACTGGTCGTCAGGCAGGACGCGCCGCCGGGCGACGGCGTCGGCGGGCAACAGCCTTCGCACGAAGGGTAGTTCGCGTCATCAAGCAGGGTGATCGCCCTGCTGTTCTTATTCGCTCGACATCGGCGGGGCGGCCCGCAATGCTTCACCCCGATGACTTCACAGAAACGAACGGACAGGCCTCAGGCCTGGGACGAGCGTACCCAGCTGACCACCTTCCTCGACTACGCCCGAGCCACCGCCCGCGACAAGTGCGAGGGCGTGTCGGCGGAGGACGCCCGCAAGGCTCCGCTGCCCGGCTCCCCGCTGATGACGCTGAGCGGGCTGATCAACCATCTGCGCTGGGTCGAGTACTACTGGTTCCAGGTGGTCTTCCTCGGCGAGGAGGACAAGGGGCCCTGGACGGACGAGGATCCCGACCGCGAGATGCGTGTCGCCGTCGACTTCCCGCTGTCGCTGCTGCTCGACGAGTACGAGGAACAGAGCGCCCGCTACCGCGAGCTGGTGGCGGAGCACGACCTCGACGCGAAGGCCGAACGGCCGGGCCGCGACGGCACCCGTGTCGACCTGCGCTGGATCGTCCTCCACCTCGTGGAGGAGACCGCCCGGCACAACGGCCACCTCGACATCCTGCGCGAACTGGCCGACGGCCGGACGGGAGACTGACCATGGCGGAAGCCCCGGCGTCGCACCCCACCATCCGTACGATCACCTTCGACTGCACAGGCGATCCCTACGAGGTCGGGCTGTTCTGGAGCGGGCTGCTCGGCCGGCCGCTCCACGACGACGACAAGCCCGGTGACCCGGAGGCGGTGATCGAGGACCCGTCGGGCGGCCCGACCCTCCTGTTCGTCCAGGTCCCCGAGAGCAAGACGGTCAAGAACCGCGTCCACCTCGACCTGACCCCGCACGGCCGCACCCGCGACGAGGAGGTCGAACGCGCCCTGACCCTCGGCGCCCGCCACGTCGCGGACCACATCCGCCCCGACGGCGGCGGCTGGGTCCTCCTCGCGGACCCGGAGGGCAACGAATTCTGCGTGGAACGCGGCCCGTCGGAGATGGGCGGCTAAGGGCTGTCCCGTAATCCCCGGTGGATCAGCGCACGGCGTCAGATGCGGTGCATCGCAAGGCGGAGGGTCGTCCTCATACTGGGCGTATTCGGGCGATCCGACAACGCGGCGAGGTGCCGTAGCTGTCGTCGTGTGCCCGCCGGGGATTACGGGACAGCCCTTAGGGCCTGTCGTTTGGATCAGTTCGCAGACGCAGAGTAGTCCCGTCGATGCCCTGCGACCTGATCCGAACGACACGCCCTAGGGGCGAAGATCCGATGCGGTCGCCGTCCTGCCGCCTGCACGGCGAAGGCCCGCACACGAGTGGGTGCGGGCCTTCGGTTCCCCTGGAACCGGCGTTCATGGGCTCGGGTCAATGGGCCGGGAAAGACGGTTCCTCAAGGGGGCGGCTGACGAAAAGGGGTGTGTCAGACCGCCGCCTCGGGGTCCTTGGCGAGACGCTGGGCCGGGATGGTCTCCTTCGTCTCCGGGTAGTGGCAGGCCGTCAGGTGGCCGTCGCTGCTGCCCGAGATCTGCACCAGCGGCGGAGCCTCGGTCGCGCACTTCTCCGTCGCCTTCCAGCAGCGGGTGCGGAAACGGCAGCCCGACGGCGGGTTGAGCGGCGAGGGGACGTCACCCTTGAGCAGGATGCGCTCACGGGACGGGACGTCGTCCGCGGTCGCCTCGGGAACGGCGGACATCAGCGCGCGCGTGTACGGGTGACGCGGGTTGTCGTACAGGTCCTCGCGGTTGGCGACCTCGACGATCTTGCCGAGGTACATCACCGCGACGCGCTGCGAGAAGTGCCGCACGATCGCGAGGTCGTGGGCGATGAACAGGAACGCGATGCCCAGGTCCCGCTGGAGGTCCTGGAGCAGGTTGACGACCTGCGCCTGGATGGAGACGTCGAGCGCCGAGACCGGCTCGTCCGCGACGATCAGCTTCGGCTGAAGCGCGAGCGCGCGGGCCACGCCGATGCGCTGACGCTGGCCGCCGGAGAACTCGTGCGGGAAGCGGTTGTAGTGCTCGGGGTTGAGACCGACCGTCTCCAGCAGCTCACGGACGCGCTTCTCGTGGCCGCCGGGCGGGTTGATCCCGTTGATCTCCATCGGACCCGAGATGATCTTGCCGACCGTCTGCCGCGGGTTGAGCGAGGCGTACGGGTCCTGGAAGATCATCTGGATCTCGGAGCGGACCGGCGCCAGCTGCTTGCGGTTGGCGTGCGTGATGTCCTGGCCGCGGTACTTGAGGCTGCCGCCGGTGGGCTCCAGCAGACGCGTGACCAGCCGGCCCGTCGTCGACTTGCCGCAGCCGGACTCGCCGACCAGACCGAGGCTCTCGCCCTCGGCGATCTGGAAGTCGAGACCGTCCACGGCCTGGACCGCGCCGATCTTCCGCTTGAAGGGGAAGCCGCCCATCACCGGGAAGTGCTTGGTCAGTCCGGTGACGTCCAGGAGGGGGTTCGTGTTGCTCATGATCGTGAAGTCCCGTCTCAGTTACGTCAGTGCGACCGGGTCGCGGCGTAGTCGGCGAAGAAGTCGCGGCGCTGGTCCGCCGTGAGGTGGCAGGCGGCACCGCGCCCGTCGGTGACCTGGAGCGGCGGCTGCTCGGTGGAGCAGAGGCCGCCGGTGACCTTCTCCGCGAAGGTGCACCGCGGGTGGAAGCGGCAGCCGGACGGCGGGTTGAGGAGCGAGGGCGGCGAGCCGGGGATCGGCGACAGCGGCACGTCGACCGGTCCGTCCAGACTCGGCATCGAGCCCAGCAGGCCCCAGGTGTAGGGGTGCTGCGGCGCCCGCAGCACCTCCTTCTTGGTGCCCCGCTCCACGCACCGGCCGCCGTACATCACGAGCACGTCGTCCGCGATGTCGGCGATGACGCCGAGGTCGTGCGTGATGAAGATGATCGCGGTGCCGAACTCCTGCTGGAGGTCCTTGAGCAGGTCCATGATCTGGGCCTGCACGGTCACGTCGAGCGCGGTGGTCGGCTCGTCCGCGATCAGCAGCTCGGGGTCGCAGACCAGCGCCATCGCGATCATCGCGCGCTGGCGCATACCGCCGGAGAACTGGTGCGGGTAGTCGTCCACCCGGACGTCCGGCTGGGGGATGCCCACGCGCCGCAGCATCTCGATCGCCCGCGCCCGGGCCTCCTTCTTGGAGGCACCGGTGTGCTTGCGGTACGTCTCGCCGATCTGCCGGCCGATGGTGTGGTACGGCGACAGCGAGGCCAGCGCGTCCTGGAAGATCATCGACATCTTGTTGCCGCGCAGCCGCTCCAGCTCCCGCTCGGAGGCGGTCAGCAGCTCCTTGCCGTCGAGCAGGATCTCGCCGTCGATGGCGGTGCGGTCGCGGTCGTGCAGGCCGAGGATCGTCAGGTTCGTGACGGACTTGCCCGAGCCCGACTCGCCCACGATGCCGAGCGTCTTGCCCTTGGCCAGGTCGAAGGTGAGACCGTCGACGGCCTTGACGACGCCGTCTTCGGTGGAGAAGTGGACCTTCAGATCCCTGACGGACAGGAAGGGCTGCTGATCGGTGCTCGTCACGGGGACGCTCCTGGGGGGTGATGCGAGGGGTAGCTTGCGGGTCGGCGGGTGGAACGGCGGCGGGGCGCCGGGGTCAGGCGAGCCGGATCCGCGGGTCGATGAAGGCGTAGACGGCGTCCACGAGGATGTTGAAGAAGACGATCGCCCCGGAGGCCACCATGGTCACGGCGAGCAGCATCGGCAGGTCGTTGGCGTCCACGGCGGTCACGGCGAGCTTGCCGATGCCCTGGAGGCTGAAGACCGACTCGGTGATGATGGCGCCGCCGATCAGGGTGCCCAGGTCGATGCCGAAGATCGTGACGATCGGACCCATCGCTCCGCGCCAGGCGAAGCGGAAGAACACCGCGCGCCGGGACAGGCCCTTGGCGCGGGCCGTGCGCACGTAGTCCTCGCTGAGCTGCTCCACCAGCTGGGAGCGCGTCATACGGGTGTAGTTCGCGGTGAAGATGATGGAGAGCGTCAGCCAGGGCAGCAGCAGACCGCCGGCCCAGGCGGCCGGGTCGTCGGTGAACGGCGTGTACGAGGGCTGCTCCAGGATGCCGAGCTGCTGGACCAGGAAGTACATCGCGATGTAGCCGACGAAGTAGATCTGGAGCGAGGAGCCGATCAGCGAGAACGAACTGGCGATCTTGTCGGCGGCCTTGCCCTGCTTGACCGCGGCGATCATGCCCGTGCCGACACCGATGATGAGGAAGAAGACCGAGGCGCCGAGCGCGAGGGAGATCGTCGTCGGCATGCGGTCCATGATCGTGCCCAGAACCGGCTCGCGGTTGGTGAACGAGAAGCCGAGGCAGGGCGCGTTGCAGTTGCCCAGACCGCCGTAGTCACGCCCGATGAAGATGCCCTCCAGCCAGTGCCAGTACTGCACCGGAAGCGAGTCGGCGATCCCGAGGTTGTGCCTGACCTGCTCCAGCAGCTCCTTGGTGCAGACCTTGCCGCACGCCATGCGGGCGGGGTCACGCGGGAGCGCGTAGAAGAGCATGAAGGTGACGGCGCTGATGATCAGCAGAATCACCAGTGCGCCGATCACACGGCGGACTAGAAAACGGAGCATGGCGTGACTTTCCGGACGGGGCGCCGTCGCCGGGAGCGTGGGGTGGGGGTGAGAGAGACCGGGGCGGCGGCACGGTGGCCGCCGCCCCGAAGCAGGATCAGGCCTGTGCGGCGTAGACCTTGCCCAGTGCGATGCAGGTGTTGCCGGAGTCGTAGATCACGCCGCCGACCTTGGAGCCGTGGAAGTAGTTGCGGATCGGGTTGTAGTCCGGAACCACGGCGGCGAGCTGCATGATCTGCTCGTCGATGTCGCCCCACATCTTGGCGGCCTTCTTCGAGTCGGGCTCGATCGTGGCGGCGGCGATCGCCTTGTCCACGCTCGCGTCCTTCAGCTGCGGCCAGTTGACACCGCCGTCGGCGATCTGGCTGCTGTCGAAGCAGGGCTGGATGACCGCGTAACCGGACGGCCAGTCCGGGCCCCAGCCCGCGGCGAACATGTCGTACTGGTTGTCCAGCTGACCGATCTGGCTGTAGAAGGAGGTCTTGTCGACCTGCTTCACGACCGGGGTGAAGCCCGCCTTGGTCAGCGCGGTCTTGATCGCGACGGCCTGCTTGACCGCGTTGTCCGACTGCTGCATGGCGACGACGATGCGCTGGCCCGTCTTGCCGGCCTCCTTGAGAAGGGACTTGGCCTTCTCGGGGTCACCCATCGGCTTGGTCTTCTTCTCGTAGAGGTCGAAGTCCTTGTGACCCGGGGTGAGCGGGCTGATGATCGTGGTGGCGGTCGCCGTGGAGAGCGAGCCACCGCGGATCTGCTGGAGCTGCTTCGAGGGCCACGCGAAGTTGAGCGCCTGGCGCACCTTGGCGTCGGTGACGCGCTTGGTGTTGATCGCGAAGTAGTAGCAGGTGGTGTCGACCTGCGTCAGGACGCGCTTCTTGAGCGTCGGGTCCGTCATGACCTTCTGGATGCGCTCGGCGGCGACCTCGTTGAGCAGCGACAGCGTGAACTGGTCGTTGCCCTGGTCGGCGATGTAGCGGTCCGTGGAGGCCAGCGACTGGAAGCCGAACTGGAACTCGAACTTGTCCGGGTACGCGTTGCGCAGCGGGTCCGTCTCGGCGACCCAGTGGGTGTTGCGGACCAGCGACGCGCCCTTGCCGATGCTGCGGCTGGCGATCTTGTAGGGGCCGCAGGAGAAGGGGCGCTTGTCGTACTTCTCCTTGGTGTCGTGCTTCTTGGGCACGATGGAGAAGCCGCGCATGGCGACCATGAAGTTGAAGTCGGCGTGGGCCTCCTTCAGCTTGAACGTGATGGTCTTGCCGCTGACCTCGATGGAGTCGAGGTGCTTGCCGCCGTAGGGGCCCTTGTACTTGTCGCCGCCGATGAGCCAGCCCTGCGGGTAGCGGGGGCCCTGGGTGACGAAGGAGGCGAAGAGGCGCTCGAAGGTCCAGCGCACGTCCTCGATCGTGACGTCGGCGCCGTCCTCCCACTTCACGTTGTCCTTCAGCGTGAAGGACCAGGTCTTGCCGCCGTCGGCCGCGGTGCCGGCGTCCGTGGCGAGGTCACCCACGAGGGTGGTGCCGCCCTTGGAGTCGACCTTGTAGCCGGTCAGGCCGCGCAGGAACAGGACCGAGCAGGAACCCTCGTACGAGGAGTAGAGCTGCGCCGGGTCCAGGTGGTCCCAGTCGATCTGGTCGAGCGTGTAGATCGTGCCGCCCTTGACCGCGCCGGTGACCTCGGGGGCCGGGCCGGTGGAGTCCGCCTTGGTGCCGACCGCGATGGTGGCCGCCTTGGCCTTCGCCACGGACGGGGCCTTGTTGCTGCCGCTCCCGCCGCCATTGCCGCTGCTGCACGCGCTCAGCACCGTGGTGGCACCGGCGGCCACACCAGTGGCTATGAGGAAGTTTCTGCGGGAAAAGGACATGGCTTACCTGCCTAGTGGTGGGTGAGTGTGAGACGGGTAACCAGCCGGACGGCGATGACCGGTACTGGGGTGGAAGTCAGCGCTTGGACTTCGGGTCGAGTGCGTCGCGGACCGAGTCTCCGAGCAGGTTGAAGGCGAGGACGAAGAGGATCATCGAGACGCCCGGGAAGATCATGAAGGTGATGTCTTCCGTGTAGAAGCCGGCGCCGCGCTGGATCATGACGCCCCAGTCGGGGGTCGGGTCCTGGATACCTGCGCCGAGGAAGGCGAGTCCCGCCTCTGCCGTGACGTATGCCGGCAGCATGAGGGTGGACTGGATCAGGATCGGCGTCCAGAGGTTGGGCAGGAGTTCCTTGAAGACGATGCGGCGCGAGGACGCGCCGGTCACCTTCGCCGCCTCGACGAACTCACGCTCCCGCAGGCCAAGGACCTGACCACGCAGCAGACGCGCGATGGAGGCCCAGCCGAAGGCGGACAGGACGAGGATCAGGCAGGTGGCCCGCAGCCAGGTCGGGACGTCCTCGTTGAAGGGCACGAAGAGCGTGTAGACGACCGGCATGAAGGCGATGAAGAACAGCGTGGACGGGAACGACAGCAGGATGTCGATCACTCGGCCGACGAGGTAGTCCGTCCGGCCGCCGAGGTATCCCGCGGTGATGCCGATCACGACACCGACCACCGTGGTCAGCAGGGTGGCGGCGGTGGCGATCATCAGCGAGGTGCGGATGCCGTACAGCAGGAACGTGAAGACGTCACGGCCCAGCTGGGGCTCGACGCCGAACCAGAAGTTGCTGTCGATGCCGCCGTTGGGTTTCACCGGGAAGGCGAAGTCGTTGAGCAGGCCGTCCTTCTCCTGGCCGTACTGCTCGTACGGGTTCTTCCCGTACAGCTTCGCTATCAGTGGCGCGCAGATCGCGATGACGAAGAAGAAGATCACGACGTACGCGGAGACGACACCGGTGCGGTCGCGCTTGAACCGCGTCCAGGCGAGTCGTCCCGGGGAGCGACTCTCCGAGCCCTTGGAGGTGGAAGACGGAGCCGGGGTCTTGCCGGTCTCGTCGGTCACCTCAAGTGGGGCGGCCGCGGATGGAGTAGGGGGGGTCATGATGCTCCAGGCCCGAGGGTCAAGGGCTCCGCAGGGCGCTCCCTACGGGCTACGCCGGACTTTTTCAACGCAATTCATGCAAGGTCAATAAAATCTCGGTCGCCTTGGTCCTCTCTTTACTTTCTTTACCCTGGGTTGACCTGAGCGTAACTACGCGTGTAGCGCACTGTGGCCGTTCTGTGTCCGGATTCGGACCAATGCGGCGAAACGGGCAATGAGTTCGTTATCCGGACGCCAGAGTCTCGGAATGCGTACATCTGGTGCGCTGGAATCAACAGTTCCGTATCGAAGCGTGAAGATCCATTGCGCCGAAGGTCAAGATCCTCCTCTTCGATGGTCAAGATCATTTGACGGAGTGTCCGGAGCGCCACCCTTCCGGACGGAGCGCCACCCGAAAGGGTGGGGTAAATGTGCGATGCGCCCCATATAGACAGATATTGGGCCCCATAGGTACACCGCACCGGAGCCGGATGCCCGACCCCGACGCCGGCGGCACAGCGCACTCTCGAGGAGGCACTCCATGCGTGGAGCCACGCACGCCAAATGGGCCGCATGCGCGGCGGCGGTAGCCCTGGCGGCGTCCGCCTGCGGGGGCGGAGGGGGGAGCAGCAGCGGCTCCGGCACGGTCAGCGCCTCCTGGGGTGACCCGCAGAACCCGCTGGAGCCGTCCAACACCAACGAGGTGCAGGGCGGCAAGGTCCTCGACATGATCTTCCGCGGGCTCAAGCGGTACAACGCCAAGACCGGCGCCGCCGAGGACATGCTCGCGCAGAAGATCGACACCACGGACTCGCAGAACTTCACGATCACGGTCAAGAGCGGCTGGAAGTTCAGCAACGGAGAGGCCGTCACCGCCCAGTCCTTCGTCGACGCCTGGAACTACGGCGCCAGCCTGAAGAACAACCAGAAGAACGCGTACTTCTTCGGATACATCCAGGGCTACGACAAGACGCACCCCGACACCGGCAAGCAGACCGCCGACACCCTGTCCGGGCTCAAGGTGACCGGCACGGACACGTTCACCGTCGCGCTGACCCAGAAGTTCTCGACGTTCCCGGACACCCTCGGCTACGCGGCCTTCTCGCCACTGCCCAAGTCGTTCTTCAGCGACCACGCGGCCTGGGTGGCGAAGCCCGTCGGCAACGGCCCGTACACCATCGACTCCTACTCCAAGGGCTCCCAGATGGCCCTGGTGAAGTGGAACGACTACCCCGGTGACGACAAGGCGAAGAACGCCGGTGTGACCCTCAAGGTCTACACGGACAACAACACCGCCTACAACGACCTCCTGGCCGGGAACCTGGACCTCGTCGACGACGTGCCCGCGGCCCAGCTCAAGAACGCCAAGAGCGACCTGAACGGCCGGTACATCAACACCCCGGCCGGCATCATCCAGACGCTCGCGTTCCCGTTCTACGACCCGAAGTGGAACACCAGCGGCGCCACCAAGGTCCGCCAGGGACTGTCCATGGCGATCAACCGCCAGCAGATCACCGACACCATCTTCCAGAAGACGCGGACCCCCGCGAGCGACTGGACCTCACCGGTGCTCGGCGAGAAGGGCGGCTTCCAGGAAGGCCTGTGCGGCAAGTACTGCGACTACAACCCGTCCGAGGCCAAGAAGATGGTCCAGGAGGGCGGCGGTCTGCCCGGCGGCCAGGTCAAGATCACGTACAACGCGGACACCGGCTCCCACAAGGAATGGGTCGACGCCGTCTGCAACTCGATCAACAACTCCCTCGGCAACGAGAAGGCCTGCGTCGGCAACCCGGTCGGCACCTTCGCCGACTTCCGCAACCAGATCGGGCAGCACAAGATGCCCGGTCCGTTCCGGGCCGGCTGGCAGATGGACTACCCGCTGATCCAGAACTTCCTCCAGCCGCTCTACTACACGAACGCCTCGTCCAACGACGGCCAGTGGTCCAACAAGCAGTTCGACAGCCTCGTCAACCAGGCGAACGCGGAGACCGACACCACCAAGGCCGTCAAGCTCTTCCAGCAGGCCGAAGGCGTCGTACGGGACAACATGGCCGCCATCCCGCTCTGGTACCAGAACGGCAGCGCCGGCTACTCGGACAAGGTCTCGAACGTGGCCCTGAACCAGTTCAGCGTGCCCGTCTACAACGAGATCACCGTCAACTGAGCCGCCCGGGGCGGGCCGCTCACACCGGTCCGCCCCTCTATCTCCGGAGCACTCATGGGACGGTACGTCGTCCGGCGTCTGCTACAGATGATCCCGGTCTTCTTCGGCGCCACCATTCTCATCTTCGTGATGGTGAACGTGATGGGCGACCCCATCGCGGGCCTGTGCGGCGAACGGCAGTGCGACCCCGCCACGGCCGCCCAGCTGCGCGCGGAGTTCGGCCTCGACAAACCCCTGTGGCAGCAGTACCTGACCTACATCGGCCACATCTTCACCGGGGACTTCGGCACCGCGTTCAACGGACAGCCGGTCACCGAGCTGATGGCCTCCGCGTTCCCGGTCACGATCCGGCTGACGATCGTCGCGATCTTCTTCGAGATCGTCATCGGCATCACGCTCGGCGTCGTCACCGGTCTGCGCCGCGGCCGGCCGGTCGACACCGGCGTCCTGCTGCTCACGCTCGTGGTCATCGCGGTGCCGACCTTCGTCACCGGTCTGCTGGCCCAGTTGCTGCTCGGCATCAAATGGCACTGGATCGAACCGTCGGTCTCCGGGGACGCCACCTTCGGCGAGCTGATCGTCCCGGGCCTGGTGCTGGCCTCGGTCTCGCTCGCGTACGTGACCCGGCTGACCCGGACCTCCATCGCGGAGAACAAACGGTCCGACTACGTCCGTACGGCCGTCGCCAAGGGCCTGCCCCGGCGCCGCGTGACCACCCGGCATCTGCTGCGCAACTCACTCATCCCCGTGGTCACCTTCATCGGCACCGACATCGGCGCGCTGATGGGCGGCGCGATCGTCACCGAGCGGATCTTCAACATCCACGGCGTCGGTTACTACCTCTACCAGGGGATCGTGCGCCAGAACACCCAGACCGTCGTCGGCTTCGTGACCATCCTCGTCCTCGTCTTCGTGGTCGCCAATCTGCTCGTCGACCTGCTGTACGCCGTACTCGACCCGAGGATCCGCTATGCCTGAGCAGCCGCCGTACGAGGAAGAGGAATTCCACCACGGTCCCGAGGGCCCGCCGCCGGAGGATCTCGCCATCGCCCCGACCGGCTTCGGCGGCACGATGGACCTCGGGTCGAGCGAGGCGGAGACGCTGGAGCGGACACCGGGAGGACCGGAGGGAACAGGGCCGAAGGAGAAGCCGCGGTCCCTGTGGTCCGACGCCTGGCGGGACCTGCGTCGCAACCCGGTCTTCATCATCTCCGGAGTCGTCATCCTGTTCCTGGTCGTGATCTCGATCTGGCCCTCCCTGATCACCTCCCAGAGCCCGCTCAAGTGCGACCTCTCCAAGGCCCAGGAGGGCTCGCAGCCCGGACACCCCTTCGGTTTCGACGGGCAGGGCTGCGACGTCTACACCCGGACCGTGTACGGGACCCGCGTCTCGATCAGCGTCGGCGTCCTCGCCACGATCGGGGTCGCGCTCCTCGGCTCGTTCCTCGGCGGTCTGGCCGGCTTCTACGGCGGGGTGGGCGACTCGGTCCTGTCCCGGATCACCGACATCTTCTTCGCGATCCCCGTCGTGCTCGGCGGTCTGGTCCTGCTCTCCGTGGTGACCAGCAACACGATCTGGCCGGTCGTCGGGTTCATGGTGCTGCTCGGCTGGCCCCAGGTCTCCCGCATCGCGCGCGGCTCCGTCATCACCACCAAGGAGAACGACTACGTCCACGCGGCGCGCGCCCTGGGAGCCTCCAACTCCCGGATGATGCTGCGGCACATCACCCCGAACGCGGTCGCGCCGGTCATCGTCGTCGCGACCATCGCGCTCGGCACGTACATCTCGCTGGAGGCGACGCTGTCGTACCTGGGCGTCGGTCTCAAACCCCCGACGGTCAGCTGGGGCATCGACATCTCCTCGGCCTCCGCGTACATCCGCCAGGCCCCGCACATGCTCCTGTGGCCGGCCGGCGCGCTCGCGATCACCGTGCTCGCGTTCATCATGCTCGGCGACGCGGTGCGCGACGCCCTCGACCCGAAGCTGAGGTGACCGCCGTGCTGCTCGAAGTGCGCGATCTGCACGTGGAGTTCAGGACCCGGGACGGAGTCGCCAAGGCCGTCAACGGCGTCAACTACAGCGTCGACGAGGGGGAGACGCTCGCCGTGCTCGGCGAGTCGGGCTCCGGCAAGTCCGTGACCGCCCAGGCCGTGATGGGCATCCTCGACATCCCGCCCGGGAGGATCACCGGCGGCGAGATCCTCTTCCAGGGCAAGGACCTGCTGAAGTTCAAGGAGGAGGAGCGGCGCAAGGTGCGGGGCGCCGAGATGGCGATGATCTTCCAGGACGCGCTGTCGTCCCTGAACCCCGTCATCAGCGTCGGCGACCAGCTCGGCGAGATGTTCACCGTGCACCGCGGGATGAAGCGCAAGGAAGCCCGGGCCAAGGCGATCGAGCTCATGGAGCACGTGCGCATCCCGGGGGCCGCCGAGCGCGTACGGGACTATCCGCACCAGTTCTCCGGCGGTATGCGCCAACGCATCATGATCGCCATGGCGCTGGCACTGGAACCCGCCCTGATCATCGCCGACGAACCGACCACCGCGCTCGACGTCACCGTGCAGGCCCAGGTCATGGACCTGCTCGCGGAACTCCAGCGCGAGCTCCACATGGGGCTCATCCTCATCACCCACGACCTCGGCGTGGTCGCGGACGTCGCCGACAAGATCGCGGTGATGTACGCGGGCCGGATCGTCGAGACGGCCCCGGTCCACGACATCTACAAGGCGCCCGCCCACCCCTACACCAAGGGGCTCCTCGACTCGATCCCCCGGCTCGACCAGAAGGGCCAGGAGCTCTACGCCATCAAGGGCCTGCCGCCCAACCTGATGCACATCCCGCCGGGCTGCGCCTTCAATCCGCGCTGCCCGATGGCCCAGGACATCTGCCGCACCGAGGTGCCGCCGCTCGCCGCTGTCGACGAGAACCGCGGGAGCGCCTGCTTCTTCTGGAGGGAGTGCCTCGATGACTCAAGCCGCAACTGAGCCGCTGCTGGAGGTCAGCGGACTGGTCAAGCACTTCCCGCTCACCCAGGGGATCCTGTTCAGGAAGCAGATCGGGGCCGTCAAGGCGGTCGACGGCGTCGACTTCCACCTCGACCGCGGCGAGACCCTCGGCATCGTCGGCGAGTCCGGCTGCGGCAAGTCCACGGTCGCCAAGATGCTCGTCAACCTGGAACGGCCGACCGAGGGCGCGATCAGGTACAAGGGCGAGGACATCACCCAACTGTCGGGCAAGGCGCTGAAGGCGGTGCGCCGCAACATCCAGATGGTGTTCCAGGACCCGTACACCTCGCTCAACCCGCGCATGACCGTCGGCGACATCATCGGGGAGCCCTACGACATCCACCCCGAGGTCGCGCCGAAGGGCGACCGGCGGCGCAGGGTCCAGGAGCTGCTGGACGTGGTCGGGCTCAACCCGGAGTACATCAACCGTTATCCGCACCAGTTCTCCGGCGGCCAGCGCCAGCGCATCGGCATCGCGCGGGGCCTGGCGCTGCGGCCCGAGATCATCGTCGCCGACGAGCCGGTCTCCGCGCTCGACGTGTCGGTGCAGGCCCAGGTGATCAACCTGCTGGACCGGCTCCAGTCCGAGTTCGAGCTCAGCTACGTCTTCATCGCGCACGACCTGTCGATCGTCCGGCACATCTCCGACCGGGTCGGGGTGATGTACCTCGGGCGGATCGTGGAGACCGGCAGGGACACCGAGATCTACGACCACCCGACGCACCCCTACACCCAGGCGCTGCTGTCCGCGGTGCCCGTTCCCGACCCCGAGGCCCGGGAGCACCGGGAGCGGATCATCCTGCACGGGGACGTGCCCTCGCCCGCGAAGATCCCCTCCGGGTGCCGGTTCCGCACCCGTTGCTGGAAGGCGCAGGAACGCTGCACGCTGGAGG
Organism: Streptomyces sp. NPDC024698; assembly: GCF_055559015.1. Classification (NCBI taxonomy): domain Bacteria; kingdom Bacillati; phylum Actinomycetota; class Actinomycetes; order Kitasatosporales; family Streptomycetaceae; genus Streptomyces; species Streptomyces sp. NPDC024698. The sequence goes on along the minus strand of NZ_JBVHLK010000002.1, from coordinate 226,470 downwards.
TGCCGCTGCTCGCGGTGCCGGCCGAGTTCCGGCTCGTCGAGGGCCCGGCCGCCCACGACTCGGCCTGTCACTTCGCGGAGGAGAAGCAGGTCGTGCCGCCGGAGGAGCCGACCGACGGGACGGCATAGCGCCACAAATGCGCACGAACGTCGTTAACACGCAGGCAACTTGACGGAAGCGGTACCGATATACGGACGCGGCAGGGTGAACACCGTACGGCCGTGCGGGTGCCGTGAACGAGCCGGGGTGTCGCCATGTCACCCCGGCTCGTTGTTTTCCCGGTGCGTCAGCTCATGCCGAGGGACCGCTTCAGGAAGTCCACCTGGAGCAGCAGCAGGTTCTCGGCGACCGCCTCCTGCGGGGTCATGTGGGTGACCCCCGACAGGGGCAGCACCTCGTGCGGGCGGCCGGCGGCCAGCAGGGCGGAGGAGAGCCGCAGGGCGTGCGCCACCACGACGTTGTCGTCCGCGAGGCCGTGCACGATCATCAGCGGCCGGCGGGTGTCCGCGGGTGCGGACAGTCCCTCGTCGGTGACCAGCGAGTTCGACGCGTAGACCGCGGGACTCGCCGCCGGGTCACCGAGGTACCGCTCCGTGTAGTGCGTGTCGTACAGCCGCCAGTCCGTGACCGGGGCGCCCGCGATGCCCGCGTGGAAGACGTCGGGGCGGCGCAGCACGGCGAGCCCCGCGAGCCAGCCGCCGTACGACCAGCCCCGGATGGCCACCCGGGACAGGTCCAGCGGGAACCGTCCGGCGAGCCCGTGCAGCGCCTCGACCTGGTCGTCGAGGGAGAGCATCAGGTCGTCGCGGACCGCCTTCTCCCAGGCGGGGGAGCGGCCCGGGGTGCCGCGGCCGTCGGCGACCACCACCGCGAAGCCCTGGTCGGCGAACCACTGCGAGGTGAGGTGCGCGTTGTGTGCGGCGAGCACCCGGGGGCCGTGCGGACCGCCGTAGGGGTCGAGGAGGACGGGCAGCGGGCTGTCGCCGTCATAGTCGGTGGGCAACAGCACGGCGCATGGGATTTTCTGTGCGCCCCCTTGTGTGAGCGTCACGCGCGGGGACAAACCAGGATCTTCGGCGTACGAGGGGATGCTCGCCAGTTGCTTCCCCTCGCGCAGCACCTGCACCTGGACGCCCGGCCGGTCGAGCACCGACGACACGAGCACGGTCACGCCCCCGGCGCGCACCGCCCCGTGCACGCCCGGCTCCTGCGAGACGCGCTCCAGGCCGAGTTCGTTCACCCGGTACACATGGACTTCGCCCGTTTCGGGTGAACTCGCGTCCTCGCCCGCGGAGGCCGAGACCAGCACGTCGTCGACCGAGACGTCGAGCACCGCGCGGACATGCAACTGGGCCCCGGTCAGCGGACGTTCACCGAACGCCAGGACCCGCGCGCCCCCCTCGTCCGCGATCCGCACGAGCTGTCCGCCGGGACTCCAGCACGGGACGCCAGGGAAAAGATCGAGCCAAGTTGGATCTTCATCGGCGTGCACCATCCGGGTCGCCCCGGTGTCCGGGTCCGCGGCCAGGAACAGCTGGCTGCGCTGGTCCCGCGCCTGCACCAGAAGCAGCGGCGCACCGGCGGCTGACCAGTGCACATGGGCCAGATACGGGTACCGCGCCCGGTCCCAGGACACCTCCGTGCGTACGCCGTCGAGCCCGACCGTGAAGAGCCGCACGTCCGCGTTGGCGCTCCCCGCCACCGGATACGCGACCCGCTGCGGATCGGCTTCCGGGTGCGCCGGATCGGAGATCCACCAGCGCTGCACCGGCGTGTCGTCCACCCGCGCGACGAGCAGCCGGTCCCCTTCGGGTGACCACCAGAAGCCGCGCGAACGCCCCATCTCCTCGGCCGCGATGAACTCGGCCAGTCCGTAGGAGACGGCACCGGCGCCCGCGGTCTCCTCCGGCTCGGCGAGCGCCCGGTCACCCTCGCCCTCCACCCCGACGACCCGCAGGGCGCCGCCGGACACGTAGGCCACGAGCGTGCCGTCGGGGGAGGGGCGCGGGTCGATCACCGGCCCGGGGACCGGGAGTTCACGTGCGGTGCCGGACCGCAGCTCCGCCGTGAACAACCGCCCTGACAAGGCGAAACAGGCCAACTCGGCGGCTGTGTCGGTGGCGTAGCCGACGATCCCCGCACCGCCCTCGCGGCTGCGCTCGCGACGCGCGCGCTCCTCCGCGGAGAGGTGCTCGACGGCACCGCCGAGCAGGGCCGCCGGGTCCGCCACGACCCGCTCGCGGCCCTCCGGAACGTCCAGGACCCACAGGTGGTTCGCCCGCTCCGTACCCGAAGGGGACCGCAGGAACACCACGCGGGAACCGTCGGGGGACACGGTGAACGCGCGCGGCGCGCCGGAGGTGAACCGCTGGGTGCGGGCGTACCGGCGCGGGAAGGACAGAGGCTCGTTGGTCATGCCTCGACCATATTGGCCATGCGCCCCCTTGTGCGGCCGTGCGCCGATCGATGCGCGCGTACGGATAGTTATGATCACTAGCGCTGTGTGGGTAGGAACCTGCTGGCTGCTGTTTGGAACGACCGACCCCCCATGTCCGACCCCGTACCGGACCCCAGGTCCCTGGGAACTTTGGAGGTGAGCCGCCGTGGCACTCTCGATTTCGGCGGTGGTGCTGCTGGCGATCATCGTCTTTCTTCTGATCAAGAAGTCAGGACTGAAAGGCGGTCACGCGGTGGTCTGCATGCTGCTCGGCTTCTATCTCGCCTCCTCGACGATCGCGCCCACCATCAGCGATCTGACCACCAACATCGCGGGCATGATCGGCAGCATCAAGTTCTGATCCGCGCCGGGCGACCGGCGGCGGGGCGGAGCGTCCGACTCCCGCTCCCCGCCTGCCCTGTTCGGACTTCCCGAAACAGGTCCGTCCGTCCGATCCCACCGACGGCCGGTCCTGCGGCCTCCCGGGGGCTGTGAGGCGGCCTCCGGCCGCCGCGGGGCGGGGAGGCCCGGCGGGCGGGCCGAGGGCGGCCGGCGCCTCGTAGGGTGGGTTCCATGACGGAACTGCCCGACCGGCGTCTGCTCCTGGTGCACGCGCACCCGGACGACGAGTCGATCAACAACGGCGCGACCATGGCCCGCTACGCGGCCGAGGGCGCCCAGGTGACGCTGGTGACCTGCACCCTCGGCGAGGAGGGCGAGGTCATTCCGCCCGAACTCGCCCATCTCGCCCCTGACCGCGAGGGCGGACTCGGCCCCTACCGGACCGGTGAACTGAGCGCCGCCATGAAGGAACTGGGCGTCACGGACCACCGCTTCCTCGGCGGCCCCGGGCGGTTCCGCGACTCCGGGATGATGGGCGCCGAGCAGAACCACCGCGACGGCGCCTTCTGGGCCGCCGACGTCGACGCCGCCGCCGACCATCTCGTGCGGGTGATCCGCGAGGTGCGTCCCCAGGTGCTCGTCACCTACGACCCCGACGGGGGCTACGGCCACCCGGACCACATCCAGGCCCACCGCGTGGCCGTCCGCGCCGCAGAACTGGCCGCCGAGCCCGCCCACCGCCCCGAACTCGGCGACGCCTGGCGGATCGCCAAGACCTACTGGAACCGGGTGCCCCGCCCGGTCGTCGAGGAGGCGTTCGCCCGGCTGCGCGAAGCCCTCCCCGGGCTGCCGTTCGACCGGACCGCCGCCGTCGAGGACGTACCTGGTGTGGTGGACGAGGCGGTCGTCACCACCGAGATCGACGGCACCGCCCACGCGGCGGCCAAGGCCGCCGCGATGCGCGCGCACGCCACCCAGATCACCGTGGACGGACCCTGGTTCGTCCTCTCGAACGAGCTGGCCCAGCCGCTCTTCACCACCGAGTACTACGAACTGGCCGGCGCCCCGCGCCCCGCGGCGCGCGAGACCGACCTCTTCGAGGGGACGGAACAGCGATGAGCACGAACGGACAGCGCGGCGGCGGAAGTCTCCTCGCCCAGCCCCTGACGCGCCCCTCGGGCGGGCGGATCGCCGCCTGTCTGGGGCTCTTTGTGCTCGGCGCCGTCGTCGGTGTCGCCGGCGCGCTGGTGCAGCCGGGCTGGTTCCCCCTCGGGCTGCTGCTCGCCCTGGCGGGCGCCGCCGGACTCTTCCTCGGCGGCGCGCGGGCGACGGAGTCCCGGGCCGGAGCCGTCGCCCCCGCCGTGGGCTGGATGGTCGCCGTCGTCCTGCTCACCGCCAGCCGTCCGGAAGGGGACTTCCTCTTCGGCGCGGGAGTCGGCTCGTATCTCTTCCTGCTCGGAGGCATGGCGCTGGCTGTGATGTGCGCCACTCTCGGGCAGGGGCGGCAACCGGCCCCTTCCCGTGCCCGACTTGGCAAGTGACGTACCACTTCGCCGTATCGGTCCCGTGCCGGTCCCGTGCGAGATTCCTGGACGGGCGAGGTTTGCGGGCCGGACATGGCCAGTATGGTGGTGCGCGCCGCCGAGCTGCCCGAGATGAGGTCGAGTAAACGGGCGGCGGAGCCAACCGGGAGAACCTGCCTTGAGTCGTGAAACTGACAGTTCGTCCTCCGGGCCCAACGGGCGCGGTGGAGCCGCGTACCCGTCGGGGACGCCGCCGTACGGCACCCCTGCGGCTTCCGAGACCGGTGCCGACGCGGGCCGTTCGGCCGCCGGCAAGCCGACGGAGGAGCGCAAGACCGAGACAACCCTGACGACACGGATCCGGATCAACATCCCCGGATCGCGGCCCATCCCGCCCGTGGTCGTCCGTACGCCCGTCGCCGACGCCGACGCGTCGCCCGAGGGCGGCGACCGCGCGCAGACCGGCACACAGGCGCCGCAGCGCACCGGTTCGCCCGCGGGCGCCGCCGCCGCGACGGCCTCCGTCCCGGCCCCGTCCGCACCCGCGGCCGCGCCCGTGGACCAGCCGGCGCCGGCCGAGGAGAAGACGAGCGACTGGTTCGCGCCGCGCAAGGCCGGTGCGCCCCCCAAGGGCGGGCAGGGCGGCGGCTCGACCAACGGAGCGGGTGTCCCGGGTGCTTCGGCGCCCACGGGAACCATGCCCTCCCTGCCCCCGGCGGGCACATCGGGCACGGGACGGCCCGCGCCGTCCCCCGGCGCCGGCCCGCTGGGCATCACCGGCGGCCGACCCGGCGGCGCGAACGGCGCCCCGCTCCCCGGTGCCACCGGCGCCGGACCCGTGGCCCCCGGCCACGGCGGCGGCACGGGCTCCTTCGACGTCTCCGGGGCGCTGCGCGACACCGGCTCGTTCCCGGCCATCGGTTCGGCCGGCGCGTCCGCGGGATCCGGCGAGCCGCGCCGTGACGACCTTCCGTACTTCTCCGAGAACGGCCGGGGCGGCCCGGCCGGTCCGACCTCGGGTCCCGCCACCGGCGACGGCCCGATGCGGCCTCCGGCCGGTGCGGGCGCTGCCCCCGGCAGCCTGGCCGCGCCCTCCGGCCCGGCCACCGGCAACCGGGGCACCGGCAGGGGCTACCCCGCCGCCGGCACCGGCACGCGCGGCGGACTGAGCGGCGGTCTCAGCGACGACACCGCGATCCTGACGCCGCAGAAGCCGGCCCCCGACCCGGGGCCCGGTGGCTACGGCGCCCCCGCCGAGAACGTCTCCGGACACACGCTGACCAGCGGCATGCCCGTCGTGTCGCCCAGCCACAACTTCGCGTACGAGGGTGACCGCAACGACGGCCCCAGGTCGCACACCCCGCCGAAGCTCCCCGAGCCGGTCCGTCAGCAGGCCGCCCCCACGAAGCCGGCGAAGAAGAAGGGCCGCAACAAGCCCGCGCTCCTCGCCGCCCTCGTCGTGGTCCTCGCGGGCGGCGCCTACGGTGCCGGCCTGCTGATGAACCACTCGGACGTGCCCAAGGGCAGCACGGTCCTCGGCGTCGACATCGGCGGCGGCACCCGTGACGACGCCGTCAAGAAGCTCGACGAGGCCTTCGGCGACCGGACGAACAAGCCGCTCACGCTGTCCGTCGACGGTGACACGGTCAAGCTCAGGCCCGACCAGGCCGGACTCCAGCTGGACAGCCAGGCCACCGTCCGCGCCGCCGCGGGCAGCGACTACAACCCGATCTCGGTGATCGGCTCGCTGTTCGGCGAGGGGCGCGTGGTGGACCCCGTGATGCCGGTCGACAAGGAGAAGCTCCAGGCGGCCCTGGAGCGCGCCGCGAGCGACTCGGGTTCGGCGAACGACGGCACGATCAAGTTCCAGCCGGGCAAGGCCGTCGCCGTCTACGGCAAGGCGGGCAAGGGCATCGACGTCGGACCCTCCCTCCAGGCCGTCCAGGACGCCTACCGCGCCCAGGTGGAGACCGGCGCGGCCACTCCGGTCAAGGTCGCCACCACGACCCGTCAGCCGACGGTCAGCAAGGCCGAGGTGGACCGGAAGATGTCGACGTTCGCGACGGTCGCCATGTCCGCGAACATCACCATCCGCACGGACGCCGTCCACGCCATCCCCTTCAGCCCGCAGAAGTCCATCTGGAGGTTCCTGAGCGTCCGGGCGGTCCAGGGCAAGCTCGTCGAGCACTACGACCTCGCCGTGCTCCAGTCCCTGTACGGCCACGCCTTCGACGGTGTGACGATCACCAAGGGCGACGGCACCAAGAAGGCCGTCAGCCCGGAGGACGTGGCCTCCGCCATAGGAAGGGCGCTGGTCGGGAAGACGACCGCCGAACGCGACGTGACCATCCCCACCAACCCCAACTAGGCCGGGCACGAACCAGGTCCTGGCGAGCACGACGGGAGGGCATCCCACCGGTACTCCACCGGCGGGGTGCCCTCCTGCCGTGCCCGACCGGGATCGCAGACATGACATCTGTCATCCGCGACCCAGGACGCACCGCACTGCCGCGGACTCCCCCCTCTCCTCCACGATGGACGACATGACAACGACAGCGGCGACCGCCACCACATCGGTGGTCCGGTTCGAATCGGTGACCAAGAGCTACGGGAACGTCCGGGCCGTGGACGGGCTGACACTCGACCTCCACCCCGGCGAGACCGTCGCCCTCCTCGGCCCCAACGGCGCGGGCAAGTCGACCACCCTGGACCTGCTGCTCGGCCTCAAGAACGCCGACAGCGGAACGGTCCGGGTGTTCGGCACCGGCCCGCGCGAGGCGATCGTCGCCGGCCGGGTGGGCGCCATGCTCCAGAGCGGCGGCCTGATGGACGAGGTCACCGTCGGCGAACTGGTCAGGCTCGCCTGCGACCTGCACCCGAGGCCGTACCGCCCCGGTGAGGTCCTCGCCCGCGCGGGCATCGCCCAGATCGCCGACCGCAAGGTCAACAAGCTCTCCGGCGGCCAGGCACAGCGGGTCCGCTTCGCCCTCGCCACGGCCGGCGACAGCGACCTGATCGTCCTCGACGAACCCACCACCGGTATGGACGTCTCCGCCCGGCAGGCCTTCTGGGCCACCATGCGTGAACAGGCCGACCAGGGCCGTACCGTCCTGTTCGCCACGCATTACCTGGAGGAGGCCGACGCCATCGCGGACCGCGTGCTCGTCCTGCACCGCGGACGGCTGCTGGCCGACGGCACCGCCGCCGAGATCAAGGCCAAGGCCGGAGCGCGCCGCGTCTCCTTCGACCTTGAGGGCGTGATCGACGAGGCCCCGCTGCGCGCGCTGCCGTTCCTCACCTCGGTCGACGTTTCGGGCCAGACCGTCCGCATCCAGTCCTCCGACGCGGACGCGACCGTCCACGCGCTCTACGGACTCGGCGTCTACCCGCGCAACCTCGAAGTCGCCGGGCTCGGGCTCGAGCAAGCCTTCGTCGCCATCACCGAGGCCGAAGAGGCCACGCTCACCGCTGCCGGGGCCGCAGAGGCCACCCGCACCGCCGCCGAGGAGGCCGCGTCCAAGTGAACAGTCTCATCAAGCTGGAGATCACCCGCGCCCTGCGCAACCGGAAGTTCCTGTTCTTCTCGGTGATCTACCCCTCGGCCCTGTTCCTGCTGATCGCGGGCAGCGCCGACGACCACACCAAGGTGCCCGGCACCGGCCTGACCCTGCCGACCTTCTTCATGGTCTCCATGGCCTCCTTCGGCGCCCTGACCGCCGTCCTGATGGGCAACAGCGAGCGCATCGCCAAGGAGCGGGAGAGCGGCTGGGTACGGCAGTTGAGGCTCACCCCGCTGCCCGGCCGCGGCTATGTGTTCGCCAAGACGGCCAGCGCCGCCGTGATCAGCCTGCCGTCGATCGTCATCGTCTTCGTGGTCGCCGCGGCGGTGAAGAACGTACGCCTGGACGTCTGGCAGTGGTTCGCGCTCACCGGTGTGATCTGGGCGGGCAGCCTGGTCTTCGCCGCGCTCGGCGTCGCCATCGGCTACCTCGCCAGCGGGGACGCGGTACGGCCCATCACGATGATCGTCTACTTCGGTCTGTCGATGCTCGGCGGTCTGTGGATGCCGACGACGACGTTCCCCGACTGGCTCCAGGACATAGCCAAGTGGCTTCCCACGCACGCGTACGCTGCGCTGGGGCAGGCCATCGAACTGGGGAACGCCCCGCACGCGAAGGACATCGCCATCCTCGCCGTGTCCTTCGCCCTCTTCGCGGGCGGCGCGGCCTGGCTGTACCGGAAGGACACGCTGAAGGCGTGAACGCCATGACGGAAGACCCGCTGCCCGACGCGGCCCGCACGGACCGGATCGTGAAGTTGGGGGAGTCCCCGCGCAACCTCCGCGAGGCCCTGCGCAAGTCGGCGTGGATCGTCATCTGGCTGGTGTTCCTCAGCTCGCCGGTCCACGACCTCGCCTCGGGCGCTCACACACCCGCGGCCACAGCGGCCGGCTGGGCGGGCCTCGCGGCCTTCGTCGCGGTCTATCTGACGCTGGTCTTCCGGCACATGGGCAAGGCCTTCACGGGCACCCTGGCCGTCACGCTCATGGTCGTCGCCCTCGGCGCGCTGGCCGTCGTCCTGTGCCTGACGCTCGGCGCGCCCTGGCTCGGCCTGTTCGTGTACGTCTCGGTCGCCTGCGGCACGACGTTCCCACTGCGGGTCTCCTACTGGACGATCCCGCTGACCGCCGTCGTGATGCTGCTCGTCGGCCTGCACGGCGGCGAGGACGACGCCCGCAACCTCGTCCTGCTCGTCGTCCTCATCGGCTTCGCGATGACCGGCGTGCGCCAGCTCGTACGGACGACGGTGGAGCTGCGCAAGGCGCGGGCCACCGTCGCCCAGCTCGCCGCGAACGAGGAGCGCCTGCGGCTCGCCCGCGACCTGCACGACCTGCTCGGCCACTCGCTCTCGCTGATCACGCTGAAGAGCGAGCTGGCCGGGCGGATGCTCCCCGACCACCCCGACAAGGCGGCCCAGCAGGTCGCCGACATCGAACAGGTCAGCCGCCAGGCCCTGGTCGACGTGCGCGAGGCGGTCACCGGCTACCGCAGGCCCCGGCTGGCCGGTGAACTCGCGGGCGTCCAGGTGGCGTTGACCGCCGCCGACATGGTCGCCGATCTCCCTGTCGAACCCGACCTCGACGGCGTCCCCGAGGAGACCGAGTCCGCGCTGGCCTGGGCGCTGCGCGAGGCGGTCACCAATGTCGTACGGCACAGCGGCGCCCGGCGCTGCACGGTGGAACTCGTCCGCCGCCAGACCCTGGACGGCCCCGTGCTCGAACTCTCGGTGGAGGACGACGGTTCCGGCGGCACCTCGGGCGCGGCCCCCGGCAACGGTCTGACCGGCCTGACCGAACGCCTGGAGAAGGCGGGCGGATCGATGGAGGCGGGCCGGGTGCGGCGCGGATTCCGGCTGGTGGCACGGGCGCCCTTGGAGGGCGGCCGGACCCCGGCGGGCACGGCGGAGGACCCCGTAGGATCCGGTGCATGAGCCGCACGATCAAGGTCCTGCTCGCCGAGGACCAGTCGATGGTCCGCGAGGCGCTGGCCGCACTGCTGGGACTTGAACCGGACATCGAGGTGGTCGCCCAGGTGGCCCGCGGCGACGAGGTGCTGGCCGCGGCCCGCGCCCACGACGTGGACGTGGCGCTCCTCGACATCGAGATGCCCGGCATGACGGGCATAGAGGCGGCGGCCGAGGTCCACAAGGAGCTCCCGGGCATCAAGCTGCTCGTCCTCACCACCTTCGGCCGCCCCGGGTATCTGCGCAGCGCCATGGAGTCCGGCGCCGACGCCTTCCTGGTCAAGGACGCCCCGGCCGCCCAACTCGCCGCGGCCGTGCGCAAGGTGCTGGCCGGAGAGCGGGTCATCGACCCCACCCTGGCGGCGGCCGCGCTGGCCGAGGGCGCCAACCCCCTGACCGACCGCGAACGCGAGGTCCTGCGCACCGCGGCCGACGGCTCCACCAACGCCGAACTGGCCAAGGCACTCCACCTCTCCCAGGGCACGGTCCGCAACTACCTCTCGACCGCGATCCAGAAACTGGCCGCGCGCAACCGGGCGGAGGCGGTACGGATCGCGCGGGAGAAGGGGTGGCTGTGAGCGGTGGAACCGGCCGGTGCCTCAGTTGAGCATCGCCCGTGCCGCGTGGGCCTGGCGGCGGATCCGGGACGCGGACGGTTCGTCGACCGCCGCCACCACGTCCGCGTAGGCGTCGAGTTCGGCCGCGCCGGTCAGGAAGTCCCCTCGCTGGACGAGGAGTTGAGCCCGCTCATGGCGCAGCCGCGCCGGATGCGAGGGCAGCAGCAGGGAGAGTTCCACCGACCACAGGGCCACGTCGGAGCGTTCGGGCCGCGCGGCGGCCCAGGCCCGGATGTTGTTCAGGACGCGCAGCACGACGTCCAGCGGGTCGGCGGGGGAGAGCATCGACGCGTCGAGCGGGGCGCCGGTCGCGCCCGCGACGAGGAGCTGCGCGTCGGGACCGGTCAGCACGCGCCCGCCGTCGAAGGGATCGGCGAGCACCTGCCGCTCGGGCGGGCCGAAGCCCACCACGAAGTGACCGGGCAGCGCGACCCCGTGGACCGGGGCCCCGGCCCGCCGCGCGACCTCGATCCACAGCACCGACAGCAGGATGGGCAGCCCGCGCCGCCGGCGCAGCACCGCGTGCAGCAGCGAGGACTCCAGCCGCTGGTAGTCGCCAGGTGAGCCCCGGAATCCGTGGCGCCCGCCGAGGAGGTCGGCCAGGGCGGTCGCCCACGGCAGGGGGCCGCCCGGACGGAAGGGCAGCCGGCCCGCCAGTTCGTCCAGCAGGATCTGCGCCGCGTCCATCCCGGCGTCGTCCAGCGTCGCGTCCGCCGCGGCGCCCACCAGCAGGCACAGCTCCGCCAGGTCGGGCCGCTCGGCCCGCGCCTGGTCGGCGAACCGCCGCCGTACCTCGTCGGCCCGTTCCTGCTGCGGTGGCTGGGGGGAACGCATACCTGGCTCGTGCCCCGTCACGTCGATCGATACGGCTCGACGCCCGCACCGGTGTCGCCGGGCGCGCCGCCCGTCCCCGGCGAGGCCTCCGTGGTGGCGCTTCCCCGGCCGGCCTCCGTGGCCGGTCCGGACGGCCACCGGTAGTGGTGGTACGCGTGATGCGGGGCGAAGCCCGTCCGGGCGTACAGCGCCCGTGCCCCGGTGTTGTCCGTCTCGACCTGGAGCCAGGCCGCCGAGGCTCCCTCCTCCAGGGCCCGGCCCGCCAGCGCGGCCATGACGGCGGTGGCCAGGCCCCTGCGGCGCAGAACCGGGTCGACCTCCACGGCGGCGAAACCGGCCCAGCGGCCGTCCACCACGCACCGCCCGATCGCCGCGGGAGCCGCGCCCGGCTCGCCGGGAACCGTCGCGAACCACACCGAGGGACCGCCGCTCAGCACCCTCAGGGCCGTCTCTCCGACGCCCTTGCGCTGGTAGCGGCCGAGCCACGCCTCGTCCGCCGTCCGGGAGAGCTGCACTCCTGGGGCCTCCCGGTCCGCGAGGGGCGCGAGCGCGCCGGTCCACAGCTCGGCGCTCACCTCGCGCGTCCAGCCGCGTTCCTCCAGCTCGGCGCAGAGCACTTCCTGGGTGCCCTCGGCGCCGGTGGCGGTCTGGACGTAGGCGGGCAGGCCGCGGGCCGCGTACCAGTCCCGTACGTAGGTCAGGGCCTCGTCGAGCGGCATGTCCGGGCCGGCCAGCGGCAGCACGGAGTTGGCGCGCCGCGTGAACCCGCCCGCCGCCCGCAGCTCCCAGCCGCCGAGCCGCTCGCTCTCCACCGGAGGCCAGGCCCGCGCGGCGACACGCGCGAGCTCCTCGTAGGACGCCGCGGGGCCGCGCCGCCGTGCGGGCGCGGCCGGTACGACCTTGGCCGCTACCAGGGAGGATTCCTCGATCCGGACGCGTTCTCCGGTCCTGCGTGTGATCAGCAGCACACCGTTGTCCCATGATGTGAGAACACCGACCGTATCGGTGAACTTCTCCACCATGTCTCCATTGTCGGTCAGGCGGCGCACCGAGACGCGTTTCCCCACGTCAGCAGCCGTGACGCGGACCTCCAGGCGGCCGGCGGCGGAGAATTCCACAGGTCAGTTCACCCCTCCTGTTCGGATCGTGCCCAAGAACGGAGATACTAGGGGCGGGCATCGACGAGCCGCGCTCCCGCGCGCCAGGCGGCGGAGCCTACGACAGGCCCGCCAGCGCCCTATCGAGGAGGAACGACAGCGTGACCTACGTCATCGCGCAGCCTTGTGTCGACGTCAAGGACAAGGCGTGCATCGAGGAGTGCCCGGTCGACTGCATCTACGAGGGCTCCCGGTCCTTGTACATCCACCCGGACGAATGCGTCGACTGCGGAGCCTGTGAGCCGGTGTGCCCGGTCGAGGCGATCTTCTACGAGGACGACACTCCTGAGGAGTGGAAGGACTACTACAAGGCGAACGTCGAGTTCTTCGACGAGCTCGGCTCGCCCGGCGGTGCCAGCAAGCTCGGGCTGATCGAGCGCGACCACCCCTTCGTCGCCGCGCTGCCGCCGCAGAACCAGTAGACGGCCCGCTGGGGTCCCACCCAGTGCAAGCCGGCGGAACGTCGCCCCGGTCCCGTACGGCCTGATCCTTCCGGTCGCTGTACGGGACCGAGGCGTTTGCCGTGCCGACGCGCGGCTTCCGTGCAGCAGCCCGTACCCGTGCGTACGGGGCGTCCGTACGAGAAAGTGAGCCTGATCCCGTGTCCGCAGTCTCCGACCGGCTTCCCGTCTTCCCCTGGGACAAGCTGGAGCCCTACAAGGCGACGGCCGCCGCTCACCCGGGCGGCATCGTCGACCTGTCCGTCGGCACCCCGGTCGACCCGGTGCCCGAGCTGATCCAGAAGGCCCTGGTCGCGGCCGCGGACTCGCCCGGCTATCCCACGGTGTGGGGCACGCCCGAGCTGAGGGACGCGCTCACGGGCTGGGTGGAACGGCGGCTCGGGGCGCGGGACGTCACCCACCGCCACGTCCTGCCGGTCGTCGGCTCCAAGGAACTGGTCGCCTGGCTGCCGACCCAGCTCGGCCTCGGCCCCGGTGACAAGGTCGCCCACCCGCGCCTGGCCTACCCGACGTACGAGGTCGGCGCGCGGCTCGCGCGGGCCGAGCACGTGGTCTACGACGACCCGACCGAGCTGGACCCGGCGGGTCTGAAGCTGCTGTGGCTGAACTCCCCGTCGAACCCGACCGGCCGGGTCCTGTCCGCCGCGGAGCTCACCCGGATCGTCGCCTGGGCCCGTGAGCACGGCATCCTCGTCTTCGCCGACGAGTGCTACATCGAGCTGGGCTGGGAGGCCGACCCGGTCTCGGTGCTGCACCCGGACGTGTGCGGCGGCTCCTACGAGGGGATCGTCTCGGTCCACTCGCTGTCCAAGCGCTCGAACCTGGCCGGCTATCGCGCGGCCTTCCTCGCGGGCGACCCCGCGGTGCTCGGTGAGCTCCTCGCGATCCGCAAGCACGGCGGCATGATGACCTCCGCGCCGACCCAGGCGGCCGTGGTCGCCGCCCTCTCGGACGACACCCACGTCCGCGAACAGCGCGAGCGCTACGCGGCCCGCCGCACCACCCTGCGCGACGCCCTGCTGGACCACGGATTCCGTATCGAGCACAGCGAGGCGAGCCTGTACCTCTGGGCGACCCGGGACGAGTCCTGCTGGTCCACGGTGGCCCACCTGGCCGAGCTGGGCATCCTGGTGGCCCCCGGCGACTTCTACGGCGAGGCGGGCGAGCGGTTCGTCCGCGTGGCCCTCACCGCCTCGGACGAGCGGGTGGCGGCGGCGGTGGAACGCCTGCGGTAACCCACGACGACGAGAACGGGGGTCCGGGGAAGCGAGTTCCCCGGACCCCCGTTCTCGTATGAGCGCGGCCCGTATGAGCGCGGTCCGTATGGGCGCGGCCCCTGTGAGCGCGGCCCGTACGAGTGCTGCTGTACGAACGCGGCCTGGCGCGAGCCGAACGGCGGGCGGCGGGTCCTAGCCCAGCGGCAGGCCCTTCAGCGGCAGCCGGCTCGTGGGCAGCCCGCCCTTGGTGACGGCGTCCGTGGGCAGGCCGCCGCCGGACGCGGTCTTCGTGGTGGCCCCGAGGAGGCCTCCGGCCTGCCCGGTCGCGTCCCCGGCCACCTTCCGCGCGGCGGGCGTGGCCTTCTTGGCGACCTTGGCGCCGGTCGGGACGGCCTTCTTGACCGCGTCGCCGCCGGACTTGCCCGCGATCCCGGCGACGTCGTGCGTCGCCCCGTCGACGGTGTTGCTGACGTTCGCGCCGTCCAGGGCGGTCAGCCCGCCGAGACCGGGGGTGACCGGCAGGTCGGTGGCCGCGCAGGCGGAGCCGGCCGCGCCGACCACGGGCGCCGCTCCGGCCGCGACGAGCAGCGCGACACGGGCGATCCGGCGGGTCAGGGAGAGGGACATGGTGCTCCTTTGACGGAAGGGAACGGGGAAGCGCCCTGCCTACCGCTCGAAGCCCGCGAAGGTTGCGGTGGCCCGCCGCAAAGAGTTGGTAATGCGTCGCATTATCGGTTGTGGATAAAAACGGGCAAACAATACCCGGCCAAAGGGGTCTCGGAATCGCCACGGCCCTTTGTTCCCAAGAGTTTTCGCGGGCCCTGGAGTGAGGCCCCGAAGGCCTGTGGTCCGCCGGTCCGCGGGGGTCCGCGTCCTCCCCAGGGGTGAGTCCCCGCACTCCTGCCCGGTCACACTCCTGCCGGGTCGCGCTACTGCCCGGTCACGATGCTGACCTCGGCCGCGGCCTCCTCGGTCCCCGGGCCGCTCTTGTCGTCGGCCGTGCGCCACGAACCCTCCGCGGTGCCCGCGGTCCACTCGCGCCCCGCGTACGACACGCGGTCGATGTGCAGGGCCGAGGAGTTGGCCACGGCCCAGTGCGCCAGCTCCCAGCCGCGGCGCAGCGTCCCGGTCCCGGCCCCGGTGGCGGAGCCGCCCTCGCGCACGGGGACGGTCACGGTCCGGTCGGCCTCCGTGGCGGCGGGGGCTGTGGGGGAGGCGGACGAGACCGTGGCCGCCGGGGAATCCGAGGTGCGCGGTGCCGGAGCCGCCGAGGAACCCGCGGCGGCGTCCACGGTGGCGCCCGCCTCCTGGAGCACATCACGCCCGAAGTCCCGCGCGAGCGCGGCGCGCACCGGCGCCGGGCCGCCCGCCGGAGTGGTCGCGGCCGGCCGGCCCTGGCAGGTCAGCGTGGCCGCCGCGCGGCCGGTCAGGGCGGCGGCGAGCAGGGTGGCGTCCGGCTCGTGCTTCGCGTACGCCTGCGGGAAGCCGCTGTGCTGCACCCGCTGCGCGGCGACGGTGAGCGGCAGCCGCGAGTACCCGGGCACCTTGGCCAGGTGTTCGTAGAAGACACCCGCCGCGTACGTCGGGTCCATGATCTGCTTCTCGGTGCCCCAGCCCTGCGACGGACGCTGCTGGAACAGACCGAGCGAGTCCCGGTCGCCGTGCTGGATGTTGCGCAGCCCCGACTCCTGGAGCGCCGTCGCGAGGGCGATGGCCACTGCCCGCTCGGGCATCCCTCGGGAGGTGCCGACCGCGGAGATCGTGGCCGCGTTCACCGCCTGCTCGGGGGTGAACTCGTACGACGCGCCGTCGCCGTTGCCGGAGACGACCTTGCACCGCGGCGCGCCCACGCCGCCCGTGAGGTACTGCACGCCGAGGTAGCCCGCGACCGCGAGCAGGACCACGAGGGCCCCGCCGTAACGCAGGAGGCGACGGCGGCGTCGCCGGACAGGAGTGGGGGACGGCTCAGACACGCGTACAAGGTACTGGAGAGCGCTGCGGGCCGATCCTGGGGTGTGGACAACACGAGCGCGGCCCGGTGGATAAGACCGCATCCGGCTGCTTTCGATACCTCCGAACGGTGCGCGCTAGGGTCGACGCCATGGCCGACACCCCGCTTGACCTCACCCTCGACGCAGCCGAGCTCACCGCGCGGCTGGTCGACTTCCGCTCGGAGAGCGGCACCGAGAAGCCCCTCGCGGACGCCGTCGAGACGGCCCTGCGCGCCCTGCCGCATCTGACGGTCGACCGGTACGGCAACAACGTCGTGGCGCGCACGAACCTGGGCCGCGCCGAGCGGGTCGTCCTGGCCGGTCACATCGACACCGTGCCGATCGCCGGCAACGTGCCCTCCCGCCTCGACGAGAACGGCGTCCTGTGGGGCTGCGGCACCTGCGACATGAAATCGGGCGTCGCCGTCCAGCTCCGTATCGCGGCCACCGTCCCGGAGCCCAACCGGGACCTCACCTTCGTCTTCTACGACAACGAAGAGGTCGCGGCCGACCTCAACGGTCTGAAGCACGTGTCCGAGGCCCACCCCGACTGGCTGCGGGGCGACTTCGCGGTCCTCCTGGAGCCCTCCGACGGACAGGTCGAGGGCGGCTGCCAGGGCACGCTACGGGTGCTGCTGAAGACCAAGGGCGAGCGTGCGCACTCCGCCCGCGGCTGGATGGGCTCGAACGCGATCCACGCGGCCTCCCCGATCCTCGCCGCGCTCGCCGCCTACGAGCCGCGCCACCCGGTGATCGACGGTCTGGAGTACCGCGAGGGCCTGAACGCGGTGAACATCTCGGGCGGGGTCGCCGGGAACGTCATCCCCGACGAGTGCGTCGTCACCGTCAACTTCCGCTACGCGCCCAACCGCTCCGGGCAGGAGGCGATCGAGCACGTCCGCGAGGTCTTCGCGGACTGCGGTGTCGAGGAGTTCGTGATCGACGACCACAGCGGTGCCGCCCTCCCCGGCCTGTCCCACCCGGCCGCCGCCGCCTTCATCGAGGCGGTCGGGGGCACCCCGCAGCCCAAGTACGGCTGGACGGACGTCTCCCGTTTCAGCAGTCTGGGCGTCCCGGCGGTCAACTACGGCCCCGGCAATCCCCACCTGGCGCACAAGCGGGACGAGCGCGTGGAAACGGCCAAGATCCTCGCGGGCGAGGAACGGCTGCGCGCCTGGCTCACCGCCTGAGGCGGACCGTGTACCCGTCGGCTGTCCACGGCGGACATGCCGACGTCCCCCCGCCGTAACCAGCGGAGATCTACGCTGGGGCGGAACGACCTTCCCCCGCACCGGTTTCGGCCGGGGCGGGGGAGATCCGTACGCGGAGGGAGTGGACATGGCTACTGGCAACCCGGAGGGCAAGAAGCGGCCACCGGACGAGCAGCGGCTGGGCCCGGTGCTGCGCAGGCGGAACCAGGTGCAGGCGAGCACCACGGACCAGCGGCTGCTGGACGCGGGAGGCCCCTCGGACTGGGTGCACACCGATCCCTGGCGTGTGCTGCGCATCCAGTCGGAGTTCATCGAAGGCTTCGGGACGCTGGCCGAACTCCCGGCCGCGATCAGTGTGTTCGGCTCGGCGCGGACGCCGGTCGACTCGCCCGAGTACGAGGCGGGTGTCGCCCTCGGCCGGGGGCTGGTCGACGCGGGATTCGCGGTGATCACCGGCGGTGGGCCCGGTGCCATGGAGGCCGCCAACAAGGGCGCCCTGGAGGCGAAGGGCATCTCCGTCGGCCTCGGCATCGAGCTCCCCTTCGAGCAGGGGCTGAACCCGTACGTCGACATCGGCCTGAACTTCCGCTACTTCTTCGTCCGGAAGATGATGTTCGTCAAGTACGCGCAGGGCTTCGTGGTCCTGCCCGGCGGTCTCGGCACCCTGGACGAGTTCTTCGAGGCGCTCACCCTGGTCCAGACGCAGAAGGTGACCCGCTTCCCCATCGTGCTGTTCGGCACGGAGTACTGGGGCGGCCTCGTGGACTGGCTCAGGAACACCATCGTCGCCCAGGGCAAGGCGGCGGAGAAGGACCTGATGCTGTTCCACGTGACCGACGACGTGGACGAAGCGGTGGCACTGGTGTCGAAGGAGGCCGGCCGCTAGGTCGTGTCCGTAGGCGTAGGCGGGTGCGGGGGTACCGGTACGGCCGTACCCCCGCACACCGTCCGTTACGCCAGCCCGCGCCGGGCCACCGCCGGCGGCCGGTGGCCGGCGATCGACGCCACCATGTCCAGCACCTGACGGGTCTCGGCGACCTCGTGGACGCGGTACACCTGCGCCCCGAGCCACGCCGACACCGCGGTCGTCGCCAGCGTTCCGACGACCCTCTCCTTGACCGGCTTGTCGAGCGTCTCGCCCACGAAGTCCTTGTTGGACAGGGAGACGAGGACCGGCCACCCGGTGGAGACCATCTCCCCGAGCCGCCGGGTCGCCTCCAGGCTGTGCCGGGTGTTCTTCCCGAAGTCGTGCCCCGGATCGATGAGCACCGACTCGCGGGGCACCCCGAGGGCGACCGCGCGCTCGGCGAGGCCCAGTGTGACCCGCAGGATGTCGGCCATCACGTCGTCGTAGGCGACCCGGTGCGGGCGCGTGCGCGGCTCGGACTCCCCGGCGTGGGTGCACACGAGCCCGACCCGGTACCGGGCGGCCACCTCCGCCAGCCGCGGATCGACCCCGCCCCAGGCGTCGTTGAGCAGGTCGGCCCCGGCCTCGCAGACCGCCTCGCCGACCTCGTGACGCCAGGTGTCGACGCTGATGATCACATCGGGGAAGCGGCGGCGCACCTCGGCGACGAAGCCGACCGTCCGGCGCGCCTCCTCCTCGGCGGTGACCTCCTCGCCCGGTCCGGCCTTGACCCCGCCGATGTCGATGATCGCGGCTCCCTCGGACACCGCCTGCTCCACGCGCGCGAGGGCGGGCTCGTCGCGGAACGTGGCCCCCTGGTCGTAGAAGGAGTCCGGGGTCCGGTTCACGATCGCCATGATCACCGGCTCGTGCGCCTCGAATTCGCGCCTGCCCAGCCTGAGCATCCCCTGTGACCTCTCCCAGTAAGTCGCACCGATAAGCCGCCTGCGACCTTAACTGTCAGACTCGCATGGCACGATCGGAGCCTGACACTTCCAGCGTCAGACTGCCTTCGTCAGCACCAGTACTTCCGCGCCGACGCGACCGCGCCGGCACCAGAGCGTGGGGACCTCAGCGATGTTCATGTTCTTGTTCCTGGTCGTCGCCCTCGCCGTCGTGGTCGCCGCGGTGACCCTGTCCGTGGTGGGCGGCGGCGAGAGCACGCCCCTTCCCGACGCCGGACCCGAGCGGCTGCGTGATCCGCTGCCGTACGACCGTCCGGTGCACAAGGGTGACGTGGACGCCCTGCGTTTCGCCGTCACCGTGCGCGGCTACCGCATGGTGGACGTCGACGACGCGCTCGGCCGGCTGGGCGCCGAGATCGGCGAGCGGGACGCCCGGATCGCCGACCTGGAGTCCGCTCTCGCGGGCGCCCGCGCGGCGGGAGCCACCACCTCGCTGCGCAAGCACACCGAGGGCGAGCAGTGAGCGAGGCGCTGGCCGGACCCGACGGCGTCCTGCGCTGCCCCTGGGCGCTGTCCGCCGAGGACTACGTGGCGTACCACGACGAGGAGTGGGGCCGGGCGGTCCACGGCGACGACGCCCTCTATGAGCGGCTGTGCCTGGAGGCCTTCCAGTCCGGGCTCTCCTGGATCACGATCCTGCGCCGCCGCGCCGGTTTCCGCGCGGCCTTCGCCGACTTCGAGATCGCCAAGGTCGCGGCCTACACGGAGGCCGACGAGGAACGGCTGCTCGCCGATGCCGGGATCATCCGCAACGGCGCCAAGATCCGGGCGACCGTCGCCAACGCGCGCGTGCTGGCCGAGTGGGCCCCGGGTGAGCTGGACGAGCTCATCTGGTCCTTCGCCCCCGACGCGGCCACCCGTCCGGCCCCCGCGAAGCTTTCCGACGTACCGGCCGTCACCGACGAGTCGACCGCGCTGTCCAGGGCGCTCAAGAAACGCGGCATCCGCTTCGTGGGCCCGACGACGGCGTACGCCCTGATGCAGGCCTGCGGCCTGGTCAACGACCACCTGGCGGACTGCGCGGCGCGCCACGAGGCATGACCGGGGCGCCCCTTTCGGGAGCGAAGACCGTTCGCGCGGGCCGGGTGCGGCCCGCGCGGGACGGCCCCCGGACGGTCAGCGCCCCAGGTACTTGGGCTTCTCCTTGTTCACGAACGCCTGCACCGCGATGCTGTGGTCCTCGGACGCCCCGGCCAGCCCCTGGAGCTCGTCCTCCCGCTCCAGGGTCTCCTCCAGCGAGTGGGTGAGCCCGAAGGCGACGGCCTTCTTCAGCGAGGCGTACGCCAGCGTCGGCCCGGACGCCAGCGCCCGCGCCACCTTCTCGGCCTCGGCCCGCAGCTCACCGGCCGGAACCAGCCGGTTGGCGATGCCCAGCTCGTACGCCTCCTGGGCGCTGATGCTGCGCGGGAAGAGCAGCAGATCCATGGCACGGCTCGGGCCGATCACCCGGGGCAGCGTCCAGGAGATCCCCGAGTCGGCGGTCAGCGCGACACCGGCGAAGGACGTGTTGAAGGCGGCGGTGTCGGCGACGACGCGATAGTCGGCCGCCAGCGCGAACCCGAATCCGGCTCCGGCCGCCACGCCGTTGACCCCGGCCACCACCGGCTTCGCCGCGCCGGTCAGCGCCCGCACGATGGGGTTGTAGTGCTCGCGCACGGTCCGCATCGTCCCGCCCGACCCCGACTCCCGGTCGGCGGCCAGCAGCCCGATGTGCTCCTTGAGGTCCTGGCCCACGCAGAACGCCCGGTCTCCGGCCGCGGTCAGCAGGATCGCCCGTACGGCGTCGTCGTCGGCGGCGGCCTGTGCCGCGTCCCGGAGAGCGACCTTGGTCTCGACGTTCATCGCGTTCATCGCCTCGGGGCGGTTGAGCGTGATCGTCGCGAGTCCGTCGCTCACCTCGTAGAGCACGGTGTCGGCCATGTGGGGTCCCTTCCGGGGTCGCGGCTCGTCGTACCCGTCCGGTACGTCCTGTGTCCGATGACAGCATGGCGGAGATCACCGTCGGTGGCGCGGTGCTTACATGTGACCTGCATCAAAGAATTCCGGCCCGTGGAAGTCGATGCGGCGGCGAAGTATCGCAGTCACATCGCCGAATTGGGTGGTTTTGCTCAAGCGCGTTGCGCAAGCGATGCCGACTGATGTTGGTCATCGGGTCCTGAGATGCGAGATAATGGCCTGGAAGCAATGTGTTCGATGCCGGTGACGTGTGTCCTATGAGGGGACGTGCGTGCCCTCGGAGGGGGCCGTCGGCGACGATGAGCTGGTTTCAGGAAGGGGAACGAGCATGGCGGCCATGAAGCCGCGGACGGGCGATGGCCCGCTCGAGGTGACCAAGGAGGGGCGGGGCATCGTCATGCGCGTTCCGCTCGAAGGCGGCGGGCGGCTCGTCGTCGAGCTGACCCCTGACGAGGCCGACGCGCTCGGCGACGCCCTCAAGAAGGTCGTCGGCTGACGCGGAACGCGACCCTTACCTCTTCGGCTTCCCCGGCACCGTACCTGGTGCCGGGGAAGTTGTGCTTTCCGGCGCACACGACCACGGCGCCGCCCTCCGGGCAGCAGTCGACGAGGGTATATATCCAGGTCAGAGACGTGTGACGTGAAACGGCCGACCGCGGGAGCCGGCGGTGGGCGGGCTCGCGGTCAGCGTTTGACGGCACACAGCAGGCCGTCGCCCACCGGCAGCAGCGACGGCACCAGCTCCTGGCTCTCCCGCACCGCGCGCAGCAGTTCGCGCAGCCGGCTCACCTCGACCGGCTGCGGTCCCGAGTCCACGGTGCGGCCGTCCGCGAAGACGCCCTCGAAGGCGACGAGCCCGCCCGGACGCAGCAGGCGCAACGATTCAGCGAGGTAGTCCAGACTCTCCAGCCGGTCGCCGTCGCAGAACACGAGGTCGTATCCGGCGTCCGCGAGCCGGGGCAGGACCTCCAGCGCGCGACCCGGGATGAACCGCGCGCGATTGCTGGCGAAACCGGCGGCGCGGAAGGCCTGGCGGGCGAACTGCTGACGCTCGGGCTCCGGATCGACCGTGGTCAGTACCCCGTCCGGCCGCATGCCGTGCAGAAGATGAATTCCCGAGACACCGGTCCCGGTGCCTATCTCGGCGACCGCCTTCGCGTCCACGGTGGCGGCGAGAAGACGCAGCGCGGCGCCCGTGCCGGGCGTCACCGAGCGCAGGCCGGCCTCGTGAGCCCGGTCCCGGGCCCACCGCAGCGCCTCGTCCTCGGCGACAAAGGCGTCGGCGAACGCCGCCCAGCTCGTCTGCCGGTTGCCGGTAATGACCCACTCCTGTCCCCGTGATTGCCTGGGCGTGACTGTATCCGTTGGTGCCGGGAACCTGCGGATGGGACCGGGCGTTTAAGGGGATGGGAGATCCGAGCGGGGGGAAGACGATGAGCCGGTACACGGAGCGGGGCCGGGGACGGACGTCGGCGCACCCATATGAGCCCGTATCAAATTCGCGTAAAACCGCTTATCCGGAGCTAACGGGCGAGGTGGCTATGGTAGGGGCTCCACTGGACACCACCAGAGCCGACAGGGGAGGTGCGGCTGCGCCTGTGGATCGGGGAGGAGTGCTGCGGCGCCTGCTCAGATCGACCGGTGAGCCGAAATCCGTGACCGACAACGCTGACCAGCTCCCCGTTGCTGCCCCGGCGCAGACCGCGACGTTCACCACCGACGCGGAGTCGCAGGCGTGGACTCCCCCGACGTGGGAGGAGATCGTCAGCACGCACAGCGGTCGCGTCTACCGTCTCGCCTACCGCCTCACGGGCAACCAGCACGACGCGGAGGACCTCACCCAGGAGGTCTTCGTCCGCGTCTTCCGCTCGCTGTCCACCTACACGCCCGGCACCTTCGAGGGCTGGCTGCACCGCATCACCACGAACCTCTTCCTCGACATGGTGCGGCGCAAGCAGCGCATCCGCTTCGACGCCCTCGGCGACGACGCGGCCGAGCGCCTGCCCAGTCGTGAGCCCTCCCCGCAGCAGGTCTTCAACGACGCGCACTTCGACGCCGACGTCCAGCAGGCGCTGGACACCCTCGCGCCCGAGTTCCGCGCCGCCGTCGTCCTGTGCGACATCGAGGGACTGTCCTACGAGGAGATCGCCGCGACGCTGGGCGTCAAGCTCGGCACGGTCCGCTCCCGGATCCACCGCGGCCGCTCCCAGCTGCGCAAGGCCCTGGCACACCGGTCTCCCGAGGCCCGCGCCGAGCGTCGCTCGTTCGCGGCCCGTGTGCCCGTGCTGGGGGGAGGAGGCGCGACCGCGTGAGTGGAACCCGTCCCACCCCTGCCGAGCAGCACCTCGGGGACCGACTCTCCGCCCTGGTGGACGGAGAGCTCGGCCATGAGTCGCGCGACCGCGTCCTGGCCCACCTCGCCACCTGCGCGAAGTGCAAGGCCGAGGCCGACGCCCAGCGCCGACTGAAGAACGTCTTCGCGGAGATGGCACCGCCGCCGCCCTCCGAGAGCTTCCTCGCCCGCCTCCAGGGACTCCCCGGGGGAGGCGACTCCGGCAGCCCCCGGCTGAACGGAGGCAGCTTCGGCGGCGGACTGTCCGGCGGTTCCGCCGGCACCGGACTGCCCGGTGTCTTCGGAACGCGCGGCGAACCTTTCGGCTACGTTCCGGCCGGACCGCACGCCGGCGTGCTGCCCCCCGACGCGGGGCGCGGCTTCCGTATCCATGACGTCAGCCGCCACGAGGCGGAGCGGTCCGCCTCGCGCGGGCTGCGGTTCGCCTTCGTCGCCGCGGGCGCGGTGTCCCTCGCGGCCGTCGCGCTCGGCGGGGTGACCACCGGCATGCCCGGGGACACGGACGCGCGCGGCTCCGGGAGCAATGTGACACCGTCCCGGACCCAGGGCACGGGAGCGACCTCGGCACCCGAGTCGCAGCGCCGCCGATCCACCGGGCCCCTGCTCGCCCAGGGCGAGCGGTCCCTCGGCAACGGTCCGGTGGCACCGACGAGCGTGTCCGCCCCACTGCTGCCCGGAGTCCCCCCTCCGGCGGGCCGCGGCCAGGACGCCGTGCACACGCTGACGACCCCGGTGGTCGCCGGCGCCGCCGCGATGTCCCCGCTGATACGCCCGCTCACCGACACCGAGCCGCTCGCGCTCACCCCGCATCCGGGGCTGCTCGCCGCCCCCGCCGTCACACCGACGCCCACGTCGTCCCCGTCCCCCACCCCGCGGGACGTTCACTGACGCCACCCTCTGCGCCGCGGCCCGCGAACCTGGTTGAATCCGGGGTGGGCCGCGTCCGCGGGAGGGTTCACGGACGCGGAGTCGACCAGTCTGTGGTGGCCGTCGGCGAGCTGTGCCGCGGGCCAGGTGTGGGGAGAGCATGAACGAGGGCAGGCCCACGAAGGCGAAGTGGTGGAGTCGACCCCGGCCCGCGGGCACGGGCGCGGACGTACCGGCGCATCCGACGGAACCGGACTCCACGCCGGATTCCCCGCACCTCGCCGCCCTGCCCCCGCCCCGCTCACCGGAACAGGGACCGGAACCGGAGTCCTCCGGGTCCCCGGAGCCGATATCCCCCATATCCGAGCTCCTGGCCGAAGCCGAAGCCGAAGCCGACGCCGACGCTTCCGTCCCGACCGCGTCCGCCGGGCCGGCCCACCCGGCCGAGTCCGCCGAGCCCGTCGAGGACGAGGTCCCCGATCCCTGGCGGAACTACGACCCCTGGGCCACGCCCGGATCCGCGCGGCAGGACGACCGGCTCCTTCGGAGCGGACCCTTCCAGCAGAACGGCGCCGCCGTGCCCACCGCGGCGCAGCGGCGCGGCAGGGCGCGCAGGACCCTGGTGCTCGGTGCCGTCGCGCTCGCGCTGGTGTCCGGGGGCGTGGGCGGCGCCGTGGGGTCGTATCTGGAACGGAACGGGGGGCTGACGGACATCGAGCTGCCGCAGGCCGCCAAGGAGGCCCCGGGGCGCGCCCCGGACAGCGTCGCCGGGATCGCCGCGCAGGCCCTGCCCAGCGTGGTCACGCTGCATGTGCACGGCAGCGAGGAGGACGGCACCGGCACCGGGTTCGTGCTCGACGGCGAGGGACACATCCTCACCAACAACCATGTGATCCAGCCCGCCGGCGGCAGCGGCACGATCACCGTGACGTTCAGCGGCGGTCAGACCGCGAAGGCCCGGGTCGTCGGACACGACAGCGGCTACGACCTCGCCGTCGTCAAGGTCTCGGGAGTCCACGGCCTGGCCCCGATGCCGCTCGGCAACTCCGACAGCGTCCAGGTCGGCGACCCCGTCGTCGCCATCGGCGCGCCCTTCGACCTGGCCAACACGGTCACCTCCGGGATCATCAGCGCCAAGGAGCGGCCCATCACGGCGGGCGGCGAGAACGGCGACGGCTCCGACGTCTCGTACGTGGACGCCCTCCAGACGGACGCGCCGATCAACCCCGGCAACTCGGGCGGGCCCCTGCTCGACTCCCGGGCCCGTGTCATCGGCATCAACAGCGCCATCCGGTCCGCCGACAGCGGCTCCGACCTGGAGACCGGCCAGGCCGGTTCCATCGGGCTCGGCTTCGCCATCCCGGTCAACCAGGCCAAGCGCGTCGCCGAGGAGCTCATCAACACGGGCCGGGCCACCCACCCCGTGATCGGTGTCACGCTCGACATGAACTACGCGGGCGACGGAGCCCGGGTCGGTGCCAAGGCCGCCGGCGGCGGTCCCGCCGTCGCGGCCGGGGGGCCCGGCGCGAAGGCGGGCATCAGGCCCGGCGACGTGATCACCGGGGTCGACGGCACACGGGTCCACTCCGGCGAGGAACTCATCGTCAGGACCCGCGCCCACCGGCCCGGCGACCGCCTCAGGCTGACCGTGCGGCGGGGTCGCGCGGACCGGACGATCACCCTGGTCCTCGGTTCGGCGGACGGCGACTGAGAGCCGCGGGCACCGGGGCCCGCGAGTGACACGAACCTCACAGTCGAGCACGACGTCGCAGCTCCGGACGGCAAACATCATGGAAAACCCTCGGTGCACACGAAGCCGGAAGCCCCTGGACAGTTCCGGACGGACAGGTACGCCGGGTACCGTTGGACTCGGCCCGGACCACGGAAGACTTCCCGAGGGCCGAGGACCGAGAGCATCGCGAGGAGCTACCAGGTGTTCAATGACGTAGGACCGCTTGAGCTGGTGACGCTCGTCGTCCTTGCCGTGCTCGTGTTCGGTCCCGACAAGCTCCCGAAGCTGATCCAGGACGTGTCCCGCACGATCCGCAAGATCCGCGAGTTCTCGGACAGCGCGAAGGCGGACATCCGTGACGAACTCGGTCCGGAGTTCAAGGACTTCGAGTTCGAGGATCTCAACCCCAAGACGTTCATACGCAAGCAGCTGGACAACGACGAGCTGGGGCTCAAGGAGATCCGCAACGGCTTCGACCTGAAGAAGGAGATGGCCGAGGTCACGGACGCGGTGCACAGCCGTGAGGCCGAGTCCTCCTCCGCCGGGTCCGCCACGGGCACGACGGGCGGCTCCGTCGACATGACGAAGAAGCGCGAGAAGCTCGACGCCGACGAGCACCCGCCCTACGACGCCGACGCCACCTGATCCCTGCGGCGCCGACGCCACCTGATGCGCAGCACGACGTCGGGGCACCTGTGATGTGTACGACGTCGGCACGCCTGATCCGTAGACCGTGCTCCGGTCCGTACACCGTCATCTGATCCGAACGGCGTACCGGGGCGCGGTCCTTCGCGACCGGGCCCGTCGACCGGCCCCGATCGGGCCCCGCGCGGTCCGAATACGCCGTTCGTGCGCCTTACGCGCCGGTCGCTTTCACCGCTGCTCGGAGCGGGGTGGCTATGCTGCCCAGTTGTTGTGCGGACCGGCAAGGACGCCCGAGGGGGGCGGGCCCTCCGGTCCGACGAGAGCGAGGAGGCGTCCGGCAGATGGAGACGACAAGTCGGGTAGGCGCGCAGGCGCCGGCCGCGGAGGGCGGGCAGCAGCTCCCTTCCGCCCGGCGTACGGTCGACGGCTACCTGCTGGCGCCCTTCCCCTGGTACGGCCTCGACGAGGCCTTCACGGGACCGCGCTGGCTGATGCAGGTGGGCACCTCCGCGGACGGAATGGTCGAGCACGGTTCCGTCGGACACGGGGACGAGCCCTCGGTGCGCCCCGAGCCGGGCGAGGACAAGGAACGGTTCGCGGTGGTGGTCACCGTCGCCGCCAGCCCCGTACGGCGCAGCGCGGACGGCACGGGACTGCTGGAGGCCACCTCGGTGTCCTCGGCGGCGTGGCTGGCCGGTGTGGGGCTGCTGTCCTTCACCTGGCCCGGCCAGATGGACCACACCCTGCGCGACGACTGGCTGGACCAGCAGACCGAGACCGCGTGGGTGCTGGCCGACGACCTCGACGGCGAGGACTGGTCCACCCTGTCCCTGCCGGTGGACGGCGTCCCCACGCTGTTCCACTACCGCGAGTCCGAGTTCGGCTGGGTCCTGGCGGGTTCCACCCAGGAGGGCGTCCACCTGGGGGCGTACGGACGCGGGATGAGCGCGTACGGGCTCGGCTTCGCCGTGGTCAAGGACATCGCGGCATACGCCGTGTAGGGCCCTGGCGGCCGATGGGAGGCCCCGGGACCGCCGACGGGACCCGGGGCGCCACCGCGAGCCCCTGACAGCCGCTACGAGGAAGGGGGCGCCGTCCGCACGGACGGCGCCCCCTTCCTCGTCTTCGTCGGGTCGGACCCGGCCCGGCTCCGACCTAGAACTTGTTGCGCGGGGTGATCCCCAGCGACATGCCCGACAGACCGCGCTGACGGCCGCCCAGCTTGCCCGCGATGGCGCGCAGCGCCGAACCGGCGGGGGAGTCGGGGTCGGTCAGGACGACCGGCTTGCCCTCGTCGCCGCCCTCGCGCAGGCGGACGTCGATCGGGATGGAGCCGAGGACCGGGACGGTCGCGCCGGTCGTGCGGGTCAGGCCGTCGGCCACCGACTGGCCGCCACCGGTGCCGAAGACGTCGACCATCTCGTCGCAGTGCGGGCAGGGCAGCCCCGACATGTTCTCGACGACGCCCACGATCTTCTGGTGGGTCTGCACGGCGATGGAGCCGGCCCGCTCCGCCACCTCGGCCGCCGCCTGCTGCGGGGTCGTGACGACCAGGATCTCGGCGTTCGGGACGAGCTGGGCGACGGAGATCGCGATGTCGCCCGTGCCCGGCGGCAGGTCCAGGAGCAGGACGTCCAGGTCGCCCCAGTACACGTCCGCCAGAAACTGCTGGAGGGCGCGGTGGAGCATCGGGCCGCGCCAGACGACCGGCGCGTTGCCCGGGGTGAACATGCCGATGGAGATGACCTTCACGCCGTGCGCGGACGGCGGCATGATCATGTTCTCGACCTGGGTCGGCTTGCCGTCCGCGCCGAGCATGCGCGGCACCGAGTGGCCGTAGATGTCGGCGTCCACGACACCGACCTTGAGGCCGTCGGCGGCCATCGCGGCGGCCAGGTTCACGGTGACGGAGGACTTGCCGACGCCGCCCTTGCCGGAGGCGACCGCGTACACCCGGGTCAGCGAGCCGGGCTTGGCGAACGGGACCTCGCGCTCCGCGGTGCCCCCCTTCAGCGCGGTCGCCAGCTCACGGCGCTGTTCGTCGCTCATCACGTCGAGTTCGACCTCGACGGCGGTGACACCCTCGACCCGCCCGACCGCCTCCGTGACCCGCTGGGTGATCGTGTCGCGCATCGGGCAGCCGGAGACCGTCAGGTACACGGCGACCGCGACCACGCCATCCGCACCGATCTCCACCGATTTGACCATCCCCAGCTCGGTGATGGGTCGGTTGATCTCGGGGTCGTTCACCGTCGCCAGTGCTTCACGCACCGCGTCTTCCGTAGCCATAGGGACGATGGTACGGCGCTCCCCATGTGCCCCGGAAAGCCCCGTCACCGGTCGTCTACGTCACGTCCCTTCGACCGTTCCGCCGGGAATACGACCCGTCCGTCCCCGTGGCCGTCCGGGTGATGGTCCTCCAGCTCCTTGACCAGGTCCTGGAGCTCGTTGCGGATCCAGTCCCGGGTGGCGACCTCGCCGAGGCCCATCCGCAGCGCGGCGATCTCACGGGTGAGGTACTCGGTGTCGGCGATGGAGCGTTCGTTCTGCTTGCGGTCCTGTTCGAGGTTGACCCGGTCCCGGTCGTCCTGCCGGTTCTGCGCGAGCAGGATCAGCGGGGCGGCGTAGGAGGCCTGGAGCGACAGCATCAGGGTCAGGAAGATGAACGGGTAGTTGTCGAAGCGCAGGTCGTGCGGGGCGAAGATGTTCCACAGCACCCACACGATGATGACGACCGTCATCCAGACGATGAACCGTCCGGTGCCGAGGAAACGGGCGATGCGCTCCGAGAGCCGCCCGAAGGCCTCCGGATCCCACTCGGGCAGCAGTCTGTGGCGCGGCGGCTTCGGCTGGTCGAGCCGGGTGCGCGGACGGGAGGCCGCCGTCGCCCCCGTGGCGGCCCGCTCACGGGCCTCACGGTCAGGCGCCATGGCGTCCCTCGGGGTGTTCCTCGACGTGTTCCCCGTGGGTATCCGCGTGCATGCTCTCGTGCACGCCCTCGTCGAGGTGGAACTCCGTCTCCCGCCAGTCCTCGGGCAGCATGTGGTCCAGTACGTCGTCCACGGTCACCGCGCCGAGCAGCGAGCCGCTCTCGTCGACGACGGGCGCCGCGACCATGTCGTACGTCGCGAAGAACCCGGCGACCACCGGCAGCTCGTCCTCCGGGGCCAGCGGCTGGAGGTCGTCGTCGACGAGCGAGCCGACCAGGGTGGGAGGCGGATCGCGCAGCAGCCGCTGGAAGTGCACCGCCCCCAGGTACTTGCCCGTCGGCGTCTCGTCCGGCGGGCGGCACACGTACACCTGGGCGGCGAGCGCCGGGGAGAGGTCGGGGTTGCGGACCCGGGCCAGCGCGTCGGCGATGGTCGCGTCGGGCCGCAGCACGATGGGCTCGGTGGTCATCAGCCCGCCCGCCGTCCGCTCGGCGTACGCCATCAGCCGCCGGACGTCCGCCGCCTCGCCGGGCCGCATCAGCGTCAGCAGCCGCTCCACGTCCTCGGTGGGCAGCTCGGCCAGCAGGTCGGCCGCGTCGTCGGGGTCCATCGCCTCCAGGACGTCCGCCGCGCGCTCCTCCTTGAGCTTGCCGAGGATCTCGATCTGGTCGTCCTCGGGCAGTTCCTCCAGCACATCGGCGAGACGGTCGTCGTCGAGGGCGGCGGCCACCTCGCCGCGCCGCTTCGGCGACAGATGGTGCAGCACGTTGGCGAGGTCGGCGGGCCGCAGCTGCTCGAAGGTGGCGAGCAGGCTCTCCGCGCCCTGTCCGTGTTCCTCGAGCGAGAAGCCGGTGACCAGGGACCAGTCGACCGTCGTCGTCTCGCCCTTGGCACGCCGGAACGCGCCGCCCGCCCGCCCCTTGCGCACGAAGACCCGGCCGATCTCCCACTCCCTGCGGGCCGGCAACTGCTGGATCGACACGTCGAGGACCGTCACCTCCTCGCCCGTCTCGACGAGGGTCACGACCCGGTCCAGGAGCTCGCCGAAGACGAGCCGTTCGGTGGGCCGCTGCTCGAAGCGGCGCACGTTCAGGACGCCGGTCGTGATGACCTGGCCGGACTCGATGCCGGTCACCCGGGTCATGGGCAGGAAGATCCGGCGGCGCGTGGACAGTTCGACGACCAGGCCCAGCATGCGCGGCGGGCGCCGTCCCACGCGCAGCATGGCGACGAGGTCCCGCACACGCCCCACCTGGTCGCCGTTCGGGTCGAAGACGGCGACGCCGGACAGGTGCGAGACGAAGATCCGGGGGGCGGCTGCGGCCATGCCCGCGCCTCCTTCGCTTCGATATGTTCTGTGCCGGTCTGTCCGCTCGGGTGGGCTTCAGGCTAGCCCGTCCCGGTCGGCTCCGCCCTGGTGGGCGGTCCGGACGGACTGCCTCCGCCGGGCGGGTGCCGCACCGGTACGCTGCCGTACGCCGTTTGAGGACCGCGCACGAGAGGCAGCCCCACCTGTGACCGCACTTCCCCAGGGCCGTACCCGCAGAGCCGTGACGGTGGCCGCGACGTGCGCGCTGGCCGTCGCGGGGACGGCACTGACGGGCTGCGGCAGCGGGGACCCGGACGCGGGCACGAACGGGGTCGGCAAGCTCTCCGCCGCCGCCATCCAGGCGAGGGCGAGGACGGCGGCCGAGAAGGCGCCGGCCGTGCGGCTCTCCGGGACCGTCGTCTCGGGCGGCACCACGTACACCCTCGACATGCGCCTCAAGCCGGACGGCGGCACCGGCTCGGTCACCTCGAAGGGGGCCGGTTTCCATCTGCTGCGGGTCGGCCGGCACCTCTTCCTCAAGGCCGACGCCGGGTTCTGGGCCCACGAGGACGGCAAGAGCGGCGGCAAGGCGTCGGACACCGCGGCGGCGGACAAGCTGGAGGGCATGTACGTGAAGGTGCCGACCGGCGACCCCGCGTACAAGCGCTTCAGCGGCTTCACCGACAAGGACGTCCTGCTCGAAGGGCTGCTCGGGCTGCACGGCACCCTCGCCAAGGACGGCCACCACGAATCGTCCGGTGTCCGCACGATCCGCATCACCGGCGACAAGGGCTCCGGCGGCACCCTGGACGTCTCCCTCGAAGGCACCCCGTACCCGGTCCTGCTCGGGCGCGCGGGCAACGCCGGCAGCCTCCGCATGACCGACTGGGGCAAGGACTTCAAGCTGGCGGAGCCGTCGGCGAAGGACACGGTCGACTACGGGCAGCAGCTCCCCTCGTCGTAGCCCTGGCGGGCCGCGGGCCGCGGCCGGGAGGGACTCGTCGGAGACAGGCCCCGGCCCCGCTTCCCGCGCCTAGCCCCGCTTCCCGCGCCGCTTCAGCAGCAGGCGGGGCAGCGCCGCCGGCGCAGGCCTGCGGGTCGTCGCCGGGGTCGGCAGCGGCCGTTCGGCGAGCGAGCCGTCGGGCAGCCCGGCCGTCGCGCCGGTCGGCACCAGGCGCACCACCCGGCACTCACGGGCCCAGCGCCCGGGCATCGCCTCGCCGTCGGGGGCGTTCAGCCGCTTGCCCTTGAGCTCGCCGACGGCCGTCTCCCACTCGGGGGTGCCCGCCGAGAGCTCCACGACCTTCGCGGACCAGGTGACGAGCCGTCCGCCCTTGTCCTTGCTGCGTACGGTGACGACCGCGTCGCCCCCGTCCACAAGACCCGGCAGCGGCTGCTCGCCCGGTCCGTCGCCGACCAGGCAGGCCGCGCCGTCGTGCCACACGTGCCACAGCGCGCGGGTGGGCGCCTCGGCGCCCGGACCGGCCTGCGCGGGCACTCCGGCGCCCCGCACCCAGATCAGTCCGGACTTCTTGGTGGCCTCCTCGACGAGGGCCTGGTCGAGCAGCTCTTGCGTCATGGGGCCCAGACTATCCAGCCCGCCCTACAGCCAGCCGTTGCGCTTCAGGATGCGGTGGATGGACAGACACAGGCCGACCGTGATGCCCATGACCACCGGGTAGCCGTAGCGCGCGTGCAGTTCCGGCATGTACTTGAAGTTCATGCCGTACACACCGCAGACCATCGTCGGTACGGCGACGATCGCGGCCCAGGAGGTGATCTTGCGCATGTCCTCGTTCTGCGCCACGGAGGCCTGCGCGAGGTTCGCCTGGAGGATCGAGTTGAGCAGTTCGTCGAAGCCGAGGACCTGCTCCTGCACCCGGGCGAGGTGGTCGGCGACATCGCGGAAGTACTTCTGGATGTCGGGGTCGATCAGCCGCATCGGGCGCTCGCTCAGCAGCTGCATGGGGCGCAGCAGCGGCGACACCGCCCGCTTGAACTCCAGCACCTCGCGCTTGAGCTGGTAGATCTGTCCGGCGTCCGTGCCGCGCGGGGTGCCCTTGCGGCCCGGCGAGAACACCTCGGTCTCGACCTCGTCGATGTCGTCCTGCACGGCGTCCACGACCGCGATGTAGCCGTCGACCACATGGTCGGCGATCGCGTGCAGCACCGCCGAGGGGCCCTTGGCGAGCAGCTCGGGGTCGTCCTGGAGGCGGTGCCGCAGCCCGCGCAGCGAGCCCTGCCCGCCGTGCCGGACGGTGATGAAGAAGTCCCCGCCGGTGAAGCACATGACCTCGCCGGTCTCGACGATCTCGCTGGTCGCCGTGAGCCGGTCGTGCTCGACGTAGTGGATGGTCTTGAAGACGGTGAACAGGGAGTCGTCGTAGCGCTCCAGCTTGGGCCGCTGGTGGGCCTGGACGGCGTCCTCCACGGCCAGCGGGTGCAGCCCGAACTCGCGGGCGATACCGGCGAATTCGTCCTCGGTGGGCTCGTGCAGGCCGATCCACACGAACCCGCCGTCGCGCCGCACCTGGCGCATGGCCTCCTGCGGCGTGAGCGGCGCGCGGCTCGCGACGCGGGCACCGTCGCGGTAGACGGCGCAGTCGACCACGGCCGAGGGGGTGCCGGGGTCGCGCGTGGTGTCGTACGAGCCGCTGTCCTTGCGCAGGGACGGGCGGGGGCGGACCGCGGCTCGCAGGTCACGGATCATCGACATGGCAGGCTCCTTCTCGCAACGGAGGCGGCCTGCGACGGTTGGAACTACCCGGAATGGGGACGTCCTGACTGCGGATGTTTGGCACGTCCACAAAGCGGGGAGCACCGCACCGTCGTCTTGGCAGCTTCGCTGTTGATTCAGATCAGACAGATCAGGGGTTCAGATCGGACAGATCAGGCGGAAACGAAGCGCTCTTCCGTGGTGCGCCGGGCAACGCTGACACGTGCGCACACGATTGCGGGAGGCGGCAGCCGGCAGGGCCGAGGACCCCGCGGAATCAGCTACGAACTCAGCGACAGGAAGAGCGGGTGGTACTGCACGATCGACTTCGATCCATTGCAGCCCCACCTCCTCCGGTCGGTCCCCCGTGAGGGACGGTCCATCCCCCGAAGGGGAGTCTGTCTCCCTCCGAAGGGGAGTCAGATCAGTCTCAGTGCGTCGGAGTCAGGGAGCAACTCCCGCAGTGCCGATGAGGGCCTGTGGGCGCTCAGCCATGCACTGCTCCGACCAGCGGCCAAGACTATCAGCGCACCGATACGTCAAGGCTCCGCTTTGCGCGATGTTGACCGGGGTCCGGTGCGTGGTGGCGCAATTGACGCGGCCTATGCTCGCTTCATGGCTGATGTTCTTCCTCTGGTCGAGGCCCGTTTGCGCTCCGCGCTGGGCGAACCCGACGCGCGGGCCGCGGTCACCTTCCTCGGCACCGACCGCATCGAGGTGCTGCGCTTCACCGAGGGCGACATCGTCCGCTACGCCACCCTCGGCATGTCGGCCCAGCCGATGGCCGATCCCACCGCCGTGCTCGCCGATCCGGTGAAGGGCCCGCGCGCCGAGCTGGTGCTGTCGGTCCGCCCGGCCGGGACCGACACCGACAAGGTGCTCCGCCCGCTCGCCGTGCTCGCCGCCTCCCCCCAGGTCGAGGGTCTGGTGGTGGCCTCCGGTGCCTCGCTCGACGTGGGCGAACCGCTGTGGCCCGGCGCGCCGTTCACCTCCGTCCTGGTCGCCGAGTCCGGCGGTCTGGTGGAGGACCTGGAGCTGGACGCCCCCGCCGATCCCGTGCGTTTTCTGCCGCTGCTCCCCATGACGCCCAACGAGGCCGCCTGGAAGCGGGTCCACGGCGCGGGCGCCCTCCAGGAACGCTGGCTGAACGGCGGGACGGACCTGCGCGATCCGCTGCGCAGGTCCGTCCCCCTGGACTGACCGTCCGGCCGAGCCCGCCCCCTTGTGTGACGGGGAGTCAAGTTCGTTTCCCGATGCCTCAGTTGGCGAAGACGGTCACGCTGTCCTCGGTGGCGTGGACGGGCTCCAGCTCCTCGGCCTTCCTGGTGAGCGCGTCGCGCCGTACGTAGACCACCACCGCTCCCAGCAGCGCGGTGATCGCGGCGACCACGAACGGGACGCGCCGGTCGCTCCAGCCCTCGATCTTCGGAGCGAAGTACGGGGCCGCGGCGGCGGCGAACCAGCGGACGAAGTTGTAGCCGGCGCTCGCCACCGGGCGCGGGGCGTCCGACACCCCGAGGGCCAGCTCGGTGTAGACGGTGTTGTTCACGCCGATGAAGGCGCCGGACAGGACCGTGCAGACGACGGCCGTGGTGTGGTCGCCGTATCCGAGGACGAGTACGTCGGCGGCGAGCAGCACCAGGGAGCCGCCGAGCACCTTCAGCGAGCCGAACCGTGCCTGCATGCGCGGGGCCACGATCACCGAGAACACGGCGAGCAGCAGGCCCCAGCAGAAGAACACCGCGCCGGACCGGTACGGCGTCATGTTCAGCACGAACGGGGTGAAGGCCAGCACGGTGAAGAACGTGTAGTTGTAGAAGAACGCGGAGGCCGCGGCGGAGGCGAGGCCTCCGTGGCCGAGGGCGCGCAGCGGGTCGAGCAGCGAGGTCTTGCGCGCGGGCCTGGGCTGCTCCTTCAGGAACGCCGTGATGCACAGGAAGCCGACCGCCATCAGGAATGCGGTGCCGAAGAACGGGTAGCGCCAGCTGGCGTTGCCGAGCAGGGCCCCCAGCAGCGGTCCGCAGGCCATGCCGAGGCCGAGCGCGGACTCGTAGAGCAGGATCGCCGCCGCGCTGCCGCCGGCCGCCGCCCCGACGATCACGGCGAGGGCGGTGGAGACGAACAGGGCGTTGCCCAGTCCCCAGCCTGCCCGGAAGCCGACGAGCTCGCCGACCGATCCCGAGGTGCCGGCGAGGCCCGCGAAGACCACGACGAGGGCGAGGCCGAGCAGGAGGGTCTTCTTGCCGCCGATCCGGCTGGAGACGAAGCCGGTCAGCAGCATCGCGACGGCGGTGATCAGGAAGTACGAGGTGAAGAGCAGGGACACCTGGCCGGGCGTGGCGTCGAGGCCCCGGGCGATGGACGGCAGGATCGGGTCGACGAGGCCGATGCCCATGAACGCGACGACGGACGCCCCGGCGGTCGCCCAGACGGCCCTCGGCTGACGCAGGATGCCACCCGCGCCGGCGTCGAACGTGTCGCCCTTCGCGGGGCCTTCCGTGCTGTTGATCATGCCCGCTCCCTCACTGTGCGCCGACTGGATCGTTGTCTTATACACACAATAAGTTAGGGGAGCTAATAAATGCAAGATGCACGTAGTTTTTGGCGTGGCCGGCCCGCGCCGGACGGGTGATCGTCCTTGACGCGGGCAAGGACGGGGAGGACCGTTGAGCCCTATGAGGGGCGAACCCAGTTGCCCGAAGTGTGGTGGCCGGGTCAGGGCTCCCGGCCTCTTTGCCGATACCTGGCAGTGCGATGTACACGGCACGGTGCATCCGCTTCAGCCCGTGATCCCGCCCAGCGTCGAGGCCCTCGGCGTGGTCGTGCACCGTGCCCGGGTGCCGGTGTGGATGCCGTGGCCGCTGCCGGTCGGCTGGCTGTTCACCGGGGCGGCGTTCGCGGGGGACGACCGCAGTGGGGGCAGGGCCACCGTCATCGCCTGCTCGGGGCCCGGGCCGCTCGGCGGCATGGGCGAACTGATCCTCGTCGCCGAGGAACTGGGCGTCGGCCTCGGCGCGCGGTACGCGGGCATGGACGGACCCGACCCCGGCCCGTACATGAACGTCGAGAAACCGCCTCAGGCCAAGGTCCTCGCGGCGGGCCGGCCCACTCCGCTCTGGCATGTCTCCGGCGTCCCGGACGACCGCGCCGTGTTCGCGGGCGAGGCGCGGGGGCTGTGGCTGTGGGCCGTCGTCTGGCCCGAACAGACCGGACTGCTGATGTACGACGAGCTGGTCCTGACGGATCTGCGCGACGCGGGCGCCGAGGTCGACCTGCTGCCGTGCGGCGCCCTGTCTCCGCGCATTCTGGAGCCGTAGGGGCGCGAGGCGTCCGCATCTCGGGGTGGGGGTGGGGTGTGCGGTGACCCTGTGCCGCCGGTGGGGGCGCGTGCCTGGGACGGGATCGAGTGCGTTCCAATGGGGTGGAGCTGTTCCGTCGGGGCGATGGCGGGTGCGCCGGATCGCTGGAGCGGGGCGTGACCTCGGTCGGGGCGTGACTGGTTCCGTCGCCCGATGTGTAGGGGGTGCTCCCCTGGTGCGGGTGTGACATCGGGGGGTGGATTCCCGCTATCCTTGAGCGTCCCCGCCCGTTCCGTCCCGCCTGGAGTCCGCGTAGTGCGTATCGACCTGCACGCCCACTCCACCGCGTCCGACGGTACGGACACGCCGGCCGAGCTGGTGCGCAACGCGGCCGCGGCCGGTCTGGACGTCGTCGCGCTGACCGACCACGACTCCACGCGCGGGCACGCCGAGGCGATCGCCGCCCTCCCCGAGGGACTCACCCTCGTCACGGGTGCCGAACTCTCCTGCCGGATCGACGGCATCAGCATGCACATGCTGGCCTACCTCTTCGACCCCGAGGATCCCGCCCTGCTCGCCGAGCGTGAGCTGGTGCGGGACGACCGGGTGCCGCGGGCCAAGGGCATGATCGCCCGGCTCCAGGGCCTCGGTGTGCCGGTCACCTGGGAGCAGGTGGCGCGCATCGCGGGCGACGGCTCGGTCGGGCGCCCGCATGTCGCCTCCGCGCTGGTCGAGCTCGGCGTCGTCGGCAGTGTCTCGGACGCCTTCACCGAGCAGTGGCTCTCCGACGGGGGCCGCGCCTACGTCCCCAAGCACGAGACCGATCCCTTCGAGGCGATCCGGCTGGTCAAGGGGGCCGGGGGCGTCACCGTCTTCGCCCACCCCGCCGCCGCAAAGAGGGGCCGCACCGTGCCGGAGTCGGTGATCGCGGAACTGGCGTCCGCAGGCCTCGACGGCATCGAGGTCGACCACATGGACCACGAACCGGCCACCCGGGCACGACTGCGCGGTCTGGCCTCCGAACTGGGGCTGCTGGTCACCGGCTCGTCCGACTACCACGGCAGCCGCAAGACCTGTTCGCTCGGTGACTTCACGACCGACCCCGAGGTCTACGGGGAGATCACCCGCCGCGCCACCGGGGCGTTCCCGGTGCCGGGCGCGGGCGGAGCCTGAATCCCCGGACGCCGCGCACCGCACGGTTCCGGCCGGGCCCGTGACCGAGGCCGCGTCGTCGCCCGCGGCCAGGTGCCACGGGCCCGGTGCGTGAGGCCCGTACGGACCACGCCGATGTCGTGAGGCCCGTACGGACCCTCCGACCGGCGCCGTGAGGACACTCCCGTCAGCCGTCAGCCGTCAGCCGTCAGCCGTCAGCCGTCAGCCGTCAGCCGTCAGCCGTCAGCCGTCAGCCGTCAGCCGTCAGCCGTCAGCCGTCAGGCCCGGTGCCTATTACGGCCCGGTGCTCGCGGCCCGGCCCGGCGGGAGGCGCCGGTCGTCCCGGACGCGCGGTGTCGCGCGGTGTCGTCGGTTCGGGCCTCGCGTTCCGCGCCGCACCGGCGGGGTCCGCGACGGACCCGTGCCGTCCCGTGCGGCCGTGCGACGGACCCGCGCCCGTTCGCGGCGCGTGACCACGGTGCGGGTCCCCGCTCGCCGGGCCGGAACCGTGTTCTCCGGCCCATTCCCCTGCATCCGGCACCGCCGGCCGTGCCGCCCCGTCCCGCCCGCGGGACGACTGCCCGAAGCGGTGGACGGAAGACCCGCCCACCCACTCCCACCCACCTCGCAAGGCTCTTCCTCACCATGTTCGACGTCGCCGTCTTCGGCTCCCTGTTCCTCACCCTCTTCGTCATCATGGATCCCCCCGGGATCACCCCGATCTTCCTGGCGCTCACCGCCGGCCGCCCCGCCCGGGTGCAGCGGCGCATGGCCGTCCAGGCGGTCTGCGTCGCCGGTGGCGTCATCACCGTCTTCGGGCTGCTCGGGCACCAGATCCTCGACTATCTGCACGTCTCCGTGCCCGCGCTGATGATCGCGGGCGGACTGCTGCTCCTGCTCATCGCCCTCGACCTGCTCACCGGCAAGACGGACGAGCCGAAGCAGACCAAGGACGTCAACGTCGCCCTCGTACCCCTGGGGATGCCGCTGCTCGCCGGGCCCGGCGCGATCGTGTCCGTGATCCTCGCGGTGCAGAAGGCCGACTCGGTCGCCACCCAGGTCTCCGTGTGGACCGCGATCATCGCGATCCATGTCGTCCTGTGGGTCGTGATGCGCTACTCGCTGCTGATCATCCGCGTCATCAAGGACGGCGGAGTGGTCCTGGTGACCCGGCTCGCGGGCATGATGCTCTCCGCCATCGCGGTGCAGCAGATCATCAACGGCGTGACCCAGGTGATCCGGGGGAGCTGACGCGCTCCCGGGCTTGCGGGCGCACGCGCAGAGCCCCGTACGGCATCCTCGCCGTACGGGGCTCTGAAGTCTGTGAAGCGTCTGCTGTCCGCCGCGCGTCTCGTTCCGTGAGGCGCCTTCGGCGCGTTCCGTATACGCGGGGCGGACGGTCGTCGTTGTTACGAAGCGGTGGTGTCGGCCGGGCGGATCCACAGTCGCTGCCCGATGGCGGCGGCCTGCTGAACGATCCGGTTGACGGAGGCGGCGTCCACGACAGTGCTGTCCACGGGCGTGCCGTCGACATCGTCGAGTCGCAAGATTTCGAAGCGCATGGGCTTCTCCCTTCGTCTGGTCATCCTCCTGAGGAGAACTACTCGTGTGAGGAGCGAGGCATCAGTGCCCTCGCTCTCGTAAGGATTCAACGGGATGCGTGTTACAAACATTCCCTACGCTAAGGAAACTTTTCGAGAACCTAATTACCCACGGGTAGCCCGGGTGGCGGAGACTGAACGGCGCCGGTTGTGTTCGCAGCGTGACCGCCGGGACAATGGAAACGATGAACGACGACCACGCGGCTCTCGCCGCCCGCATAGACCGTACGAACGAGCTCCTTCAGCGCATGCTCGCCGAAGTCGCGAAGACCCCCTCCACTCACGCGATCTTCGTGGACGCCGGATATCTGTACGCGGCCGCGGGGCGTCTCGTCGCCGGTACGGAGGACCGCCGTTCGTTCGACCTGGACACCGAGGGGCTCATCGAGGCCCTCATCGACCGGGCCCGCACGATCTTCGCCGACAGCCGGCTGCTGCGCGTCTACTGGTACGACGGCGCACGACGCCGCATCCACACCGCGGAACAGCAGTCCATCGCCGAACTCCCGGACGTGAAGGTCCGGTTGGGCAACCTGAACGCCAACAACCAGCAAAAGGGCGTCGATTCACTCATCCGCTCGGACCTGGAGTCCCTGGCCCGGCACCGCGCCATCAGCGACGCGGCACTGCTCGGCGGCGACGAGGACCTCGTCTCCGCCGTCGAGGCGGCCCAGGGGTACGGCGCCCGGGTCCACCTCTGGGGGATCGAGGCACCCGAGGGCGGCAACCAGGCCGAGCCGCTGCTCTGGGAGGTCGACAGCCAGCGCACGCTCGACCTCGACTTCTTCAAGCCGTACGTGGCCAGGCGCACCGCCCAGTCGTACGACCCGACGGCGGCGGTCCGGCCCACCCGGGAGGACGTGCGTTTCGTGGGCGCCCAGATCGCCGCGAAGTGGCTGGCGGCGCGCGGCCGGGAGTCCCTGGCCGAACTGCTTCCCGGACACCCGTACCTCCCGGGCTCTGTCGACCAGGATCTGCTGGTCGAGGCCGAGGGGTTGCTCCAGTACTCCCTGCGCGGCCAGTCGGACCTGCGCCGCGCACTGCGCGACGGCTTCTGGGAGCACCTTCAGGCGCAGTACTAGGGCGTGTCCCGGGGCCGCGCGGGGGCGCTCGCCCCGAGGTTCCGCGGGGCGGGTGCCGGCCGTGTGCCGTCCCAGAACGCGGCCAGGGCGCGGGCGGTCTCCAGGGGCCGGTCGGCGTTCGGGGAGTGTTCCGCTCCCTCGACGACCGTGCGGTGCGCGTCCAGCCGTACGGCCATCGTGTCCAGCAGGGTGACCGGCCAGGTGTCGTCGTGCTGGCCGGATATGACGTGCTTCGGGAGGGGGACGGCGGCCAGTTCGGCGACACGGTCGGGCTCGCCGCAGAGCTGGCGGCCGGTGGCGACGAGCTGGGCGGGGCTGTTGCCGAGCCAGCGGCGGCGCAGGTCGGCGAGGTCGTCGAGACCCGCGTCCAGTCCGCCCGTGTCGGTCTCCTCGGGCGGCTCCATCGCCTGGATCGCCTCCCACACCTCGGCCATGCTCATCACGGCCAGCGCGTCCCGCAGCAGCTTGACGCGCTGCTGCTGCGACTCGGAGATCTGCGCGGGGCCGGAGGCCATGAGCGTCAGGGAGACGAACGGCGAGGGATCGGCCAGTACCGCGGCGCGTGCGATCTGGCCGCCGAGCGAGTGCCCCACCAGGTGCACCGGAACACCGACGGCGGCGGCCTGCGCGAGCACGTCCTGCGCCAACTCGCTTTGCGCGTAGGCCGTTTCGTCGTCCCGCGGCCCCTCGGTCTCGAACTGCCCGCGCCCGTCCACGGCCACCGTCCGGTAGCCCGCCGCGGCCAGCGGAACGTGCAGCGCGATGAAGTCCTCCTTGCTCCCGGTGAACCCCGGAAGCAGCAGCACGGTCCCCTTGGACCGTCCCTCGGGCTCGGCGTCGAGCACGGCGAACTCGCCGCGCGTGGTGGACAACCGGTACGCGCGGACACCGGCGGGGGGCACGAAGGTGGCGGGCCTGCTCATGCGCAGGAGGCTATCGGGCGACGGCGAGCGCCGCGCGACGGGTACGCCGCTTCCGGACCGGCGACCGGTGGAGTCCGGCGCGGGTCGCCGGGCGGCGCGGGAACGCCGACGGCCCGGTCCCACCGGATGGGGGACCGGGCCGTCGGGGTGGAGATCAGCTCTCCGTGGGCTCCGTGGCGACCGCCTTGCGGGTGCGTCGGCGGGTGGCCGGCGCGGCCTCCGTGGCCTCGGCGGCCTGGGCCGGGATCTCGGCGTCGGCGACGGCCTTGCGGGTCCGGCGGCGGACGGGCTTGGTCTCGGTCGCCTCGGCGGCCGTTTCCGTGTCCGTCACCGTCGCCGTGGCGGCCTTGGCGCGGGTGCGCCGGGGCTTGGTGACCGTCTCGGTGACCTCGACGGCCTCCGCGACCTTGCGGGTGCGTCGGCGGGTGGCCGGCGCGGCCTCCGTCGTCTCGGCGGCCTGGGCCGGGATCTCGGCGTCGGCGACGGCCTTGCGGGTCCGGCGGCGGACGGGCTTGGTCTCGGTCGCCTCGGCGGCCGTGTCCGTGTCCGTCGCCGTGGCGGCCTTGGCGCGGGTGCGCCGGGGCTTGGTGACCGTCTCGGTGACCTCGACGGCCTCCGTGGCGGCGGCCTCGACGGTGTCGACGACGGCCTCCGCGGCCTTGCGGGTCCGGCGCCGCACGGGCTTGGCCGGGGCCTCGGCGACCTCGGCGGCCTCCGTGACCGTCTCGGCGGCGGGAGCCGTCTCGACGGCCTTGCGGGTCCGGCGGCGGGCCGGCTTGGCCGGGGCCTCGGCGACGGCCTCGGCTGCGGCGTTCTCGACCACGGCCTCGGCGGCGGTCACCACCGCCTCCGCCGTCTCGACGGCCGTCGCGGCGGGCTTGCGGGTACGGCGACGGCGCGGCGCGGCCGGCTCGTCGGTGACACCCTCGGCCGTCGCGACGGCGGCCTCGGCGGCCTCGGTCACGGGGGCGGCGACGGCTGCCACGGACTCGCCCGCTCCGGCGCGGGTGCGACGGCGGCGGCGCGGGGTGCGGGGCTCGGTGGCCTCGACGGAGGCGGGCGCCTCCGTGCCGGCCGGAGCGGCCGTGGTCGCGGCCGTCTCCTCCGCGGGCGCACCGCTGCGGGTACGGCGGCGCTGGCGCGGAGTGCGCGGGGCGCGCTCACGCTCGGTGGTCGCCGGCGCGGCCTGACGGCCGCCGCGGCCACGCGGACCACCACGCCCGCCCGTCTCGCCCAGGTCCTCGACCGCCTCGGCCGAGAGCCCGGCGCGGGTGCGCTCGGCACGCGGCAGGACACCCTTGGTGCCGGCCGGGATGTTCAGCTCCTCGAAGAGGTGCGGGGACGTGGAGTACGTCTCCGGCGGGTTGCCGAAGCCGAGGTCCAGCGCCTTGTTGATCAGCTGCCAGCGCGGGATGTCGTCCCAGTCGACGAGGGTGATCGCGATGCCCTTGGCGCCCGCGCGGCCGGTGCGGCCGATGCGGTGCAGGTACGTCTTCTCGTCCTCGGGGGACTGGTAGTTGATGACGTGGGTGACACCCTCGACATCGATACCGCGGGCCGCGACGTCGGTGCAGACGAGGACGTCCACCTTGCCGTTGCGGAAGGCGCGCAGCGCCTGCTCGCGGGCGCCCTGGCCGAGGTCGCCGTGGACCGCGCCGGAGGCGAAGCCGCGCTGCTGGAGCTGGTCGGCGAGGTCCGCCGCCGTCCGCTTGGTGCGGCAGAAGATCATCGCGAGACCGCGGCCGTCGGCCTGTAGTATCCGCGCGACCATCTCGGGCTTGTCCATGTTGTGCGCGCGGTAGATGAACTGCGCGGTGTTCGCGACGGTCGCGCCCGAGTCGTCCGGCTCGGAGGCGCGGATGTGCGTGGGCTGCGACATGTAGCGGCGCGCGAGACCGATGACCGCGCCCGGCATGGTCGCCGAGAACAGCATCGTCTGACGGCGGGCCGGCAGCATGTTCATGATCTTCTCGACGTCGGGCAGGAAGCCCAGGTCGAGCATCTCGTCGGCCTCGTCGAGGACGAGCGCCTTGATGTTCTTGAGGTTGAGCTTCTTCTGGCCCGCGAGGTCCAGCAGTCGCCCCGGGGTGCCGACGATGACGTCGACGCCCTTCTTCAGGGCCTCCACCTGGGGCTCGTAGGCCCGGCCGCCGTAGATGGCGAGGACGCGCACGTTGCGGACCTTGCCCGCGGTCAGCAGGTCGTTGGTCACCTGGGTGCACAGCTCGCGCGTGGGGACGACGACGAGCGCCTGCGGGGCGTCGGTCAGCTGCTCGGGCTTGGCCCGGCCCGCCTCGACGTCCGCGGGGACGGTGACGCGCTCCAGGAGGGGGAGGCCGAAGCCCAGCGTCTTGCCGGTGCCGGTCTTGGCCTGGCCGATGATGTCCGTGCCCGAGAGGGCGACCGGGAGCGTCATCTCCTGGATGGGGAAGGGGTTGACGATGCCGACGGCCTCAAGGGCTTCGGCGGTCTCAGGGAGGATTCCGAGGTCTCGGAAAGTCGTAGTCAGGGTGCTGCCTCTTCTGTGTACGCGGCGCGAGGCGAGCGCGGGGGTCGTGACGGGACCGTGCCGGGGACATCGGCCGCTCTTGACGGGCGGGCCGGGTGGCATGGGACCACTGCCGACGCTCGAGCTCTCGTACCGCTGAGGGTTCCCTCCGGATGCCGTACGCAATGTGCCGTACCTGCGAGGAGGGCTGTCGGGTCGGAGCCGATCGGGCCACCGACCGGGCATCCTCATTCGTGCGGCCCGTCGAATTACTCGCCGGGCGCATTACCACCATACCCCGGAATCGCGCACATGCGATGGCCGATTTGGTCACGTAGTCGTCGTCA
This sequence comes from Streptomyces sp. NPDC024698, assembly GCF_055559015.1. Taxonomy (NCBI): domain Bacteria; kingdom Bacillati; phylum Actinomycetota; class Actinomycetes; order Kitasatosporales; family Streptomycetaceae; genus Streptomyces; species Streptomyces sp. NPDC024698. The sequence goes on along the minus strand of NZ_JBVHLK010000002.1, from coordinate 181,885 downwards.
CACTGGTTGACCAGGGACTTCCCTCGTGCCGTGAGCGGGCTATTGTGCGCTTCATGACGACGCCTGACAACGCCGCTGAGAAGCCCGCCGAGGCCCCCGCCGACACCGCCCCCGCGGCCACCGGAGTCGCCGCGCAGAACTGGGACACGGCCTCGGCCGAGCCTCACTACCGCGCCGCGGTCGTGGACCTGCTCGGAGCGCTCGCGTACGGCGAGCTCGCGGCGTTCGAGCGGCTCGCGGAGGACGCCAAGCTGGCGCCCACGCTCAGCGACAAGGCCGAGCTGGCGAAGATGGCGTCCGCCGAGTTCCACCACTTCGAGCAGCTGCGGGACCGGCTCGCGGCGGTCGGCGCGGAGCCGACGGAGGCGATGGACCCCTTCGTCGCCGCGCTCGACGGCTTCCACCGGCAGACGGCCCCCTCGGACTGGCTGGAGGGCCTCGTCAAGGCGTACGTCGGCGACTCGATCGCCAGTGACTTCTACCGTGAGGTCGCGGCCCGGCTGGACTCGGACACCCGCAAGCTCGTCCTCGGTGTCCTCGACGACACCGGTCACGCCGGTTTCGCCATCGAGAAGGTGCGCGCGGCGATCGACGCCGACCCGCGGGTGGGCGGCCGGCTCGCGCTGTGGGCGCGACGGCTGATGGGCGAGGCCCTGTCCCAGTCGCAGCGCGTGGTCGCCGACCGCGACGCCCTGTCGACGATGCTCGTGGGCGGTGTGGCGGACGGATTCGACCTCGCGGAGGTGGGCCGGATGTTCTCCCGGATCACCGAGGCCCACACCAAGCGGATGGCGGCGCTGGGCCTCGCGGCCTAGCCGGTCGCGGACGCGTTGCCCCGGGCCCGAGGTGCTGGGCCCGAGGTCCTGTTCCCGGGGTGCTGGGGCTCGACGTCCCGAGGTTCAGGTCCTATGACCCGGGGGCCGCGCCGGTCAAGGGCGCGGCTCGCGGTCCCGGGACCGGCGCAGGGGCCTACGCCGTCGCCGAGCGGCGCCGAAACCGCTCCTCGGGGCGCAGCAGCAGCGACAGCAGCGCGGCCGAGACGGCCACGGCGCCGAGAAGGATGGCCAGGAAGTGGCCGGAGCCCAGGGCCGTGTGGGTCAGGAAGGCGCCGAACAGGGCTCCCGCCACACCGGTGGACAGCACCAGGCTGCGTGACGGCAACCGGTGGGGCAGGCGGTACGAGGCCGCCCAGGCCAGCGCGAGACCGAGCAGCGCGGAGCCGAGCGCTTCCAAGAACATGATGGGGTCCCTCCCGCACGGCCGGTGCAAATCGGTCGTAGCCGGTCCTACCCCCGACGTTCGGAACGCAACCCTCCTCCGCGCCCGGCATGTGCTCCATCTGCGTCTGCGCAGGTGCTCGGGCCTGCGAGCGGGTACGCGCACGGACGACGGGAGGGGCCCGGTGACGGTGTCACCGGGCCCCTCCCGTACCGCTTCGCCGCGCGGCAGTCCTACAGGGCGCTGAATCCCACCTTGCGCTGCGTGGGCTCGCCGAGCTCCACGTACGCCAGCCGGTCGGCCGGAACCAGGACCTTGCGGCCGTGGTCGTCCACGAGGCTCAGCAGCTGCGACTTGCCGGCCAGCGCCTCGGACACCGCGCGCTCGACCTCTTCCGGGGTCTGACCGCTCTCCAGAACGATCTCGCGGGGCGCGTGCTGCACGCCGATCTTGACCTCCACGGCTTTGTCCCTCCGACGGTCAGTCATGTGCGCGTTCGTACGCGCCGTACGCAGCACACATTAGCCCGGCGAGGGGACCGGCACGCTCCGCCCGGGAACGCCAGGAGCGAACAGCGGACGGGAACAAGGAAGCGGCCGAGGGGGCGTACCCCTCGGCCGCTTCCGTCACGCCGGTGATCCGGTGGCCCGACGATCCGGCGGATCAGTGGTGGTCGGTGCCGTGCAGCGGGAAACCCGCGATACCCCGCCAGGCGAGCGAGGTCAGCAGCTGGACCGCCTGGTCGCGCGGGACGCTGCGGTCGCTGTGCAGCCAGGAACGGGCCACCACCTGTGCCAGACCGCCGAGGCCCGAGGCGAGGAGCATCGACTCCGCGCGCGAGAGACCCGTGTCCTCCGCGATGACGTCGCAGATCGCCTCGGCGCACTCGTGCGTCACCTTGTCGACGCGCTCGCGCACCGCCGGCTCGTTGGTCAGGTCCGACTCGAAGACCAGCCGGAACGCGCCGCCGTCGTCCTCCACGTACGCGAAGTAGGCGTCCATGGTCGCGCGGACGCGCAGCTTGTTGTCCGAGGTCGACGCGAGCGCCGCCCGCACGGCCATGAGCAGGGACTCGCAGTGCTGGTCGAGCAGGGCGAGGTACAGATCGAGCTTGCCCGGGAAGTGCTGGTAGAGAACCGGCTTGCTGACGCCCGCGCGCTCGGCGATGTCGTCCATGGCGGCCGAGTGGTATCCCTGCGCAACGAACACTTCCTGGGCGGCGCCGAGGAGCTGGTTGCGTCGGGCACGGCGCGGCAGGCGAGTGCCCCGCGGGCGTGCTGCCTCTGTCTGCTCGATGGCTGTCACGCCGCCTCCCAAAATTGTCCACGTGCGGTGTGCGCCGCGCCGCCATCGTACTTTTCGGTAACCCCGCTGTGTGCGGTGCGAGCGCAGAATTTCCTGGACCGGACCCCGACCCGGACGGCGCACAGGGTGCCGAAGGGGACGAGCGGGGGCATCCGGCCGCGGCGGCGGCCTCGATCGACGCCGCCGGGTCACCCGTGGCCGGTCGCCCGTGACCGGGTCACCTGTAGTCGTCCTCGTTCAGCCGGACGACCCGGGCCTGCTCGGCCAGATCCCCCTCGTCGGCGTTGAGGCGGTCGCCCGGCGGTTCCGGGTCGACGTCGTCCGCGGGGTCCAGCTCCGCGGACTGCTCGACGGCGTCCGCCTCGGGGGTCTCCGCGTCGGGGATCTCCCGGAACTGGTCGTCGAACGTTGCGGGGTCTGTCGGGTCGACTGTCATGGTTCCTCTTCCCGAACGGTACGAGTGCGCTCCTGATGTGCGTACGAGTGCCCTCGTTCGAAGCCTAGGAGACACGCGATCCGGACGCTATGCGATCCGTCCGCGATCTGTGACGGCGAACACATGAGCCCCCGCGTGATCGTCTCGTAACATTGCGGCATGTCTTCGACCGAACTCCCGTCCGCGCCGGCCGTCAGCGTCACGCCGAGGGTCGGCGCCGTCAGGGTCGCCGAGGGAGAACGGCTGAGATCGGTGGGGCTGCCGGGCATCACCCTGACGATCCGGTCGCGACCGCCGTCCAGGGAGGGCCTTCCCCCCGCGCTGTACGTGCACGGCCTGGGCGGCTCCTCGCAGAACTGGACGGCGCTGATGTCCCGCCTGGACGGTCTCGTGGAGAGCGAGGCCCTCGATCTGCCGGGCTTCGGCGACTCCCCGCCGCCGGACGACGGCGACTACTCGATCACCGGACACGCGCGCGCGGTCATCCGACACCTCGACGCGTCCGGACGCGGTCCGGTACATCTTTTCGGCAATTCACTCGGCGGAGCCGTCACGACGCGGGTCGCGGCCGTGCGCCCGGATCTGGTGCGGACGCTGACGCTGGTGTCCCCGGCGCTGCCCGAGATCCGCGCCCAGCGCACCGCCTGGCCGACCGCGCTGCTCGCCCTTCCCGGAGTGGCCGGACTGTTCACCAGACTGACGAAGGACTGGAGCGCTGAGCAGCGCGTACGCGGTGTTCTGGCCCTCTGTTACGGCGACCCCGGGATCGTGACCCCCGAGGGGTTCCGTGACGCGGTCGAGGAGATGGAGCGGCGGCTCGCCCTGCCCTACTTCTGGGACGCCATGGCACGTTCCGCGCGCGGGGTCGTGAACGCCTACACGCTCGGCGGGCAGCACGGACTGTGGCGTCAGGCCGAACGGGTGCTCGCCCCCACGCTCCTGGTCTACGGCGGCCGCGACCAACTTGTCGGCTACCGTATGGCCCAGCGCGCGGCCCGTGCCTTCCGCGACTCCCGGCTGCTGTGCCTGCCGGACGCTGGGCACGTCGCGATGATGGAGTGTCCGGAGACGGTCGCCACCGCCTTCCGTGAACTCCTCGCGGACCTGGAAGAGTTGACCTCTTCGGTGGCAGTCGGCGCGGAGAGCTGAGGCGGGAAGTGGGACGACACAGTCGTCGGGGGCGGGCCGGCAGGACGGACACCGCGCAGACGCGGGGGGTTGCGGCGGAGGAAGCGGCACCGGCTCCTGCGCCGGGCCCGGACGGCGCCCACCGCGCCGCGACACGCCCACCCGGCTCCCCGGGCCCCTACCCGCCCACGGCCGGGTACCCGCAACACGGCGCACCACACTTCCCCGACGGGACTCCGGCGCACGGTTTTCCGCGGGCCCAGGGCGGCGGTCCGGTCCAGGGTGGTCCGCGTGCGCAAGGCGGCCCCCCGGTCCAGAGTGGTCCGCGTACGCAGGGTGGCGCTCCGGTCCAGGGTGGGCCGCGTCTTCCCCACGGGACTCCCGCGCACGGTTTTCCGCTGATGGCCGACGGCACTCCCGCGCGCGGGGTGCCACGTCTCGCGGACGGGACTCCGGCGCACGGCGTCCCGCGCTTCCAGGGCGGCACCCCGGAACGTGGGGTGCCGCGTTCGTTCGAGGGGACCCCGGCGCACGGAACACCCCGCCTTCCCGACGGGACCCCGGCGCACGGGGTGGCGCAGGTGCGGGGCGGGCATCCCGAACAGCGTGAACAGGGCGGCGGCTGGGGGGAGTCCAGGGCCGGCGCGGCCCCCCAGGGCGCGCCCGCCGGGCCCCGGGTGCCGCGACAGCGCGCCCAGGCCGTGCCGGGCCCCCGGCAGGCGTACGTCGACGCGTTCGACCTCGACGGGCAGGAGAACGGCACCCGGCCCGGGACCCGTGGCGGCGCGCCGCGGACGGCCCGCACCGGCGCCGTCGGCCTCGACCCCGCCGACTGGAACGCCCCGGCCACCGACGCCGGTGAGCGGCCGCCCCAGGAGACCGCCGATCAGGGCGAGGACGAGGGCAAGGGCCGCAAGGGATGGGCGTTCACCGGCATCGCGGCGGCCGCCGTCACCACGGTGCTGGCCGTCGTCGTGGCCGGACAGATGGCCACGGGAGGCCATGACGCCGACGCGCGGACCCAGTCCGCCGACGCCGCCGGCCGCGCGGCCCAGGACTCCGCCTCGCGCGGAGACGGCAGGCCGACCCAGTCGGGGCAGCCGCAGGTGGCCGCCGCGCCCCTGACGTACGACCAGCAGATGGCCAGGACGTACCCGCTCGGGGCGAAGCTCAAGGGGTCGGGGAAGTTCGAGGTGGTGCCGGGTACCGCCAAGGCACCCGGCAAGGGGCACAAGTACACCTACCGCGTGGACATCGAGCAGGGCCTCGGCCTGGACGGCGCGCTCTTCGCCGACGCCGTCCAGAAGACCCTGAACGACCCGAGGAGCTGGGCCCACGGCGGAGCCCGTACCTTCGAGCGGGTCGATTCCGGCAAACCGGACTTCGTCATCACGCTGGCGAGTCCCGGTACCACCGGCGAGTGGTGCGCCAAGTCGGGGCTCGACACCACCGAGGACAACGTGTCCTGCGACTCGGCCTCCACCGAGCGCGTCATGATCAACGCGTACCGCTGGGCCCAGGGTTCCAAGACCTACGGCTTCGGCGACAAGATCCACGCCTATCGCCAGATGCTGATCAACCACGAGGTCGGCCACCGGCTCGGATACGGGCACGTCTCCTGCGAGAAGGACGGGGACCTCGCACCGGTCATGCAGCAGCAGACCAAGTTCCTCGACCACGACGGAATCCACTGTCTACCCAACTCGTGGCCCTATCCGAAGAGTTGACGGAAAGCGCTCACACCGCTTTGACATGCGGAAAAAGATCGTTCATATTTTCCGCATGTCCTCCCGTCACGCCTCCGTTCGCGCCGCCATCGAGCTGGCGCTCATCGGCGTGACCGCGCTCTGCGTGGCCGACATCCACTGTTGCTGACGCCCGCCCCCGGCGAGTGCGTCGCTTTCCTCCCCGTCCTGTTCCCGTGCGCCCCCGGACCCTCGCGGTCCGGCGCGCCCGTGCCCCTTTCGGTCCGGTCGGACACCGACGCCTGACGCCGTGGGCGAGCTCCGCGCTCTGCCGTCTCACTCCGTGTCATTCCGTCTCAGTATTCGAGTCATCCGAGAGGTCGTCTTCCGATGCGTCAATCGTCCGTCATAGCGCGCCGCGTGGCCGCGGCATCCGTCAGCCTGGTCGTGGCAGCGGGCGCCGCCGCCTGCGGGCCGAAGGACAGCGATGCCAAGAGCTCCGGTGGCGACTCCCAGCCCCACAAGGGCGGCACCCTCACCGTCCTGAACGCCAACCCGCAGCAGGACTTCGACCCCGCGCGGCTCTACACCTCCGGCGGCGGCAACGTGCCCTCGCTCGTCTTCCGCACGCTCACCACCCGCAACCGCGAGAACGGGGCCCCCGGCGCCAAGGTCGTGCCCGACCTGGCCACCGACACCGGCCGCCCCAGCGAGAACGCGACCGTGTGGACGTACACCCTGAAGAAGGGCCTCAAGTACGAGGACGGCAGGCCGATCACCTCCGCCGACATCAAGTACGGCATCGAGCGCTCCTTCGCCGCCGAACTCTCCGGCGGTGCGCCCTACCTCAGGGACTGGCTGATCGGCGGCGCCGGATACCAGGGCCCCTACAAGGACAAGAAGGGCCTCGACTCGATCGAGACGCCGGACGCGCTGACCATCGTCTTCCACCTGAACAAGCCGGAGGGCGAGTTCCCCTACCTGGCCACGCAGACGCAGTTCACACCCGTCCCCAAGGCCAAGGACACCGGCACGAAGTACGAGGAGCACCCGGTCTCCTCGGGCCCGTACAAGGTCGTCAAGAACGAGAACGACGGCGAGCGCCTCACCCTGGAGCGCAACACGTACTGGTCGGCCTCGACCGACGCCGAGCGCAAGGCGTACCCGGACAAGATCGACGTACGGTCCGGCCTGGACTCCTCCGTGATCAACCAGCGGCTGTCCTCCTCCCAGGGCACGGACGCCGCCGCCGTCACCACGGACACCAACCTCGGCCCGGCCGAGCTCGCCAAGGTGACCGGGGACAAGGAGCTGGCCGCCCGGGTCGGCACCGGGCACTTCGGCTACACCGACTACATCGCCTTCAACCCGAAGGTGAAGCCGTTCGACAACCCGAAGGTCCGCCAGGCGATCTCGTACGCCGTCGACCGCAGCTCGGTGATCAACGCCGCGGGCGGCTCCTCGCTCGCCGAGCCCGCGACGACCTACCTGCCGAACCAGAAGTCCTTCGGCTACACCCCGTACGACCACTTCCCGGCGGGCGCGTCCGGCAACGCCGCCAAGGCCGAGGAACTGCTGAAGGAGGCCGGTTACAAGAACGGCCTGACCGTGACGCTCACCCACTCCAACAGCAAGGACTTCGAGACCAGCCCCGAGATCGCGACCGCGATCCAGGACGCGCTCAAGAAGGCCGGCATCACCGTCAAGCTCCAGGGCCTGGAGGAGAACGACTACAGCGACAAGATCCACGGCGCCAAGACCGAGCCGGGCTTCTTCCTCGCCCACTGGGGTGCCGACTGGCCCTCCGGCGGTCCCTTCCTGGCCCCGATCTTCGACGGCCGGCAGATCGTCAAGGACGGCGCCAACTTCAACACCGGCTTCCTGAACGACAAGTCGGTCAACGACGAGATCGACGCGATCAACAAGCTGACCGACCTCGACGCGGCCGCCCGGCGCTGGGGCGCCCTGGACAAGAAGATCGGTGAGCAGGCGCTGACCGTCCCGCTGTTCCACCCCGTCTACAAGCGCCTGTACGGCAAGGACGTCAAGAACATCGTCATCAGCGACTGGACCGGCGTTCTGGACATCTCCCAGGTCGCGGTGAAGTAGCGCCGTGAGCGAGGCACTTCTCGCCTCCCCGGCCCCCGCGGCGGACTCGTCCGCCGCGGGGGCCTCGGGGGCCCGTCAGTTCTGGCGGCGGCTGCGTGCGCAGCGCGCCGCCCTCGTCGCGGCGGCCGTCGTCGCGCTGCTCGTCCTGATCGCGCTCGGCGCACCGCTGCTCACGGCGATCGAGGGCCAGGACCCCACCACCTACCACCCCTCGCTGGTGGACTCCGCGCGCGGCGGCGTCCCCGTCGGCCCGCTCGGCGGCATCGGAGCCCACCACTGGCTCGGCGTCGAACCCCAGACCGGCCGCGACCTGTTCGCGCGTCTCGTCTACGGCGCCAGGGTCTCCCTCGGCGTCGCGCTCGCCGCGACCCTGGTGCAGGTCCTGATCGCCGTCGTCGTGGGCGTCTCGGCGGCGCTCGGGAACCGATGGGTCGACCAGGTGCTGAGCCGGATCACCGAGATCATCGTCGCGCTGCCGCTGATGATCATGTCCCTTGCGCTGCTGGCGATCGTGCCCGGCAGCTTCCCGCGGCCCGTCCTGGTCGCCCTCGTCATCGGTCTGATCGCCTGGGGCACCCTCGCGAAGATCGTGCGCGCGCAGACCCTCACGCTCAAGCAACTGGACTACGTCGCCGCCGCGCGGCTCAGCGGCTGGGGCACCTGGCGGATCGCCCGCCGCGATCTGCTGCCCGGCCTCGCCGCCCCGCTCATCACCTATTCCGCCCTGCTGGTGCCGCAGAACATCGGCGTCGAGGCGGCCCTGTCCTTCCTCGGCGTCGGCGTGAAGCCGCCCACCCCGTCCTGGGGACAGATGCTGACCGCCGCCGACGTCTGGTACCAGGCCGCGCCGCAGTACCTGCTGCTGCCCGCGGGCGCGCTGTTCGTCACTGTCCTCGCCCTGACCGTCCTCGGCGACGGGGTGCGCACCGCCCTCGACCCGCGCGCGGCCTCCCGGCTGCGCGTCGGCACGGGCCGCAGGGGAGAGGCCAGGGCCGAAGCGAACACCGCCGGACCCGCCGACGGGACCGGCCTGCCCCGCCAGGGCACCCCGGGACCGGACCTGCCCGTCCAGGGCGCGTCCGCCGACGGAACGAAGGAGGCCACGGCATGAACGGCTTCGGCGGATTCGTCCTGCGCCGGACCCTCGGCACGGTGGTCACCCTCCTCGCCATCTCGGTGATCGTCTACGTCGTCTTCTACGCCACCCCGGGCAACGTCGCCCAGATCACCTGCGGCCCGCGCTGCTCGCCCGCCCAGGTGCACCAGGTCGCCCAGCAGTTGCACCTCGGGGACCCGCTGTACCTGCGCTACTGGCACTTCCTCCAGGGACTCCTCGCGGGCCAGGACTACTCGACGGGCACCTCCGTCCAGCACTGCCCGGCGCCCTGCCTGGGGCTGTCGTACCAGAGCGACCAGCAGGTCACCCGGCTGATCCTGGCGAAGCTGCCGGTCAGCCTGTCGCTGGTGTTCGGCGCGATGGTCCTCTGGCTCGCGCTCGGTGTCGGCACCGGGGTGCTCTCCGCCTGGCGGCGCGGCCGGCTCAGCGAGCGGGTCCTGACCGGGCTCACCCTCGCGGGCACGGCCACGCCCGTCTTCGTCATCGGCCTGATCCTGATGATCGTCGTGTGCGGCCAGCTGGAACTGCTGCCCTTCCCGCAGTACGTGAAGTTCACCGACGACCCCGAACAGTGGGCGTGGAACCTGGTGCTCCCCTGGCTCTCGCTCGCCCTCGTCGAGGCCGCCGCGTTCGCCCGGCTGACCAGGGCCTCGATGCTGGAGACGCTGGCCGAGGACCACATCCGGACCTTCCGCGCCTACGGCGTGGGCGAGCGGTCGATCATCGGGCGGCACGCCGTCCGGGGGGCGCTCGCCTCGATCATCGCGCTGAACGCCAACACCTTCGGATCGGCGGTCGGCGGCGCGGTGCTCACCGAGACGCTCTTCGGACTGCCCGGCATCGGCCAGGAACTGGTGCACGCGGTGAACGTCGTCGACCTTCCCGTGGTCGTCGGCATGGTCCTGGTCATCGGCTTCTTCGTGGTCATCGCCAACGCCGTCGCGGACGTGCTCTACGCGGTGGCCGACCGACGGGTGGTACTGGCATGAGCGACTCCTCCGCGAATCCCGCCTCCCCGGCGTCCGCGGTCTCCCCCCTGGTCGAAGTCAGCGGTCTCGTCGTCGACTTCGGGGGCCTGCGCGCCGTCGACGGCCTCTCCTTCCGGCTGGAGAAGGGCGCGGCGCTCGGCCTGGTCGGCGAGTCGGGATCGGGCAAGTCCACCGTGGCGTCGGCCCTGCTGGCGCTCCACCGGGGCACCGGAGCGCGGGTCGAGGGCACGGTCCGCGTGGCGGGCGTCGACGTCCAGAGGGCGTCCGACGACGAACTGCGCGGGCTGCGCGGCCGGAAGGCGGCCATGGTCTTCCAGGACCCGCTGTCCTCGCTCGACCCGTACTACGCGGTCGGCGACCAGATCGCCGAGGTGTACCGGGTGCACACCCGGGCCTCCCGGCGAGCGGCACGCGCGCGTGCGGTGGGGGTCCTCGACCGGGTCGGCATCCCGGACGCGGCCCGCAGGTCCCGCTCGCGGCCGCACGAGTTCAGCGGCGGCATGCGCCAGCGTGCCCTCATCGCGATGGCGCTGGTCTGCGAACCCGAGCTGCTGATCGCCGACGAGCCCACCACGGCCCTCGACGTGACCGTCCAGGCGCAGATCCTGGACCTCCTGCACACCCTGCGGCAGGAGACCGGGACGGGTCTGCTGCTGGTCACCCATGACGTCGGGGTCGCGGCCGAGAGCGTCGACGAGATCCTGGTGATGCGCCACGGACGTGCCGTCGAACACGGTCCCGTCGGCGCCGTCCTCGGCGCGCCCCGGGAGCCGTACACCCGCGAACTCCTCGGCGCCGTCCCCCGCGTGGACACCCCCCGGGCGCCCCGGGGAGCCGGACGGGAGGCGGGCACCGGCCCGGCCGAGGACGGCCGCCCGGGCGACGTCGTCCTCGAAGCCGCTGGACTGCGGCGGGAGTTCGGGCGTGGCAAGGGCCGGTTCGCGGCCGTCGACGACGTGTCGCTGACCGTGCGCCGGGGCGAGACCCTCGGCATCGTCGGCGAGAGCGGCAGCGGCAAGACGACCCTGGGAAGGATGCTGGTCGGACTTCTGGAGCCCACGGCCGGCGTGGTCCGCCACGAGGGACGCGAGCAGTCCGGTGTCCGCCCCTCGGTGCAGATGGTCTTCCAGGACCCGGTGTCGTCCCTCAACCCCCGGCGCAGCGTGGGCGAGTCCATCGCCGACCCCCTGCGGGCGCGCGGGGACCGGGACGAGGAGCGCATCCGCGGACGCGTACGGGAACTGCTGGAGCGCGTGGGGCTGGACGGTTCGCACTACGACCGCTACCCGCACGAGTTCAGCGGCGGCCAGCGCCAGCGCGTCGGCATCGCACGGGCCCTGGCCGCGGAACCGCACGTGATCGTGTGCGACGAGCCGGTCTCCGCGCTCGACGTCACCACACAGGCCCAGGTGGTCGCCCTGCTCGGCGAGCTCCAGCGGGAACTCGGGCTCGCGCTCGTGTTCGTGGCGCACGACCTCGCCGTCGTACGCCAGGTCAGCGACCACGTGGCCGTGATGCGGCGCGGCCGGCTCGTCGAGTACGGTCCCGCCGACGAGGTCTACGAGCGTCCCCGCGACCCGTACACCCGGCAGCTCCTGGCCGCCGTACCCGCGCTCGATCCGGAGGTCGCGGCACGGCGCCGCGCGGAGCGGGGGGAACTGGCCCCGGCGTGATCCGGGGCCGGGTCCCGCGGGCCGCGAACGTGTCCGCGTGATCTCGTAGCGCGGCGAAACGCGACCTGCGCGGGAAAGTTACGACCGTTCACCCCTTCTGGTGGTGCGACGGACAACCGTCCGTCGTACCACCGCCTTGTCCGCATACCTTCGTCCCGCTGCGAGCCGCCGGGTCAACGGCGGCTCCCCATGCGGGAGATCGGGGGTGTGCTCGTGCGCATCGGACTGCTTACGGAGGGTGGCTATCCGTATGTGAGCGGTGATGCCGGACTCTGGTGCGACCGGCTCGTGCGCGGACTCGGGCAGCACACGTTCGACATCTACGCCCTCAGCCGCACCGAGCGCCAGGAGGCCCAGGGCTGGGTCAGGCTGCCGCCCCAGGTCGGCCGGGTCCGTACGGCACCGCTGTGGGCCACCCACGACGGCGGGGCGGTGTACGGCCGCCGGGCCAGGCGCCGGTTCGCCGAGGCGTACGGAGAACTGGCGGCGGCGGTGTGCGCGGGGCCGGGGACCGGAGGCCGGGAAGTCCCCGGAGAGCAGGCGGATCCGGCGGATTCCGCCGGCGCCGAGGCGGACCGTTTCGCCAGCGCCCTGTACGCGCTGGCCGAACTCGCCCGGGACGAGGGCGGACCGGCCGGCGCCCTGCGCTCCGAGGACGCGGTGCGCATCCTCGAACGCGCCTGCCGCGCACCGGGCGCCCTCCGCAGCGCCGGCACCGCGCGCGTCCCCGACCTGCTCGCCGTCGCCGCGCACGTCGAACGCGCCCTGCGTCCGCTCTCGCTCGACTGGTACGAGGACGACGCCCTCGGTTCAGCGGACCTCTGCCACGCCGCGGCCGGCGGGGCCGCCGCGCTGCCCGGCCTCCTCGCCCGCCACCTTCTCGGCGTCCCCCTGCTCGTCACCGAGTACGGCGTGCATCTGCGGGCGCACTATCTCGCCGCCGCGACCCTCGAAGAGGCCCCTGCCGTGCGCGCCCTGCTCGCCGGCTTCCACGGCCGGCTCGCCACGGAGGTCTACCGCGCCGCCTCCCTCATCACGCCCGGCAACACGCACGCCCGCCGCTGGCAGGAGCGCTGCGGCGCCGACCGGGCCAGACTGCGCACGGTCCACCCCGGAATGGAGGCCACGCGCTTCGCGGACGTCGGGGAGGGAGTGCCGGGCAGCCGGTGCGCGGACCCCGACACCCTGGTGTGGGTCGGCCGCGTCGAACCGGCCAAGGACCTGATCTCCCTGCTGCACTCCTTCGCCGAGATCCGCAGGGCCGAACCCCGGACCCGGCTGAGGATCGTCGGCGCCCCCGCCGAGGACCCGGAGGCGGCCACCTATCTGGCGCACTGCAAGGCACTGGCGGCGCAGCTCTTCCCCGACGAGGCGGACGGCGCCCACGCCGTCGGCGACAACCCGGTCTCCTTCGAGGAGATCGGCGGCCCGGACCTCCTGAGCCTCGCGGAGGCCTACGCCTGCGGCGCCGTGGTCGTCCTGTCCAGCGTCGTGGAGGGCTTCCCGGTCAGCCTGGTCGAAGCCATGCTCTGCGGCCGGGCCACCGTCTCCACGGACGTGGGCGCGGTCGTCGAGGTCATCGGCGGTACGGGTCTGGTGGTCCCGCCGCGCAACCCACGGGCGCTCGCCGAGGCGTGCGTGGCACTGCTGCGCGATCCCGAACGCCGTGAACGGCTCGGCGCGGCGGCCCGCGCCCGCGCCCTCGAACTCTTCACCGTCGAGCAGAACATCACGGCATTTCACGGCATTTACCTGGAGATCGTCTCGCACTCCCCGGTGCGCCGGGTCGTCGTGGACGAACAGGGGGAGCCGCGGCCCTTCGGCACTCCCGCCGAGGCCCGGGTGCCCGGCCGCTGGACCGAGACCCGCTTCCTGACCGAGCGCAGGCCGCGCTGGGCGGAGGGGGCGCCGGTACGGGCCACCGTGCCCCCGCCGGTACCCGTGGCCGTGAGGGAGGGCACATGACGATCGACAGCGCGGAACCGGGCGCCCCCGAGCGGGCCGTCCACCGCGACGAACCCGACGGGCCCGCCGGGCGACGCGGTGCGGTGGACCCGGTGAAGGCGCTCATGCACCGTCACCGAGAGCTCTGCGCACGGGCCGTGGACCCGCTGGAGATCGCGGCGGGCCTGGAGGCGCACGGGGTCACCGACCGGACCGCCGCGCGCCTGCGGCACCGTGACGTCTTCTCGCTCGCCGAGGAGATGTACGCCCGCGCGGCACGCGACGGGGAGGAGGGGCCCCGCGCCGAGACCGCGGACCGCCCCGGCCCGCGCCCCTACTGGGCGGTGCTCGCGCTGACGCCGGGCGTCCTCGGCGCGGCCGTCGTCGCCGGTCTGCGGCTCACCGACGGGCAACCGCGGGCGGCCGTCGCCGCGTTCGGAGCGCTGGCCATGGCACCGGTCCTGCACCTCGCCTTCCGGCGCGGCCCCCTGAGCACCCGGCGCCGCGCCACGGCCGGCGCAGGCGCGTGGACCTGCTGGCTCCTCGCGTACGCCCTCGTCGGCGACGGACTGCTCAGCGCCGCCCGGGACGGCGGCCCGCACGGCGCCTGGTCCCTGGCCACCGCACCCGTGCTGGCCCTCTTCCTGGCCTGCGCCCCGGCCGCCTGGTGCGCCCATCTCTTCGCCGCCCGCGCCCGCCGCCGGCTGATCGCGAGCCGCGGCCTGGAGGAGTTCACCACCGCCGTACGCCCTCTGCTCTTCGGGGCGTTCGGCCTGTTCACGGCCGCGCTGTGCGCTCTGCTCGTGCTGTGCGCGACGGCACTGGACGAACCGCCCGCATACGCCGGAGCCGGCGCGCTCGGCGCACTGCTCCTCCTCGCGCGGCTTCTCACGGCACACGGCTTCCCCCAGGTCGCGGACCGTGCCCTCGCGGGCGCGGGTGCGGCGGAGGCCGTCGCCCTCGCCACGGTCTTCGCCGCGCGGCTGCCCGGCTGCTCGTTCCTCGCCGCCCCCGTCGAGGGACTGACCGCGGCGGCGGGCCCCGGGGCCGTGCCGGCCCTGGCCTGCGGGGCGGGCGCCCTCGTCCTCCTCGTCCAGGCGGCCCGCACGCTCACCCGAGCCTCGGCCCACGCCCCGCCCTGCGAGGCCTCATGACCGGCGATCACCCCACGCCCCGAGCCGAGCCCCCGCGCGCCGAGGCCTCGCACGCCGAACGCCCGCGCGCCGAGGCCTCGCACGCCGAACGCCCGCGCGCCGAGGTTGCGCACGCCGAACCCCAGCGCGCCGAGGTTGCGCACGCCGAACGCCCGCACGCCGAGCCCGTCCGTGCCGTGGCCCACCAGGTGGCCCGTTCGGCCGGGTGGGCCGGGGGCGTCCGAGACCGGCCGACGGCACCACCGCCGTGAGCCCTCCCCGGATTCCGGTCAGCTTCCCGGATCCGGGCCCCCTTTCTCCCGCGGGGCCGACACCGCGGGCCCTCTTACCGACCTACGGCATCACCTCGAAGGAGACAGCCAGATGATCACCTCCCGAACCGGAGAATCCGCCCCGGGAGCTGCCCGATGAGGGTCCTGCTGATCGGAGCCAACGGTTACCTCGGACGATTCGTCGCCGACAGACTGCTCGCCGACCCGGCCGTGCAGCTCACCGCGCTCGGCCGGGGCGACGACGCCGACGTCCGGTTCGACCTCGCCTCGGGCAGCCCCGGCGCGCTCACCCGCTTCCTGGACGCCGTGCACCCCGGAGTCGTCATCAACTGCGCGGGCGCCACCCGCGGCGGCGCCCGCGAACTGACCCGGCACAACACCGTCGCCGTCGCCACCGTCTGCGAGGCCCTGCGCCGCAGCGGCTGCGGCGCCCGGCTCGTCCAGCTCGGCTGCGGCGCCGAGTACGGGCCGAGCCAGCCCGGCTCCTCCACCGCGGAGGACGCCGTGCCGCGCCCGGGCGGCCCGTACGGCGTGAGCAAGCTCGCCGCGACCGAACTCGTCCTCGGCTCAGGTCTGGACGCCGTCGTGCTCCGCGTCTTCTCCCCGGCCGGACCCGGCACGCCCGCCGGATCCCCGCTCGGCCGGCTCGCCGAGGCCCTGCGCCGTGCCATGCAGGCCCACGACGGCGAACTCAAGCTCGGCGGCCTCGGTGTCCAGCGCGACTTCATCGACGTCCGCGACGTGGCCCGCGCCGTCCACGCCGCCTCCCTCTCCGCCGCGCAGGGCGTGATCAACATCGGCTCGGGCCGTGCCGTACGCCTCCGCGACGCCGCCTCCGTCCTCGCACGGGTGGCCGGCTACAGCGGCAGCCTGCACGAACTGGACGGCCCGCCCGGCCCTTCCATGCGGCCGGCCATCGGCCACCCCCGCCCCGAACCCGACCACGCGGCCCCGGTCGCCTACCCCTACCCCGACGGCTGCGGCAGCTGGCAGCAGGCCGATGTGCGCACCGCGCGCGACCGGCTCGGCTGGCGGCCCCGGATCAATCTGGAGGAGTCCCTCGCCGACATCTGGATGGAGGCGGCGTGTCGTATCTGACCAGAACCGCGACCGGCGGCGCGAGCACCGACCTCGGACTCGGCTTCGGTGTCCCCGGCCACGCCCATCCTCTCGTCGCCCCGATGGAATGGGACGAACTCACCCGGCCCGGCACCCCCTTGCACTGGGTCGTCCTGAACGTGGACAACGGTCCCGGCGAGCGCCCCGACCCGCGGTGCCTGGAGGCCACGGGACGGCTGCGCAACGCGGGGGTCAGGGTGCTGGGACTCATCGACGCCGGCCACGGGGTGCGGCCCTTCGGCGAGATGATCGCCGACGCGCGCCGCCACCACGACTGGTACCAGGCGGACGGCTTCGTCCTCGGCCGCTGCCCCACCGAACGCGCCGCTCTCCCCGATGTCCGCCGGACGGTCGACGAGCTGCGCGCGCTGCGGGACGGCGCCCACGTCGTGTTCGGCCACGGCACCCACCCGCACCCGGGATACGCCGAGTGCGCCGACCAGTTGGTGACGTTCTCGGGTCCCTGGACGGAATACCGCTGGTCGCAGGTCGCCGAGTGGACCGCCGACTATCCCCCGGAGCGCTTCTGCCACTTCGTGCACGGCGTGCCGCGCGGTCATCTGGACGAGGCGCTGCGCATCGCCCGCTGGCAGGGCGCGGCGACGATCTACTTCACCGACCGCTCCGATCACGGCGGGACGGCCGACCCCTGGGAGGCGATGCCCGGCTACTGGGACGAACTCGTCTCGCGGATCGGAACGGGTGTCTCGGAATGAAGAAGGGCGTGGCAGTGTTACGGGGAGAACAACCGTAGTGATAGACCGACCAACGGAGTCCCCGTGTCGCTGCCACCCCTGGTAGAGCCAGCCTCTGAGCTCACCGTAGACGAGGTCCGCAGGTACTCCCGCCACCTGATCATCCCCGATGTGGGCATGGACGGGCAGAAGCGGCTGAAGAACGCCAAGGTGCTCTGTGTGGGCGCCGGCGGCCTCGGATCGCCGGCGCTGATGTACCTGGCCGCGGCGGGCGTCGGCACGCTCGGCATCGTGGAGTTCGACGAGGTCGACGAGTCGAACCTCCAGCGCCAGATCATCCACAGCCAGGCGGACATCGGCCGTTCCAAGGCCGCGTCCGCCCGCGATTCCGTACTGGGCATCAACCCGTACGTGAACGTGGTCCTTCACGAAGAGCGGCTCGAGGCCGAGAACGTGATGGACATCTTCAGCCAGTACGACCTGATCGTCGACGGCACCGACAACTTCGCGACCCGCTACCTGGTCAACGACGCGTGTGTGCTGCTCAACAAGCCGTACGTGTGGGGCTCGATCTACCGCTTCGACGGCCAGGCCTCCGTCTTCTGGTCGGAGCACGGTCCCTGCTACCGCTGCCTCTATCCGGAGCCCCCGCCGCCGGGCATGGTGCCCTCCTGCGCCGAGGGCGGCGTCCTCGGCGTGCTGTGCGCGTCCATCGGCTCCATCCAGGTCAACGAGGCGATCAAGCTCCTCGCGGGTATCGGTGAGCCGCTCGTCGGCCGCCTGATGATCTACGACGCCCTGGAGATGCAGTACCGCCAGGTCAAGGTCCGCAAGGACCCGGACTGCGCGGTCTGCGGCGAGAACGCCACCGTCACCGAGCTCATCGACTACGAGGCCTTCTGCGGCGTCGTGTCCGAGGAGGCGCAGGAGGCGGCCGCCGGTTCGACGATCACTCCCAAGCAGCTCAAGGAGTGGATCGACGACGGCGAGAACATCGAGATCATCGATGTCCGCGAGGTCAACGAGTACGAGATCGTCTCGATCCCCGGCGCCAAGCTGATCCCCAAGAACGAGTTCCTCATGGGCACCGCCCTGGCGACCCTGCCGCAGGACAAGAAGATCGTCCTGCACTGCAAGACGGGTGTCCGCAGTGCGGAGGTCCTCGCCGTCCTGAAGTCCGCCGGTTTCTCCGACGCGGTGCACGTCGGCGGCGGTGTGATCGGCTGGGTCAACCAGATCGAGCCCGAGAAGCCGGTGTACTGACCGGCCGACCGCCCCGCTCTCCCGACGGCGGGGGTTTCGCGGACCCGGTGTCCGCGAGGCCCCCGCCCTCGTCATGAACAGACCTTGCCGTCCTTCGGCACCGTCCCGTCCAGCAGATAGCTGTTCACGGTCGAGTCGACACAGTCGCTCCCGCTCCCGTAGGCGCCATGGCCCTCGCCCTTCCAGGTGAGTTCCACGCCGACTCCCTTGCCGAGCCCGTCCGCCATCCTGCGCGCCCCTTCGTACGGCGTCGCCGGGTCCCCGGTGTTGCCGACGACCAGCACGGGCCCGGCTCCCGGTGCGCTCACCTCCGGATGGTCGAACTGCCCGGCCACCGGCCAGTCGTGACACCAGCCCGCCGTGTCCCAGCCCATGAAGTCGCCGAACACGGGCGAGATCTTCTCGAACTCGGGGAGCCGCTTCCTCGTCTCCTCGGGAGTCGGCCGCTCCTTGTCGTCCAAGCACGATATGACCCGCTGGGAATGGGTCGTCGTGCCGTAACGGCCGGAGGCGTCTCGTTCGTTGTAGGCGTCGGCCAGCGTCAGCAGGGCCGAACCGTCCCCGCTCTCGGCGTCCTTCAGGGCCTCGGTCAGGCGCGGCCAGCCCTCCTTGCTGTAGAGCGGCAGCACGATGCCGGTCAGCGCCAGCGTCTGGGTGAGCTCACGGCCGCCGCCCGCGGGCAACGGCTTCGCGTCGATCCGCTTCAGCAGGTCCGCGATCTTCAGCGAGCCCTGCTTCGGGTCCTGGCCCGTGGATTTCAGGTAGTCGTCCAGGGCGCGCTGGAATCCCAGCGTCTGGTTCTTGGCGTGGCCCACGGTGTCGGCGCTCGGGTCGACGACCGCGTCCAGGGCCAGTCGCCCCACGTTCCTCGGGAACAAGTGGGCGTACACGCCGCCCAGTTCGGTGCCGTACGAGATGCCGAAGTAGTGCATCCGGCGGTCGCCCAGAACCTGGCGCATCAGGTCCATGTCGCGGGCCGTGTCCGTCGTCGAGACATGGGACAGCAGTGTGCCCGCGGCCTTCGCGCAGCCCTTGCCGAGGTCGGCGGCGTCCTTGAAGTAGGCCGCCTCCTCGGCCGCGTCGTCCGGGGTGGCGTCCACCGACTCGGCGGCCTGGATCGCCCGGTCCCCGCGGCACCGCACCCCTTCACTGGCGGCGACCCCGCGCGGGTCCCAGCTCACCAGGTCGTAGCGCTCGTGCAGCGGGCCGACGACACTCGCGTACGACGGCATCGTGGAGACGCCCGAACCGCCCGGGCCGCCGAAGTTGAAGAGGAGCGAGCCGATGCGCTTGCCCTGGCCGCCCGTCGCCCTGGAGCGGATGAGGGCCAGATCGATCGTCGCGCCGCCCGGCTTCGCGTAGTCCAGCGGGGCCTTGAGCGTGGCGCACCGCCAGTCGCTCCCGGGCGCGGGCGAGTCCGAAGTGCCTTTGCAGCGGCCCCAGTCGAGCTTCTGCGTGGTCAGGGAGGCGGGCAGTCCCGGTGATCCGCCGGAGGGCGGCGCACTGGCCGGCGCCCCGTCGCCGTTCTTCCCCTCGTTCTTCCCGCCGGCCGGTGAGCCCCCGCAGCCGGCCAGCAGCAACGTGGCCGCGGCCGCGGCCGTCCACCGTGCGAAACGTGTCATGAGTGCCCCCCTCGCCCATGGTCCGCCCGAAGTCGCGGATCACTTGCACGCCATAGTAGGCGCAGGCCGCGGACCGCCGTCGAGGCCTGTGGATAACGCTCTGACCTGCAACTTTCTAGGAGCAGACGGTTCCGGCCGACGGAACGGTGCCGTTCAGCAGATAGCCGTTCACCGCGCCCTGCACACACTTGTTCTTGCTGTCGTAGGCGCCATGCCCCTGGCCCTTGTACGTCAGCTCGACCCCGACGCCCTTGCCCAGCGCGTTCACCATCGCCCGGGCGCCCTCGTACGGTGTCGCCGGGTCGCCGGTGTTGCCGACGACGAGGATCGGCGCCGCGCCGGGAGCGCTCACGTCCGGGTGCTCGGCCGCTCCCGGCACGGCCCAGTCGGTGCAACTGACCATGCCCCAGGCCAGATAGTCGCCGAACAGCGGGGAGGCGGCCTGGAACGCGGGAACCCTCGACTTCACGAAGTCCGCGGTGTAACGCGGCTTGTCGTCGGCGCAGTTGATGGAGATGTTGGCCGGAGTGATGTTGCTGTACTGGCCGTTCTCGCTGCGCCCGTTCATCGAGTCGGACAGGAGCATCAGAATCTTGCCGTCACCCTCGTACGCCTGCTGAAGCCCCTCCGTCAGGTACTCCCAGAAGTCCTTGGAGTACAGCGACTGCGCGATGCCGCTGGTGGCGGCGGTCTGGGTGAGCCGGCGCGGGAAGACGCCGGGGATCGGCTTGCTGTCGAGGTCCTTCAGCAGCTTGGCGATGCGGTCCTTGACGTCCTGCGGGGTGTCGCCGATGGGGCAGTCCTCGGCCTTCGAGGTGCAGTCCTTCGCGAAGTTGTCCAGCGCGAGCTGGAACCCCTTCGCCTGGCCGAGGGAGCTCTGCTCCACGTTCTGGGTCGGGTCGACGACTCCGTCGAACACGGCCCGTCCCACGTTCTTGGGGAACAAGTGGGCGTATACACCGCCCAGTTCGGTGCCGTACGAGATGCCGAAGTAGTGCAGCTTGTCGTCGCCGAGCACCTGCCGCATCAGATCCATGTCGCGCGCGGCGTCCGTGGTGCGCACATGGGGGAGGAACTTGCCGGAGTTCTTCTCGCAGGCCGCGTTGAACGTCTTCGTGTTCCGCAGGAGAGCCTTTTGTTCGGTGGCGTCGTCCGGAGTCGCGTCCTGCTGGAAGAACCGGTCGAGCTGCTGGTCGTTCTCGCACTTCACCCCGGCGCTGCGGCCCACCCCGCGGGGGTCGAAGCTCACGAGGTCGTAGCGGGTGCGCAGGGCGGCGTAGTCCTGTCCGAACGCGGGCAGGGTCGCCACGCCCGACCCGCCGGGGCCGCCGAAGTTGAAGACGAGCGAGCCGATCCGCTTGGCGGGGGCGCCGCTCGCCTTCGCCCGGATCAGTGCGATCCCGATCGTGTCGCCCTTGGGGTCGGACCAGTCGAGGGGCGCCTTCATGGTGGCGCACTGCCACTCCGCGCCTCCTGGCAGCGGCGAGGGGGCGCTGCCGCCGCCCTGGGCCTCGGACGGCGCGGGGCATGCCTTCCAGTCCAGCTTCTGCGCCGTCAGGTCCCCGTGCCCGGAGTCACCGCTGCAACCGGACACCCACGAGGTCAGCAGGACGGCGGTGACGGCCAGGGCGGCGGCGCGCGGCTGGGACGGGTTCGGCATGTTCCCCATCCTGCGGGCGGGCGGGGTGGGGCGCTCGGGGCGCGAGCCGTGTGGGTGAGGACGCGCGGAGGGCCCGCGCCGATGGGCACGGGCCACGACGAGACGGTCCCCGGTTCGCCGGGGCGGGGCCGTCCGCGAGCCGCCGGGACCGGACCCTCCGTACGCCCTCGGGACGGCAGGGCGCACGGGCGGTCCGGGACGGCAGGGCGTACGCGCGGGTCCGGGGCGGGATCCTAGAGCGCGCCCTTGCGGGTCAGGTGGTTGAAGAACAGCCATCCCGGCAGCACCGGGATCCACAGGGTCAGCAGCCGGTACAGCAGCACGGCGGGCGCCGCGACCTCCTTGGGCAGACCGACGGCGATCAGACCGACCGTGAGGGTCGCCTCGACCGCGCCCACACCGCCGGGGGTCGGAGCCGCCGAGCCCAGCGCGTTGCCGGCGAGGAAGACGACGGCGACGCTCGCGAGGCTGAGCGTGGTCGTCTCCTCGTGGCCGAACGCGCGGATCGACGCGTCCAGGCACATCACGAAGCAGGCCGTCAGCAGCAGCATGCCGCCGATGCCGGTGATGAGCTTCTGGGGCCGCTGGAGCACGTCCAGCATGCGCGGTACGACGCCCGCGAACAGCGACCTCACGCGCGTGGAGACGAACTTGCGCAGCAGCGGCACCGACGTCACCACGAGGATGAACACCGCGACCGTCAGCAGACCCGCGATGACCGTGCGGGACGGCGACAGGGACGGCGTCTTCTCCGTGCCGGTCATGTAGCCGAATGACAGCAGCATCAGGATGTGGCAGCCGAGCCCGAACAGCTGCGACGCGCCGACACTCGCCACCGCGAGCCCCGGCCGCACCCCGGCACGCTGGAGGAAGCGGGTGTTGAGGGCGACACCGCCGACCGCGGCGGGCGCCACGATCTTCACGAACGAGCCGGCGACCTGGGCCGCCGTGGTCCGCAGGAACGGCACCCGCTCGGGCACGAAGCCGAGCAGGCTCATCGCCGCCGCGAAGTAGCTCAGGGCCGAGAACAGCACGGCCGCCGCGACCCAGCCCCACTCGGCGTTGTCGAAGAGGGTCCCGAACTCGATGTGGGTGAGCTGCGTGAGCAGGAAGTACGCGCCGATCGCCCCGGCGATGAAACTGATGAGCGTGCGGGGCTTGATCCGCTCCAGACGGGCCGGTTCCACGGGCGCCTGCGGTCTGATCAGCAGTACCTGGTGGCGGATCTGGGTGAGCAGATCCTCCTCGCGCGCCTCGTCAAGGGCCTCGTCGATCGCCCGCTTCTCGGCGCGCTGCTCGGCGCGTACGGCCTTCTTCCCGGCCTTCTCCGGCACAGGTGGGGCTGCTTCCCCGCCTTCCTCGGCCGCTTCCTCGGCGCGGGCGAGCTTGGCCTGCCGCGAGGCCTCCAGGACCGCCTCGCGCTCGCGCTGCGCGCGCTCCCGGGCGAGCCGGCGCAGCGTCGCGCGCGTGGAGCGCGTGAGAGCGATCGGCTGGAGCATGGGCAGACAGTCGGCGACGGCGTCCGGGCCGAGCACGCCCACCGCCGACGCCACCGCCCGTTCGGCGCCCACGCGCAGCCCGAGGGTCGTCACCAGCTGGGCGACGTCCATGCGCAGCAGCAGATCGCCGGCCGCGATCTCGCCTCCGCGCAGATCCGTGAGGATCACCGTGCCGGAACGATCCACCAGAATCGCGTCGCCGGCGAGCCGCCGGTGCGCGATGCGCCGGGACTGGAGCGCCTGCACCTGGTGCCAGGTGTCGCGCAGCAGCTGGTCGGTGATCAGCTCGTCGGGCAGGGAGTCCAGGGTGTGCGCACCGGTGTGTTCGTAGACGAGCATCACGGCGTCGGGGCCCAGCTCGGAGGTGGCGATCAGCTTGGGCGCGTTGGCCCCGGCCGCGATGGCCGCGTAGGCAAGGAGGGCCTCCTGCTCCAGGGCCTGGCGCAGGGACTGGAGACTGCGGCGCGTGGTGATGCCGCGCAGCGTCAGGCGCCGCCAGACGCGGTAGAAGAAGCCCTGTGCCTGCTGCTCGCGGTCGACGACCGTGACGTCCAGGGGCGGGCCGTCCTCCAGGGTGACGAAGTAGCGCCGTCCGCGGTCGCCGCTCTCCGCGTTCTCCGGCATCTCCTCGCGGGCCGCGCTGACCGGGTGGAAGCCGACGTGCCTCAGGCCCGCCATGAGCGTCCGTCCGGTCGGCCGCACGTTCGGCGAGCCGACCGCGTACAGCGTTCCGTAGGCGACGGTCCAGCCGATCAGTACCGTCAGGATGATCGAGAACGGGGTCGTGTAGCCGGTCACCAGCATGGAGAAGGCGTCCAGGAGCAGCACGACCCACAGCACCCCGCGCCAGCGCGGTCTGCGGGACATGCCGACGGCCGTCATGTAGGCGATGACCGGTGCGAGATAGCCGTGCACCGGGTCGGTGAGCGCGTGGACGTCACCGGGCGAGGGCTGGGTGAGCGCCTCCTGGATGGAGCCGGGGGCGCCCTTCGCGACCCAGAGGTCCGTGGCGAGTGTCACTCCGTGCGCGAGGACGGCGGCGAGGACGCCGTCGGCGATCCGCAGCCCGTCCCGTTTGATCAGCCGCTCGATGGCGAAGGCGACCGGCACGAGGAGGATCGCGATGCTGGACGCCAGTCCGGCGATCTTGATCAGCAGATCGGGTGCCTGTCCGGTGCCCTTGTTGATGTCCTGTTCGAGGCCTGAGGTGGTGCCGTGCGCGAACGCGGCGATGGCGAGCAGCACCACGATCGCGAGAACGCCGACCAGGAGCCGCATCAGGTCGGACGGGCGGTGCACGCGCGCGGGCAGCAGGGGTTCGTCGCCCTCCACCTCGTCCGCGTGGACCTCGTCCGCGCAGCCGGTGCCGCGCTCGGCCTGCCGCTTCTCGTCCGAGGGGGTTCGGGAGAGGGCGTCCTGCTCCTTGTCCTGCTCCTCGGAGGCGAGGGCTTCCCTCTCGTCAGGGTCTTCAGGAGTGAGCGTTTCCCCGGCTTCGGGGGACTCGGCCGCCTTGTCGTCCCCGTCCTTCTCGCCGGCGCCGCCGGTGTCAGGGCGTGACGAGGCGGCGGAGGTGCTCTCCGCGTCTTCGGGGTGCACGCCCTGCTGCCTCATGGTCTCTTCTTGGTCTCGTATCACCAGTCACCGCCCGCACGATGGTGGCATGCCCGACCGACACACGGGGGCATCAGGGTGCAAATGAGGGGCGTGCAATCTGCTACAAGCGTCACTCCGCGGGAAGGAGTATGCACAGCCGCCGCGGGGTCACGTTGTCGGTGGCGTGGGGCAGGATGGGGCGGATGAGCGAGGAGAGCCTTTCGGCGGACGCACTGCCGGAGTACGCGGAGCGGGTCCTCGACGTCGCCGAGCTGATTCCGCCCGGCCGCGTCATGACGTACGGCGACATCGCCGAATGGCTGGAGGAGGGCGGACCGCGCCAGGTGGGCCGGGTGCTGGCCCTGTACGGCGGAGCGGTTCCGTGGTGGCGCGTCATGCGCGCCGACGGCGTGCTGCTGCCCGGCCACGAGCTGGACGCGCTGGCCCACTACCGCGACGAGGGGACGCCTCTGAAGGAGGCGAGCCGGGCCTCGGCGGGGCATCTGCCGCGCGTCGACATGAGACGGGCCCGATGGGACGGCGGCGAACGCGCGGAAGGTCACACCTGACAGCTTCCGGCATTCAGGGGGCCGAAGGGGACACTGAGGCCTGTACGAGGGAAACGAGGCACATCCGTGACATGCCGTACGTTCGTACGTCACGGGACGCATGGGGCACTCGGGGCGCTCGGGGTGTGAGGGAACAATCGGAAGCCCTCCTTCCGGGAATCGCACCGGCGTAGCGTCATCGGCACACGTCCCCCTCACCCCGCGGTCACCGCCCTCCACGCGGCGGTCCGCCCACCCGTACGAGCACCAGGACCGGCGAACCACGTGAGCTCCACCTCCTCCCCCAGGCGCCTGACGCACCCCTCCGTGCGCCAGGGGGCCCGTGGTGCGTACCGGCTGGTGCGCACCGCGCCGGCCGAGGTGGAACCCCCTCGTCTCGACGCGGGACAGCGCGCGGTGGTCGACCACGGGAGCGGTCCGCTTCTCGTCCTCGCGGGCCCCGGTACGGGCAAGACGACCACGCTCGTCGAGTCCGTGGCCGCCCGGATCGAACGCGGCGGCGACCCGGAGCGGATCCTGGTCCTCACCTTCAGCCGCAAGGCGGCCGTCGAGCTCCGCGACCGCATGGCACTGCGCATCGGGGCCGCGCGTGCGCCCCGGGCCACCACGTTCCACTCCTTCTGCTACGCCCTGATCCGCGCGCACCAGGACAGCGACCTCTTCGCGGAGCCGCTGCGGCTGCTGTCCGGCCCGGAACAGGACGTGGCCGTGCGCGAGCTGCTCGCCGGCCAGCCCGACCTGGAGCGGCTGGGCCTCGCCCATGTGCGCTGGCCGGACGAACTGCGCGCCTGTCTGACCACGCGCGGCTTCGCGGACGAGGTCCGCGCGGTCCTCGCCCGCAGCCGGGAGCTGGGCCTCGGGCCCGACGCCCTGGAGGCCTTCGCCCGGCGCATCGGCCGCCCGGACTGGGGCGCTGCGGCCGCCTTCCTCGCCGAGTACCTCGACGTCCTCGACATGCAGGGAGTGCTCGACTACGCGGAACTGGTCCACCGCGCGGTGCTCCTCGTCCGCCGCCCCGAGGTGGCCGAGCGGCTCGCGGCGCAGTACGACGCCGTCTACGTGGACGAGTACCAGGACACCGACCCCGCCCAGGTGCGGCTGCTGCGCGGGCTCGCCGGCGGCGGGCGCACCCTGGTGGCCTTCGGTGACCCCGACCAGTCGATCTACGCCTTCCGCGGCGCCGACGTGAACGGAATTCTGGACTTTCCCGACGCCTTCGCGCGCGTGGACGGCCGCCCGGCCCCGGTCGAGGTCCTCGGCACCTCGCGCCGCTCGGGCGCCGAGCTGCTCGCCGCGACGCGCCGGCTCACCCAGCGCATGCCCCTGACCCGGCTTCCGGCCCAGAAGGTGCGCGCCCACCGCGACCTGGCCCCGGTACGGGAAGGTGGCCAGGTCGAGGTCTACACGTACCCGACGTCCGGCACGGAGCTCGACAACATCGCGGACATCCTGCGCCGCGCGCACCTGGAGGACGGTGTTCCCTGGGGGGAGATGGCCGTCCTGGTGCGGGCCGGTTCCCGCACGATCCCCACCATCCGGCGGGCCCTCACCTCGGCGGGCGTGCCCCTCGACATCGACGGCGACGACCTGCCCCTGCGGTACGAGCCCGCGGTCGCGCCCCTGCTGACAGCGCTGCGGGCGGTGGCCCGCGCGGAGTCGGAGACGAGCGGGGGCGGGGCGTCTGTCGCGGGCGCGCCGTCCGCTGCTGCCGACGCAGACCCTGGTGCCGACGTCGACCCGGGCGCCGAGGCAGCCCTGGGTGCCGAGATCACTCCCGAAGCCGAAGCCGAAGCCGAAGCCGAAGCCGAAGCCGATGTCGACCCGCGCGCCGAGACCGATTGTGACGCCGACGCCGATGCCGACCCGAGTGCCGTGACCGGTCCGGATGCCGACGGACCCCAGGAGGACGCGGACACCGCCGGTGCGCGGGTCGCGTCCTGGCTCGACACCGAGACCGCGCTCACCCTCCTCGCCTCGCCGCTCGCCGGCATGGACGCCGCCGACCTGCGGCGCCTCGGGCGCGCCCTGCGCGAGGAGGAGCGCGCCGGCGGCAACCTCGTACCGCCCCCGTCCGACGTCCTGCTCGCCCGCGCGCTGGCCGAGCCGGAGCGGCTCGTCGCGCACGATCCCGCGTACGCCCGGGGCGCCCAGCGTCTCGGCGCGCTGCTGCGCAAGGCGCGTGAGCGTCTCGCCGGCGGCGGAACGGCCGAGGAGGCCCTCTGGGACCTGTGGGACGGCACACCCTGGCCGCAGCGTCTGGAGCGGGCCGCCCGGCGCGGCGGCGCGGCCGGACGCAACGCCGACCGGGACCTCGACGCCGTGTGCGCGCTGTTCGCGACCGCCGAACGCGCGGAGGAGCGCACCGGCGGCCGTGGCGCCCTGAACTTCCTGGAGGAGATCGACGCCGAGGACATCGCGGCCGACACCCTCACCCGCAGGGCCGTCCGCCCCGAGGCCGTACGCCTGATGACCGCGCACCGCTCCAAGGGCCTGGAGTGGCGCCTCGTCGTCGTCGCCGGCGTCCAGGAGGGCCTGTGGCCGGACCTGCGCCGTCGTGGCTCCCTGCTGGAGGCCGACCGCATCGGGCGGGACGGACTCGCCGAACCGCTCACCCCCGGAGCACTCCTCTCCGAGGAACGCCGGCTGTTCTACGTGGCCGCCACGCGCGCGCGGGAACGGCTCGTCGTGACCGCGGTCAAGGCACCGGCCGACGACGGCGACCAGCCCTCCCGCTTCCTCACCGAACTCGGCGTCGAGCCCAAGGACGTCACCGGGCGCCCGCGCCGCCCGCTGGCCGTCGCCCCGCTCGTCGCCGAGCTGCGCGCCACCACGGTCGACCCGCGCGTCTCGGACACCCTCAGGCAGGCCGCGGCCCGCCGCCTCGCACGCCTTGCCGCGCTCGCCGACGAGGACGGCCGCCCGCTGGTCCCCTCCGCGCACCCCTACCGGTGGTGGGGCATGTACGAGCCGACCGAGAGCAAGGTCCCGCTGCGCGACCGCGACCAGCCCGTCGTGCTCTCCGGCAGCGCGCTCGACCAGCTCGCCAACACCTGCGCCCTCCAGTGGTTCCTCGGGCGGGAGGTGAAGGCCGACGCGCCCGCGACCGCCGCCCAGGGCTTCGGCAACGTCGTGCACGTCCTCGCCGACGAGGTCGCCTCCGGACGTACCCCCGCGGACCTCGACGTCCTCATGGAGCGCCTCGACTCCGTGTGGAACGCGCTCGCCTTCGACGCGCCCTGGAAGTCCGCCCAGGAGAAGCAGCACGCGCGCGTGGCGCTCGAACGCTTCCTGAAGTGGCACGTCATGGACCGCACGAGCCGTACCCCGGTGGCCAGTGAGCACGACTTCGACGTGACCCTCGAAGCGGGCTCCTACGAAGTACGCATCCGCGGCTCCATGGACCGTGTCGAGGCGGACACCGAGGGCCGTGCCTACGTGGTCGACTTCAAGACCGGCAAGCAGGCGCCGAGCGCCGCCGAGGTGACCCGCCACCCGCAGCTCGCCGTCTACCAGCTCGCCGTCGGCGAGGGCGCGGTCGACGACGTCTTCGACGGCGTACGCCCCGAAGCGGGCGGCGCCGAGCTCGTCCAGCTCCGCCAGGGCGCCGCCAAGAAGGACGGCGGCGAGAGCCTCCCCAAGGTGCAGGCGCAGGAGCCGCTGGAGGGCGAGTGGGTCGGCGACCTGCTCGCCAACGCCGCCGGCAAGGTCCTCGACGAACGGTTCTCGCCGACGACGGGACAGCACTGCACACACTGTTCCTTCCAGGCCTCGTGCAGCGCCCGGCCGGAGGGCCGACAGGTGGTCGAGTGACGGGCGCCGCACCGGCCCCGAGGCCGTGACGTTGACGCGTGACGCAGAGCACCACATGTGCTGACCTGCGGTTCTTTCGCCCCGGTGGCCGATGTGGCCACCGCTGTCAGTGGACGCGGCTAGCCTCTGCGACATGCCCGCCCGTATCACCGACCCCGAACAGCTCAAAGAGCTCCTCGGCATCCCGTTCACCCCGGAACAGACGGCCTGCATCACCGCGGAGCCCGCCCCGCAGGTGATCGTGGCCGGGGCCGGTTCGGGCAAGACCACGGTGATGGCGGCCCGCGTGGTCTGGCTGGTCGGCACCGGACAGGTGGCCCCCGAGCAGGTGCTCGGCCTGACCTTCACCAACAAGGCGGCGGGCGAGCTCGCCGAGCGGGTCCGCAAGGCGCTCGTCAAGGCGGGAGTCACCGACCCGGACGTCATCGACCCCGACAACCCGCCCGGCGAGCCGGTCATCTCCACGTACCACGCCTTCGCGGGCCGGCTGCTGACCGACCACGGACTGCGCATCGGGCTCGAACCGACGTCCCGGCTCCTCGCCGACGCCACCCGCTACCAGCTCGCCGCGCGCGTGCTGCGGGAGGCGCCAGGCCTGTACCCGGCCCTGACCCGCTCCTTCCCGGACCTGGTGGGCGACCTCCTGACCCTCGACTCGGAGCTCGCCGAACACCTCGTGACGGCCGAGGACCTGCGCGCCCACGACGCCGAGCTGCTGCGCACCCTGGAGGGCGCGCGCCTCACGAACGCGGATCTGCGCAAGGTCCCCGAGGCCGCCGCAGCCCGGCGTGAACTCGCCGAACTGGTGGGCCGCTACCGCGCGGCGAAACGAGAGCGCGACCTCCTCGACTTCGGCGACCAGATCGCCAGCTCCGCCACGCTCGCCCGCACCCGCCCCGAAGTCGGGGAGATCCTGCGGGACGAGTTCCGGGTGGTCCTGCTGGACGAGTACCAGGACACGTCGGTGGCCCAGCGGGTCCTGCTCGCCGGACTGTTCGGCGGCGGCACCGGGCACCCCGTGACCGCGGTCGGTGACCCCTGTCAGGCCATCTACGGCTGGCGCGGCGCCTCGGTGGCCAACCTCGACGACTTCCCCGAGCACTTCGCGCGTCCCGACGGCCGCCCCGCGACCCGCCAGTCGCTCAGCGAGAACCGCCGCAGCGGCGGCCGCCTCCTCGACCTCGCCAACGGTCTCGCGGAGCCGCTGCGCGCCATGCACGCGGGCGTGGAGGCCCTGCGGCCCGCCCCGGGGGCCGAGCGGGACGGCCTGGTGCGCTGCGCGCTGCTGCGCACCCACGCCGAGGAGATCGGCTGGCTCGCCGACTCGATCGCGCATCTCGTGCGCACCGGGACCGCACCCGCCGAGATCGCCGTGCTGTGCCGCACCGCCACCGACTTCGCCGAGATCCAGGGCGCGCTCGTCGCCCGTGACATCCCCGTCGAGGTCGTGGGCCTGTCCGGTCTGCTGCACCTGCCCGAGGTGGCCGACCTCGTGGCCGTCTGCGAGGTTCTCCAGGACCCGGGGGCGAACGCCTCCCTCGTCCGGCTCCTCACCGGTCCGCGCTGGCGCATCGGCCCGCGCGACCTCGCCCTCCTCGGGCGCCGTGCCCGGCTGCTCGTGTCCCACGCGCGCGTGGGCGCCGACGACGATCCCGACCGCAGGCTCGCCGCGGCCGTCGAGGGGGTCGACCCGGCCGAGGTGATATCGCTCGCCGACGCTCTCGACACGTTTCTGGAGACGCCGATCGGGGCCGCGGGGGACGACGACGGGCTGCCCTTCTCGCCGGACGCGCGCGTGCGGTTCGCCCGGCTCGCCGCCGAACTGCGTGACCTGCGGCGCTCGCTCGCCGACCCGCTGATGGACGTCCTGCACCGGGTCCTCGCGGTCACCGGCCTGGAGGTGGAGCTCTCCGCGTCCCCGCACGCCCTGGCCGCCCGCCGCCGCGAGACCCTGTCCAACTTCCTGGACGTCGCCGCGTCCTTCGCGTCCGGCGACGGCGAGGCGAGCCTGCTGGCCTTCCTCGGCTTCCTGCGCACGGCCGCGCAGTACGAGAAGGGCCTGGACAACGCCCTGCCCGGCGGCGAGAACACCGTCAAGGTGCTCACCGCGCACAAGTCCAAGGGCCTGGAGTGGGACGTCGTGGCCGTCCCCGGCCTCGTCAGCGGCACCTTCCCCAGCGGCCAGGGCCGCGAGAAGTGGACCGCCCAGGGCAAGGTCCTGCCCCACCGGCTGCGCGGCGACGCCGACACGCTGCCCGACGTCCAGAGCTGGGACGCCAAGGGCATCAAGGCCTTCCAGGAGGCCATGAAGGCCCACCAGCACACCGAGGAACTGCGCCTCGGCTATGTGACGTTCACCCGCCCCCGTTCCCTGTTGCTCGGCTCCGGCCACTGGTGGGGGCCCTCCCAGAAGCGGACGCGCGGCCCCTCGGACTTCCTGGACGCCCTCCATGACCACTGCGTGGCCGGACACGGCGAGATCGAGGTGTGGGCGGACCGGCCGGCCGAGGACGAGGAGAACCCGGCCCTGCGCGAGGCGGCGGCCGACCACGCCTGGCCGCTCCCGCTCGACGACGCGGCCCTCGCCCGCCGCCGCGCGGCGGCCGAGACGGTGCTCGCCCACCTGGAGAAGGTCGCGTCCCACGACGAGGCCCACCCGGGCGCCGACGCGCACCCGCGCACGCCCGCCCACGACCCGGGCTCGTACGACGACCCGGAATGGCCGCCGCCGCCCGACGACGACCTCCCGCCCTTCGACGAGCACGAAAAGTACGACGCGTACGACGAACGCGACGCGTACGACGAGGACGGCGAGGGCGCCCTGCCCGAGGACCCGTTCTCCGAGGACGCGGCGGACGACTGGGACTCCTGGACGACGCGGCGGCCCGGAGACCGTCCGGCCGGCTCCGGGCACGGACGTCCGACGGTCCCGCACCAGGCACAGGCCCCCTCCGCCCGCCCGCACCCCCGGGAGGCCGGGAGCGAGCGCCTCACACCCGAGGAGGCCCGCACCCTGGCCTCCTGGGACCGTGACCTGGACGCGCTGACCGGGGAGCTCCTGCGCGCCCGCGAGACCGTCACCCACGTACCCCTGCCGGCCTCGCTCACCGCCTCCCAGCTGCTGCGCATGGCCGCCGACCCGGACGGCTTCGCCCAGGAACTCGCGCGCCCCATGCCGCGCCCCCCGCAGCCCGCGGCACGCCGGGGCACGCGCTTCCACGCCTGGGTCGAGTCCCGTTTCGAGGAGCTGCGGCTGCCGATGCTGGACCCCGAGGACCTGCCCGGCAGCGAGGCGGAGATCGCCGACGAGCACGACCTGCAAGCCCTGAAGGACGCCTTCGAACGCAGTCCCTACGCGCACCGCACCCCGTACGGCGTCGAGGTTCCCTTCCAGCTCTCGATCGCCGGCCGGATCGTCCGCGGCCGGATCGACGCCGTCTACAGGAACGGCGAGGGCGAGGGGACGACGTACGAGATCGTCGACTGGAAGACCGGCCACGGACGCACCGCCGACCCGCTCCAGCTCGCGTTGTACCGCCTGGGCTGGGCCGAGCGGCAGGGAGTGCCCCCGGAATCCGTCACGGCCGCGTTCCTCCACGTCCGCGACGGCGAGATCGTACGACCGGAAGGGCTCCCGGGCCGCGCGGCACTGGAGCGGCTGCTCACCGAGGACCCGGGCGCACACGGCGAGCTTCCCGGAGAACCACCGGACGAACACGCCTCTGTGGGCGGATAGGCTCAGGAACATGAGCAAGCCCGTTGACAACGCCGTCAGCACCGTCCGTACGTACATCGAGACCCACCGCGCCGCCTTCCTCGACGACCTCGGTCAGTGGCTGCGCATCCCCTCGGTCTCGGCTCAGCCCGAACACGCCGCGGACGTGGCACGCAGCGCCGACTGGCTCGCCGCCAAACTCCGGGAGACCGGCTTCCCGACCTGCGAGGTCTGGCCGACCGCGGGAGCCCCGGCCGTCTTCGCCGAGTGGCCCTCCGACGACCCCGAGGCGCCCACCGTCCTCGTCTACGGACACCACGACGTGCAGCCGGCCGCCCGTGAGGACGGCTGGGACACCGACCCCTTCGAGCCGGTGATCCGGGGCAACCGCCTCCACGCGCGCGGGGCCGCGGACGACAAGGGCCAGGTGTTCTTCCACACACTCGGCGTCCGCGCCCACCTCGCCGCCACCGGGCGCACCACCCCCGCCGTGCACCTCAAGCTGCTGATCGAGGGCGAGGAGGAGTCCGGCTCGCCGCACTTCCGCGAACTCGTCGAGGAGCGGGCGCGGCGGCTCGCCGCCGACGCCGTGATCGTCTCCGACACCGGCATGTGGTCGGAGGACACTCCGACGGTCTGCACGGGCATGAGGGGCCTCGCCGAGTGCGAGATCGTCCTCCACGGACCCGAGCAGGACATCCACTCGGGATCGTTCGGCGGAGCCGTGCCCAATCCCGCCACCGCCATCGCCCGCCTGGTCGCGGCCCTGCACGACGAGCACGCGCGCGTGGCCGTACCCGGCTTCTACGAAGGCATCGTCGAACTCACCGACCGCGAGCGCGAACTCTTCGCGGAGCTGCCCTTCGACGAGGAGCGGTGGCTGCGTACCGCCCGGTCGACGGCCACCCACGGGGAGGCCGGACACACCACCCTGGAGCGCGTCTGGGCCCGCCCGACCGCCGAGGTCAACGGCATCGGCGGCGGCTACCAGGGCGCGGGCAGCAAGACGGTCATCCCGTCCTCGGCCATGGTGAAGCTCTCCTTCCGGCTCGTCGCCGGACAGGACCCGGACCACATCGAGAAGGCCGTACGCGCCTGGGCGGCCGAGCAGGTGCCCGCGGGCATCCGGCACGAGATCACGTTCGGGGCGGCCACGCGCCCGTGCCTGACGCCACTGGACCACCCCGCCCTCCAGTCCGTCGTACGCGCCATGGGCCGGGCCTTCGATCAGCCGGTCCGCTACACCCGCGAGGGCGGCTCGGGGCCCGCGGCCGACCTCCAGGAGGTCCTCGACGCCCCCGTGCTCTTCCTGGGCATCTCCGTGCCCTCCGACGGCTGGCACGCCCCCGACGAGAAGGTCGAACTCGACCTCCTCATGAAGGGCGTCGAGACGACCGCCCACCTCTGGGGCGACCTGGCCGAGAACTGGCGCGAGACAACCTGAACAAGCCGCAGCGCGACGCCGAGAGCGCACCGCACGACCGTCCTGCTGGACCGCCCGCCGAAATATCCGTTCCACCGGGGGAGTTGGAAGCATCCGTGACCACCTGGACCGACCACAGCGCCGACCGTCCCATCTCGCTGACCGCTCCGAGCGGCATCGACCGAGCCGCCCACCACCGGCTCGACGAGGCCTGGCTCGCGGCGGCCTGGAGCCACCCCACGACCCGTGTCTTCGTGGTCTCCGGCGGTCAGGTGCTCGTCGACGAGACGGCCGACGGCAGTACCGAACTGCTGATGACACCCTCCTTCGAGGCACCGCTCACCGAGGCGCACCGCTACTTCCTGGGCACGGACGACGACGGGGTGAGCTACTTCGCGCTCCAGAAGGACACGCTTCCCGGCCGCATCGACCAGTCCGCCCGGCCTGCCGGCCTGCGTGAGGCGGGCCTGCTGCTTTCGCCGCGTGAGGCGGGCCTGATGGTGCACGCCGTCGGCCTGGAGAACTGGCAGCGCACCCACCGCTTCTGCTCCCGCTGCGGCGAGCGCACCGTCATCGCCGCCGCCGGACACATCCGCCGCTGCCCCGCCTGCGGTGCCGAGCACTACCCGCGCACCGACCCGGCCGTGATCATGGCCGTGACGGACGACGACGACCGCATCCTGCTCGGCCGGCAGGTGCACTGGCCCGAAGGCCGCTTCTCCACCCTCGCGGGATTCGTCGAGCCCGGCGAGTCCATCGAGCAGTCGGTGCGCCGCGAGGTCTTCGAGGAGGCCGGGGTCACGGTCGGCGAGGTCGAGTACGTCGCCAGCCAGCCCTGGCCGTTCCCCTCCAGTCTCATGCTCGGCTTCCGGGCCCGCGCCACCTCGTCGGAGATCGACGTCGACGGCGAGGAGATCGAGGAGGCCCGCTGGTTCTCCCGGGACGACCTCAGGGCCGCCTTCGAGTCCGGTGAGGTCATGCCCCCCTACGGAATCTCGATCGCCGCCCGCCTGATCGAGCTCTGGTACGGCAAGCCCCTGCCGATCCGAGGCCACAGCGCCTGACACCGTCCCGGACATGACGAATGCCCCTCCGGCTAGCTCACCGGAGGGGCATTGCCGTGCGCGCGGGGGCTCAGGCGGTGAGGGCCTGCTTCACCTGGGCGAGACTCGGGTTCGTCATGACGACCTCGGCGCCACCGGCCGCGACCACCAGGACCGTCGGAACCGTCTGGTTGCCGCCGTTCGCCTTCTCGACGAACGCCGCGGACTGCGGGTCCTGCTCGATGTTGATCTCGTTGTACACGATGCCCTCACGGTCCATCTGGCTCTTGAGCCGACGGCAGTAGCCGCACCACGTGGTGCTGTACATCGTCACAGTGCCCTGCATGTCTCATGCGCTCCTTCACGGCTGGCGGGTGGCTGGTCGCTGCAAGTGGAACGCAGGTCACCCGGTCGCCATTCCCGCGGGGGGTATCCGGGCCCTCCCTCCGGCACGTGACGCTCGCCGCAGCCGTGCCGCACCGCAGGTGAGGACGGTCGCGGCGGGGGAGGGGCGGGGCACCCGGGCCTGGCCGAAAGACGACCCCGGAACAGGCGGCGGAGGTGATGCTCACCGCATTCGTACGATCGCAGCCGCCTCCCTGTGGACAACCGGCTCACCCGTCTCCGCCGACCTGGCAGCATGGCTGTGTGACAGCAGCAACGCACTCCACCCTCTTCCCGCAGGTTCCGGACACGGCCGACGCGGTGCTCGACGGGCTCGACCCCGAGCAGCGCGCGGTCGCCACCGCCCTGCACGGTCCGGTGTGCGTGCTGGCGGGAGCCGGCACGGGCAAGACGCGGGCGATCACCCACCGCATCGCCTACGGGGTGCGCGCGGGGATCCTCCAGCCCTCCAGCGTGCTCGCGGTCACCTTCACCAACCGCGCCGCCGGAGAGATGCGCGGACGGCTGCGCCAGCTCGGCGCCGGAGGCGTCCAGGCCCGCACCTTCCACTCGGCCGCGCTGCGCCAGCTCCAGTACTTCTGGCCGAAAGCCGTCGGTGGCTCACTGCCCCGGCTGGTGGACCGCAAGATCCAGCTCGTCGCGGACGCGGCGGCCGCCTGCCGCGTCCGCCTCGACCGGGGAGAGCTGCGGGACGTCACCGGCGAGATCGAGTGGTGCAAGGTCACCCAGACCATCCCCGCCGACTACGCGGCGGCCGCCGCCCGGGCCGGCCGCGATGCCCCCAGGGACCCGGCCGAGACCGCCAAGATCTACGCGGCGTACGAGGACCTCAAGCGCGATCGCGCGGTCATCGACTTCGAGGACGTCCTGCTGCTGACCGTCGCCATCCTCCAGGACCGGCACGACATCGCCGAGCAGGTCCGCTCCCAGTACCAGCACTTCGTGGTCGACGAGTACCAGGACGTCAGCCCGCTCCAGCAGCGTCTGCTGGAGCTGTGGCTCGGCGAGCGGGACAGCCTCTGCGTGGTGGGCGACGCCAGCCAGACGATCTATTCGTTCACCGGGGCGACCCCGGACCACCTTCTCGACTTCCGCACCCGCCACCCCGGGGCCACCGTCGTCAAGCTCGTCCGCGACTACCGCTCCTCGCCCCAGGTCGTCCACCTCGCCAACGGCCTGCTCTCCCAGGCGCGCGGCCGGGCCGCCGAGCACCGCCTCGAACTGATCTCCCAGCGGCCGCCGGGCGCCGAACCCGTCTACGCCGAGTACACCGACGAGCCGGCCGAGGCCGAGGGCGCCGCCCGGCGCATCCGCGACCTCATCGCCTCGGGCGTCCCCGCCGCCGAGATCGCGATCCTGTTCCGCACGAACTCCCAGTCCGAGACCTACGAACAGGCCCTCGCCGACGCCGGTGTGCCCTACCAGCTGCGCGGAGCCGAGCGCTTCTTCGACCGCCCCGAGGTGCGAAAGGCCGGCTCGGCCCTGCGCGCCGCGGCCCGCTTCGGCGGCAACGACTCGCTCCTCGACGACGTCGTCGACCTGCCCTCGCAGGTCCGCGCGGTGCTCTCGGGCGAGGGCTGGACCGGCAACCCCCCGGCCGGTTCGGGCGCGGTCAGAGAGCGCTGGGAGTCCCTGGCCGCCCTGGTGAACCTCGCGCAGGACTTCGCGATCGCCAAGACCGGCGCGACACTCGGCGATCTGGTGGCCGAGCTCGACGAACGGGCGAGCGCCCAGCACGCCCCGACCGTGCAGGGTGTCACCCTCGCCTCCCTGCACTCCGCCAAGGGACTGGAGTGGGACGTCGTCTTCCTGGTGGGTGTCGCCGAGGGCATGATGCCGATCACCTACGCAAAGACCGACGCGCAGATCGAGGAGGAGCGCCGCCTCCTCTACGTCGGTGTCACCCGCGCCAGAGAGCAGCTGTTCGTGTCCTGGGCGCTCGCCCGCTCGCCCGGAGGCCGCGCGGGCCGGCGCCCCAGCCGGTTCCTCGACGGTCTGCGTCCCGGGTCCGTCGCCACGGCGGGCACCCGTTCCGGCGCCCGCTCGGGAGGCATCGAACGCGGCTCCGCGAGGACCGGCGTCACCGC
Organism: Streptomyces sp. NPDC024698; assembly: GCF_055559015.1. Classification (NCBI taxonomy): domain Bacteria; kingdom Bacillati; phylum Actinomycetota; class Actinomycetes; order Kitasatosporales; family Streptomycetaceae; genus Streptomyces; species Streptomyces sp. NPDC024698. Next base: position 144,352 of record NZ_JBVHLK010000002.1, on the reverse strand, counting down.
CCTGCGGCGCACGAGCCGCAGCCCCGCGCGCTGCCGGGTCTGCGGCCGCACGCTCACCGACGCCGGTGAGATGAAGCTGATGCGCTGCGACGGCTGCCCCTCGGACATGGACGAGGGTCTGTACGAGCGGCTGCGGGAGTGGCGCGCGGTACAGGCGGAGCGCAGCGGGCAGCCCGCGTTCTGCGTCTTCACCGACAGGACGCTGATGGCGATCGCCGAGAGCGCGCCGGACGAGGAGGGCGAGCTCGCCCGGATCCCCGGGGTCGGTGTCCGCAAACTCAACCGCTTCGGAGCCGACGTTCTGGCCATCTGCGCAGGTCGGGAGGTCGCCGAGCACGGTGAGGGCAACTGATTGAAACTCGTCGGGAAAATAGTTTGCGCATGCCCCGGCAATCCCCATAGGTTCTTAACCACGGCGGCAGCGGCCTTCTCGAAGGCCCTGGTTCCGTGCTGTACTTAATATCCGTCGGACCGGTTCGCCCGGTCCCCCAAGACGCCGAGAGGAGGCGATTCCAGTGATCAGCATCGACACCAGCTCCTTCAACACCGTGAAAATGACCGATCCCTCGGTCGTCGTCTCCATGTGCTCGCTCGGCGTCTCGAACCTGGGCACCGGTCTGTCCGGCGGCATCACCGCCGTCCGGCCGGCGTCCTCCGTGTCTCTCGTGGGTCTTCCCATTCGTGAGCGCAATGAGCGACCGATCCAGGCACTGGAAGCGGCAGTAGTGGCAGAAGCACATGCCTATGCCTTTGCGGCAGCCGGTGCCGGATCCCTGAAGCAGACGCAGCAGCACCACACGATGTGGGCCTTCCGTGGGCCTGAACCCTGGAGTGATCCAGCCTGATCCACCATCAGGCCGGCGCCTTCAGGGCCGCGGAACCCCACCCGGGATCCGCGGCCCTTCTGTTTGTCCCCGACCGGGGACGGCGGAGCGAAGGGGCCTCGGGACAAGAAAAGACCCGGTACCAGCCGCCAACCGGCCGACCCAGGCCGGCACGACCAGACGAGGAAGACGAACCGTGCAACTCGAAGCGCACGCCCCGTCCGTACCGCCTTCCGAAACGATCTCCCCGCCCGGCCTCACGGAGGACTCCACCTTGATCCCGCTCACTGCGCTCACCGCGCTCGACGACGCCATCGAGAACCTCGGCGTACCCGTCCCCTGCCGTTCCTACGACCCGGAGGTCTTCTTCGCCGAGTCGCCGGCCGATGTCGAGTACGCCAAGTCTCTCTGCCGCACCTGCCCGCTGATGGAGGCCTGCCTCGCCGGCGCCAAGGAGCGGCGTGAGCCCTGGGGCGTCTGGGGTGGCGAGCTCTTCGTCCAGGGTGTCGTCGTGGCCCGCAAGCGGCCGCGTGGCCGCCCGCGCAAGAACCCGGTCGCGGCATGAACATCCGAGGAACGATCGACCGCCCCCTGACGCACGACCCCAAGAAACAGGCCCCGATGAAGCCGTTCACGAGCGAGCCCGCAGGCTCCGCGACCACAGACTTCGCCACCACCGGCGCGAACGACTCGCGTCAGAACAGGACCCGAGAGATGCAACTCATCCCAGAAGCCCTGGCTCGTGCGCATATGCACGAGCGACTGCACCAGGCCGAGCGGGAACGTCAGGCCGTGCGCCTGGCGACCGCTCGCCGCATGCAGCGCCGGGCCGAGCGCGCCTCGATGCGAGCCCGGCGCGCGCTGGCCATGGCGGTCATGCAGTAATCGGCGCACACAGCCGTAGCAGCCGTTGCAGTCGCAGCACTGACAGGCATTGACAGGCATTGACCCTGGCGGGGGCCGGTCCGAACGGACCGGCCCCCGCGGTGCGTTACAGCGCGCGAACCGCCGGACGCGGGGATATCGTCGCCAGAGTGACGAGTCTTCCCGAAGACAGTGACAGCAGCCGCCCCGCGCCCGGCTCCGACGCGGACGACGCCGAGAAGATCGTGTGTGCCCGCTGCGGCACCACGGCCTCCGGTCCCCGGCCGACGTGGACCTGTTCCGTGGAGAACGGCACCCGCCGCTACTTCTGCGACAACTGCGCCCGCGACAACCTCAGATCGATCGAGGGCCGTCTCGACTCGGCCTGGTGGTAGCCGGGTTCGGTGAGCGGCAGGACCGTGTTCCGCGGATTCTGAGGCGGGCTCACGCCTCGGCGGCCGACACCTCTTCGCCCAGTTCCTCGTCCTCCAGCCCCTCGTCCTCCGGCACGAACCCCGGGAGCCACTCCTCCAGTTCGTCGCGCAGACGGACCGTCGCGCCGAGCTGGCACAGGACCCCTATGGTGCTGAGCGTCACCCGGTGTATGAGGAGATACGCGGGCGGCAGGTTCAACTGCCGGCCCAACTGGTGGGCTGGGGAACGCGGATCGGCGATGCGGGCGGCCTGACTGCGCATCCAGTTCCGGGTGAAGGTGAACTCGTCCACCTCGGCCGGTTCGATGATCGGCAGCAGATAGTCCAGGACCGCGTCGGGTTCGAGGTCTATCGACTCCTTGACGAAGCCTTCCTCGCGGAGCAGTTCGTAGACCGACTCGGCGTCACCGTCCAGTGTCATGCGCAGCGAGTCGCCGATCGGCTGCGGCAGACCGCCGGGAAGCCGGTCCACCGTGCCGAAGTCCAGGACCCCCAGCCGCCAGCCGCCCTCCTCGTCGGGCAGCAGACGGAAGTTGCCCGGGTGCGGATCGGCGTGCAGCAGGCCGGTGCGGGCCGGGCCCGAGAACAGGAAGCGGGCCAGCAACTGGCCTGCGCGGTCCCGCTGTTCCGGCGTGCCGTCGTTGATCACCTCGGACAGGGGCACCCCGTCCATCCACTCCGTCACCAGGACCTGGTCGCACTGGTGGACCACCGCGGGCACCTGCACGTCCGGGTCGTCCGCGAACTCCTCGGCGTGCGCGGCCTGGGCCTGTGCCTCCAGGCCGTAGTCGAGCTCCTCGGAGACCCGGTCGCGCAGCTCCGTGATGAGCGGCTTGATGTCCATTCCGGGAATCAGGGGCCCCAGGAGCCGTGCGAAACGGCTGAGTTGGGTCAGGTCGGACAGGAGAGCCTCGCCCGCGCCCGGATACTGCACCTTGACGGCGACCTCCCGGCCGTCGTGCCACACCGCCCGGTGCACCTGACCGATCGAGGCCGCGGCGGACGGCTTGTCCTCGAACTCCACGAACAGCTCGGGCCAGTCCGCGCCGAGCCGCGCCTCCAGCACGGAGTGGACCGTGCGCGTCGGCATGGGAGGTGCCGCGTCCTGGAGCTTCGTGAGGGCCGCCCGATAGGGGCCCGCGATCTCCTCCGGCAGTGCCGACTCGAACACGGACAGTGCCTGCCCGAACTTCATCGCACCGCCCTTCAACTCCCCGAGGACCTTGAAGAGCTGCTCGGCCGTGCGCTGCTGGAGTTCCCGGCCCACGATCTCCGCCGACTTCCCCCCGATCCGCTTCCCGAGACCCCAGGTCGCCCGCCCGGCGAAGCCGAGTGGCAGCGCGGCCAGTTTGGCAGTCCGGGTGACTGCCTTCCGGGGAAGATCAGACATGCGCCCTCCAGGTCCCAGCAAGCTGTGCCGCGTGCGGCTGTCGCCCTGCCATTGTCTCGTGCGCCCGGCCGTCCCCGGGGGTCCCCTCACCATTTGTTTTCCCGGCGGTGCCGCAGGCGCAGGCGGGATGCGCCCGGACCGGTGCCGCACGCCACTCGCATCCGGGCAGCGACGCCTCCCAGCGGACACCCGCGCGGACGGGCCGATCCCCGTCCAGGAAGGAGAGCGCATGGCTCGCCGCGAGTCCGGCCACCGCCGCGGCCAGGGCGAGATCACACGCGGCGACCCGGCGCTGCCGTCCGGACCGCCACTGCGCCACCAGCCGCGGCCAGGTCGGATCGAGGTCGGTGCGCCGCTGGTCCAGACAGCCCGCGCAGCCGGTCTCGCCCGGCAGGACCAGGGGCCCCACGACTCCGGTCGCCTCGACGACCCCCGCGTACAGATGGGGCGTCCCTGACAAGATCAGGCTCTCGGCCGACAGGGGGTCCGGCGCGTGGACGGCGAGACCGTCCCGGGGAGTGAGGACCACCAGGGACAGCCCGCGCGTCTCCTCCCCCGTGCCCTGCCGGGCGAAGACCCGGGGCGGACGGTCCGGGGCGGCCCGGCGCACCGCCCGCCGGGCGGCGTCCTCCCGGCGCTCGCCGATGGACTCGACGCGAAGCCCGCCCGGCGCCAGGTCCCACGGCTCGACACGGCCGAGGTCACGGACCTCGACCTCGCCCACCCCGGCGCCGGCGAGCAGTGCGGCCAGAACGGCTCCCACCCGGCCGGCCCCCCGCACCTGTACGCGCAGGCGGCGCCGCGCCGCCAGCCGTTCGACCGCCCCGCCCGGCTCGCGGGCGAGGAGGGAGAGGGAGGCGAGGTCCGGGCGCAGCCGGTCCATGGCCTCCTTCCTCGCGCGCAGGGCGTCCGCGGCCGGACCGCCTCCCGTCGTGTCGTCGAGGAGACCGGACCCGGCCAGCCGGGCCACCAGAGCGTCGACATGGCCGTCGGGCAGCCCCATCTCCCGCCCCTGCTCACGCAGCAGCGGCATCCCGCGTGTCCCGTCGAGCAGTTCGAGAAAGCTGCCGGTCGCCGTGTCCATCGGGCCCAGCACCATCGCGTGCGCGGGTGTCATCCCGAACTGCACGGTGTTGAGATCCCGCCAGCCGCGCCGCAGCGCGGGCTTCACGATCGGATGCATGACCTACCCCCGTAGACCCATCGGTACGTCCCCGTACGTCCCCGTGCGTCCGCGGTGCACTCCCGCAGCGCGGACCGGATGCCAGCATGCCCGTGCCCGCCGGAGCGCGTCGGAAGTTGTCCACAGATGGCACCGTTCGTCGTACGAATCGGACGGGCAGACTGCGGATCGGCATCGAACCGTCCCGGGGGCGGGACTTCCCCCACGCACAGCAGGTAACGTCAGGGCGTGCCCGCCGACCCACCGCACAGCGCCGCGACCTCACAGCGCAGCACGACGAGCCCGCCGCCGAGCGGTTCGGGGGCGCGCGCGATCGAGGTCCGCAGGAGCGCCCGACGGCGCAGAACGGTCTCCGCGTACCGCGAGGGCGACCGCACCGTCGTGCTCATCCCCGCCCGGATGTCCGAGGCGGAGGAGAAGCGCTGGGTGACCGTCATGCTCGACAAACTGGCGGCCCAGGAAAGCCGGCGGGTGCTCGGTGACACCGAACTCGCCGAACGCGCCGAGCGGCTGTCGGCCCACTACTTCGGCGGCCGGGCGCGGCCCTCGTCGGTGCGCTGGGTCACCAACCAGAACACCCGCTGGGGCTCCTGCACCCCTGCCGAGGGCAGCATCCGTCTGTCGCACCGGTTGCAGGGCATGCCCGAGTACGTCGTCGACTACGTCCTTCTCCACGAGCTCGCCCATCTGCTCGTACCCGGACACGGGCCCCGGTTCTGGCGGCTCCTGGAGGCCTACCCGCGTACCGAGCGCGCCCGCGGCTACCTCGAAGGCGTCGTCGCCGCGGACCGGCTGCCCCACCCTCCGGCGGCGCGCGACGAGTAGGGCCCGGCCCGTCCCGCCGAGGGTGTGATTGTGTACCGGCTCTGCACCGGCTTCGTCCACTTCCGGACTTTGCCGTTAGCCTGACGCGACGCACTCGCATCGGGATGGGGGACGGTCGTTACGCATGGCCAGGGAATTCCAACGCGGCCACAAGGCCAAGATCAGTGACCTGACCGCGGGCACGGATCTGTACGTAGGCGTGCAGATCACCGGCCCCGGACTCACCTTCGACATCAGCTGCTTCGGCCTGGACGCCGACGAACGGCTCTCGGACGACCGCTACTTCGTCTTCTTCAACCAGCCGAAGTCCCCCGAGGAGTCCATCCAGCTGCTCGGCGCGCAGTCGGGCGACACGGAGTCCTTCCGGGTCACCCTCGACCGGATTCCGGCGCAGATCCAGAAGCTGTCGTTCACGGCGACGATCGACGGCGCCGGACAGATGTCGCAGATCGCCCCCGGATACCTCCGCGTCGTCGCGGGCGGTGAGGAGGTGGCCCGGTACGCGTTCAGCGGCGCCGAGTTCTCCACCGAACGCGCCGTGATGCTGGGCGATTTCTACCTCAAGGACGTCTGGCGCTTCGCCGCTGTGGGACAGGGCTTCGACGGCGGCCTCGACGCGCTGCTGAAGAACTTCGGAGGAGAGGTCGCCGAGGAGGCGCCCGCAGCCCCGCAGCCGCAGTCCGGTGCCGCGCCGTCCTTCGCCCCGCCCGCGTTCGGCGCGCCGCAGGCGCCCGCTCCGGCGCCCGCCCAGGGCTTCGCGCCTCCCCCCGGTGCCACCCCGCACGCTCCGATGCCCGCGCCGTCGGTGCACGGCGCACCGACGATCGTGGCACCGCTGCACATCCCGACGGGCGGAAGCGTCCCGCCGCCGGGTCCCGCGCCCTACGGGCAGCCTCCCGGCTACGGCCAGCAGCCGCCCGGGCCGCCGGCCAACCTGCCGCCCGGCTACGGCCAGCAGCCTCCGACGGCGCCCCCCGGCTACGGCCAGCAGCCGCAGTACGGCCAGGTCCCTGGGCAGTACCCGGGCCAGCCCGGTGCCCCGTCCGCCTACGGCGCGCCCCAGGGCGCCGCGCAGGCCGGGGCCGGTGTGACCGCCGCGCTGAGTGCCTTCAAGGAGACGCCCACCGGCCAGCGGTGGACCCCGCAGAACAAGAAGCTCATCCGCGTCGACCTCGGCATCGGCGGCCAGCCCGTACTGGCCCGCCAGGGCAGCATGGTGCTGTACCAGGGCAAGGTCGACTTCAGCTACAAGGGCGCCGGATTCGCCGGCCGGCTCGTCGGCAGCGCGACCGGCCAGGAGATGCAGCTGATGCGCTGCACCGGCCAGGGCCAGGTGTTCTTCGCCGAGAACGCCACCCATGTGCACCCCATCGAGCTCCAGGGGGACGCGATCTGCGTCTCCGCCGAGAACGTCCTCGCCTTCGACGAGTCCCTCCAGTACGAGGTCCGTCGCATCGAGGGACACGGCATCCCCGGGGGCGCGCTGTTCACGATGCAGTTCCAGGGCACGGGAACCATCGTCGTCAAGACGCACGGCGCGCCCGTCGTCCTGCCGGTGACCCCCACGACCTTCGCCGACTGCAACGCCGTCGTCGCCTGGTCCGCCGCCGCCCAGGTGATCGTCTCCAGCCAGGTGAGGATGCGCCGCAACGCCTACGCCGGTGACACCGGCGAGAGCGTGAACCTCCAGTTCCGCGCCGCGCCCGGCAGTTTCGTCGTCGTCCAGCCGTACGAGGTCTGAGGGAGTCCGTCATGAACCAGCCACTCGCGGGCTTCGCCCCCGCACCCGTCACCGCGCGCATGGAGAACCACGGCAGTCACATGCTGAAGGTCGCCATGCAGACCGGAAGCGACCTCCTCGCGCGCGTGGGGTCGATGGTCGCCTACGAAGGGTTCGTGCAGTACGAGCCCAACCCGCCCGCCGTACGCCAGATCGCCCGCGACTGGATGACCGGCGAGGGCGCGCCCCTCATGAAGTGCTCCGGCGACGGTCTGCTCTACCTCGCCGACTACGGGGCGAACGTCGTCGTCATCAACCTCAACGGCGACGCGATCTCCGTCAACGCGACCAATCTGCTCGCCTTCGACGCCCACCTCACCTGGGGTGTCGAGCGGGTCAAGGGGCTCGCCAAGTTCGCCGGACAGGGTCTGTGGAACACCAAGATCTCCGGTCAGGGCTGGGTCGCGCTGACCTCTCGCGGCAACCCGATCGTCGTCGACTGCGGCGGCGGTGAGGACGAGACGTACGTCGACCCCGACGCGCTCGTCGCCTGGTCCCCGAACCTCAAGGTGAAGGGCAAGCGCAGCTTCAAGGCACAGTCGCTGATCGGACGCGGCAGCGGCGAGGCGTTCCAGATGGCGTTCTCCGGGCAGGGCATCGTCGTCGTCCAGCCCAGCGAGGACAGCACCGACCGCCTCCGAGTCCGGGGCTGAGGGGGAGCAGGATCATGCAGAGCCCGCTTTTCGGCTACAACGAGCAGCAGACCCAGGACCGCTACAGCCTCCAGAACGCGCAGATGCTGCGGGTCGTCCTGGAGGGCCACGACGACATCCTGGCCCGCAAAGGCACCATGGTCGCCTACCAGGGGCTCGTCGAGTTCGACGCCGAGTACCAGAACAGCAGCCAGCACCGGGCGCGCGCGTACACCGGTGAGGGACTCGACCTGATGCGCTGCCACGGGCAGGGCACGGTCTACCTGGCCAACCTCGGCCAGCACGTGCACATCCTGGACGTCGACCAGGACGGCCTCACCGTCGACAGCGCCTATGTGCTGGCGATGGACTCCGGGCTGCACCACGAGGTCATCGCCGTGGACAGCCAGTACGGCATCTCCGGCTCCGGCAAGTACCAGCTCAACATCACGGGACGCGGCAAGGTCGCGCTGGTGACCTCCGGGTCGCCGCTGATGATGCAGGTCACCCCGGACCGGTACGTCAACTGCGACGCCGACGCGATCGTCGCCTGGTCCACCGGTCTGCGGGTGCAGATGCAGGCCCAGACCCACTCCTCGGGAGTGTGGCGGCGCCGCGGCAACACCGGCGAGGGCTGGGAGCTCAGCTTCATGGGCACCGGCTACGCGCTCGTGCAGCCGAGCGAACTGCTGCCGCCGCAGAACGCGGTGATCGGCCAGGGACTGCGCGCCCAGTACGGCATGGGCCAGCAGGGCGTGCACGCGCAGAACCAGGGCAATGCCTGGAGCTGACCGTTCCGCCGTACGGAGTACGACGGGCCCCTGAGCGGAGGCGCGGGGTACGTCGGTCCGCCGAGCAGAGGTGAGGGGCGACCGCCATGGGCGGTCGCCCCTTACACGTCGGTGCCCCTCGCGGCGGTCACAGCCGGGCGAGGGTCGCCTCCAGAAGGCGTACGACCGATGCGTCGGCCACGTCGGCGACCTCGGCGTACGTGAACCACCGCAGGTCGAGGGACTCGTCGCTGATGGCCTCGACGGCGTGGGCCGGGGCGAGGGCCGCGTACTGGACGTCCAGATGCCAGTGGCACGGCGCCGGGATGGCGTGCCGGTCCAGCGTCACGGGGCCGCCGGGCAGCAGGGTCAGTCCTTCGACGCCCGACTCCTCCGTCGCCTCGCGCAGGGCGGCCTCGGTCAGGGTCGCGTCGCCCGGCTCGCAGTGCCCGCCCATCTGGAGCCACATCCGGAGCTTGCGGTGCAGCGTCAGCAGGACGCGCCCGCGTGACGGGTCGATCACCAGGGCACTCGCCGTGAGATGCCCGGAGTGGCAGGCCTTCCACATTCCGTCCGGGTGCTCGGACAGGTGGTCCAGATAGACCTGGCGCAGCTCTTCCTGGCCCTCGTACGCCTTCAGTACGAGGACCGCGTCGTCGTGCAGGCTCACTCGGCGCCGTCGCCCTTGCCGGAGTCCGCGGAGTCACCGGAGTCGTCGTGCTTCTTCAGGTCCGGCTGCTCCGCGGTGCCGCTCGCGGCCTCGCCGAGCATCTTGTCGAGCTCGGAGAAGTCCATGTGCTCGCGGTGCACGAAGCCGTCGGGGTCGTCCAGGTCGGACGCCGTCGGCAGCATGTCCGGGTGGGCCCACAGGCCGTCCCGGCCGTCGACGCCCCGCGCGTCGGTCAGCGAGGCCCAGAGCCGGGAGGCGTCGCGCAGCCGGCGCGGGCGCAGCTCCAGACCGATCAGGGTGGCGAACGTCTGTTCGGCTGGGCCGCCCGTGGCACGGCGGCGGCGCAGCGTCTCGCGCAGCGCGTCGGCCGACGAGAGCCGCGGCTTGGCCGCCGAGTGGACGACCGCGTCCACCCAGCCCTCGACCAGTGCGAGCGCCGTCTCCAGACGGGCCAGCGCGGCCTTCTGCTCCGGCGTGTCCTCCGGCTGGAACATGCCCTGCTGGAGCGCCTGCTGGAGCTCCTCGGGGTTCTGCGGGTCGAACTGGCCGACCACGTCCTCCAGCTTCGCGGTGTCGACCTTGATCCCGCGCGCGTATCCCTCGACGGCGCCGAACAGGTGCGAGCGCAGCCACGGCACGTGGGCGAACAGGCGCTGGTGGGCGGCCTCGCGCAGGGCGAGATAGAGCCGCACCTCCTCCTGGGGGACGCTCAGGTCCTTGCCGAACGACTCGATGTTCAGCGGCAGCAGCGCGGCCTTGCCGACCGGGCCGAGCGGCAGACCGATGTCGGTCGAGCCGACGACCTCGCCCGCGAGCACGCCGACGGCCTGGCCGATCTGCGTGCCGAACATGGCGCCGCCCATGGAGCGCATCATGCCGATCAGCGGGCCCGCCATGGCCTGCATCTCCTCGGGCAGCACATCGCCCATGGCCGCGCCGACCCGCTCGGCGACCGGGTCGACGAGCTCCTTCCACACGGGCAGGGTCGCCTCGACCCACTCCGCCCGGCTCCAGGCCAGCGCGGAGGCCGCGCCGGACGGCAGGGACGTCGCGTCGTCCAGCCACAGATCGGCCAGACGGACGGCCTCCTCGACGGCGAGCCGCTCGGCGGGACCGACGCTCGCGTCCTTGGTGCCGTCAGAGGTGCCCTGGGCGACCGTCTGCCGGGCGATCTGCTTGGCCATGTCCCAGTTCACCGGTCCGCCCTCGTACGAGAGCATCTGCCCCAGCTGCTGGAACGCGGCGCCCAGGTCGTTGGGGTTCATCGAACCGAACATGGCTGCGAGCGGATTGTCGGCTCCGGGGCCACCGGCTCCGGGCGGCCCGAAACCGAACGGTCCCTGACCACCGCCGCCCTGCTGGTCCTTCTTCTTGCCCTCGTCGCCGTTGTCCGGCTCCTCCGGCGGAAGGCCGAATCCGAATGGGGTGTCACTCACGGGATTCCTCGGCTGGTAAGGCCGCCGGTGCGTTCCGACGGCGGCTGCCCACAACACCACCCAGCGTAGACACCTGAACCCGATCGGGCCTCGGTGCTTCGCCGACTCGTCGCCTGCGGCAGGATGGATGCCACCTGGTAGGGGCGCGTCACACGCGCCCGTTACTGAAGACAACCGCTGGAGACGCCCGGTGAGTTCCCCAGATCCGCAGGTTCGCGCAGCGCGAAACCACTCAACCAGCTCAGCCTCGCGCGGCCCCGTCGTCGCGGTCACCGGCGCCGCGGGCGGTGTGGGGGCGCTGCTCACCGCGCGGCTGGCCGCCAGCGAGGGGATCAAGCAGGTCGTCGCCATCGACGAGCGGCGCGGAGAGTGCGCCGAGGCGCAGTGGCACATCCTCGACGTCCGGGACCCGGCGATCGCCGAGAAACTGCGCGGGGCGGACGTCGTGGTCCATCTGGCGCTGGACCTGGATCTGGAGACGGACGGAGCGGCCCGGACCGCCTACAACGTCCGGGGGACGCAGACCGTGCTCACCGCGGCCGCGGCGGCCGGCGTCCACCGGGTCGTGCTGTGCACGTCGGCGATGGTCTACGGAGCGCTGCCCGACAACGAGCTGCCCCTGTCCGAGGACGCGGAACTGCGGGCCACGGCCGAGGCGACGGGCGTCGGCGACCTGCTGGAGATCGAGCGGCTCGCGCGCCGCGCGCCGCGGGCGCACCCGGGGCTGAACGTGACCGTCGTACGGCCCGCGGTGCTCGTGGGCGGCGGCACCGACACCGCGCTGACCAGGTATTTCGAGTCTCCTCGGCTGCTGGTGGTGGCGGGGTCCAGGCCGGCCTGGCAGTTCTGCCACGTCGAGGATCTGTGCGACGCGCTGGAGTACGCCGTCGTCGAGAAGGTCGAGGGCGAACTGGCCGTCGGCTGCGACGGCTGGCTGGAGCAGGAGGAGGTGGAGGAGCTGAGCGGGATCCGGCGGATGGAGCTGCCGTCCGCGGTCGCGCTGGGTGCCGCCGCCCGTCTGCACCGGATCGGGCTGACGCCTTCGCCCGCCGGGGACCTCGCCTACACGATGTATCCGTGGGTGGTCAGCGGGAGCCGGCTGCACGACGCCGGATGGCGGCCGCGCTGGACCAACGAAGAGGTCCTGGCGGAGCTGCTGGAGGAGGTCGCGGGGCGGCACACGGTGGCCGGCCGGCGACTGGGCCGCAAGGACGCGACCGCGGCGGGCGCGGCGGGCGCGACGGTGGCCCTGCTGGGCGCGGCGGCGGTGGTCCGCCGGGCCCGGAAGGCCCGGCGGAGGTTCTGACACCGGGGCGGCGTCGCCGCGGCCCGCCCGCCCCGCAGGGCGTCGTGCGCGTTCCGCCCGGACCCGCGCCGCGCCCGTTCGGCGTCGCGTGCGTTTCCGCGCTCCCCTGTGCCGCACGCCCCCGCGCCCCACGGCGTCGTACGCGCCCGCCCCTGTGGTCCGCGTCCGCGCCCCGCCCCACGACACGCCCGGGTGTCCTGGAGGAGGCTCCAAGCGGTACGCGCGCGTGCCGGGGGAAAGCCGTATTCCAGGCACTCCGCGGGGTGCGGCACGATGGGGGGTATGGCACCTACCTACGACCACCCCGGCGAGCGGGCCGCGCAGGATCCGATCCGGCTGCTCGCGATCCGCGACGAACCGCTCTCCCTGGACGAGGTCTTCAAAGCGGTCGGGGACGACGCCGCCGGAGGGACCGCGCTGTTCGTGGGGAGCGTGCGCAATCACGACGCGGGCGCCGACGTCGACGAGCTCGGGTACTCGTCCCATCCCACCGCCGAGGCGGAGATGCGCCGTGTCGCCGAGAAGGTGGCCGCCGCCTATCCGGTACGGGCGCTGGCCGCCGTGCACCGGGTCGGTGACCTGCGGGTCGGGGACCTGGCCGTGATCGTCGCCGTGTCGTGCCCGCACCGCGGCGAGGCCTTCGAGGCCTGCCGCATGCTCATCGACGACCTCAAGCACGAGGTGCCGATCTGGAAGCACCAGCGGTTCTCCGACGGCACGCAGGAATGGGTCGGCGCCTGCTGAGACCCGCCGGATCCCCGGGCGCCGGGGACTTACCCGGGGCTGACCGACTTCTCACCACCGTCCGGTTGCGTAACCCGGGCCCTGCCGTGAGCGTTGACACTGCGGATGGTTAATCTGCTGAACAGTGCAGATGTCAAATCTGCTGATCAGTCAGGTCGCTCATGGGGATGGGAGGTCGACATGGCGGCGCTTGCCTGGTTGCTGATTCCGCTGATGGCCGCGATCGGTGCCAGTCTGTGGGGCGGTTGGGCCGGCCGGAATCGCAAGGCCGCGGGAGACGGTGTCGAGCTCGCCGGATACACGCGCTTCCGTGAGGCCATGGAACGGACCGACGTCCGGGAGAAGTCGCACTCCGACGTCTGACGCACCCGGTCCGTCCCCGCACGCCGACGCGATGCGCCCAGGCGTTCGACGGACCGCGTACGGCCTCCGGTGACCCACGGCCGTACGCAACGCTTCGGATCACCGCCCGGAACACGGCATTCGCGCCGTTCGGGCGGTCTCCGGACCCACCACGTACGGACGGCCCCGACGGTGCGCTTACATCACTGTCCCGTACTGTCGTTCCATGCCACGCCGCACCGCGACGATGCTCGCCTCCACTCTGATCCTGATCGCGCTCCTGTGCGCGGGAGTGTTCATCAAAGTGCCGTACTCGGAGATGTCGCCGGGTCCCACGGTGAACACACTGGGTGACCACGACGGCGAGCCGGTGCTTCAGATCTCGGGCCGCAAGACGTACCCGACGAACGGTCATCTGAACATGACCACGGTCCGGGTCACGAGCGCCGACTACAACATGAACCTCGTCGAGGCCGTGTACGGATGGCTGGCGCACGACAGCAAGATCGTGCCGCACGACACGCTCTACCCGGGCGGAAAGACCGAGCAGCAGTCGACGCAGGAGAACGCCGAGGAGTTCAGCCAGTCCCAGGAGAGCGCCAAGGTGTCCGCACTGAAGGAGCTGGGCATCCCGGTGAAGTCCTGGGTGATCGTCTCCACCGTCGTCAAGGGCTCCCCGTCCGAGGGCCGGCTGCACGCCGGTGACGTCATCAAGGCCGTCGACGGCACGGTCGTCAAGGCGCCCGACGACGTCGCGAAGCTCGTCACCAAGCACAAGCCAGGCGAGAAGGTCGTGTTCACGATCGTGCCCGCCAAGGAGCAGGCCGCCGCCGTGAAGGAGCACACCACGGCGAGCGCGACCAAGAAGGTGACGATCACCACGGCCAAGTCCGACGACGGCGGCACCGACCGTGCCGTGGTCGGGATCTCGGCCGGGACGGACCACACGTTCCCGTTCACCATCGACATCAAGCTCGCCGACGTCGGCGGCCCGAGCGCGGGTCTGATGTTCTCGCTCGGCATCGTGGACAAGCTCACTCCGGGGAACCTCACCGGAGGCAAGTTCGTGGCCGGCACCGGCACCATCGACGACAACGGCAAGGTCGGTCCGATCGGCGGCATCGACATGAAGACCGTCGGCGCGCGCAACAAGGGCGCCCAGTACTTCCTGACGCCCAAGGACAACTGCGCCGAGGCCGCGAAGGACACTCCCGGCGGGCTCAGGCTCGTCAAGGTCGACACGATCGGCGACGCGATGAAGGCCCTGAAGGACATCAGCGCGGGCCGGACCTCCGATCTGCCCCAGTGCACCACCAAGGGCTGATGGCACCGCCCGTCCACGCCTCCAAGGGGTGACGGACACCGCCCGTCCGTGTCAGGGGGCGCTCCGCGATTCGCGGGGCGCCCCCTGACACGTCCGCGCGCGGATCAGTCCGCGAACGTCGCCGACAGCGCCTCGGCGAGCCCCGGCACGAGGCCCGCGCCCGTCAGCACCTCCGTCGCCGCGTCCTTCTCGCGCAGCCGCACCGCCGAGTCGCGGGTGCCGTTCCGCAGGACGCCGACCGTCATCCGCACCTCCTGGCGGTCGGGGTGCGCGGCGACCCACTGGGTGAGCTTCTTGCCGCTGAGGCCTTCCGGGACCGATGCCTCCGCGGACGGCGGCAGCATCAGCCGCTCGACGGTGAGCGCGCAGCCGACCACCGCGTCGGGCCAGGCGATGGTGCCGAGGAACTCGTCCAGCGGCTTGCCGGCAGGGATCTCGTCCTGCTCGATGGGGGTGAGGGCGGTGGTCTGCTGCTCGTTCTCCAGGCCGAGCTGAGCGGCGAGGCCGGGTTCCTGTGCACGCAGCCGTGCGGTGTCTACGAGGGCGAAGAGGCGGGCGGGCTGGTCCCAGCCGAGGCCGGAGGCGTACTCGTCGATCTCGAGTACGGCCCGGGTCAGGGGGCTCGCTGCCATGGGAGTGTTGGACATGGTCACAATCCTGCCTCGTTCGTGACCTGAATCGGGAACCGAGTAAAGCGTGAGTAAGTTGCATAGATGAGGCTCCCCGATCACGGAGAGCCTTGCTGACGGTCCACCGACATGGGGACCTGACGGAATCGATGCGACTTCGAGGTGCGCACCTTGGCTTTCCAGATGCCGGACCGCGGCGGAGGCCCGACGGGGTCACGGATCAGAGTGGGCCGGCCGTCCCGGCGTGTCCGGACCCTGCTCATGACACTGGGCGTGCTGGCCGTGCTGGCCATGGCCTTCGTCATGTTCGCGGGGTTCTGGACGGACTGGCTCTGGTACCGCTCCGTCCACTACTCGTCGGTCTTCACCACCACACTGTGGACCAAGATCGGGCTCTTCTTCGTCTTCGGTCTGCTGATGGCGGCCGCGGTGGGCTTCAACATCTGGCTGGCGCACCGGCTGCGCCCGCCGCTGAGCGCCATGTCGATGGAGCAGCAGAGCCTCGACCGGTACCGCATGGGCATCGCGCCGTACAAGCGCTGGCTGCTGGTCGCGATCACGTCCCTGGTGGGTCTGATCGCGGGCGCGTCCGCCTCGGGCCAGTGGCGTACGTGGCTGATGTGGGTGAACGGAGTCCCCTTCCACCAGACGGACCCCCAGTTCCACCTCGACGTCTCGTTCTACGCCTTCGACCTGCCCTGGTACCGCTTCCTGCTCGGCTTCGGCTTCGCGGCCGCCGTGCTCTCGCTGATCGCCGCCGCCCTCACGCACTACCTGTACGGCGGACTGCGGATCACCAGCCCGGGAGCGCGCGCCACGGCCGCGGCCACCGGACACCTCTCGGTGCTCCTCGGTGTCTTCGTCGCCCTGAAGGCGGTCGCCTACTGGCTCGACCGGTACGGACTCGCGGTGAAGTCCAGCGACTTCAAGGCGACCGGCAACTGGACGGGCCTGCGCTACGTCGACGCGAACGCGTATCTGCCCGCCAAGACGATCCTGTTCTGCATCGCGGTCATCTGCGCGCTGCTCTTCTTCGCGACGCTGTGGCGCCGCACCTGGCAGCTGCCGGTGATCGGCTTCGGCCTCATGGTGCTCTCGGCGGTCCTCATCGGGGGTCTGTACCCCGCGATAGTCCAGAAGTTCCAGGTCGAGCCCAACGAGCAGGCCAAGGAAGCCCCGTACGTCGAGAAGAACCTCAAGGCGACCCGCGAGGCGTACGGGATCGCCGGCACCGATGTGCAGGACTACCCGGGGGCGAGCGACACCAAGGACAAGGCCGAACTGCGTGACGACGCCGACACCGTCGCCAGCATCCGGCTGATGGACCCGAACATCGTGTCGCCGACCTTCCAGCAGCTCCAGCAGGTGCGGAACTACTACGGCTTCCCGTCGAACCTGGACGTCGACCGGTACAGCAAGGACGGCAAGGAGCAGGACACCGTCCTCGGTCTGCGCGAGCTGAACCTCGCGGGCATCCCGAAGAACAACTGGATCAACGACCACTTCCGGTACACCCACGGCTACGGCATCGTCGCGGCCAAGGGCACCACGGCCGACAACGAGGGCCGCCCGGTCTTCACGGAGTACAACCTGCCGTCCAAGGGCGACCTCGGCTCGTACGAGCAGCAGGTCTACTACGGCGAGAAGACCACCCAGTACTCGATCGTCGGCGGTCCCCAGAAGGAGATCGACTACTCCGACGACAGCGGCGAGAAGACCACCAGCTACAAGGGCAAGAGCGGGGTCAGCCTCGCGAGTCCGGTCAACCGGGCCGCGTACGCGGTGGCGTTCGGCGAACCGCAGATCCTGTACTCGGGCGCCATCGGCGAGGGTTCGCGGATCCTGTACAACCGCACGCCCAAGGAGCGGGTCGAGGCGGTGGCCCCCTGGCTGACCATCGACGGCGACGCCTACCCGGCGGTCGTCGACGGGAAGATCCAGTGGATCGTCGACGCGTACACCACCACCAACGGCTATCCGTACGCCTCGCGTACCACGCTCGGTGACACCACGGCGGACTCGCTGACGGCGGCCAACAACCAGCGCGCTGTGGTGGCCCAGCAGAACCAGGTCAACTACATCCGCAACTCGGTGAAGGCGACCGTGGACGCGTACACCGGCGCGGTCAAGCTCTACCAGTGGGACGCCGAGGACCCGGTCCTGAAGACCTGGATGAAGGCGTTCCCCGACACGGTGCAGCCGCGCGCGTCGATCTCGCCCGAGCTGATGGCCCATCTGCGGTACCCGCAGGACCTGTTCAAGGTCCAGCGCGAACTCCTCACCCGCTACCACGTGAAGGACGCCCAGACGTTCCTGAGCGGCAGCGAGGTGTGGCAGGTCCCGGACGACCCGACGAACAAGTCGGGCAGCGCCGTGCCGCCGTACTACCTGAGCATGAAACTGCCGGGGGAGTCGTCGCAGGCGTTCTCGCTGACGACGACGATGACACCCAACGGACGGGACAACCTGAGCGCGTTCGTGTCGGTCAACGCCGAGGCGGGGACGCCCGGTTACGGCAAGATCAGCATTCTGAAACTGCCGACCGGCAGAACCGTCGACGGACCCAAGCGGGTGCAGAGCCAGTTCAACTCCGAGCCGTCCATCGCCGAGTCCATCAGACTCCTCAGAGGCGGCGACTCGGAGGTCGAGTACGGCAACCTGCTGACCGTGCCGCTCGACGGCGGACTGCTCTACGTGGAACCGGTGTACGTCCGCGGCGGTGACCTCAAGTACCCGCTGCTGCGCAAGGTGTTGGTGACCTACGGAGGCAGCACCGCCTTCGAGGACACCCTGGGCCAGGCGCTCAACAAGGTCTTCGGGGCGGAGAGTTCGACCCAGCCGCCGGACGAGAGCACCACCAAGCCGCCCACGTCGGGCAACCCGACGGTCCAGGCCGCGCTCGACGACGCCCAGAAGGCCTTCGACCAGGGCCAGGAAGCCCTCAAGAAGGGTGACTGGAAGGCGTACGGCGAGGCGCAGAAGAACCTGGAGGACGCGCTCAAGCGGGCCGAGGACGCGCAGGCCAAGGCGGCCAAGCCCGCCGGCGGTTCCGGAGCGGGCGGGACGAGCGACAAGAGCGCGGGCAAGAGCGGCACTTCGAGCGCGAGTCCCGGTCCGAGCCCGAGCTCCAGCGGCTCGAAGGGCTCGGGAAGCGGCTGATCAGGAGCTCCTCCCGCGCCGTGGTACGGTTGAGACACAACGGCGCGGGGTGGAGCAGCTCGGTAGCTCGCTGGGCTCATAACCCAGAGGTCGCAGGTTCAAATCCTGTCCCCGCTACTGAAGTCGAAGGCCCGGATCCAGTTCATGGATCCGGGCCTTCGACGTGTGACGCCACGCCGGGGTGCGCCGGTGACCTGGCCCGTCGCATGAAGTGCCGCGACATGCGGGGGGAGTTGGGCGTTCTGTGTTTGACTTGTCTCTCTGTGGGCATGTCGACAAAACGCTGAAGTGACCTCACTGGCTGCGGTATACCAGGTGTACCCAGGTAGCAGGTGGTGCGACGATGGACGTTATGGGGGACAAGGCAACTCTGTTGGATACAGGGCGGTTTGCGCAGTCTGCCGAGTTCGAGCAGCCTGCGGATCTCACACAGTCCTCCGACCGGGACGAGACCGGCGAGGCTGCCGAGGAGGCGCGCCAGTGGTCGGCCGCGGAGGCCGGCGACGTCGAGGCGATGAGCGTCCTCGGGGCCATGCTGCTGCGCCGCGGCGATCTCGACGCGGCCGAACCGCAGTTGCGCGTCGCCACCGCGGCCGGTGACCGTGCCGCCGCCAACAATCTGGGTGTCCTCCTCTACCAGCGCGGATACGCCGACGAAGCCGCCGGATGGTGGCGGATCGCCGCCGTGGCCGGCAGCGCTGCCGCCGCCCACGCGCTCGGCCGGCACCACCGCGAGCGCGGTGACGAGCCCGCCGCCGAGTACTGGCTGCGCCAGTCCGCCGAGCAGGGTCACGCGCTGGGGGCGTACGCCCTCGCCGATCTGCTGGAGCATCGTAGCGACGTGGGTGCCGAGCAGTGGATGCGGGCCGCCGCGGAGCGAGGGCACCGCGAGGCCGCCTACCGGCTGGCGCGCACGCTCGACCGCAAGGCCCTGGACTCGGGCGAAGCCGTGGGCGACAACGGTGTCATCGGCGCCGCCGGACAGGCCGCCGAGCAGTGGTACCGGCAGGCCGCCGCCCGTGGGCACCGACGGGCCGCGCTGCATCTCGGGGCGATCCTGGAGAAGCGCGGGGACCTCAAGGAGGCCGGGCGCTGGTATCTGACGTCCGCCAAGGACGGTGAGGCGCGGGCCGCGTGCGCCCTCGGGTTCCTGCTGCGCGACGCCGGGGACCCCGACAGCGCCGCCGTCTGGTGGCTGCGGGCAGCTCAGGACGGGGACGGCAACGCTGCCAACGCGCTGGGCGCCCTGCACGCCGAGCGGGGCGAGCCCCAGACCGCCGAGCGGTGGTACCGGGCCGCGATGGACGCGGGCGATGTGAACGGCGCGTACAACCTCGGACTGCTCTGTGCCGAGCAGGGGCGGACCGCGCAGGCCGAGCAGTGGTACCGCAGGGCCGCGTACGCCGGTCACCGCGAGGCCGCCAACGCCCTGGCCATCCTGCTGCTCCAGGTCGGCGACGCCGCCGGAGCCGAGCCGTGGTTCTCCAAGGCCGCGGAGGCCGGGAGCGTGGACGCCGCGTTCAACCTCGGCATCCTGCACGCCGGACGCGCCACCGAGGGCGACGAGGCCGCGGCGCTGCGGTGGTACGAGCGCGCGGCCGCCGCCGGGCACACGGAGGCGGCGCTCCAGGTGGGCATCGCGCGGCTGCGGGAGGGTGACGAGCCGGAGGCCGAGCGCCATCTGCGGTGCGCCGCGGGTGGGGGCAGCGCCGAGGCCGCCTACCGGCTCGCCGCCGTGCTCGACGCCCGGCGGCCCCCGGCGCCCGCCCATGAACTCGGGGAGCCCGCGCAGGAGAAGAGCGAGTGCGAGGAGTGGTACGAGCGGGCCGCGTCCCAGGGGCACCGGCGTGCGCAGGTGCGGGTCGGGATGCTGGCCGCGGCGCGGGGTGACGTGGTGGAGGCGGCACGCTGGTACCGCGAGGCCGCCGAGGCGGGGTCGCGCAACGGCGCCTTCAACCTCGGGCTGCTGCTGGCCCGCGAGGGGAGCGAGCCCGAGGCGGCGCTGTGGTGGACCCGCGCGGCCGACGCGGGCCACGGGCGGGCGGCGCTGCGGCTGGCGCTCGTGTACGCGCGGCGCGGGGAGCTCGCGGAGGGCCAGCGGTGGGCCGACCGGGCGGTGTCGCTGGGGCCGGCGGAGGTCTCCGAGCGGGCGGCGCGGCTGCGGGACGCGTTGCGGGAGGAGCTGTCCGCGTGAGGAGCCGGGTCCCCGGGGGTGCCCCGAGGGCTTGCGCCAAGGGATTTGCGCACGCCACGCTCTTGACGTACTGTTCAGTTCATCGACGCGGGGTGGAGCAGCTCGGTAGCTCGCTGGGCTCATAACCCAGAGGTCGCAGGTTCAAATCCTGTCCCCGCTACTGAAGGCCGAGGGCCGGAATCCGAAAGGGTTCCGGCCCTCGGTGCGTTTGCGGTCTTGACGCGGAAACGCAGCCGCGAACAGCGAACGACCATCCACGAACCACGCGTTCGCGTGC
Organism: Streptomyces sp. NPDC024698; assembly: GCF_055559015.1. Taxonomy (NCBI): domain Bacteria; kingdom Bacillati; phylum Actinomycetota; class Actinomycetes; order Kitasatosporales; family Streptomycetaceae; genus Streptomyces; species Streptomyces sp. NPDC024698. The sequence goes on along the minus strand of NZ_JBVHLK010000002.1, from coordinate 123,569 downwards.
CCCTACGCCGCCATGGCCGCGCAGTCCGGGCAGACGCCCCGGTAGGTCACCTCGACGTTCGAGACGGTGAAGCCGAAGCGCTCCGAGTCCGGGAGGTCGCCGAGCGGGTTGCCGATCGGGTGGACGTCGCGGATCGCGCCGCACCGGGCGCAGACCAGATGCTGGTGCGGGCGGTGCGCGTTCGGGTCGTACCGCTTGGCGCGCTTGTCCGTGGCGACTTCCAGCACCTCGCCGAGCGAGACCAGCTCACCCAGCGTGTTGTAGACCGTCGCCCGGGAGATCTCGGGCAGCTTGGCCACGGCGCGGGCATGCACCTCGTCGGCCGTCAGATGGACGTGGTCGCCGTCGAGGACCTCGGCCACGACACGTCGCTGCGCGGTCATCCGCCATCCACGTCCGCGCAGTCGTTCCAACAGGTCACTCATACAGGTCAGCCTAACAGCAGGTGAACCAGATCCCGAATGTGTGTGACTTTAGAGTTGATCGTTACTTGGACACGATCCAGCACGGGGCCGGCCCGAATCCGGGCTCGGGCCGGCCCCGCGCGGTGGGCTCACTTGGGTCCCGCGCGTGGGCTCAGGCGGGTACCTGCTGCCGGGCGGGCGCCCAGCAGCGGATGATGTCGCGGACCGACACGATGCCGACCGGGCCGCTGCCGTCGAGCACGATCAGATGCCGGAAGCCGCCGTGCGACATCGCGGCCGCCGCCTCCTCCAGGGTCCAGGTGGGTGCCGCGAACACGACGTCGGTCGTGGTGTGGCTGCCTGCGGTCTCCGAGTCCGGGTTCTGGCCGTGGGCGAGGGAGTTGAGGATGTCGCGCTCGGTGAGGATGCCGAGGCCGGAGGAGTCCTCGTCGAGGACCACCGCCGCGCCGACGCGGCGCGCGGACATCAGGCGGGCGGACTGGCGGAGGGTGTGTGCCGGGCCGATGGTCAGGACCACCGTGCTCATGGCGTCGCGGACGAGCATGGGCTGGAGCCACCTCCTCGGTGAACCGTCCGCTCCCCGGCTCCTCCAGGGAGCGCGAAGAGAAATGGTTCACAAGTTCACAAGTGGGGGAGCTCTCAGGGTCGCAGTTAAAGAGAGGGTCAACAAGAGGGCGCGTGCCGTGAGTTCGGGGGCGCCCGGGGGTTGCTCAGCAGTCCCGGGGTCCGGCAGGGCCGCTCAGGCGCCCCGGGGGCACCGCCCGCGGGAGAGGCTCCCGGCGGCCCGCGGCGGGCGACCGCCGGGTGAGTCGCCGTCACCTCACGGCTGTCGCGCGCCCGTTCAGTAGCGCTGGTTCAGGTAGCCCAGCATCTCGTCGTGCAACAGGCCGTTCGACGCGGCCGCGTTGCCGCTGTGCGGGCCCGGGCGCCCGTCGAGGCCGGTGAACGTGCCGCCCGCCTCGGTCACGATGATCGCGTTCGCCGCCATGTCCCAGAGCGACAGCTCGGGTTCGGCGCAGATGTCGACCGAGCCCTCGGCGACCATCATGTACGGCCAGAAGTCGCCGTACCCACGGGTGCGCCAGACCGCCTTCGTCAGGTCGAGGAAGCCGTCCAGACGTCCCTGGTCCTCCCAGCCGGACAGCGAGGAGTACGCGAAGGACGCGTCGGCCATCCGGGAGACGCTGGACACCCGCAGCCGGGTCGCGGAGGACAGGCTGCGGCCGGTGAACGCGCCGTGTCCCTTCGCCGCCCACCAGCGACGGCCCAGCGCGGGCGCGGAGACGACGCCGACGACCGGCTGGTAGCCGCCCTCGCCCGCCTCCATCAGGGAGATCAGCGTGGCCCACACGGGCACACCGCGGACGTAGTTCTTGGTGCCGTCGATCGGGTCGACGACCCAGCGGCGCGGGCCCGTGCCCTCGATGCCGTACTCCTCGCCGAGGACCGCGTCGCGCGGCCTGGCCCGCTGGAGATGGCCGCGGATGAGTTCCTCGGCGGCCTTGTCCGCCTCGCTCACCGGCGTCATGTCCGGCTTCGTCTCGACCTTCAGGTCGAGCGCCTTGAAGCGGTCCATCGTCGCGGCGTCGGCGGCGTCCGCCAGGACATGGGCGAGGCGCAGGTCATCGCGGTAGTCGGGCATGGGTGAACCGTATCTGCCCGTGTCGGGACGGGGCTACACAGCATCGCGGGTGATCGCCGGACCGGACGCGCCGACCGAGCCCACGGGGAACCGGCCCCGGACCCATGTCCGGTCCGGGTGTGTACGACCCCGGGCTCGCCCCCGGTCGCGGCGCGCGGGCCCCGGGTTCGCGCCCCTCGGAGCCGCCGCGAACCCTTGACAGTGCCCCCGCACGCGTCAAATCTGGCTCCAGAGCCGCTCGCCCCAGGGAGGCGCAGATGCCCGCAGCGCGCGAATCGCTCCTGGACGCCGCCTACACGGCACTCGCGCGCCGGCCGTGGACCGCGGTGCGGATGGTCGACGTGGCCGCGGTGGCCGGGGTGTCACGCCAGACGCTCTACAACGAGTTCGGGAGCAAGGAAGGCCTCGCGCGCGCCCTCGTGCGACGGGAGGCCGACGCCTATCTCGCCGGTGTCGACCGGGCGTTGGCCGCGCACACGGACGCCCGGGAACGGCTGGCCGCGACCGCGGAGTGGACCACCTCGACGGCCCGGAGCAACGCGCTGGTGCGGGCGATGCTGACCGGCTGCTGGAGCGAGCGGCTCCCGTCCCCGGCGCTGTCCGCCGTGCCCTCGTCGTCCGCGGTGCCGGCCCAGCGGCGGGCCGACGGACCGCTGCCCTCGCCCGCGGACTTCGTGGCGCTGGTCCGCGACCGCGCGGTCGCCGCGCTCGCCCTGTCCCGGGCCGACACCCCCGAGATCACCCGGGTCTGCGAACTGGTGGCCAGGATCGCGCTGTCGTGCGTCGTCGCGCCGCCCGCCCGGGGCGGTGTCACGGACATGGTCAGGACGGCGCTGGCACCGTCCCAGCGAATCGGGGTGTGAGCGCCGGGGCTCCCGGGGCCGGGCGTGTACGGGAGCTCAGTGCGCCGACCCCGACAGCTGGAGCCCGATGACGCCCATGATGACCAGGCTGATCGAGACGATCTTGAGGACGGAGACCAGGTCGTCGAGGAAGATCATGCCGTAGATGGCGGTGCCCGCCGCGCCGATGCCGGTCCACACCGCGTAGGCGGGACCGACGTCGAGCTTCTTCAGCGAGAGGGTCAGCAGACCGAAGCTGCCGAGGGCGAACACGCAGAACGCGACCGTGGGCCAGAATCTGGTGAAGCCGTGCGAGAGCTTCAGACAGACGGCGAAGCCGGTTTCGAGCAGTCCCGCCACAACGACCAGCAGCCACGCCATGTCTTGTCCTCCCGCATCGCACGTCGACTGCTGGCCCGGACCGGCTCGGTGCGATTATGCATTCACCGGCCCGCAGAAGCCCTTACCGACGGCGGGCGCACGCAAACACGGTGACGTCAGTCGCCCTCACGGCGCTCGCGCGTGGCGAGCAGACGGCGCAGCGAGTACAGCCGCTGAGGGTCCGCGTGGCCCTCGGCCACCCACGCGTCCAGCGCGCAGTCCGGTTCGTCGTGGCTGCACGCCCGGGGGCAGCCCTCGGTGCCGGGTACGAGATCGGGGAAGGCGTGGATCACCCGGGACGGATCGACGTGGTGGAGGCCGAAGGAACGGACACCCGGCGTGTCGATCACCCAGCCTCCGTCGCGGCCCGCCAGGGGAAGCGCCAGCGCCGAGGTCGTCGTGTGCCGGCCGCGGCCCGTGACCGCGTTGACATGGCCGGTCGTCCGTCGCTGCTCGGGCGGCACCAGCGCGTTCACCAGGGTTGTCTTGCCTACGCCCGAATGGCCGACGAACGCCGTGATCCTGCCGTCCAGTTGCTCGCGCACCCGGTCGGCGGCGGCCTCGTTGCGCAGCTCCTCGCGGCTGGTCACCACGTACGGGATGTCCAGTGCGCCGTACAGCTCCAGGAACTTGTCCGGGGGCGCCAGGTCCGACTTGGTCAGGACGAGGAGCGGGGTCAGACCGCCGTCGAAGGCCGCCACCAGACAGCGGTCGATCAGCCGGGGGCGCGGCTCGGGGTCCGCGAGGGCGGTGACGATGGCGAGCTGGTCGGCGTTGGCGACGACCACCCGCTCGTACGGATCGTCGTCGTCGGCCGTGCGGCGCAGCACCGAGCCGCGCGGCTCGATGCGGACGATACGGGCGAGGGTGTCCTTCTCTCCGGACAGGTCGCCGACGATGGCCACCCGGTCCCCGACGACGGCGGCCTTGCGGCCCAGCTCGCGTGCCTTCATCGCCGTCACGGCCCGGCCCTCGACCAGACAGGTCAGCCGGCCGCGGTCGACCGTGAGGACCATGCCCTCGACGGCCTCCTCGTGCTTGGGGCGGATGTTCGTACGCGGACGGTTGCCCTTGCGGTTCGGCCGCTGGCGGATGTCGTCCTCGTCGGTGTTCTTGCCGTAACGGCGCATGATCCAGGTCCGCCCGTCAGTTCCCGAGCATCCCGGTCCACAGATCGGGGAAGTCGGGCAGGGTCTTCGCCGTCGTCGCCACGTTCTCGATCTGGACGCCCTCCACCGCCAGCCCGATGATCGCGCCGGCCGTCGCCATGCGGTGGTCGTCGTACGTGTGGAAGATGCCGCCGTGCAGCCGGCGCGGCCGGATGTGCAGGCCGTCGGCGGTCTCGGTGACATCGCCGCCGAGTTCGTTGATCTCCTTGGTGAGCGCGGCCAGCCGGTCCGTCTCGTGCAGCCGCAGATGGGCCACGCCCCGCAGGGTGGAGGGGGAGTCGGCGAGCGCCGCGACCGCCGCGATGCCCGGGGTCAGCTCACCGACCTCGCCCAGGTCCACATCGATACCGTGGACGGCACCCGAACCGGTGAACTCCAGTCCGCGCTCGGTCAGTTCGCAGGAACCACCCATCTCGGTGAAGATCTCCCGCAGCCGGTCACCGGGCTGGGTGGTGTGGGCCGGCCAGTCGGGGACCACGACCGTGCCGCCGGTCACCAGCGCCGCCGCGAGGAACGGCTGGGCGTTCGACAGGTCGGGTTCGATGATCAGGTCGCGGCCGAGCAGCGCGCCCGGTGTCACCCGCCAGACGTTCGGCTCGCCGCCCGACTCGGGGGTGCCCACCTGGGCGCCGACCGCGCGCAGCATGTCCACGGTCATCCGGATGTGCGGCATCGACGGGAGCGTCGAGCCGGTGTGGCGGACCTCGACGCCCTGGTTGAAGCGCGGGGCGGAGAGCAGCAGGGCGGACACGAACTGCGAGGACGAGGACGCGTCGATCTCCACCGGGCCGCCGTCCAGGGCGCCGCCGCCGTGCACCGTCAGCGGCAGCGCGCCGCGGGCGTCGTCGTCGATCCGGGCGCCCAGCAGGCGCAGCGCGTCGATCACTCCGTGCAGCGGACGTTCGTACGAGCGCGGGTCGCCGTCGAAACGGATGGGGCCGTCCGCGAGGGCGGCCACCGGAGGCAGGAAGCGCATGACGGTGCCGGCGTTGCCGACGTCGACCGTGGCTGGGCCGCGCAGGCCGGAGGGGATGATCCGCCAGGCCTCGCCGGAGGCGTCGGGGCCCGCCGCGACCGTCGAGCTGGAGGCGACCGTCTCCTCGATGCCCACGCCCATCGCGCGCAGCGCGCCGGCCATCAGCAGGGTGTCGCGGGAACGCAGCGGGCGGCGCAGCCAGCCCGGCTCGGAGGCCAGCGCGGCCAGGACGAGGGCGCGGTTGGTGACCGACTTGGACCCCGGCACGTGAACCGTCGCGTCGACGGCTCCGCTTGCGTGCGGGGCTGGCCAGAGGGCGGTGTGGGCGGGGTTCACGGTCATGCGCCCCACTTTAGTGGCAGGGCGCCGGGCAGCCGTGGGTCCGTCACCGCCGGTGACGTCGGCCGGGGGATGCCGGGCTGGTGACGCCGCGCCCGTGTACGCGGACCGGGCCTGCTGTTCACAGCCCCACGGACAGCGGCCCACCGGTCACAGCCCCAGCAGCCACCGGCCCCCGCCCATCAGTGAGCACAGCGACACGGCGTGGAAGAGGAACAGCCACAGTCCGGCCGGTACGTGGGTGAGCCGCGACAACTGGTCCGCGTCGGAGTCGCCCGCGCCGCCCCGCCTCCGCTTCGCCTGGAGTTCGAAGGCCGGGCGGACGCCGCCGAGGAGCAGGAACCACACCACGGCGTACGCGAACGCGGCCTGCACCTGGGGTCCGGCGAGCCAGGACACCAGCAGGAAGGTGCCGCCGGTGAGGATCACGGTGAGCGCGCCGTACGCGTTACGGATCATCACCAGCATGGCTATCAGCAGGGCCGTGGCCGCCCACAGCAGCAGGGTGATGTGGCCGGCGCCGAGCAGCGCGGCGCCGCCGAGCCCGAGCAGCGGGGGAGCGGTGTAGCCCGCGGCGGCCGTGAGGATCATGCCGAGGCCGGTCGGCTTGCCGCGGCTGACCGTGAGGCCGCTGGTGTCGGAGTGCAGCCGGATGCCGCTGAGACTGCGGCCCGTGAGCAGGGCGACCAGCCCGTGGCCGCCCTCGTGCGCGATGGTGATGGCGTTGCGGGAGACGCGCCAGACCCCGTGCGGGACGATCGCCGCGAGGGCCGCGACCATGGTGGCGATCACCACCCACAGGTCCGGGTCCGGCTGGGTGCCGAACACCTGGTCCCACAGGGAGCTGAGCGAGGCCAGCGAGGTGGATGCGGTGCTGTCCATTGTCGGCGGTGGCTCCCTTTCACGGCGCGGAATCTGGCAGTGTTGCACGTATGTGCGGACGGTATGCAGCCAGTCGTGGACCCGAGGATCTCGCAGCAACCTTTGAGGTCGAGAAGTGGGACGCGGAGGAGACTCTGGCGCCCGACTACAACGTGGCCCCGACCAAGGAGGTCTACGTCGTCCTCGACCGTCCTGTGAAGGACGCGGACAGCCCGAGGCCGGTTCGCCAGCTGCGCAAGCTCAAGTGGGGACTCGTCCCGTCCTGGGCCAAGACGCCCGAGGGCGCAGCCCGGATGATCAACGCGCGCGCCGAGACGGTGCACGAGAAGCCCTCGTACCGCCGTGCCTTCGCCGCCCGGCGCTGTGTCGTCCCGGCCGACGGCTACTACGAATGGGTCACCTCCGGTGCCGAACGCGAGCTGGAGGTCGAGGGCAGGAAGAAGCGGCCCCGCAAGCAGCCGTACTTCGTGACGCCCGCGGACGGCTCGGTCTTCGCGATGGCGGGACTCTACGAATTCTGGCGGGACCGGACGCTGCCGGACGAGCATCCGCTGGCCTGGTGGGTGACCTGCTCGGTCATCACCACGGAGGCGGAGACGGCACCGCTCGCGGTGGGCCCCGCCGAGGGCCCGCGCGCGCTGGCCGACATCCACCCCCGGATGCCCCTGATGCTCACCCCCGACCGCTGGGACCACTGGCTCGACCCCTCCCGCACGGACCCGGACGAGCTCCGTGACCTGCTCACGCCGCCGCCCACCGGACTGATGCGGGCGTACCCCGTCTCCACCGCGGTCAGCAACGTCCGCAACAACGGCGCGGAGCTGCTGAAGGAGCTGGAGGGGCCCGAGGAGGGCACACTCTTCTGACGTGACGAGGACCAGTGACGTGAGCGGGACCGACGTGAGCGAGACCATCGAGACCGGCGCCGGTACGGCCCGGATCACCTGGCACCGGGCGGCCGGGGCGCGGCTCGTGCTCGCCGTGAGCCATGGCGCGGGCGGCGGCATCGAGGCCCGGGACCTGCGGGCGCTCGCGGAGACGCTTCCCGAGCACGGGGTGAGCGTGGCACTTGTCGAACAGCCCTGGCGAGTGGCCGGCAAGAAGGTGGCGCCCGCGCCGAAGACGCTGGACGTGGGCTGGCGGGGCGTGTGGCCGGTGCTGGCGGCGCAGGGACTGCCCGTGATCTCCGGCGGCCGCAGCGCGGGCGCCCGGGTCGCGTGCCGGACCGCGGTGGAGCTGGGCGCCGCCGCGGTGCTCGCCCTGAGCTTCCCGCTTCACCCGCCGGGCAGGCCGGAGAAGTCCCGCGCCGCCGAGCTGCTCGGCGCCGGGGTGCCCACACTCGTCGTACAGGGCGGCAACGACCCGTTCGGCCGGCCGGAGGAGTTCCCGCCGGGCTCGTACGAGCTGATCGAGGTGCCCTACGGCGATCACGGCTTCGCCGTCCCCAAGCGGGCTCCGCTCGGCGAGGAGGAGGCGCTGAAGGTCGTCACGCACGGTGTCGTGCGGTGGGCCGCGTCACTCGGGTGACGGCCGGGAATGCAGAGTGACGGACTTCTGTTGTGCGGATCAGACAGCACGCCGCGTGCTGCACCGTTCGTACGAGAGGAAGTCCGCCGCATGGGTTCGACCTTCTGCCCGAGCCGCAGCAGCCGCGCTGACCTGGACTGGACGGTGCTGCACGCGGGCAAGAACGCCCCGATTCGGGCGGCGGGCGGGCATGATGTTCGTCTATCCTCCGATTCCAGTGGGACCGGTCTCGGTCTCGCTACGTCGCTGGAGGAGGTGGGTCCGGTCACTGGGACCGACGCAGGGACCGAAAACGGCCAGGCGGAGCAGCCCGAGGGCCGGGGCACGGGCGACGCGACGGCGGAGACCTCCGCCGAGCGCACCGCGCGCTTCGAGCGGGACGCGCTCGAATTCCTCGACCAGATGTATTCGGCCGCGCTGCGGATGACACGCAATCCGGCCGATGCCGAGGACCTGGTGCAGGAGACGTACGCCAAGGCGTACGCGTCGTTCCACCAGTTCCGCGAGGGCACGAACCTCAAGGCGTGGCTGTACCGCATTCTCACCAACACCTTCATCAACTCGTACCGCAAGAAGCAGCGCGAACCCCAGCGCAGTGCGGCCGAGGAGATCGAGGACTGGCAGCTGGCGCGTGCCGAGTCGCACATGTCGACGGGCCTTCGTTCCGCCGAGTCGCAGGCGCTGGACCACCTGCCCGACTCCGACGTGAAGGAAGCGCTTCAGGCGATCCCCGAGGAATTCCGCATCGCCGTCTATCTCGCGGACGTAGAGGGCTTTGCCTACAAGGAGATCGCGGACATCATGGGGACACCCATCGGTACGGTGATGTCCCGGCTCCACCGGGGCCGTCGCCAACTGCGCGGCATGCTGGAGGACTACGCCCGTGACCGCGGGCTGGTCCCCGCCGGCGCCGGAGAGTCGAACGAAGCGAAAGGCTCGGGCTCATGAGCTGCGGAGAGCCGCACGAGACGGATTGCAGTGAGGTACTCGATCATCTGTACGAGTTCCTCGATCATGAGATGCCGGACGCGGACTGCACCAAGTTCGAGGTCCACTTCGAGGAGTGCTCTCCGTGCCTGGAGAAGTACGGCCTCGAACAGGCCGTCAAGAAGCTGGTCAAGCGCTGCTGCGGTCATGACGACGTGCCCACCGACCTGCGGGCCAAGGTCATGGGCCGTATCGATCTGATCCGCTCGGGACAGACCGTGCCCGAGCACGACGTGACCGCGACGGCCCAGGAGTCCTGACCCCGGCGGTTCGTCCGCCGAGAGGGCCGGGCCACGGCCCGCAGGACCTTCGTTTATCACCCGAACGTGCTAATCCGCGGGCCCGGAGCCCGCGGATTCGTACATACCCGTCCCCGTCCCCTTCCTCCCGCCCTAGGCTCCGAGCCTGAGACCGGGGAGGTACGGGGGAGGTATCGGGGATGGGTTCGGTTCCGGCGTGGGCGCGCGCGTATGTGGCCGGTGTCGTTCTCCTGGCGCTCGTCTGTCTCGCGCCTCTGCCGCATCTGCGCGTCCCCTGGGAGATCGTCACCCTGCTCGCCGCCCTGTACGCGGGCTGCGAGCGCGTCACCCTGCCGCCGCGGCCGGGTGCCGGCGGCGCGTCGGGCGGCGAGACCGCCCAGGGCATGGGCGCCTTCCTCCCCGTCCTGCTGGCCGGCGCCTTTCTGCTGGCCCCGCCCGCCGCCGCCCTCGTCGCCCTGCCAGGGGCCCTGCTCGCCCGGGTCGAACAGCGCCCGCGCGGCCCGCGCCGGATCTGGCGCGCGGCCCAGCTCGCCGTCGCCGTCTGGACGGCCTCCCGGGTGTACGGGACGCTCGGCGGCCGCGAGGCGCTGGTCACCCCCCGGTTCCCGTACGCGCTCGTACCCGCCGGGGCCGCGCTGCTCGCCTTCTGCGCCGCGCTCACCGTCCTCGACTGCGGGATCCTCGCCCTCGCCGAACGCGCCCCGGTGCGCCGGGCCTGGCACGGACTCTTCGCGCGCTCGCTGGCCCCGGTCGCCGTGCACGGCCTCGCCGGACTGATGATGGCGGTGCTCTGGCGCAGCCCGTACGGCCCCGTCGCCGCGCTGCTCGTCCTGCTGCCCATGTACGTGTCCTGCTGGGTCTTCGCCCAGTACCACCGCGAACGGGCCGCCCACCAGGCCACCATCCGCGCGCTCGTCCAGGCCGTCGACATCAAGGACGGCTACACCCGCGGACACAGTGAGCGGGTCGGCCGCGCGTCCGTGATGATCGCCCGCGAGCTGGGCATGCACGACGAGCGCGTCGAGGTGCTCCGGTTCGCCGGCATCCTGCACGACGTGGGAAAGCTCGGCGTCCCCACCCGGCTGCTGCGCAAGGACGGACCGCTGACCCCCGAGGAACGGCGGGTCATCGAACTGCACCCCGAGTACGGCCACGAGATGGTCCGTGGGATCGGGTTCCTCGGCGAGGCCCGCTCGGCGATCCTGCACCACCACGAACGCCTCGACGGGAGCGGCTATCCGTACGGGCTCGCGGGGCCCCAGATCCCCGAGTTCGCCCGGGTGGTGGCCGTCGCCGACGCCTTCGACGCCATGACCTCGACCCGGTCCTACCGCAGGGGCCGCCCGGTGCCGGCGGCCCTGGACGAACTGGGGCGGTGCGCGGGGACCCAGTTCGACCCCCGGATGGTGACGGCCCTGGTCCGGGCGCTCGACCGGCACGGCTGGCATCCCGCGGTGACGGCGGACACCGCACCGGCCCCCGCGGCGGGCATCCCGCCGGCCCATCCCTCCGACACCCTCGGGCGGAGCGCACCGTGAGCACCACCGCCCCGCGGCACGCGGCCCACGCCCGGCCCGCGCCGGCCGTCAGGATCCCCGTCCTGCTCGCCGCCGTGCGCGCCCTCGCCCTGCTCCTCGCGCTGCTCGCCCTCGGCGCCACGCTCTGGGACGGCCTGGAGGAACGCGGCACGGCACTGGCCTTCGGCCTGCTCATGACCGTCGGCGAGCTTGCCCGGTGGAACGGGGCCGAGGAACGGGAGTCCGCGCCCCTCGGCGCCGCCGGGGCCCTCGCCTACGCGCTGCTCGGCGAGAACGCCGGGCACCGCACCGACCACGGTGTCCTCCAGGTCGTCGCCGTCGTCGTGGCGGCGGCGCTGGCCGGCTGCGTCCCGCACGTGGCACGGGGACACGCGCCCGTCCTCGACCATCTCGCCCGCCGCGTCCTGACCGTCGCCTTCGCCGCCGTCTGCTTCCAACCCCTCTACGACCAGGGTCGGTTGCTGCGCTGGGGTGGCCCCGCCCAGGCGCTGCTGCTGGTCGCCCTGCTGGTCCTCACCACCCTCTGGGACGCCGTGCTCGCGGCGGCGACGACCCACGCGCGGACCCGGTGGCCCTTCGGCCCGCTGCTGCGCGACGAACTGCGGGCCACCCCCGGGATCGGCTCCGCCGTGTGCGCGACCGGGGTGGTGATGGCGCTCGCGGTCGCGGTGGTCGGCCTGTGGGCCCTGCCCGTCTTCTCGCTGCCGCTGCTGCTCACCCAGCTGTCCTTCCGGCGCTACGCGGCCGTGCGGGTCACCTACCGGCAGACCATCGCCTCCCTCGCGCGCGCGACCGAGATCGCGGGGTACACACCCGCCGGGCACGCCCGGCGGGTGGCCGCCCTCAGCCGGGCCGTGGGCCGGGAGCTCGGTCTGTCCGAGCCCGACCTCACGGTCCTGGAGTACGCGGCGCTGATGCACGACATCGGGCAGCTCAGCCTGGTCGACCCCGTACCGGCGGGTGCCACCGCCGCGCTCCCGGCGGCCGAGCAGCGGCGGATCGCGCTGCTCGGCGGCGCCGTCGTCCGGCAGACCGGCGTGGAGGCCGCGGTCGCCGTCGTGGTGGAGCGCCAAGCGGACCCGTACCGGGCCCAGCCCGTCACCGCGCGCATCGTGCGGACGGTGAACGCGTACGAGGAGCTGGCCCGGGAAGCGGGACCCACGGGGCCGCTGACCGCACTGGAGAAACTGCGGCTGGCGACCGCCCGCGACTACCAGCCGGAGGTCGTGGAGTCACTGGCCCGGGTCCTGTCCCGAGCCGGTCTGACCTTGCCCCGGGCTGGGTAACCCATGGGTAATGAGCGGTCGTCCGAAGGTACGTGGTTGGATGCGAGGGAGAGGGTGTCAGGGGGCACGGGACGGCCCGGGGCCGCACTGCCTCCCCGGAATTCTTCGAAGGACCGGCAGGCGGGAAGCGCAAGGAACTGGCAGGCGGGAATCGTGAGGATCTTCGGCAAGGGACGACACCGGCCCTCCGCCTCATGGCGGCAGGCCACCGACCGCGCGTTCACGCTGATCGGCGACGGCCGGTACGAGGACGCGGGGGCGCTGCTGACGCGCGCCGCGGACCTGGAGCCCTGGCTGTCCGAGTCCTGGTTCAACCTGGCCCTGCTGCACAAGTTCCGGCACGACTGGGAGCAGGCGCGGGCGGCGGGTCTGCGGGCCGTCGCGCTGCTCGACCGGGAGACCGGCGCACCCGACTGGTGGAACGTGGGCATCGCGGCCACCGCCCTCCAGGACTGGCCGCTGGCACGGCGTTCCTGGCAGGCGTACGGGCTGCGGGTGCCCGGCGGCGCCGCCGTGTCCGGGGAGCCGACGGGCATGGACCTGGGCAGCGCGGCCGTCCGGCTGTCGCCCGAGGGCGAGGCCGAGGTGGTGTGGGGGCGCCGGCTGGACCCCGCCCGCGTCGAGGTGCTGTCGATCCCGCTGCCGTCCTCCGGACGCCGCTGGGGCGAGGTCGTGCTGCACGACGGCGTACCGCACGGCGAGCGGACCACGGCCGCCGGGCACGCCTACCCGGTCTTCGACGAGATCGAGCTGTGGGCCCCTTCACCGGTGCCGACCTGGGTCGTCCTGCTCGAAGCGGCCACCGAGGACGACCGGGACGCGCTGGAGCGGCTCGCCGCCGACGCGGGCTTCGCCGCCGAGGACTGGTCCTCGTCCGTGCGGCTGCTGTGCCGGATGTGCTCCGAGTCCCGGATGCCCTCCGACGAGGGGGACGAGGAACACCTCGACCCGCACGACCACAGCGAGCCGGGGCACCCGGGTCCGCTCGGGCATCGCACCGACGGGCAGCTGTGGGTGCCCGAGCGGGAGTGCGGGCTCGCGGCGCCGGCCTCGCTGGTGCGCGGCCTGCTCGACGGCTGGGTCGCCGACAGTCCGGACTCCCGTGACTGGCGGGATCTGGAAGAGGTCTGCTGAGCGCCCTTTAGGCTGTAGTCGCAGAAAATTACAAGGTCTGAGGAAGGCGTACGTCGTCATGGCGCAGCAGGACACCGATCAGCAGCACGTGGGCGTGCTCCCCGTGGACGACGACGGCTTCGTCATCGACACCGAGGACGCCGAGGAGCGCGAGGCCGGCTACCGCGAGCGCGGCACCTCGCGCCCGATCACGGTGGTCGGCAACCCCGTGCTCCACAAGGAGTGCAAGGACGTCACCGAGTTCGGGGACGAGCTCGACCAGCTGGTCGCCGACATGTTCGCGAGCCAGCGCACCGCCGAGGGCGTGGGCCTGGCGGCCAATCAGATCGGCGTCGATCTGAAGGTCTTCGTCTACGACTGCCAGGACGACCAGGGTGTCCGGCACGTCGGGGTGGTCTGCAACCCGAAGCCGGTCGACCTGCCCGCCGACCGGCGTCAGCTGGACGAGAGCAACGAGGGCTGTCTGTCCGTGCCGACGGCCTACGCGCCGCTCGCCCGTCCCGACTACGCCGAGGTCACCGGGCAGGACGAGAAGGGCAACCCGGTCCGGCTGCGTGGTACGGGCTACTTCGCACGCTGCCTCCAGCACGAGACGGACCACCTGTACGGCTACCTGTACATCGACCGGCTCTCCAAGCGCGACCGCAAGGACGCCCTGCGGCAGATGGCCGAGAACGAGCCCCGGTACGCGATCGTGGCGAACGACTGAGCCGTCGCTCCGGCGAGCGCCCCGCGCCGCTGTGACATAAATTGACCGGCGTGACGCACGGTCTCTCGTGGGCCCACTCGAACGGTGCTTGGACAGGTGATCCTCCTGACCAGGCACCGTTCGCATGTACGTCGTATGTTCGATCCCTTGTGCTCCTCCGGTGATCCAGATTCAGTCACACAAGGGGAGATTCTCGGCATGGTCGTGTACTCGGTGGACCAAATCCGTTCCCAGAACGGTCAGTTGTGGTGCTGAATGGGAAGTGCGGGGATACGCAGCGGCGCGCGCCCGGCACAGCGGGAGGGGTGTGACGTCAACAGGCGGCTGAGAGGGGTTTGTTCGTGCGTGCTTTCTCATACGGCTCTCCATCGACAGCGCTCGCGGTACCACCGGCGCTCTATCTCCCGGTGATCGAGTCCGAGTTTCCCCGTCAACTGCACCCGTATTGGCCGAGGCTCCAGGAGAACACCAGGACCTGGCTCCTCGAAAAGCGGCTGATGCCCGAGGACAAGGTCGAGGAGTATGCCGACGGCCTGTGCTACACGGACCTCATGGCGGGCTACTACATAGGCGCCTCCGACGAGGTCCTCCAGGCGATAGCGGACTACAGTGCGTGGTTCTTCGTCTGGGACGACCGGCACGACCGCGACGTCGTCCACGGCCGGACGGGCGCCTGGCGGAAGCTCAGGCTCCGGCTTCACGCCGCTCTCGATGCCCCCCGGGACCATCTGCACCACCAGGATCCCCTGGTCGCGGGGTTCGCGGACAGCATGGTGCGGCTGTACTCGTTCCTCGGCGAGAACTGGAACAAACGGTTCTCGCTCCACTTCCACGCGGTGATCGACGCGTACGACCGGGAGTTCCGGAACCGGATCTCCGGCACCGTTCCCACGGTCGCCGAATATCTCGAACTCCGCCGGCTCACCTTCGCGCACAGGATCTGGACCGATCTTCTGGAGGCGAGTGCGGGCCTGGAACTCCCCGCCGAAGTGCGTCTGCATCCCGCATTTCAGCGGGCGGCGCTGCTGAGCCAGGAATTCGCCGCCTGGTACAACGATCTGTGTTCGCTGCCCAAAGAAATAGCGGGCGACGAGGTCCACAATCTCGGAATCAGTCTCATTCATCACCAGGGGCTGACACTCGAAGAAGCCGTCACCGAACTGAGGCGACGGGTCGAGGAATGCGTGCGGCAATTCCTCGACGTCGAGAAGGACGTTTCCCGGCTCGCCGGATTACTCGACGACGGCACGGTCCGGGGAAAAGAGACGAGCGCCGCCGTCAAAGCGTGCCTCGGAAACATGCGGAACTGGTTCAGCTCCGCGTACTGGTTCCACCACGAGTCGGGCCGGTACATGGTCGACAACTGGGACGACCGCTCCACACCCCCGTACGTCAACAATGAAGCGGCAGGTGGGAAATGACCGTCGATTCGGTACGACCCGAGGTGCCCGAGGCGCGGGAGCTGTCCGTCCCGCCCCTCGCCGGAGGCGGGGTGCCCCTGCTCGGGCACGGCTGGAAACTGGTCCGCGACCCGCTGGGCTTCCTGGCCGGGCTGCGCGACCACGGGGACGTCGTCCGGCTCAGGATGGGCCCCAAGACGGTGTACGCCGTCACCACCCCCGCGCTCACCGGCGCGCTGGCGCTCAGTCCCGACTACGAGATCGGCGGCCCCCTGTGGGAGTCGCTCGAAGGGCTGCTGGGCAAGCAGGGGGTCGCCACGGCCAACGGATCCCAGCACCGGCGCCAGCGCCGGACCATACAGCCCGCGTTCCGGGCCGACATCGTCCCCGAGTACGGGCCGATCATGGAGGAGGAGTCGCGGGCGTTCGCGGAGCGCTGGGAGAACGGCGCCACGGTCGACTGCACCTCCGAGTCGTTCCGCGTCGCGGTGCGTGTCGCGGCCCGCTGCCTGCTCCGCGGCCGGTTCATGGACGAGCGCGCCGAGCGGCTGAGCCTCGCGCTCGCCACCGTCTTCCGCGGGATGTACCGCCGAATGGTGATACCCGCCGGACCGCTCTACCGGCTCCCGCTTCCCTCGATACGCGCATTCGACCGCGCATTGGCCGATCTGCACGCGCTGGTCGACGAGATCATCGACGAGCGACGGGCATCTGGTCAAAAGCCGGACGATTTGCTGACGGCATTGCTGGAAGCGAAGAACGACGACGGCGACCCCATAGACGAACAGGAGATCCACGACCAAGTCGTCGCGATACTGACCCCCGGCAGCGAAACCATAGCCTCCACGATCATGTGGTTGCTCCACGTGCTGACGGAACATCCGGAACAGGCGGACAAAGTGGCCGCGGAGGTCCGATCCGTCGCCGGAGACCGGCCCGTCGGATTCGAGCACGTCCGGAAGCTGTCGCACACGAACAATGTCGTCGTCGAGGCGATGCGTTTACGCCCCGCCGTATGGATATTGACACGGCGCGCGGTGGCCGAAACCGAGCTGGGGGGCTATCGGATTCCGGCCGGTGCCGACATCGTCTACAGCCCGTACGCGATACAGCGCGACCCCCGCTCGTACCAGGAGCATCTGGATTTCGATCCCGACCGCTGGCTTCCGGAACGCTCCGCGGACATTCCGAAGTACGCGATGCGCCCCTTCAGCGTGGGCAACCGCAAGTGCCCGAGCGACCATTTCTCGATGGCACTGCTCTCCCTGATCACCGCGACCGTGGCGTCCCGGTGGCGCTTCGAGGCGGTCTCCGGGTCCAGCGACGCGACCCGCGTCGGCATCACCCTGCGGCCCCACGACCTGCGCCTGAGGGCCCGGTCACGCTAGACGGGTCCGCGCGCGTACCCCGGCGCACGTCCGGCCGCCCTCGGGCCGCTGGACGTGCGCCGCGCGTTCACGCCTTCGGCACGACCACGGTGACCGTCCAGGCCTGAAGCCCCTTGCAGGAGATCCGGGCCGGATCGCTCGGGCACAGCGGGCGGGACGAGGTCAGCCGGACCGTTCCGGGCGCGACCGCCCGGTAGGCGGCGGAGGCGTCACCCGGCTGGAGGACGATCCCGCCGTTGGTGGCCTCCAGGCCCTTTCCGTCGGTCTCGACGGGCTTCCAGGGCCGGACTTTGGTGCCGTCCAGGGAGACGCGGATCGTCTCACCGGGTGCCAGGCAGTACGTGTGGCCCGTGTCGGCGGCACCGAGCTCTCCCTTGGCCCCCGGGCAGTCCGCGCGGGACGGGGACGAGGACGGGGACGAGGGAGATGACGGGGACGCGGTGCCCCCGGGCGGGGCCGGCGACACCGTGCCGCCGGCGCCCGTGTCGCCCCCGCTTTGGCCGCCGCAGCCCGCGAGAAGCAGGGTCAGGGCGGCGAGGGAGATGGTCCGGGTGTGAGTCGTTCGACGCATGAGGTGGCCTCCTTGCGGGTTGGACGTGCCACCTGCTGATCAGGATCCGTCCCCGCGCACGAAAGGGCCCCGGCCGCCTTCGCGACCGGGGCCCCGGCGTGGGTCAGCTGGTCGTGAGGGCGGTGTCGTCCACGACGAAGCTGGTCTGGAGCGAGGAGTCCTCGACGCCGCTGAACTTCAGCGTGACGGTCGAACCGGCGAAGGAGGACAGGTCGAAGCTCTTCTGGGCGTACCCGGAAGCCTTGTTGAGGTTGGAGTAGGTCGCGAGCGTGGTGGAGCCCGCGGTGACGGTGAGCTTGTCGTAGGCCGTGCTGGTGCTGGTCTCGGCCGTGTCGACGTGCAGGTAGAAGGTGAAGGTGGCCTTGCAGCCGCTGGGGACGGTCACCGACTGGGACAGCGTGTCGGTGTGGGTCGAGCCGTACCCGTCGAGCCAGGCGTCGTACGAGCCGGCGTGCGTGGCCTCGCCCGTGTCATTGGTGATGACACCGCTGGTCTCGCTCCACACGGTGGCGCCGGACTCGAAGCCCTGGTTGCCGAGCAGCTGCGCCGAGGTGCAGGTGCCGCCGCCCGAGGTGCTGACGGTCCAGGTGAACGAGGCCGAGCCGGAGGCGCCGGTGCTGTCCTTCGCGGTGACGGTGACCGCGTAGGTGCCCGCGGTGCTCGCGGTGCCGGAGATCAGACCGGTCGAGCCGCCGATCGACAGGCCGGTCGGCAGTCCGGTCGCGCTGTAGGTGAGGGCCGCGCCCGCGCTGTCGCTCGCCGAGATCTGAAGGCTCGCCGCGCCGCCGGTGGCCGTGGACTGGCTGCCCGGGTTGGTGACGGTCACGGTGTTGCCGGTGCTGGTGCCCGAGGTGAAGGCGGCCGTGCCGTTGGGGGTGCCCCAGCCGGTCGGGCCGTCGTAGCCGGTGCCCGCGGTGCAGAAGTACGAGGTGGAGCAGGAGCCGTTGTTGCCGCTGGTCACGTCGTACAGGTTCGAGGTGTGGGAGTAGGGGTACTTCGCCGGGTAGTCGCTGGAGCCGGGGGTGCCGGCCAGCGCGTACACGCCCGCGATGATGGGCGAGGAGGCGCTGGTGCCGCCGTAGACCGCCCAGCCGGAGCCGCCGTAGGTGTCGTAGACCGCCACGCCGGTCGCGGGGTCGGCCACCGCGGAGACGTCGGCCTCCATGCGCTTGGTGCAGCCGGTGTCGGTCTGCCAGGCGGGCTTGGCGTCGTAGGCGGAGCAGCCGGATCCGGTGCCCTCGGTGCTGCTGGTCTTCCAGACCGACTCGCTCCAGCCACGGGAGTTGGAGGAGGTGCTCAGCGCGGTACCGCCGACGGCGGTCACGTACTGGGAGGTCGCCGGGTACTCGGCGCCGTAGGCCTCGTCACCGGAGGAGACGGTGATCGCGACGCCCGGGTGCTTGAAGTACGAGGTGTCCTCGCTGGTCTGCGAGGAGGACTCGGAGCCGCCCCAGCTGTTGGAGACGAACTTCGCGCCCAGCGTGACGGCTTCGTTCTCCGCGATGCCGAGGTCGGAGTCGTTCGCGGAGCTGGCCTCGACGAGGATGATGTTGCAGTTGGGACAGACGGCGCTGACCATGTCGATGTCGAGCGCCTCCTCACCCGCCCAGCCGGTGTCGTTCGTCGGCAGCGAGGTGGTCGAGCCCGTCTGGCTGACCTGCTTGAAGCAGCCGTTGGCCTTGGTGCAGGCGGACAGGCCGAACTGCGTGCGGTAGGTGGCCAGGTCGGCGGCGGCGTTCGGGTCGTTGTAGGCGTCGACCACGGCGACCGTCATGCCGGAGCCGCCCGTCGAGGGCAGGCTGTAGGCGCTGTGCAGGTTCGCCGGGCTGAGGCCGGACACCGCGGCGGCGGCGTCGGGGGAGACCTTCGCCGCGAGCTTCTGCGCGATGTCGGTACGGCGCTGGGCGAAGCAGGACATCTGGCCGGGCTTGGCCGCCGCGGCGCACAGGTGCTTGGTCGCGACCTTCTGTCCGGCCCTGCCGGTCGCGTGGACCGTCTGCCGGGAGGGGTCGGTGAGGGACCGGGCGTTCTGGGTGGTGCGCGACACGTGGGGGGCCGGCGCGGGTTGCGCGCTCGCGGGCGGGGCCGCGGTGAACCCGGCGAGGCCGAGTGCCAGGGCGGGGAGGGCGGTGGTGAGGAGTCTTCGCAGGCTCCGGGCCGGTCTGCCGGCGGGTATCGGGCGCTGGGAACGCATGGGGGTGTCGCCTCCATCGGTTCGAGGCCGGTGCCGCTCGGGCCCGGGTGGGGCCGTCCGCGGTGCCAGGGCCGGAAGTGGGGTTCTCGGCGCTCTGAAGCGGCACGCCCGTGACGCGCGTAGCGTGAACGTGGAGAGACACGTCATGGGCATGCCAAATCAGTCGTCCCGGTGTGCCGCGGTGCCTGGCGTGACGGGACGGCCAGAACGTAGCCGGGGGGAACGAGGTGCGAACAGGCGTGCCGGAAGAACTTTGCCGCTCCATGGGAGGGGATTGGGACGGCGATTGGAGGCGCGGGGGCAGTACGTGACGAAAGCCGGGCCGCACCAGGCGGCCCGGCTCTCACCGGTGACGAACGGTCAGGACGACCGCGTCTCTCAGAAGTCCTCGTCGAAGTCGACGGTGCCCTCCACCGCGACCTGGTACGCCGACGGCCGGCGCTCGAAGAAGTTGGTCAGCTCCTGGACACCCTGGAGCTCCATGAAGGAGAACGGGTTCTCGGAGCCGTACACCGGCGCGAAGCCCAGGCGCTGGAGGCGCTGGTCCGCCACGCACTCCAGGTACTGCCGCATCGAGTCGGTGTTCATGCCCGGCAGGCCCTCGCCGCACAGGTCACGGCCGAACTGGAGCTCGGCCTCGACGGCCTCGCGCAGCATGTCGGTCACCTGCTCCTGGAGCAGGTCGTCGAAGAGCTCCGGCTCCTCCTTGCGGACGGTGTCGACGACCTCGAAGGCGAAGCTCATGTGCATCGTCTCGTCGCGGAACACCCAGTTGGTGCCCGTCGCCAGACCGTGCAGCAGACCCCGGCTGCGGAACCAGTAGACGTACGCGAACGCCCCGTAGAAGAAGAGCCCCTCGATGCACGCGGCGAAGCAGATCAGGTTCAGCAGGAAGCGGCGGCGGTCGGCCTTGGTCTCCAGCCGGTCCAGCTTCTCGACCGAGTCCATCCACTTGAAGCAGAACTGCGCCTTCTCGCGGATGGAGGGGATGTTCTCGACGGCCGCGAAGGCCGCCGTGCGGTCCTCGGGGTCGGGCAGGTAGGTGTCGAGCAGCGTCAGATAGAACTGGACGTGCACGGCCTCCTCGAAGAGCTGACGGCTCAGGTACAGCCGCGCCTCGGGGGAGTTGATGTGCTTGTACAGCGTCAGCACCAGGTTGTTCGACACGATCGAGTCGCCCGTCGCGAAGAACGCGACCAGCCGGCCGATCATGTGCTGCTCACCCGGCGTCAGCTTCGCGAGGTCGGCGACGTCCGAGTGGAGGTCGACCTCCTCGACGGTCCAGGTGTTCTTGATCGCGTCCCGGTAGCGCTCGTAGAAGTCCGGGTAACGCATGGGACGCAGGGTGAGTTCGAAGCCCGGGTCGAGCAGGTTCTTCTCGGTTGAGCTCATTACTGGCAGGCCTCGCAGGACTCGGGGTTCTCAAGGGAGCAGGCGACGGCGTCGGGGTCGGCGGCCTGCTGGACGGGGATGACGGCCTCGGGCCGCGCCTGGGCCTGGGCCGCGCGGGCGATGCGTGTCGCCGGGCGCGAACGCAGGTAGTACGTCGTCTTCAGGCCGGCCTTCCACGCGTAGGAGTACATCGAGGAGAGCTTGCCGATGGTCGGCGTCTCCAGGAACAGGTTCAGCGACTGGGCCTGGTCCAGGAACGGGGTGCGGGCGGCGGCCATGTCGATCAGGCCGCGCTGCGGGATCTCCCACGCCGTGCGGTACAGGTCGCGGACGTCCTGCGGGACCCAGGTGAAGCCCTGCACCGAGCCGCTGGACTCGCGCAGCGCCTCACGGGTCTGCGCGTCCCACACGCCGAGCGCCTTCAGCTCGGCCACCAGGTACGAGTTGACCTGGAGGAACTCACCCGACAGCGTCTCGCGCTTGAACAGGTTCGACACCTGCGGCTCGATGCACTCGTACACGCCCGCGATGGACGCGATGGTGGCCGTCGGCGCGATGGCCAGCAGCAGCGAGTTGCGCATGCCGACCGAGGCGATCCGCTCGCGCAGGGCGGTCCAGCGCTCCGGCCAGTTCAGCTCCACGTCGAAGTGGTCCGGGTGCAGCACGCCACGAGCGGTCCGGGTCTTCTCCCAGGCCGGGAGCGGTCCGTTGCGCTCGGCGAGGTCCGCGGAGGCCTCGTAGGAGGCGAGCATGATCCGCTCGGCGATCCGGGTCGACAGGGCGCGGGCCTCGGGCGAGTCGAAGGGGATCCGCAGCTTGAAGAAGACGTCCTGGAGGCCCATCGCGCCCAGGCCGACCGGACGCCACTTGGCGTTGGAGCGGCCCGCCTGCTCGGTCGGGTAGAAGTTGATGTCCACCACGCGGTCGAGGAAGGTGACCGCGGTGCGCACGGTCTCGTCGAGCCGCTCCCAGTCGATGTCACCGCCGGTCACGAACGCGCCGAGGTTGACCGAGCCCAGGTTGCAGACCGCCGTCTCGCCGTCGTCCGTGACCTCCAGGATCTCGGTGCACAGGTTCGAGGAGTGGACGGTGTGGCCCGGCTCCGCCGTCTGGTTGGCGGTCCGGTTGGCGGCGTCCTTGAAGGTCATCCAGCCGTTGCCGGTCTGCGCGAGGGTGCGCATCATGCGGCCGTACAGGTCGCGGGCCGGGATGGTCTTCCTGGCGAGGCCCGCCTCCTCGGCCTTGCGGTAGGCCGCGTCGAACGCGTCGCCCCACAGGTCGACCAGTTCCGGCACGTCGGCGGGGGAGAACAGCGACCAGACGCCGTCCTCGTTCACCCGGCGCATGAACTCGTCCGGGATCCAGTGCGCGAGGTTCAGGTTGTGCGTACGCCGGGCGTCCTCACCGGTGTTGTCGCGCAGCTCAAGGAACTCCTCGATGTCGGAGTGCCAGGTCTCCAGGTAGACCGCGGCCGCGCCCTTGCGCCGGCCGCCCTGGTTCACCGCGGCCACCGAGGCGTCGAGGGTCTTGAGGAACGGGACGATGCCGTTGGAGTGCCCGTTGGTGCCGCGGATCAGCGAACCGCGGCTGCGGATACGGGAGTACGACAGGCCGATGCCGCCCGCGTGCTTCGACAGGCGGGCCACCTGGTGGTAGCGGTCGTAGATGGAGTCCAGCTCGTCCAGCGGGGAGTCGAGGAGGTAGCAGGACGACATCTGGGGGTGCCGCGTACCGGAGTTGAAGAGCGTGGGGGAGGAGGGCAGGTAGTCCAGGCGGCTCATGAGCCGGTAGAGCGCCGCGACCTCGTCCAGGGAACGGACGGTGTCGTCCTCCGCGAGACCGGAGGCCACCCGCAGCATGAAGTGCTGGGGCGTCTCGACGACCTTGCGGGTGATCGGGTGCCGGAGCAGATAGCGGGAGTGCAGCGTGCGCAGCCCGAAGTAGCCGAAGCGGTCGTCGCCCTCGGCGTCGGTCAGCGCGTCCAGGCGGTCCGTGTGCAGCCGCACGAACGCGGCCGTGCGGTCGGCGATCAGGCCCTCGCGGTGGCCGACGGCGACCGACTCGGAGAAGGTCGTGACGCCCTGGGAGGCGGCCTCCGCGGCGATGGTGACCGCGAGCAGGCGGGCGGCGAGCCGCGAGTAGGCGGGGTCCTCGGAGATGAGGCCCGCGGCCGCCTCGGTGGCCAGTTCGCGCAGCTCGGCCTCGTCGGCACGGGCGGACCGGCCGCGCAGCGCCGCGGCGGCGACCCGGCCGGGGTCGGCGTCGGGGAGGTCGGCGGTCAGATCCGTCAGGGTCCGCAGCAGCACGGTTCCGGGACCGTCGGTCTCCACCGGGGCCTGCTGCGCGGTCACTGAAGCCGGATCGGCTGGCGCGATGGTCACGTGTGGCTCTCCTCGCTCGGCACGGGGCCTCACGAGCGGGGACGGGGCACACGGGAGCGCTTTCGGGCACAGCGCACCGCGTCCACCGGCCCATTCCGCGAGGCCCGGACGTCATCGGCACCCGGGCCGGACGGCCGGGGCGCGCTGTCGGCAGGTCCTCGGACTGACGCGAGTACGGGCACACGCAGACGCGAACACGCACAAGTACACCGTTGCGGGACAGTTCCGGATTCGCACCGGATTCCCCTGCGGCGACAGCGACCATGAGCATACATCTTGTGCCGGGCTTCGGGACTGCCCCCACATGTTGTGTCGGCTGTGTGTCCAAGGGCGCTACGGAGCGTGCCGGAACGCCAACGCGTGGGTGAGCGGCGGGACGTCGCCGAGCTCCGGAAGGGGCCGATGTCCGTGCGGGCCGGTGTGCCCGCCCGGCACGGCGGCGGGCCGCCGGATGCCCTCCGGCGGCCCGCCGCTCGCGCCTGTTCCGAGGCCGGCCCCAGGGGCCCTAGTGGCTCGCGTCGGCCGTGGCCGGCGGGAGCTCCGTCTCGACGCCGGGGTCGCCCGCGTCGGCCGTGTAGTCCCCGGGCGAGGTCTCGTCGACGCCGTCGGGGGCCTTGAACGTCCTGAGGGCGAAGGTGAGGACCACGGCCACGGCAGCGTTCAGGACGAACGCCGTCAGGCCGATGTAACCGATCTCCCCGATGCCGGGGATGTCCTTCGAGCTGCCGCCGAAGTGCTTCTGGGTCGGGGAGGCCACCCCGTAGGCGGCGATCGTGCCGTAGAGCATGCCGACCGCCCAGCCGCCCAGCAGCGCCCAGCGGTGGAACCAGCGGGTGAAGAGGCCGCCGACCAGCGAGGGGAAGGTCTGGAGGATCCAGATGCCGCCCAGCAGCTGGAAGTTGATCGCGACGGTCTTGTCCATCGTCAGGACGAAGACCAGGGCGCCCACCTTCACCAGGAGCGAGACCAGCTTGGAGACCCTGGTCTCCTGCCGTGGGGTCGCGGCCGGGTTGATGAAGTCCTTGTAGATGTTGCGGGTGAAAAGGTTCGCGGCCGCGATCGACATGATGGCCGCCGGGACGAGCGCCCCGATGCCGATGGCGGCGAACGCGACGCCCGCGAACCAGTCGGGGAACATGTTCTCGAAGAGCTGGGGGATGGCCAGTTGGCCGTTGGTGACCTTCACCCCGGCGGCGATCGCCATGAACCCGAGCAGGGCGAGCAGGCCCAGCATCAGCGAGTACAGCGGCAGGATCGTGGTGTTGCGGCGGATGACCTCCCGGCTGCGTCCGGACAGCGTCGCGGTGACGGAGTGCGGATACATGAACAGCGCCAGTGCCGAGCCGAGCGCCAGGGTGGCGTACGTCCACTGGCCCGCCTCGGCGGGGACGATCCCGCCGGCGCCCGCGGCCGTGTACTTGGCGCCCGCCGCCTTGAAGATCTCGTCGAAGCCGCCGAGCTTGATCGGGATGTAGATGATCGCCACCGCGATCACGATGTAGATCAGCGTGTCCTTCACGAACGCGATCAGAGCGGGCGCCCGCAGACCCGAGGAGTAGGTGTACGCGGCCAGCACGCCGAACGCGATGAGCAGCGGAAGGTCCTTGACGAACCAGTTGGAGGACGCGCCGCCGCCCACGCCCATCACGTCCAGAACGGCCTGGATGCCGACGAGTTGGAGCGCGATGTACGGCATGGTGGCGAGGATGCCGGTGACGGCCACGGCGAGGGACAGGCTCTTGGAGCCGAAGCGGCCGCGCACGAAGTCCGAGGTCGTCACATAGCCGTGGCGGTGCGAGACCGACCACAGGCGGGGCAGGAAGGTGAAGATCAGCGGATAGACCAGGATCGTGTACGGCACGGCGAAGAAGCCGGCCGCGCCCGCCGCGTAGACCGCCGCGGGCACGGCGACGAAGGTGTACGCGGTGTAGAGATCGCCGCCGAGCAGGAACCAGGTCACCCAGGTCCCGAAGGACCGTCCGCCCAGGCCCCATTCGTCGAGCGTGTGCTCGTCGGCGGCCCTGCGCCAGCGCGCGGCCAGGAATCCCAGGACCGTGACGGCCAGGAAGAAGAAGATGAAGACGCCGAGGGCGACGCCGTTCACACCGTCTTTCATGCTTCCGCACCCTCCTTCGCGGAGGTGCGGGCCCGCTGCTCACGCCGCCACAGCTGGTACGCGATCACGGTGAGCAGCGTGGAGAGGGGCACCCACAGGATCTGGTACCAGTAGAAGAACGGGATACCGATGAACGCCGGGTCGGTCTTCGTGTAGGAGCCGACCCACAGCATCGCCACGAAGGGCGCGAGCAGGCACAGGCCGATCACCACACGTACCGGTGTCACCACCGGTGGTTTCACTTCGGGCAGGTCTGACACAGGTCGTCTCCGTCCCCTCATCGATCACCTGGGTAACGCGCAGGCAATCTAGGGGACGGTCAGGTTTTAGGGAACACCGCAGCGCGGCGGCCGGTGTGGAGGGTTCGTGTCGGGCACGGGGAGGTGCCCCGTGCCCGCCGCGTGCTCCGTACCGCTCAGTCCTGCGGGCGCTTGAGGCGGGCGACGAACTTGTACCGGTCGCCGCGGTAGACCGAGCGCACCCATTCCACCGGCTCGCCCTGCCGGTCGAGCGAGTGGCGGGAGAGCATCAGCATGGGCAGGCCCACGTCCGTGCCGAGCAGTCCGGCCTCGCGCGGGGTGGCCAGCGAGGTCTCGATGGTCTCCTCGGCCTCGGCGAGATGGACGTCGTACACCTCGGCGAGCGCGGTGTAGAGCGACGTGTACTTGACCAGCGACCTGCGCAGGGCGGGGAAGCGCTTGGCCGAAAGATGGGTCGTCTCGATGGCCATGGGCTCGCCGCTCGCGAGGCGCAGCCGCTCGATGCGCAGCACCCGGCCGCCGGCGGAGATGTCGAGCAGCCCGGCGAGGGCGTCGTCCGCGGTGATGTAGCCGATGTCCAGCAGCTGCGAGGTGGGTTCGAGGCCCTGGGCGCGCATGTCCTCGGTGTACGAGGTCAGTTGGAGCGCCTGGGAGACCTTCGGCTTGGCGACGAAGGTGCCCTTGCCCTGGATGCGTTCGAGGCGGCCCTCGACGACCAGCTCCTGAAGGGCCTGCCGCACCGTGGTCCGCGAGGTGTCGAACTCGGCGGCGAGGGTCCGCTCGGGCGGCACCGGCGTGCCGGGCGGCAGCGTCTCCGTCATGTCGAGCAGGTGCTTCTTGAGGCGGTAGTACTTGGGCACGCGCGCGGTACGGATGGGCGCCCCACCCTCGTTCTCCGCACTGCTGACGTCGGTGCTCATGCTCTGCCTTCCCGGCTCCGGATGCCGATGCGACCGCCATGTCGTCGGCCACGGCTCACATCGTGGCACGGCTTGCTGTTCGCGTGTTCCCCGCACGCTCCGTGATCCCCTCTATATACCGTCGGCGTACCTGTTGGTCTAGTCCATCGCGTGCAGACGGTGGTGTCCCGGCCGCCGCGCACGGTCCGTGAGCGGTTCCTTCGCAGGCCGCGAACTCGGCCGTATTTTGTGCCGCTTGGCTACTTAAAGGTCCTTGCATATGTAGGTCCCATAACGGCCGACTGGACGGGCTTACACACCCTTGACACCCCCCTAGGTCTAGGCCAAGCTCCGGGTACTGGTCTACACCATTGGTCCAGTCCCGGCCCCACGGGCGGTACACGGCTTATGTCACCGCGGGGGAGCAGGGGGGTTTGTGGCATCCCTGAGGAGGGTGGCGTGAAGCGCAAGCTGATAGCCGCGATCGGTATCGCGGGCATGATGTTCTCCGTCGCGGCGTGCGGGAACGACAACAAGTCCGGGGGGTCGGACAAGGGCGCGGACGCCAAGGAGCTGACGGTCTGGCTCACGGTCGACGCGCAGAACAACTGGCCCGACCTGGTCAAGCAGGCCGACCAGGCGATCGAGGCGAAGCACCCCGGCATCAAGATCAAGCACGAGTACTACGGCTGGCCGGACAAGAACACCAAGCTCGACGCGGTCCTCGCCACCGACAAGGCGCCGGACGTGGTCGAGATGGGCAACTCCGAGATGCTCGGCTACATGGTCAAGGGCGCCTTCGCTCCCCTGGACGCCTCGAAGTTCGAGAACTCGAACGTCTGGCTCGACGGACTCAAGGAGTCCGTGACCTACGACGGCAAGACCTACGGCGTGCCGTACTACGCCGGTGGCCGCGTCGGCAACTGGCGCAAGGACATCGCCGCCTCGGCCGGCGTGAAGTCCACGCCGAAGACGTACGCGGAGCTCACCTCCGACCTGGACAAGATCCAGAAGAAGGAGGGCGCCAAGTTCAGCGCCTGGTACCAGCCCACCCGTGACTGGTACGCGGCCATGTCCTTCGTCTACGACGCCGGCGGCTCCATCGCGAAGGAGGAGGGCGGCCAGTGGAAGGCCAACCTCTCCTCGCCCGAGTCGGTCAAGGGTCTCAACGAGTTCAAGACCATCGTCGACAAGTACATGCACGGCGACAAGACCAAGGACGAGTCCGACCGTTACATCGTCTACGGCCAGGGCAAGTCCGGCATGATCTTCGGTGCCGCCTGGGAGGGCGCGACCGCCGAGGACCCGAAGAGCGACAAGACCGGCAAGCTCAAGGGCAACCTCGAGAACTTCGTGATGCCCGGCCCGTCCGGCAAGAACCTCCCGGTCTTCCTGGGCGGCTCCGACCTCGCCGTCCCGGTGAAGTCGAAGGCGCAGGCCGTCGCCGCCGAGTGGATCAACGCGTTCACCGGCGCCAAGGGCCAGAAGGGCCTGATGGCCAAGGGCAACCTGCCCAACAACAAGACCGACCTCGTCAGCCTCCAGAGCGACCCGGCCACGGCCGTCCCGGCCACCGCCGCCGAGTCCAGCTGGTTCGTCCCGATGGCGCCGGGCTGGGGCCAGGTCGAGAAGGCCCAGGTCCTCCAGACCATGCTCCAGAACATCGGCACCGGCAAGAAGTCCGTCGCGGACGCCGCGAAGGAAGCGGACGCCGCGATCGACAAGGTCATCAACACCAAGTGACCTGAGAGCAGGGCCCCGTCGGTCCTCCGCAACGGAGGGACGGGGCCCTGCCTCCCGTACGGCCCGGCCAGGGGTCGGTCCCGGCCGCCCCGCCGTACGGGCCTTCGCTTTCGTACGACCTGAGGGACCGCTGAGGAGCGCGCGATGAGTGCCGACACGACCACCCACGCCAAGGTGCCGCCACCGCGGCAGGCACCGCCACCGGCCGCAGTGAAGGCGCCACGCGCCCGGCGGACTCAGGGAGCGGCCGCGGCCCCATGGGCCCTGCTCGCCCCCTGTCTGCTGATCCTCGCCGTGGTCCTCGGCTACCCCCTGGTGCGCCTGGTCACGCTCTCCTTCCAGAAGTTCGGGCAGTCCCAGCTCTGGGGCTTCCAGCCGCCGGAGTCGGTCGGCTTCGACAACTTCAAGGGCGTGCTCTCGGACAGCGAGTTCTGGCGGGTGGTCGTCAGGACCATCCTGTTCGCCGGCGGGGCCGTCGTCTTCACGATGGTCATCGGCATGCTGATCGCCCTGCTCCTCCAGCGGGTGTCCGGCTGGATGAAGACGCTGATCAACATCGTGCTGGTGGCCAGCTGGGGCATGCCCATCATCGTGGCCACCACCGTCTTCAAATGGCTCTTCGACTCCGACTACGGCGTCTTCAACGCGCTGCTCAGCAAGCTGCCCGGCGTCGACATGATCGGCCACAACTGGTTCGCCAGCGGAGCGCAGGGCCTGAGCGTGATCATGCTCCTGGTCGTCTGGGGCGCGGTGCCCTTCGTGGTCATCACCCTCAGCGCCGGACTCACCCAGGTCCCCGCCGAGCTGGAGGAGGCCGCACGGCTCGACGGCGCGGGTTCCTGGGGCGTCTTCCGCCATGTCACCCTGCCGATCCTCAAGCCGATCATCGTCATGCTGACGACGCTCTCCGTCATCTGGGACATGGGTGTCTTCCCGCAGGTCTTCGTCATGCGCGGCGGCCACCCGGAGGCGGAGTTCCAGCTGCTCACCACGTACTCCTACGACCGGGCCTTCGTCGTCAACGACTACGCGCAGGGGTCGGCGATCGCCGTGCTGACCGTGCTGCTGCTCCTGGGCGTGGTCGCCGTCTACATGCGCCAGATGCTCCAGATCGGAGAGGTCGAATGACCATCACGGACGCCGTCGCCCCCTCCGGGCGCAAGTCCGCCACGGGGCGGAAGTCCTCCGGGCCCCGCAAGTCCAAACTCGGCTGGAACCTGCTCGGCCTGTTCGTCTTCCTCACTGCGGGCTTCCCCGTCTACTGGATGCTCAACACGGCGATCAAGCCGGCCAAGGACGCCATCGATTCCGATCCGAGCCTGCTCCCCACCGGGTTCACGCTCGACAACTTCCGCCGCGCGCTGGACATCGCCGACTTCTGGGGCCCGGTGGGCCGCAGCCTGATCGTGTCGCTCTCGGTGGTCGTGATCGGCATCGTGGTCGGGATGCTGGCCGCGCTGGCCATCTCCCGCTTCGCCTTCCGCGGCCGCAAGGTCGTGATCGTCGGCATCCTCGCGGTCCAGATGATTCCGCTGGTCGCCATGATCATCCCGGTCTTCCTGCTGCTGAACGACCTGCACCAGTACGACAAGCTCTCCGGTCTGATCCTCACCTATCTGACCTTCATCCTCCCCTTCACGGTGTGGACGCTGCGCGGGTTCATCGTCAACATCCCCAAGGAGCTGGAGGAGGCGGCCATGGTCGACGGATGCAGCCGCACCGGCGCCTTCATCCGCGTCGTCTTCCCGCTGCTGGCCCCCGGCATGGTCGCGACGTCCGTCTACGCCTTCATCCAGGCCTGGAACGAATACCTCTACGCCCTCATGCTGCTGAGCCAGGAGAACCAGACCGCCACGGTCTGGCTCGGCAACTTCACCACCAAGCACGGCACCGAGTACGCCCCGATGATGGCCGGAGCCACCCTGATGGCCGTGCCGATCGTCGTCCTGTTCCTCCTCGTCCAGCGCAAGATGGCCGCGGGTCTGACCGCGGGCGCCGTGAAGGGATAACGCCCCCGATGACGACATTCGCCAGCGGTACAGACACCCTGACGCGCGACGCCCTCACCGTGCTCCAGCCCGGTTTCACCGGGACCACGGCCCCGGACTGGCTGCTGCGCCGGCTCGGTGAAGGCCTCGCCTCCGTCGGCCTGTTCGGCCGCAACATCGCCTCGCCCGATCAACTGGCCTCCCTGACAGCCCAGTTGCGCGCGGAACGTGACGACGTCCTGGTCGCCATCGACGAGGAGGGCGGTGATGTCACCCGCCTGGAGGTGCGCACCGGATCGTCCTTCCCGGGCAACCACGCGCTGGGCGCCGTCGACGACGTGGCGCTCACCGAGCAGGTCGCCCTCGAACTCGGCCGCAGACTGGCCGCGTGCGGGGTGAACCTCAACTGGGCACCGTCCGCCGACGTGAACTCCAACCCCGCCAACCCGGTCATCGGCGTACGGTCCTTCGGCGCCGACACCGCCCTGGTGGCCCGGCACACGGCCGCCTACGTCACCGGTCTCCAGGCCGCGGGCGTGGCCGCGTGCACCAAGCACTTCCCGGGCCACGGGGACACCGCGGTGGACTCCCACCACGCCCTGCCGCGCATCGACGCGGACCTGTCGGTCCTCAAGTCCCGCGAACTCGTCCCCTTCAGGGCCGCGATCGCCGCGGGCAGCCGGGCCGTGATGAGTGCGCACATCCTCGTCCCGGCCCTGGACCCGGACCGCCCGGCCACCCTCTCCCGCCGCATCCTCACGGGCCTGCTGCGCGAGGAGCTCGGCTACGACGGCCTCATCGTCACCGACGGCATGGAGATGCAGGCCATCGCGGCCACGTACGGCATCGAGCGGGGCAGCGTACTGGCCATCGCGGCCGGCGCGGACGCCATCTGCGTCGGCGGGGGACTGGCGGACGACGACACCGTGCGGCGGCTGCGCGACGCCCTGGTCTCCGCCGTCCGGGCCGGCGAGCTCTCCGAGGAGCGCCTCGCGGACGCGGCGAACCGGGTGCGGGCGCTGGCCGAGTGGACCGCCGCGGCCGCCGCGGCCCGCGAGGCCTCCCCGGCCCCCTCGGGCCAGGTGGCCGTCCCTCACACGAATGGCTTGAACGGCTCGAACGCCTCGAACGGCTCGGCCGGTACGGGAGGGGTAGGCGGTGCGGGTGGCGCTGGGGTCACGGATGTCGCCGGTGGCGCGGGCGCTGCGGACGGTACGCATGGTGCCGGTGCGGCCAGGGCCACGGGCACGGCGGGGGGTTCCGGCGGGGGCCCCGACGTGGGGCTGGTCGCCGCCCGGCGGGCGCTGACCGTGACCCGCTCGGCGTCGTACGCCCCGCTCACCGAGGCTCCCTACGTGGCCGCGCTCACCCCGGTCGCGAACATCGCCGTCGGTGACGAGACCCCCTGGGGCGTGGCGGCGGAGCTGGCCCGGCTGTTTCCCGGCACCGAGACCGGCAGCTTCACCGGCGAGGACGCGGGCGCCTCGGCCCTCGCGGCCGCCGCCGGCCGGCCCCTCGTCGCGGTGGTCCGCGACGAGCACCGCCATCCCTGGATGGCCGCGGCCCTCGACACCCTGCTCGCCGCCCGTCCCGACACCGTCGTGGTCGAGATGGGCGTCCCCCGGTCGGCACCCCGCGGCACCCTGCACATCGCCACCCACGGCGCGGCCCGGGTGTGCGGCCAGGCGGCGGCGGAGGCCATCGCGGCCACCTGAGGAACCGGGCCCCAGGTCACCGAGCACCGATGCCGGGCACTCCTTCGGGAGTGCCCGGCATCGCTCTGTTAGCGGGGTGGCGTGCCGTTTCGGCGGTTCTAGATGCCCTGCCAGTCCGGCTTGGCGGCGAAGGTCTGGCGGAAGTAGTCCGCGAGCTTCAGCTTGGACGCGGCGGCCTCGTCGACGACCACCGTCGCGTGCGGGTGCAGCTGGAGCGCCGACGCCGGGCAGACCGCGGCGACCGGCCCCTCGACCGTCGCCGCGACGGCGTCCGCCTTGCCCTCGCCGGTGGCGAGCAGCACCAGGTGGCGGGCCTCCAGGATCGTGCCGATGCCCTGGGTGATGACGTGGTGCGGCACCTGCTCGATGTCGCTGTCGAAGAACCGCGCGTTGTCCACCCGGGTCTGCTCGGTCAGCGTCTTGATCCGGGTCCGCGAGGCGAGGGAGGAGCACGGTTCGTTGAACCCGATGTGCCCGTCCGTCCCGATCCCCAGGAGCTGGAGATCGACCCCGCCCGCCGCCGCCAGAGCCCTGTCGTAGGCCTCGCACGCGGCCTGGACGTCCGCCGCCGTGCCGTCGGGCCCCATGAACGCGTCCATGCCGATGCCCAGCGGCTCCAGCACCTCGCGCCGCAGCACCGAGCGGTAGGACTCGGGGTGCTCGGCCGGCAGGCCCACGTACTCGTCGAGCTGCGCGATGCGCGCGGCCGAGGTGTCCACGGCGCCGGACCGCACCCGGGCCGTCAGCGCCGTGTAGATGGGCAGCGGCGTCGAGCCGGTGGCCACGCCGAGGACCGCGTCGGGCTTGCGTCCGAGCAGCTCCGCCATGGCCTCGGCGATCAGCTCGCCGCCCGCCTTGGCGTCCGGGACGATGACAACTTCCACGCTGGGCCTGCCGATCTGGAGAGGGGACCCGGGAAGGCGACCGAGTCCGCAGGGGGACACATGTGGTATAGACCAATCTAGCAGAGGGTGACCCTTCCGTCGCCCCGGTGCGGGGCGCGTCGTGGGGTGGATGCGACGGACGGAAACGGACTTGCCTGTTCCGGTCGCCGGGCGCACCAGCCGTCCCCGTACCTCCTGTTCACCATCCGGAGCGGGATAGCCTGACGGGCGCTCCTGGTGTTGGATGAGGGGACGACGAAGACCATGACCGCGACGCCCGGCCCGGGCGCGTGAAGCGGCCCGCCGACGCATGGACGCGAAACCATGGTCTAGTCCACAATGCTCTGAGAAACTGAATAAGCCTCCGTCTTCCCCGCACAGGAAGACGGACCGAGGAACCGGCGCTCTCTGCCCTGACTGCACCGGCTCCTCTCTTCGGCCGACCGGGACCGCACACCCCACGGCCGTTGTTGCTCCGGGCTGCGGTGCCGGGAGGGCTGAGGGTCCCTCTCAGGCGCCGCGGCCCGCGGGTGTTTCCGGGGCCGGTGCGGCGCCCCTCCGCAGCCCCGGGCGCGTGGCCGATTTCGGGACCTGTCGGATCCGCCGGGTACGCTCGCACACGTGCCCTCCATGAACGATCTCGTACGCCAGCACACAGCCCTCGACGACTCCGATCTCGAGTGGCTGCATCTGCTGGTCTCGGAGTGGCAGCTGCTCTCCGACCTCTCCTTCGCCGACCTCGTCCTGTGGGTTCCCACCCGCGACGGCACCCGTTACGTCTCGGTCGCCCAGATGCGCCCCAACACCGGGCCCACCTCGTACCAGGACGACATGGTCGGCCATCTGGTCCCGCGCGGCCGCCGCCCGCTGCTGGACGCGGCGCTCGACGAGGGCCGGATCGTGCGCGAGGGCGACCCCGAGTGGCGCGAGGAGGTGCCGGTCCGCGTCGAGTCCATTCCCGTACGACGTGAGGGCCGCGTCCTCGGTGTCATCGCGCGCAACACCAACCTGCTCACCGTGCGCACCCCGAGCCGTCTCGAACTGACGTATCTCCAGAGCGCCTCCGACCTCGCGCAGATGATCGCCGCGGGCACCTTCCCGTTCCCCGACCAGCAGGTCGACATGGACGCCTCTCCCCGGGTCGGCGACGGACTGATCCGCCTCGACGCGGACGGCATCGTCCAGTACGCCTCGCCGAACGCGCTCTCCGCGTACCACCGCATCGGTCTGGCCTCCGACCTGGTCGGCCACAACCTCGGTTCCACGACCGCCGAACTCGCCCCGTCCCGGGGCCCGGTTGACGAGGCGCTGTCGAAGGTGGCCAGCGGCTGGGCGCCCCGCGAGTTCGAGATCGAGAGCGCCGACGGGGTGATCCAGCTCCGGGCGATCCCGCTCAAGCCCAAGGGCACCCGCGTCGGTTCCCTGGTCCTGCTCCGCGACGTCACCGAACTGCGCCGCCGCGAGCGTGAGTTGATCACCAAGGACGCCACCATCCGGGAGATCCACCACCGGGTGAAGAACAACCTCCAGACGGTGGCGGCCCTGCTGCGGCTCCAGGCCCGCCGCATCGACTCGGACCGGGGCCGGGAAGCCCTGGAGGAGGCCGTGCGCCGCGTCGGCTCGATCGCGATCGTACACGAGACGCTCTCCCAGAACCTGGACGAGCGGGTGGAGTTCGACGAGATCGCCGACCGGGTGCTCGCCATGGTCGCCGAGATCTCGCCGGGCAAGGTCACCGGCCGGCGCACCGGCCGCTTCGGCATCCTGGACGCCGAGGTCGCGACCCCGCTCTCCATGGTGCTCACCGAGATCCTCCAGAACGCGCTGGAACACGGCTTCCGCGAGGGCGACCGGGGAACCGTCGAGGTCTCCGCGGTGCGCGGCGGCACCTCGAAGGACGCCCGGCTGCTGGTCACCGTCCAGGACGACGGGGTCGGACTGCCCGAGGGCTTCGACCCGCACCGCTCGGGCAACCTCGGCCTTCAGATCGTACGGACGCTGGTGGAGGGCGAGTTGGGCGGCACCTTCGACATGGTGGCCGCTCCGGAGCGCGGTACCCAGGTGCTCCTGGACATCCCGGTGATCGTGCCCAAGTGACGTTCCGTCCCCGCAGCGCGTGAGCCGCGCGCAGGACCGGGGCGCGTAGGAATCACGCAAGAGGCCGGTGGGCGGCGGCAGTCGGAGCCCACCCGGGACGCGTCACTCAGCGTGACGCGTTCCGGACGCGAACAGCAATGAGCCCCGGACCATCAGGTGGTCCGGGGCTGAAAGCTCGTTGCATCAAGCGCATCGGGGTACTGCGCGCTGCGGCTCGGGGGCGGGAGTTGCGTACTCGCTGTACGCGCCGCCAAGCTCAGGCTCGTGCGGGGTGGAACGTCAGGCGGTGGCCTGACGAGCTCGGTTGCGGGCGGCACGGCGCTTCATTGCGCGGCGCTCGTCCTCGCTGAGGCCACCCCAGACGCCGGAGTCCTGGCCGGACTCGAGCGCCCACTGCAAGCACTGCTCCATGACGGGGCAGCGGCGGCAGACGGCCTTGGCTTCCTCGATCTGCAGCAGCGCAGGACCGGTGTTGCCGATGGGGAAGAAGAGCTCGGGGTCTTCCTCGCGGCAAACGGCGTTGTGACGCCAGTCCATGGCTGCTACCTCTCCTTGGTATTACATGCACGTTGCTTGTGAATGTGAACGCTTTCACGAATCCCTCAACAAGTGAAGGGCCGACAACCAGACGGACTGGTGTGGTCCTTGATTTGAGGAGGGGTTCCGGTGCTCTGTGGGGCCGATGTTGCGGGCCGTCCCGAGCGCCACGTAGAGACTCGCAAACCTCAGCGGCGGATACAACCCCTTCCGGAAAGTTTTTTTTGATTCCTCGGTGTCGGCTGAGTCACAGCCGTACTTCCATGGGGTGGACCGTGGTCTAAACGTTCGAGTGAAAGGAGTTTGGCCCCTTCCACTCACACAATCACACGCAGTGCACGGCGTACGCCTGTGAACGTCACGCTTGTACGCAGTCCCAGATGGTCACCGTCCATCTGAAGGGGGAGTGGCACCTTCGAATGCAAGGTGAAGTCCGTCAGGTCATGCAGAGTGACGGCGTGCTTGCCCTGGGGTCCACGCTCGGGGGACGAAGTGAGCAACTGGGTGGCATACCGGGCGACCGAGGGCGTCGACATGCGGCTGAGGGCGAGTACGTCGAGTCCGGTATCGAACGAGGCCTTAGGTGTCGCGTACACCGGACGATTGCCGAGAAACGTCCACGGCGAGGTGTTGCAGATGATGGACAGGACCAGATCGGTGACCGGGTCGGCGCCGGGTCGCTCCAGGGTGATCACCCCGCGCCGACGGTGAGGATCGTCCAAAAACTGGCGCAGCACCTGGCGCAGATACAGCGCATGCGTGGAGCGCCGGCCGAGCTCGCGCTGCTGTTCGACCCGTCCCACCACTCCCGCGTCGAAGCCGAGCCCGGCGCAGAAGGTGAACCAGCGGGAGGGGACGGACTCGTCCTCGGTGCCGGGAGTTCCCGCGGCGAGACCGAGGCCGACCGTGCGCTCGCGCTCCTCGCGCAGCGCGTCCAGCAGGGCGCCGGTCGCCTCGACGGCGTCGTTCGGCAGTCCCAGGGCGCGGGCGAAGACATTGGTGGAGCCGCCGGGGACCACGGCGAGGCCCGGAAGACGCTGGAGGTCGGGACCCCGGTGGAGAAGACCGTTCACGACCTCGTTGACCGTGCCGTCCCCGCCGAGGGCCACGACCATGTCTATGTCGTCGCTGTCGGCGGCCTGCCGGCCGAGGTCCCGGGCGTGCCCGCGGTACTCGGTCGTGACCACTTCCAGTTTCATCTCACTGGCCAACGCGTGGATCAGCACATCACGCGTCCGCGCACTGGTGGTGGTTGCCGCCGGATTGACCACGAGAAGTGCACGCATGCGATGCAGCGTACCTACTGGGTGGTACTCGTCCCAGACCGAGGTAGGGATCGAGTAAGAGTTCGCAGGTGGCGCAGGGGTGCGGAACGGGACCGGCGCGAGGTCCACGGCGGTTGCGGTTCCCGGCCCCGGGGCACCCGGGCGCCCGGGACCGGCGGCTACTCTTCGGGGGTGAGCCGTGAGCAGAATCCCACCCCCGACGCCCCCCACTCCGACGCCCGCCCCGGCAGGCTGACCGCCGCGGCGGCGCTCGCCGCGCTGGAGGGGACCGCCCTCGTGGCGGGCGGTGTCTGCGTCCTGGTCCTCGGACTCACCGGCGATCCCGACAGCCGGCAGCAGGCCGTCACCGGCGGCATCACGCTGATCGCCCTCGCGCTGCTGCCGCTGCTCGCCGCGCGCGGACTGCTGCTGCGCCGCTCCTGGAGCCGGGGCCCGGCCCTCGTCACCCAGATCCTGGCGCTGCCCGTCGCCTACACCCTGCTCCAGGCCGACAGTGTCGCGATCCCCGCCGGGATCGCCCTCGGGGTGGTCGCGCTGGTGGCCTTCGTCCTGCTGGTGAACCCGGAGACGACACGGGCCCTCGGAATCCGAGGGCCCGGCGGTGACGTACAGGAAGCACCGAAGGAGAAGTAGCCGGGGCGCACGCTCCGGACTCCTGATCCGGGGCCCCGGCGCAAATCCGTGCCGCCGGTTCCGCCCCGCAGTCTCCCGTGGGCCTCGCCCCGCGGTCTCACTCCTCGACGAGGAGCTTCTCCCGCAGCTGGGCCAGCGTGCGGGCCAGCAGCCGGGAGACGTGCATCTGCGAGATGCCGACCTCCTGCGCGATCTGCGACTGGGTCATGTTGCCGAAGAAGCGAAGGAGCAGGATCCGCTTCTCCCGCGGGGGCAGGTCCTCAAGCAGCGGCTTGAGCGACTCGCGGTACTCGACGCCCTCCAGCGCCTCGTCCTCCGCGCCCAGGGTGTCCGCGACCGCCGGGGACTCGTCGTCCGTGTCGGGGACGTCCAGGGACAGCGTGGAGTACGCGTTGGCGGACTCCAGGCCCTCCAGGACCTCCTCCTCCGAGATGGCCAGCTTCTCGGCCAGCTCGTGGACCGTCGGGGAGCGCCCGTGCAACTGGGACAGCTCCGCGGTCGCCGTGGTCAGCGCGAGGCGCAGCTCCTGAAGACGGCGCGGGACGCGCACCGCCCACCCCTTGTCCCGGAAGTGCCGCTTGATCTCGCCGACCACCGTCGGCGTCGCGTACGTCGAGAACTCGACACCGCGCTCCGGGTCGAACCGGTCGACCGACTTGATCAGCCCGATCGTCGCGACCTGGGTCAGGTCGTCCAACGGCTCACCGCGGTTGCGGAAGCGGCGGGCCAGGTGCTCCACGAGCGGCAGATGCATGCGGACCAGCTGGTTGCGCAGCTCCGCGTACTCGGCGCTGCCGTCCTGGAGCTTGCGCAGCTCGATGAACATCGCCCGCGCCCCGCTGCGGTCCTGCGGGGAGTGCTGCACATGCTGGACGTGCTGGGCGGTCGGCCCGTGCTGCGCGCCCTGCGCAGCCTGCTCAGGCTCCCGCTCGTGCTGCGCGCCCTGCACGTTCTGCTCCGCGTTTCGCTCGTGCTCGCTCATAGTCCCGCCCGTCACCATTTCCCGAGCTCGAGGCTCTTCCCCCGTGTCCTCGGCCGCGCTCGAACCGGGGGGACCTCCCCGGACGGGGGAGGCTCCCGGTGTCGCCGCTGCCGAGGAGACGTCGATCTCCGGATGCGGCCGGGCCTGTTCGGGGATGCCGTCGACGCCGTCCGCCGTGTGCCGCGGCCCGACCGGGCCGTCGGCGCGCCCCGCGGGAGGCTCCCGTGTGCCGCGCTCTTCGTCCCGCACCGGCCCGTCCCCGTTCCTCACGCCGGCCCGGGTCCCGCGCCGCGCTGTTTGTAGAGGCTGATCGAAACGGTCTTGTCCTCGGCGACGGTGGAGTCGACCTTGCCCGCGAGAGCCGACAGGACGGTCCACGCGAACGTGTCACGTGACGGAGCGTGACCGTCGGTGGTCGGCGCCGAGACCGTGACCTCGAGCGAGTCGTCGATCAGCCGGAAGACACAGCTGAGCACCGAACCGGGGACGGCCTGCTGCAACAGGATCGCGCAGGCCTCGTCCACCGCGATGCGCAGATCCTCGATCTCGTCGAGGGTGAAGTCCAAACGGGCCGCCAGCCCGGCCGTGGCCGTGCGCAGTACCGACAGGTAGGCACCCGCGGCGGGCAGCCGGACTTCCACGAAGTCCTTCGTCGCGGGCTCGCCTGCGATCTGGGACACCCTCACCTCCATGGTGGTACAAGCTCATTCGAGCTCTTTCGGGGGCCGAGGGTCGCCCCCCGGGGTAACGCGCTACGTCGTTCTGCGGTGACGCTACCGCGCTCCCGACTTTCCTGTCCCGGGGACCCCGCCCCTTGCTGTCACTCATAGTAAGCCCATGAGTACGCACAGTGGCTAGAGGTCTGCGGCCCCAAATAGGAAGAGCGCGCGCCGGGTTGACGTACCCAGACGTCAGACGGTCGAACCGTCCGGATCGTGAGTCACGCGCGTGCGTGATCCACGGCTCGGGCGAGGACGCGGCCCACGGCTCAGACGAGGACGTGGTCCACGAAACACCAACGCCAGTTCTCCCCCTGCTCGAACGTGCGCATGATCGGATGTCCGGTGTCGTCGTGATGGGCCGAGGCGTGCCGCAGGGGTGAGGAGTCACAACAGGCGAGATGCCCGCACTCCAGACACAGCCGGAGCTGTACCGGGTGGGTGCCGGCGGCCACGCACTCCAGGCAGGTCTCGCTCCCGGGGTCGGGTGCGGGCTCCGGCAGCGCGTCGGTGTGCGTGCACTGTTTCATGATGGCCAGGTTACGTCGGGCGTGCGGGATACCGCGCGGAAAAAGAGGGCGGGCGGAAGACGATGGACCTGTTGCCACTGCTGTTGCTGGTCGCGGGGAGCGCCGCGGTCGCCGGGGCGGCCCGCCGCACCCCGGTCCCGGCACCCCTGCTGATCGTCGCCGTGGCCCTGCTGGTCTCGTACGTCCCCGGGGTGCCCGCCTACGAACTCGACCCCGACGTCGTGCTCCCGCTGGTGCTGCCCCCGCTGCTGTACACGGCGGCCACCGACAGCTCCTACCTGGACCTGAGGGCCCAGTTGAGGCCTGTCGCCCTGCTGTCGGTCGGCTACGTCCTCTTCGCGACCCTCGCGGTCGGCTGGGCCGCCTATCTGCTCGTACCGGGCCTGCCGCTGCCCGCCGCCCTCGTCCTCGGCGCCGTGGTCGCGCCCCCGGACGCGGTGGCCGCGACCGCCGTCGCGCGCCGGGTGGGACTGCCGTCGCGGATCACCACGATCCTCCAGGGCGAGTCCCTGGTGAACGACGCCACCGCGATCACCGCCTACCGGGTTGCCCTCGCCGCGGCCGTCGGCGAGGGCGCGACCTGGGCGGGCGGCATCGGCGAGTTCCTGCTCGCGGCCGTCGGCGGCGTGTTCGTCGGGCTCGCCCTGATGATCCCGATCCACTGGCTGCGCACGCACATGAACGAGGCGCTCCTCCAGAACACCCTCTCCCTGCTGATCCCCTTCGTCGCCTACGGGATCGCCGAGCAGCTGCACGCCTCCGGAGTGCTCGCGGTGGTCGTCGTCGCGCTCTACCTCGGACACCGCTCCTGGGAGGTGGACTTCGCGACCCGGCTCCAGGAGGAGGCGGTGTGGAAGATGGTCGCCTTCGTCCTGGAGTCCGCCGTGTTCGCGCTCATCGGACTCCAGCTGCCGGTCGTCCTCAAGGGCCTCGGCGCCTACGAGGGCACGAGCGCGGCCTGGTACGCCGTCGCCCTCTTCCTCGTCGTCGTCGCCACCCGCTTCGTCTGGGTGTATCCCGCCACCTTCCTGCCCCGCCTCCTGTCGGCGCGCATCCGCGAACGCGAGGACAACCCCACCTGGAAGGCGCCGTTCATCATCGGCTGGGCCGGCATGCGCGGAGTCGTCTCGCTCGCGATCGCCTTCTCCATCCCGCTCACCGTGGACGACGGCAGCGCCTTCCCCGAGCGCAACCTGATCCTCTTCCTGACCTTCACC
Organism: Streptomyces sp. NPDC024698; assembly: GCF_055559015.1. NCBI lineage: Bacteria > Bacillati > Actinomycetota > Actinomycetes > Kitasatosporales > Streptomycetaceae > Streptomyces > Streptomyces sp. NPDC024698. The sequence continues at coordinate 82,540 of NZ_JBVHLK010000002.1, read as the reverse complement.
ACCGTCATCGGCACCCTGGTCGTGCAGGGACTGACCCTGCCCCCGCTCATCCGGCTGCTGAAACTGCCCGGACGCGACACACAGGCCGAGACGCTCGCCGAGGCCAACGCCCAGGCGCAGGCCTCCCGCGCGGCCGAGGAACGCCTCGACGAACTCCTCGCCGACGAGCGCAACGCCCTGCCCCCGCCGCTCGCCGAGCGGCTGCGCACGGTCATGGAGCGGCGCCGCAACGCCGTCTGGGAGCGGCTCGGCGCGGTCAACCCGGTCACCGGCGAGACCGCGGACGACACCTACCGCCGGCTTTCCCGCGAGATGATCGGCACCGAGCGGGACGTCTTCGTCAGGCTGCGCGACCACCGCTACATCGACGACGAAATGCTGCGCACGCTGCTGCGCCGACTGGACCTGGAGGAGGCGGCGGCCTACCGGGAGGCGGCCTGAGGTCCGGGAGCCGCCCGGCCCGCCCCGCCCCGCCCGGCCGGGTCCGGTCAGGTCCCCGAGCCCGGGGCGGGGAACGGCGCTCCGGTGATCACCGCCGCCACCGTCGTGCCGCGCGGGAACGCCCCCTCCCCGGCGAGGGCGACAAGTCCGTAGAGCATCTTGGCGACATAGAGACGTTCGACCGGCAGTCCGTGCCGCTGCTCGAAGTCCTCGGCGAAGGAGTCGAGTTCGGCGGTGGTGCGGGCGTAGCCGCCGAAGTGGAAGCGGTCGTCGAGGGACCAGTTCCCGCGCCGGGCGCCGAACGCGGCCGTCTGGAGCGCCGTCGTGGCGGCGTCGAGGAAGCCGCCGCGCAGGACCGGGACGCCCAGGGCGCGCTGCCCGGAGCCGAGGCCGGCGGCCGTCCCGGCGAGGGTGCCGCCGGTGCCGCAGGCGAGGGCGGCCACGTCGATCCCGTCCGCGTCCCGCAGCTCCTCGCCGAGCGCCACGCAGCCGCGGACGGCCGGCGCGTTGCTGCCGCCCTCGGGCACCACGTAGGCGTCCTCGGCGCCGATCGCGCGCAGGATCGCGGCCAGCGTCCCGGGTTCCGTCTTGTGCCGGTAGGCCGACCTGTCGACGAAGTGCAGGCGCATGCCGTCGGCCGCGCAGCGGGCCAGCGAGGGGTTGAGGGGGCGGTCGGCCAGTTCCTGGCCGCGGACCACGCCGAGGGTGGGCAGGCCGAGCAGACGGCCCGCGGCGGCGGTGGCGCGCAGATGGTTGGAGTAGGCCCCGCCGAAGGTGACCAGGGTGCGGCCCGCCGCCGCGTCGAGGTTCGGCGTCAGCTTGCGCCACTTGTTGCCGATCAGCTCCGGGTGGATCAGGTCGTCCCGCTTCAGCGCGAGCCGGACCCCGTGCCGCTCGAACCGCTCGTCCACGACCTCCCGCAGGGGCGACGGAAGCCGCGGGGACGGGCCGGGGGTCCCGACCGGGGCGGCTTCGGAGGCGGCGCGGTCGGGGCGGACGCGGTCCTGGGTGGTGCGGTCGGGGCCGGCGCCGTCCGGGGTGGCGCGGTCCGGGGTGGCGGGGCTGGTCACGCCCTCATTGTCGGACACCTGTCCGGGGGCGGCCCGGCGCGGGGGCCGAGGCGTCGGCCGTCGGCGTCGGCCTCGGCGCCCTCAGCTCACTTCAGCTGCTCGCGGACCCGGCCCCGCAGGAAGCTCATCGTGAAGCCCCGCGGGTCCACCTTCCCCGGCTGCCACTCCAGGTGACCGATGACCGAGCGTTCCGTCCAGCCGTGGAACCGGCAGATCGCGGCGCAGACCTTGGCGATGGCCTCCAGCTGGACCTCCGGCCACGGGTCCTTGCCGTCGCCGAGGTTCTCGCACTCGAAGCCGTAGAAGTGACGGTTGCCGTCGGTGTTCGCCTCGTTGTCGTGCGGCAGCGCCTTCTCGGCGATCACCGCGCGCAGCACGTCGTCGTCGCCGAGGCCCGCGTGGTTGGCCCGGCCGTAGCCGACCAGGTGCACCACGCCGTCCTTGGTGATGACCCCGTGGCACAGCGGTCCCGGCAGGTCCTCGCGGCCCTCGCGGCACAGTCCGACCGTGAGCGCGCCGCCCGAGGTCACCGTGTGGTGGATCATCACCCCGTGCACGGGCCCCCACGGGCCCTTCTGGTTGCGGTTGTGATGCTGCCAGTCGCCGACCTCGACGACATGGACGCCTTCGTCCCTGATCCGGTCCAGGAAACTGCCCGCGGACATGGGCGATGCCATGGCCGACTCCTTCGCGCTGTACGCCGGCCACCCTGCCGCGGCCGTCTGGTACCGCAGCTTCTATAGCCGCCCGGGCCGCCGGGCCCACCCGTTCGCACAGCGTGCGAGCCGATCCGGTCAGCCTGGCGGGAGCGGGAACGCCCCTCCCTGCCCAGGTCCGGAGTGATCCATTCCCGCTCATTCGTGTAATGGCATCAGCACACTCCGTGATGAAAGGCTTGGCCGCGAAGATCAGTGCACGACCGGGAGGGCAATTTTCATGTCGGTAGGCGAAGAGGTCCGCGCGGAGCAGAACCGTCCGCAGCAGAGTCTCGGCACATCAGCCGCGCGGAACCTGGCCACCACCACCAAGTCCGCGCCGCAGATGCAGGAGATCAGCTCGCGGTGGCTGCTGCGCATGCTTCCGTGGGTGAACGTGCAGGGTGGCACGTACCGCGTGAACCGGCGGCTCAGCTACTCCGTGGGCGACGGCCGGGTGACGTTCGTCAAGACCGGCGACCGCGTCCAGGTCATCCCCGCGGAACTCGGGGAACTGTCTGTGCTGCGCTCGTACGAGGATCACGACGTGCTGGGCGAGCTCGCCCAGCGGTGCCAGCAGCGGGAGTTCGCGCCGGGCGAGGTGCTGGCCTCCTTCGGCAACCGGGCCGAGGAGGTGTTCCTCCTGGCGCACGGCAAGGTCGAGAAGATCGGCACCGGTCCCTACGGGGGCGACGCGGTGCTCGGAGTCCTCGCCGACGGCGCGTACTTCGGTGAACAGTCGCTCATCGACCCGGAGGCCATCTGGGAGTACACGGCCCGCGCGGTGACGGCGGTGACCGTCCTCGCCCTGCCCCGCCAGGACCTCGAACAGGTGGCGGAGCGTTCGGAATCCCTGAGCGAACATCTCCGGGAACTGCGCGCGATCCCCTCGCAGCGCACCAACAAGTACGGCGAGAAGGAGATCGACCTCGCGGCCGGCCACACCGGCGAACAGGACATCCCGGGCACCTTCGTGGACTACGACGCGTCCCCGCGCGAGTACGAACTGAGCATCGCCCAGACCGTCCTGCGGCTGCACACCCGTGTCGCCGACCTCTACAACCAGCCGATGAACCAGACCGAGCAGCAGCTGCGGCTCACCGTGGAGGCGCTGAAGGAGCGCCAGGAGCACGAACTCATCAACAACCGCGAGTTCGGCCTGCTCAACAACTGCGAGTACGACCAGCGGCTCCAGCCGCACGACGGCGTCCCGAGCCCGGACGACCTGGACGAACTGCTCAGCCGCCGCCGCGGCACGAAGCTGTTCCTCGCCCATCCGCGCGCGATCTCCGCGTTCGGCCGTGAACTGAACAAGCGCGGGCTCGTCCCCGAGAGCATCGAGGTGGCGGGCAACCGCATCCCGACCTGGCGCGGGGTGCCGCTCTTCCCGTGCAACAAGATCCCGGTCAGCGACGCCCGGACGACCTCCATCATCGCCATGCGAACCGGCGAGGCCGAACAGGGAGTCGTCGGGCTCCAGCAGGCGGGCATCCCGGACGAGATCGAGCCGAGCCTGTCGGTGCGCTTCATGGGAATCAACGAACAGGCGATCATCTCCTACCTGGTGACGGCGTACTACTCGGCCGCGGTCCTCGTGCCGGACGCCCTCGGCATCCTGGAGAACGTCGAGATCGGCCGATGGCGGTGACGATCCGCGACGCGGAGCCCCGTGCGGTCCCGCCTTCCGGGGCGGGGCCGCGGCGGGGGCGCGCGCCGTGCGGCCGCCCCGGCGCCACCGCGGGCCGGCTTTCCGGGGCGGCCGGACGGGTGCGGACAGGGGTGAGGACATGACGACCCGGACGCGGCAGGGACCGGCCGGGATTCCCGGTGGACGGCGCCCGGCGGGGACCTCGGACCGGCGCGGCACCGGCGGGAGGCCCACGGAGGACCGGCGCGACACCGGCGGGAGGCCCGGGGAAGGACGGGAGACGCAGGGCCCGCCCGACGCGCAGGAGGCCGCGGTCCTCCTGGAGCGGGCGCGGGCGCTGGTCGATCCCGAACTGCGCCGGGCCCTCGACTCGCTGCCGGGCTCGATGCGCCGGATCGCCCTGTATCACTTCGGCTGGGAGCAGGCGGACGGCTCTCCCGGGACGGGCAACGCGGGCAAGGCCATCCGCCCCGCGCTCGTGCTGAGCGCGGTCCAGGCGCTCGGCGGACAGCACGAGACGGCCGTACGGGCGGCCGCCGCCGTGGAGCTGATCCACAACTTCAGCCTGCTGCACGACGACCTGATGGACCGGGACACCACCCGAAGACACCGCCCCACCGTCTGGACCGTGTTCGGTGACGCCGACGCGATCCTCGCCGGGGACGCCCTCCAGGCACTGGCCCTGCGGATGCTCGCCGAGGACCCGCACCCGGCGTCCTCGGCCGCCGCCGCGCGGCTCGCGGGCTGCGTCGTCGAACTGTGCGCCGGACAGCACACGGACACGGCCATGGAGAAGCTCGGCCCGCACGAGGTCACCCTCGACGAGTGCCTCGCCATGGCCGAGGCGAAGACGGGCGCCCTGCTCGGCAGCGCCTGCGCCATCGGCGGACTGTACGCGGGGGCGGACGCCGAGGACGTGGAGGCGCTGGACGCGTTCGGCCGGGAGGCCGGCCTCGCCTTCCAGCTGATCGACGATGTGATCGGGATCTGGGGGAACCCGGGCCGGACCGGCAAGGCGGCCGGGGCGGACCTCGCCGCCCGCAAGAAGTCGCTGCCCGTGGTGGCCGCGCTCACCTCGGGCACCCCGGCGGCCGCCGAGCTCGCCGGGCTGTACGCGGAGCCGTACCGGGAAGGGGAGTTGGAACGCACGGCGCGGGCCGTCGATCGGGCGGGCGGACGCGACTGGGCGCAGGTCCAGGCGGCCGACCGGATGTCCCGGGCGCTGCACGAACTGTCCCGCGCGGTCCCCGATCCCGAGGCGGCGGGCGGACTCATCGCGCTGGCCGAGTTCGTCACACGGCGCAGCAACTAGGGCCACGACAGGCTCCGTTCACCCGGTCGGGCGCATGATGTCCGCCGCGCACCAAGAGCACGGGGACGCGAGGCCGGGCCCTGGAGCCGGGCCCTCGAACCCCCAGAGCCCCGGGCGGCGCACGGAACCTGACGACCGTGCGCCGTCCGGCTCCGGGTGGCGGGTCCCGCGCGTCCCCACGGCGTGCGGGACCCGCTCCCGGCCGTCTCCCCGGTACCCGGTGGGCCGATGCCGACACCCAGGCGCATAGGCTCAACCGCCGTACGGTCGAGGCTGGTTGGGGCGAAGGGCGGGACTGGTCATGGGTGTGGCGATCCGGGTGGCGGGCGAGGCGGACCGGGAGCTGGTCGTCCGGCTGCTGGACGAAGCCTTCCAGGACGATCCGGTGAGCAACTGGGTCTTCCCCGACCCGGCGCACCGGCGGGCGAAGCACCCCGGGCTGATGGCGGCCTTCACCGACGTCGTGCTCGCGGAGGGGCGCATAGACCTGGCCGAGGACGGTTCGGCGTGCGCGCTGTGGCTGTCCGTTCCCGCGGCCGGGAACCACGACGGCGGCGACGGGGCACAGGAGGACGGTCCCGCGCAGCTGCGCGCGGCCGTCGACCCGGACAACGAGCGGGTCGAGCTGATCGGCCGGCTGACGGCGGGCATCCACCCCGAGGGGCGGGCCCACGCCTATCTGTGGATGATCGGGGTGGCGCCGGAGCGCCAGGGCGAGGGGCTCGGCGGCGCGCTGATCGGGTCGGTCCTCGACCGCTGCGACCGCGAGGGGCAGGCCGCCTATCTGGAGGCGAGCAACGCCCGCAGCCGCGCACTGTACGAACGGCTCGGCTTCGGGCTCACGGGCGTCCCCCTCGACCTGCCGGACGGTCCGCGGATGTGGCCGATGTGGCGCGAACCGCGTCCCGGAGCGCAGGCCTAGACAGGGCCGGGGACGGTCCGGGACGTACGACAGGAAGCGGCCCGTGTGCCGTCCTACCCTGAAGACATGGGCACCGATGAGCAGGTATGTCCCGCGTGCGGGCAGCCGGTCGCCACGGTCGTGCACCGGTACAAGACCCTGGGCGCCTGGGTCCCCAGATGGGGTCCGGGCCCCTGCCACAACCCGGACTGCGCGGCCCGCGCGGACGACCCAGGACACAGACAGGGGCCCGAGCAGGGACAGGGGCAGGCTCCCCCTGGGGAGACCGCGGCGGAGAAATCCTGACGCGCACCGGACACCCCCGCGCGGGACCGTGAAAAAGACGCGCGCAGACGTGTAGAGATACGCGGGCCGGCTCCGACGTCCCCTGTGAGAGCCGCCCACCACGGGCGGTCCGAGCCGAGGAAGCCGAAGGAGCGCACTCATGAAGTACCTGGTGATGGTGCAGGGCACACAGGCCGACTACGAGGGCATGCGGGGCAACGCCTCCGCGCAGTCGCCGGCCTGGAACGAGCGGGAACTCCAGGCCATGTACGCCTACATGGGCGCGATCAGCGACGACCTCTCCGAATCCGGCGAGCTCGTCGACGCCCAGGGACTGACCGACCCCGCGCGGGCCCGTCAGGTGGCCCTGGGCCCCGACGGCAAGGCCGTGATCACCGACGGCCCGTACGGCGAGACCAAGGAGCTGATGGCCGGCTACTGGGTCGTCGACTGCGCGAGCCTGGAGCGGGTCACCGAGATCGCCGAGCGGGTCACCCGGTGTCCGGGTCCCGAGGGCGCCACCGGACGCCCGGTGGTCATCCGGCCCGTCCAGGACGGTGCCGGAGACCTCTGAGCGGGATGAGGGACACGACCGGGGTCGAGGACCTGCTGCGCCGGCACGCGCCGCAGGTCCTCGGCGCGCTCGTCCGCCGCTACGGACACTTCGACGCCGCCGAGGACGCCACCCAGGAGGCGCTCCTCGCGGCCGCGGGGCAGTGGCCGGACCAAGGCGTGCCGGACAATCCGCGCGGCTGGCTGATCAAGGTCGCCTCGCGCCGGCTCGTCGACGCCCTGCGCGCGGAGCGGGCACGACGGCTGCGAGAGGAGAAGGCCGCCGCGCTGACCCCGCGGGACGCGTTCGTCGCGCCGCCGCCGGGCGCGGGCCGCGCCCCGTCCCAGGACGACACGCTCTCCCTGCTCTTCCTGTGCTGCCAGCCCTCGCTGTCCCCGGCCGCGCAGATCGCCCTCACCCTGCGCGCGGTCGGCGGCCTGACCACGGCGGAGATCGCCCGGGCCTACCTGGTGCCCGAGGCGACCATGGCGCAGCGGATCAGCCGGGCCAAGCAGCGGATCAGAGGTGTCGGCCTCACCCGCCCCGACCACGGGGAGGAACGGCTCCCCGCCGTCCTGCACACCCTCTACCTGATCTTCAACGAGGGCTACACGGCGACCTCCGGCCGGGAGCTCCAGCGGGCCGAACTCGCCCGGGAGGCGATCCGGTTGACCCGCACCGTCCGGCAGCTGCTGCCCGGGGACGGCGAGGTGACCGGACTGCTCGCGCTGATGCTGCTCACCGACGCCCGTCGCGCCGCGCGGACCGGGCCGCAGGGAGAACTCGTCCCCCTCGACGAACAGGACCGCACCCGCTGGGACAGGGCCGCGATCGAGGAGGGGGTGGCGCTGGTGACCGAGGCGCTGGGGCTCGGCCCGGCCGGTCCCTACGCGCTCCGGGCCGCGATCGCCGCGGTCCACGACGAGGCGCCCTCGCCCGAGGCGACGGACTGGACCGAGATCCTCGGCCTCTACGACCTCCTCGTCCGCCGGGTCCCGGGCCCCGTCGAACGCCTCAACCGCGCGGTCGCCGTGGCCATGGTGCACGGGCCCCGCGCGGCCCTCGCCGAACTCGACCGGCTGGAGGGCGAGCCGGCCGCGGGGCACCGGCTGGACGCGGTCCGGGGCCACCTGCTGGAGCGGGCGGGCGACCCGGCCGCGGCCCGGGAGGCCTACGCGTCGGCGGCGGCCAAGACCCTCAGCCTTCCCGAGCGGCGCTATTTGGAAGTGCGCGCGGCACGGCTGCGGTCATAGCGTGGTCCGCATGTCCGAACCCCTGCTGCACCTGACCGAGCGCTCCCTGTGGGACGCGGCCCGCGCCACGGGCACCTTCGAGATCTCCACCCGCGGCCGCACCCTGGAGGAGGAGGGCTTCATCCACTGCTCGCTGCGCCGCCAACTCCCCGCCGTGGCGGCCATGGTGTACGGCTCCTACACCGGCCCCGACGACCTCGTGGTGCTGGTGATCGACGCCGAACGGCTCACGGCGCCGGTCCGCTTCGAGGCGATGGCTCCCGGCGGGGAGGAGTTCCCGCACGTCTACGGACCGATCGTGGTGGACGCCGTCGTGGACGTGGAGAACTGGGACCCGTCCGGCACCGACACGCCCTAGACCGGACACGCGCCAGACCGGACACGCGCCAGACCGGACACGCCCTAGGACAGGCTGCCCGTCGCGGGATCGCGTTCGGTCAGGCAGTACACGCCGCCGACGGGGTCCCGCATCACCGTCCAGCGCGCACCCCGGCCGACCGTCGTCGCCCCCAGGGCCTCGTGACGGGCCCGGACCGCGTCGACGTCCGAGCAGGCGAGGTCCAGGTGGGCCGAGGTGGGGCGGTCGGCGTCGAGCCGTTGCAGCAGGATGCGCAGCGGCAGCCCGGCGGGCGGCCTGATCAGATGGAACTCCGGGAGCGCCCCGGGAACGGACTCCCACCCGGTGAGCCCGCCCCAGAAGGCGGTCTCGGCGTCGAACACGCCCGGCGCCAGGTCGATGCTCACCTGGTCGAGCCGGCTCGTCGCCCCGGCCGGCCCCTCGGTGACCGGCGGCCGCGCGGACTGCCCGTCCCAGGGCACCGCGCAGAACAACTGGCCGCCGGGGGAGCGCAGTACGGCCCAGCCGCCGTGATCCGCCACGACCGTGGCACCGAGCTCCAGCGCCCGGTCCACCATCGCTGTCACATCCTCCACGGACAGACACGGATGCGCGCCCCCGGGGCCCTCCTCGATGCCCTGCGCCTTCACGTAGGCGTCGCCGTCGTCGGGCAGCAGCGTCACGAACTCGCCCCGCTCGCCCCGGGGTTCGGACAGCCGTGTGCCGGTGACCGCCGTCCAGAAACCGAGCGCGGGTCCGAGATCCGCGGCGGGCCGGTCGATGAACACGTGCGCCCACCGGACGACCGGGCCCGTGGCCGACGGGAGGTCCTCCGCCGCGCCGCCCCCCTGGGTCATACCGTCTCCTCGGCGATCAGGGCACGCAGCGACGTCTTCATCCGTGCGACGAAGGAGTCCCGGGCCTCGGGGGAGAGGACGTCCAGGGACAGATACGGGTTGAGGTCCTCCAGTTCGACGAGGAGCAGCTCGCCGCCGGGGGCCCGGCAGGCGTCGACGCGCTGGATGCCGTACCGGATGTCGTTCCAGTCGACGAACCGCTGCGCGAACTCCCGGTCCTCGTCGGTGGGTTCGTAGGGTTCCAGGGCCCAGCGCCGGTCCGGGTCGGGTGCGTACAGGGCGTACTGGAGGGCGTCGTCGACGAAGTAGAACGACACCTCGTAACGGAACTCGACGCGCGGCTGGACGAGGATGTCGCCGAAGGGCAGGCCGGCGAGCCGCTCGGGCGGCACGAACTCCAGGCCGATGGAGTCGGCCCCCTGCCGGGGCTTCACCACGTACATGCCGGCCTCGGGCAGCAGGTCCAGGTCCTGGGCGCGGTCGACGGTCGGGATGACGGGGAACCCGGCCGCGGTCAGCTCCAGCAGGTAGCCCTTGCCGGCCATGTCGCCCTTTCCCGACAGCTGGTTGTAGACCCGGACCCCCTCCGCGAGCGCCCGCTCGCGGAACGCGTCGTAGGCGGTCTGGTGGTGCAGGACGGGACCGCTGTTGCGTACGACCACGGCGTCGAAGCCGGTCATCAGCGCGGCCGCGTCCAGCGGGTGGCAGACGGCGATGTCGAAGTCCTCGCGCAGCCGCGAGGTCAGGGCGATGTCCTCGTCGCAGTACCGCCGCCCCTTGGCCGGATAGGCCAGGTCGCTGACGAACAGGACGCGGGGGCGAGCGGGCGGCACGGTGGCTCCTCGAAGTGGGCGGGCGGTTCGTTCCCCGGGCGGATCGTGCCCGTGGAACCCGTAGTGTCTCTCCCGCCCGAACCCGGCCTCCCGCCGCCCCCGCCGCGCCCTTCGTCCCAGACAGACCCTAGGCGCGCTTCTGGGCGAAGCGCAGGAGGTTGCCCGCCGGGTCGCGGAAGGCGCAGTCCCGCAGGCCGTACGGCTGGTCCTCGGGTTCCTGGACGACGTCGGCGCCCGAGGCGCGGACCCGTTCGAAGAGCTCGTCGCAGTCGGTGGTGGAGAAGATCACTCCGCGCAGCATTCCCTTGGCCAGCAGCTCGGCCATGGCCTGCTTGTCCGCGGCGGAGGCGTCGGGGTCGGCCGCCGGGGGCTCCAGGACGATCTCCACGTCCGGCTGGAGCGGCGAGCCGACGGTGACCCACCGCATCCCCTCGAAGCCGACGTCGCCCCGGACCTCCAGACCGAGCACGTCACGGTAGAAGGCGAGCGCCTTGTCGTGGTCGTCGACGGAGATGAAGCACTGGGACAGTTTCAGATCCATGCCTCCCAACCTAGGCCGTGCGCGGCCCTGACGGAGGGTGCTGCGCCGGGCCGGACCCGGCTCAGAGGCGCGTGCCCGGTTCCGCCTCCGGGTTGCGGTGGCGGGCCGGACGGGTCAGCCGGCGGGACACGCAGGACGGGATGGGGGCCCCGTGGTCGTGCGGACGGGCCCGGTACGCGCTCGGGGTCTCGCCCACCAGCTCGGTGAACCGCGAGCTGAAGGAACCCAGCGAGGTGCACCCCACCGCGAAGCACACATCGGTCACCGTCAGGTCGCCGCGCCGCAGCAGCGCCTTCGCGCGCTCGATCCGCCGGGTCATCAGATAGGTGTACGGCGTCTCGCCGAACGCCTCCCGGAAGCTGCGCTGGAAGTGCCCGGGCGACATCAGCGCGGTGCGCGCGAGCGTGGCCATGTCCCATGGCTCCGCGTACTCGCGGTTCATGCGGTCGCGTGCCTGCCGCAGCCGGACCAGGTCTTCGAGCGGTCGGGGATTCGCCACCTCCCCAGAATGGCACAACGGACCGCCGTCCCCCGGGGGATCACTGGCCCGGGGGACGGCGGTGGTCGTGCGTTCGCGGGGGTGTCCGCGCCGTCAGGCGGCGAGGACCTTGGCCTTGGCCTTCTCGAACTCCTCGGCCGTGATGTGGCCGTGGTTCTTGAGGTCCGCGAGCTTCGCCAGTTCATCGGCCTTGCCGGTGCCTCCGGAGCTGCCGGCGGTCTCACGGATGTAGGCGTTCATGTCGTCCTGGTTCTTCTGCATGCGCCGCATCTCGCGCTCGCCCATGCCGCGGCCGCGCGCGATCAGGTACACGAAGATCCCCAGGAAGGGCAGGATGACGACGAACACGCACCAGCCCGCCTTGCCCCAGCCGTTCAGGTCGTCGTCGCGGAAGATGTCCCCGATGACGCGGAAGAGCAGCATGAACCAGAGGATCCAGAGGAAGAACCACATCGTGGTCCAGAAGACCTGGAGCAGGGGGTAGTCCGCTGCCAGATTGACCGTCGAGCCGTTCATGGTCGAACTCCTGTCGGTTGTGCGACATCTCCGCGAGCGTTGCCTTGGTGTCGGGCGGATCGAACTGTCGCCGGGCGCCGGGTCGCGATCTCGGGGATTCCGCCCAGGCCCGGCCGCCATGGGTCGCGGCCGGTCGGCAGGGCCTGGCGGGTCAGTGCGCGGAGCGTGGTGGTGGGGCGGACGGTGACGGTGCCGCGGTGTCCGCCCGCGGACGGAGACTCGAAGGCGGGGGGCGTGCGGGACCCGCCGGACACACGGGCCGGGCCGCGACGAGGCCGTCCGGGGCGCTCGGCGTGACCGGTGCGACGTCCGGGGCGTCGCGAGGGCGCCGCGCCGACCGCGTCGACGGCGTGCGCCGCGGGGATCCCGGGGGCCACGGCGGGGCGAGGGACCGTACGGGGTCCTTCGGGCCGCGGCGGGAGGGCCCGGGGCACGGCACAGCCGGCACGGGCCGGATCTGCCGCTGGGTGCAGGCCATGAGCGGTGCCCTCTCTGACGCGTGACGTCTTGCTTCGGCTCCAGAGTGCGGTCGCTCCCGTCCCGCCGGATCACCCTTCGCGGGTGAGCTCGCGGATCGGGCCGGCACGGATTCCCGAGCGGTCATCCCGGGTCCCGGGCGGTTCTCCCGGCTCCCGGGGACCCGCTCACCGGCCGTCCGGCCGGTCCCCGTCCGCCTCCCGCGACCCACGTCAGGCGGGTGATCCGTCCTCGTCCCCGTGCTCCTTCGCGAGGGTGTCCCGCAGCCGGGGGAAGCCGGTGTCGAGCTGTTCGTCGACCCAGGCCAGACGTCTGACGAGCGGCCCCTCGGGGTGGCCGTCACCGGTTTCGCGCAGGTTCTCCAGGAGCGTACGAAGGCGCATGAGGACCATCGGGGAGTTCCGGGCCGCCGGGATCACGTCGTCGAGCGCGGTCCGCAGGAAGTCCTCCCGGCCGGGCAGCGGGACCAGCACGCGCACGGTGCCCGCCCGGTCGGCGACCGCGCGGGGCCGCCCCCGCCCCGGTACCGGCCGGGACAGCAGGTCCTCCACGGTGTCCAGCGCCTGCACCGCCGTGGCGGGGTCGTTGACCGCCGGGGACAGAGCCCTGAGCGCGATGTCGGCGAGCAGCCGGAACGCGAGGCCGGGGTCCTGGTCGAAGACCCGCTCGGCGCCGGTCTCCAGGCCGCGCAGAACGGCGGAGTCGGGCAGGTCGCCGTCGTAGACCTCGGCGACCGTGGTTCCGTACCGCAGGGTGGTGCCGGGGCTCACCCGCAGGACGACGACCGCGCCGGCCTTGCGCGCGGCGTCCGCCAGCCGGCCGGTGTCCACGCGTTGCAGCACCGCGCCCGCCCCCGGCCAGCCGACCGCGGACCGCAGCCGCCCCGGACCGGCCGGACCGGTCGGGTCCCCGGGGTCGCCGCAGGCGCGGAGGACGTCGAGTTGGTGCCTGCCGCGTTCGGAGACGGAACGCAGCACCGGGGCCAGCTGGATCGCGGCGACGGCCTGGAGCAGCAGGCCGCGCAGCAGCGCCAGCAGCAGGAGCAGCAGGACACCCGTGGCGGCCGGCACGATCACCGCGACCTTGTCGCGGCCCGCGACGGCCAGGGCCGCGGTGGCGCAGAAGACGGTCAGTCCGATGACGAAGGCGAAGGTCCGCCACACGATCGGCGCGTCCCGGAACAGGGTGAGCCGGGGGGTGAAGGTGGTCGCGGCCCACTGCACCACCAGGAACAGCACGGAGAAGATGACGGTGGCCGCGCCGAGCACCCCGAAGGCGGTCGCGAGCAGCAGTTCGGCCACCTGGCGGGACGGCAGCAGGGGACCCCGGCGGATCCGCGGGACGACCAGGCCGAGCCCGAGGCCGAGGCCGATGGACGCCAGTTGCAGCAGGCCCGAGCGCAGCCGCCGCCGACGGTGGAACGCGGCCCGGCCGGTGCGGGCCTCCGCGCTCCGGCCGGCTGCCGCGAGAACGTTCATCGGACATCCTCCGAGGCGGTCCCGGGACCGGTGGAACGCGGACCCGCACCTCAAGGTTCACCGCGGACGCGGCCCTTCGCATCACCGGCCACCGCCCCCGCGGCCTCACCCGCCCTCACCCTCCGGAGGTGAGCGCCGGGTGCGGGGAGTGCCGTCCTTTCGCCCGTTCCCGGATTTCCCGGACGTTTTCGCTGTCCCGGAGCGCGCGGCGCCGGGACATGGGGGGAAGGTGGAACGGCGAGGGTGTGAGCGGGAGCGTTCGGGGGCGCACGGATGTCGCCCGCACCGGGGGATGCCACATCGGCGGGCGCGGCCGACGATGGCAGGGCATCGCAGCGGACCCCGCGCCCCGGCCCCGAGGGAAGTGCTCGTATGCGTTACGAATTCCGCATCGCCGGCCTTGTTTCGGACACGCTCGCCTCGGCCTTCTCCGAGCTCGACCGGGTGCGTACGAAGGAGCAGACCCTGTTCTTCGGCACCGTGATCGACGACGCCCATCTGTACGGACTGCTCACCCGGTTCCAGGCGCTTGGCCTGCGGGTGATCGAGATGCGCCAGCTGCCCGTGTGAGCACGCGACGCCGGCCGCGCCCGGAAAAGCAGTACGCACCCGGTCCGTCGGGACGCCGAGAGCGGCGGCCCCGCGGACCGGGTGCGGACGAGCGGGCGACGCGAGCCGCGCGGACGCGGTTCGGACGGCCGGGGCGAAGGTCAGGCCTTCTTGGTCTCCCAGAAGATCTTGTCGATCTGGGCGATGTAGTCCAGCGCCTTCTGGCCCGTCGCCGGGTCGGTGGACGCCTTCGCGGCCGAGAGGGCCTTGAGGGTGTCGTTGACCAGCTGGTGCAGCTCCGGGTACTTCTCGAAGTGCGGGGGCTTGAAGTAGTCACTCCAGAGCACCGACACGTGGTGCTTGGCGAGCTCGGCGCGCTGCTCCTTGATGACAATGGCGCGAGCCTGGAAGTGCGGGTCGTCGTTGCCGGCCATCTTGTCCTGCACGGCCTTGACCGACTCCGCCTCGATGCGGGCCTGGGCCGGGTCGTACACGCCGCAGGGCAGGTCGCAGTGCGCGCTGACCTTGACCTTGGGGGCAAACAGGCGGGAGAGCATTGAGCTGTCCTTCCTCGTGATCGTCTTCTCAGGTGGGACATTACTCCGTGGGAGAGCGTATTTCGCGAGTGCCCCCATGGGCTTGGGACAAAAGTCCGGGGTGAAACTGGGACTGGTGGAGGATAGGACCGGGGAGGTGCCGTCGATGCCGGAGCTGTCGCGGGAGACCGAGCGGGGGAAGGCTCTACTGCCCTTCGGGGCGGCGGAGGTGACGGGCCCTTCGATGGTGCCCACGCTCCTGCACGGGGATCGGCTCGTCGTCCATTGGGGAGCCAGGGTGGGGCCGGGGGACGTCGTCGTCCTGCGGCATCCGTTCCAGCAGGACCTGCTGGTCGTGAAGCGGATCGCGGAACGGCGTGAGGGCGGCTGGTGGGTGCTCGGGGACAACGCGTTCGCGGGCGGGGACAGCACCGACTACGGAACCGTCCCCGAGGAACTCGTCCTCGGGAAGGTGCGGTTCCGGTTCCGGCCGCCGAAGACGGGTCAGCGTTCGCCGTTCGCCGTCGTCCGCTGGGTGCTGGTGGCCGCCAGGCCCGTGCTTCCCGCCCGGTCCGCCTCCAGGCGTTTGCGGGCGCGGTAGGCCGCGACGTTGGCGCGGGTCGCGCAGCGGTCCGAGCAGTAGCGCCGGGAGCGGTTGGTCGAGGTGTCCAGGTAGGCGTTGCGGCACGGGGCCGCCTCGCACAGGCCGAGCCGGTCGACGCCGTACTCGGTGAGATGGAAGGCCAGTCCCATCGCCGCGATCGCCGCGTAGCCCGCGGTCGCGTTCGACGGGTGGTCGGCCAGATGCATGTGCCACAGCGGACGGCCGTCGTCGTCGCGGTGGTCGTGCCCCGAGATCTGCGGGCTCACCGGGAATTCGAGGAGCAGCGAGTTCAGCAGGTCCACGGCGAGGGTCTCCTCGCCGCCGGCCGCTGCCTCGAAGACGGCGCGCAGCCGTCCCCGTACCGAACGGAAGCGGGTCACGTCCGCCTCCGCGGCGCGGCGGGCCGCCGAGGCGTTGCCCCCGAACAGGTCGCGGACGGCCTCGACGGAGGTCAGCGCGTCCTTGCCCCGGGCCGGTTCCTCGGTGTTGACGAGGCGGACGGCGTAATCCGAGTAATAGGCCAGTTCCACTTGTAGTCCTTACGGAGGCGCTCTATCGTCGTGGCGGTGGTCAGGTAACAGCTGATCGCGCTTACAGGGTATTACGTGGGCGACTGGAGGAGGGGCTTTCATGGCCATCGGCACCGGAACCGACTGGCACGCCTGGCAGCGGAGCTGGGACCGGCAGCAGGAGTGGTACATGCCGGACCGCGAGGAACGCTTCCGCGTGATGCTCGACATGACCGAGGCGCTCGCCGGACCCGCGCCCCGCGTCCTCGACCTCGCCTGCGGCACCGGCACCATCACCGCCCGGCTGCTCGCCCGCCTCCCCGGAGCCACGAGCACCGGCGTCGACCTCGACCCCGCGCTCCTCGCCATCGCCGAGGGCACCTTCGCCGGCGACGACCGCGTCTCCCTCGTCACCGCCGACCTCAAGGACCCGCACTGGCGCGCCCGGCTCCCGTACGACACGTACGACGCCGTCCTGACCGCCACCGCCCTGCACTGGCTGCACAGCGGACCCCTCACCACCCTCTACGGCCAGATCGCCGAACTCGTCCGCGACGGCGGTGTGTTCATGAACGCGGACCACATGATCGACGGGGCGACACCCCGGATCAACGCCGCCGAGAGCGCCCAGCGGCACGCCCGGATGGACCGGGCGAAGCGGGACGGCGCCCTCGACTGGGCCGAATGGTGGAAGGTGGCCGCCCAGGACCCCGTCCTCGCCGGACCCACCGCCCGCCGCTTCGAGATCTACGGCGAGCACGCCGACGGCGACATGCCCTCCGCCGACTGGCACGCGCGCGTCCTGCGCGAACAGGGCTTCGGCGAGGCCCGGCCGGTGTGGCGCTCCCCCTCGGACGCACTGGTGCTCGCGGTCAAGTAGCCCGCGCGGGGACCCTGTTGGAGGCGGTACGGAAAATCCGTACCGCCTCTTCCGCGTCCTGCGGCGCCTCCCGCCGCACTGGAAGGGTGAGACGGTCCGCGAGCGCGGGCCGGGAAGGGGGCGGGATGACGCGCGGCGAGGAAGCCGCTCTGCACGCTTTCGTGGAGGGCAGACGGACGGCTCTGTTCCGCAGCGCCTACCTGCTGTGCGGCAATCGTGACGAGGCCGAGGACCTCGTCCAGACGACGCTGGTGAAGGTCGTCCTCGGCGCGCGGCGGCACGGGCGCCTCGAAAGCCTCGAGGCCTACGCCCGCAAGACGCTGGTCAACACCTTCATCTCCGCCCGCCGCCGGTTCTGGCGGCGCGAGCACGCGTACGGCGAGGTGCCGGACGTCGCGGGGCGGTCGGTCGACAGCGACACCGGACTCATGGTGCGGGCCGCGCTCGCGGAACTCGCGCCGAAACAACGGGCGGTGCTCGTCCTGCGCTACTGGGAGGACCTGAGCGTGGCCGCCACGGCCCAGGTCCTCGGGATGCGCGAGAGCACGGTCAAGAGCCACACGGCCAGGGGACTCGCGGCACTGAGAGCCGCGGTGCGGGAGGAGTACGCATGAATCAGGAAGCGGAGACGGAGTACGTGAGGGAGCTGCTCGGGCGGGCCGTGGACGAGGTCCAGGTGCCCGGGAGCCGGGGCGGGGAGGAGGTCTTCGCGAAGGCCGCGCGCGTGCGGTGGCAGCGGCGCACGGCGGCGACCGGTGCCGTCGCGGCCGCCGTCGCGGCCGGCCTGGTCCTCGGACCCGGCGTGCTGAACACCGGGCACGGCGCGAGCGTGGCGAGCACGCCCACCGCCGGCGAGTACACGACCAAGGCGGGCCGCTTCGCGAAGCTGCTGCCCGCCGGGACCGGGAGGATCAGCGAGATCTCGCTCCTGCGCCTGTTCAAGCAGATGCCGAACGCCCCGCTGCCCGAGCCCGTCGGCCCGTACGACGGTGACTACGCCGTCGCCCGGCCCGGCGGGGTCGGCTACATCAGCGTCGGCGTGGTCACCGCGTCCGTGATCGCGACGAAGACGGGCGGCAAGGGCCTGGGCGACCCCTGCAAGGACGCCCCCAAGGACGGGCGCGTCGGCTGCACCACGCAGAAGCTGTCCGACGGCGGTCTTCTGGCCGTCTGGGAGACGCCCCCGGCCGATCCCGCCCTGCACCCGGTTCCGGCCGGGGGCCGGGAGCTCGACGCACGCCTGGTCCTGAAGGGCGGCGGCTTCCTCCAGGTACGGGCCAGCACCGGGTTCCAGGGCAAGGGCCGGCTCGGCCCGCTGCTCAGGACCCCGCCGCTGACCCGGACCCAGCTGAGCAAGCTGATCCAGAACCCGGCCCTGCTGAAGTAGGGGAAGGGGCGGAAGCAGCGGAAGGGGCGGTACGGGAGACCCGTACCGCCCCTTGTTCCTGCGCCCGGGAGCGCGGGTGTTCCGGTCAGAGGACCTTCGACAGGAACGACTTCGTGCGCTCGTGCTGCGGGTCCGTCAGGACGTCGCGCGGGTTGCCGGCCTCGACGACCACACCGCCGTCCATGAAGACCAGGCTGTCGCCGACCTCGCGGGCGAAGCCCATCTCGTGCGTGACGACGACCATCGTCATGCCGGACTCGGCGAGGTCGCGCATGACGTCGAGGACGTCACCGACCAGCTCCGGGTCCAGCGCCGAGGTCGGCTCGTCGAAGAGCATCAGCTTCGGGTCCATCGCCAGCGCGCGGGCGATCGCCACGCGCTGCTGCTGGCCGCCGGAGAGCTGCGAGGGATAGTTCTTCGCCTTGTCGCCGAGGCCGACACGCTCCAGCAGTTCCATCGCGCGGTTCCGGGCGTCCGACTTCTTGACGCCCTTCACCTGGATCGGCGCCTCCATGACGTTCTCGACGGCCGTCATGTGCGGGAACAGGTTGAAACGCTGGAAGACCATGCCGATGTCACGGCGCTTCAGGGCGACTTCGCTGTCCTTGAGCTCGTAGAGCTTGTCGCCCTTCTGGCGGTAGCCCACCAGATCACCGTCGACGTACAGACGGCCCGCGTTGATCTTCTCAAGGTGGTTGATGCACCTCAGGAAGGTCGACTTGCCGGAGCCGGAGGGGCCGATCAGGCAGAACACCTCACCGGTGTTCACCTCCAGGTCGATGCCCTTGAGGACTTCCACCGGGCCGAAGGACTTGTGCACGCCCTCCGACTTCACCATCGCGGTCATGCCTTGCCCCTCTCACTGCCGAGGCCGAGCA
Source organism: Streptomyces sp. NPDC024698 (assembly GCF_055559015.1). Lineage (NCBI taxonomy): Bacteria > Bacillati > Actinomycetota > Actinomycetes > Kitasatosporales > Streptomycetaceae > Streptomyces > Streptomyces sp. NPDC024698. The sequence continues at coordinate 63,501 of NZ_JBVHLK010000002.1, read as the reverse complement.
TGTTCGCCTTGATCTTCTGGAAGACGGTCGGCGGCAGGCTGCGGCTGGAACCGCGTGCGTAGTAGCGCTCCAGGTAGTACTGGAAGACGCTGAACACGCTGGTCATGGCCAGGTACCAGATGGAGGCCACGAACAGCATCTCCATGACGGCGTACGACGTGGAGCCGATCGCCGAGGTGGAGCGCAGCAGTTCGTTGTACGTGACCGCGTACACCAGCGACGAGGTCTTCAGCATGTTGATGAACTCGTTGCCGGTCGGCGGCACGATCACCCGCATCGCCTGCGGGATCACGATGCGGAACAGCGTCTTCGTGTGGCTCATGCCGAGGGCCTGCGCGGCCTCGGTCTGGCCCTCGTCGACGGCCAGCAGACCGGCGCGGCAGATCTCGGCCATGTACGCGGCCTCGTTCAGACCGAGACCGAGCAGGGCGCACATGAACGGCGTCATGACGGCCGTCATGTCGTTCTTGTAGATCGGCCCGAGGTTCAGGACCGGGAAGATCAGCGCCAGGTTGAACCACAGCAGCAGCTGGACGTAGACCGGGGTGCCGCGGAAGAACCAGATGTACAGCCACGCGACCGTGCTGGTCACCGGGTTCTTCGAGAGCCGCATCACCGCGAGGAGGATGCCCAGCACCACGCCCACGATCATGGCGAGGATGCTGATCAGCAGCGTGCGGCCGGCGCCCTGGACGACGGTGGAGACGAAGAGCTGGTCGCCCACCGTGTGCCACTGGATGTTGCCGTGCGAGAACGCGATGCCGAGCGCCACCAGCAGCGCGAGGACGATGACGCCGCTGATCCACCGGCCGTAGTGCCGGACGGGGATCGCCTTGATGGTCTCCGGGGCCGGCCCGGACGCCGCGCCCGCGGACACCGAGTCGCCCGGGGGCGGGGTGTCCGAGGGGGACTTGTCGAGTTTGTCAGTCACGTGACTGCCCTTCAGTGGTGCTCTCGGCTTACTTGCCGCCGTTGATCGCGGACTGCGAGATCGCGCCGGACTGGGCGCCCCACTTCTCCAGGACCTTCTGGTACGAGCCGTCCTTGATGATCGCGTCGACGGCTTCCTTCAGCGCGTCGCGGAGCTGGGTGTTGTTCTTGTTGAGGATGATGCCGAACGGGCCGGCGTCGTACTGCTTGTTGATGACCTCGAAGGCCTTGCCGCCGTCGGCCTTGTTGGACAGGTCGACCGCCACCGGGTAGTCGTTGATGCCGGCGACCGCGCCGCCCGACTTCACACGGGTCTGGGCCTCGGTGTCGTTCTGGAACGACTCGATGTCGATGGCCTTCTTGCCGGCGTCCGTGCACTTCTTGGACTGGTCCTTCAGGGCCGCCTCGTACGTCGTGCCCTGCTGCACGGCGGCGGTCTTGCCGCAGAGGTCCTCGATGCCCTTGATGCCCTCGGGGTTGCCCTTCTTCACGTAGATGGCCGTACCGGCCGTGAAGTAGTCCACGAAGTCGACGCCCTGGCCGAGCTTCTTGCCCTTGTCGTCCAGGCCTTCCTGGCGCTGCTTGTTGTCCGTGATGGACGACATGCCGATGTCGTAGCGGCCGGAGTTGACGGCGGTGATCAGGCCGTCGAAGGAGCCCGAGGTGAACTCGAACTTCACGCCGAGCTGCTTGGCCAGCGCGTCGGCCAGGTCCGGGTCGACGCCGACGATCTTGCCGCCCTCGGTCGACTCCATGGGCGCGTACTCGGCGTTCGTGCCGACCTTGATGACGCCCGCGTCCTGGATCTTCTTGGGCAGCTTGGAGAACAGCGGCGCACTGTTGGTGGCGGACTCGCTGGAGCTGCCCTTCTTGGTCTGGTCACCGCAGCCGGTGAGGACCAGCGCGCCGGCGACCGCGATCGCGCCGACCGCTGCTATCCGGGACTGCGCGGCCTTGGTACGACGGGTGGTGCGTGCGGTCATGAGGGTTCCTCCGGCGGATCTGGGAGTAGCCGATAGGTCGACGGAAACACACACCATCGAGTGTCGCGACCTCGTGTAATGACGGCATCTTGCCATTCGGACCGCGAGATTCAGGGTGGCCGCTATGTCAAAATCGGATAACGGGTGACCCCCGAACCAACACCGGGCGGTCCGGCACCGCCGGATCTTGTCCGGGAATCCTTCCTTCCGGCGGGAAGATCTTCGGCGCATCGCCGCAGGCGGAAGACCGCTACACGGCACTCGTGGCTGAACGAGGACATGTCCGGACGTGTCAATGGATCATGGCATGAGTCATCTCACCGCCGTGTGATCTTGTCTCTATCGACTCGTCCTCGGCACCATCCGTCCGGTAAGAAGGTTCTTTACACCCCTCATCCGGGGCTCAGGGCGCGTGTGCGGCGCGCCCGTCGCGCAGCGGCCCGTACGCAACCACGGCGGCAGGGCCTGTGCGGTGCCCGCCCACCCCTCAACCAGGAGTGGACACCCTCAAACATTGAAGACTTAAGGGGTAAACAAAGTGGCAGCGGAGATCGTCAATCCTCGCAGCGACAGCAGTACGGATCACGAAGGCGGGGCAGAGCCCCTCGATTCCTTCGACCCGGCTTTCGCGCTGCACCGCGGCGGCAAGATGGCAGTGCAAGCCACCGTGCCGGTCCGCGACAAGGACGACCTGTCCCTGGCTTACACGCCCGGCGTCGCGAAGGTGTGCAGCGCGATCGCCGAGCAGCCGGAACTCGTCCACGACTACACGTGGAAGTCGTCCGTGGTCGCTGTGGTGACCGACGGGACGGCAGTGCTCGGGCTCGGTGACATCGGCCCGGAGGCCTCGCTCCCCGTCATGGAGGGCAAGGCCATCCTGTTCAAGCAGTTCGGCGGTGTGGACGCGGTGCCGATCGCGCTCGCCTGCACGGGCGTCGACGAGATCGTCGAGACCGTGGTCCGGCTCGCTCCCTCCTTCGGAGGCGTCAATCTGGAGGACATCTCGGCACCGCGGTGCTTCGAGATCGAGCGCAAGCTCCAGGAGCGACTGGACATCCCGGTCTTCCACGACGACCAGCACGGAACCGCGGTCGTCACCCTCGCCGCCCTGCGGAACGCCGCCCGGCTCACCGGGCGCTCGCTCGGCGAGCTGCGCGCGGTGATCTCCGGCGCGGGCGCGGCCGGTATCGCCATCGCCAAGTTCCTGCTGGAGGCGGGCCTCGGCGATGTCGCGGTCGCCGACCGCAAGGGCGTGGTCTCGCGGGACCGGGACGACCTGACGGACGTCAAGCGCGAGCTGGCGGAGATCACCAACAAGGCGGGGATCTCCGGTTCGCTGGAGGAGGCGCTCGCGGGCGCCGACGTCTTCATCGGCGTCTCCGGCGGTACGGTCCCGGAGCCGGCGGTCGCCTCCATGGCCGAGGGAGCCTTCGTCTTCGCGATGGCCAACCCGAACCCCGAGGTGCACCCGGAGATCGCCCACAAGTACGCGGCCGTCGTCGCGACCGGGCGGTCGGACTTCCCGAACCAGATCAACAACGTGCTGGCCTTCCCGGGGATCTTCGCCGGTGCGCTCCAGGTCCGGGCCTCCCGGATCACCGAGGGCATGAAGATCGCCGCCGCCGACGCGCTGGCCGCCGTCGTCGGGGACGACCTCGCCGCGGACTACGTCATTCCCTCGCCGTTCGACGAGCGGGTGGCTCCGGCGGTGACGGCCGCGGTGGCGGCGGCCGCCCGTGCGGAGGGCGTCGCCCGCCGCTGACCGGCGTCCAGCTCTGGCCCCGCCGGGATGTCTCCCGGCGGGGCCTTTCCGTACCCGGGGCGCCGCCCCCGGACCCCCGCTTCGGCCGGAACGGCCTCGTCCTCGATCGCCGGACGGGCTAGGAATCAGCCCCTCCGGTGATCGATGGAGGGGGCGTGGAAAGGTCTGTGCCGGGGGCCACCCGGTCGGTGGGGGACGTGTCACAGACGGAGGCGGTTCCCCAGGCCGGGGGCGGAGCCTATCGTCAGGGTCATGTTCGCTGCCTACGCCGCCCGAATCGACAGTGACCAGCCGCTCAACGGCCTGGAGTTGGGGGAGCGCCCCGCCCCCGGACAGAGGCCGGGCTGGACGACCGTGAACGTACGGGCCGCCTCCCTCAACCACCACGACCTCTGGTCGCTGCGCGGGGTCGGCCTCGCCGAGGACAAACTGCCGATGATCCTCGGCTGCGACGCCGCCGGAATCGACGAGCACGGCAACGAGGTCGTCCTGCACTCCGTCATCGGCCAGAGCGGACACGGGGTCGGCCCCGACGAGCCCCGGTCCATCCTCACCGAGCGCTACCAGGGCACCTTCGCCGAGCAGGTCTCCGTACCCTCCTGGAACGTCCTGCCCAAGCCCAGGGAACTGTCCTTCGCGGAGGCCGCCTGTCTGCCGACCGCGTGGCTGACGGCGTACCGCATGCTCTTCACCAACGCCGGGGTGCGGCCCGGTGACTCCGTGCTCGTCCAGGGCGCGGGCGGCGGCGTGGCCACCGCCGCGATCGTGCTCGGCAGGGCCGCCGGGCTGCGGGTCTTCGCCACCAGCCGTGACGAGGCCAAGCGCAAGCGGGCGCTCGAACTCGGGGCCGTCGAGGCGCTGGAGCCCGGGGCGCGGCTGCCGCAGCGGGTGGACGCGGTCATCGAGACGGTCGGCGCCGCCACCTGGTCGCACTCGGTCAAGTCGCTGCGTCCCGGCGGAACGGTCGTCATCTCCGGAGCCACCAGCGGCGACCGGCCCTCGCACGCCGAACTGACGCGGATCTTCTTCCTCGAACTCAAGGTGGTCGGCTCCACCATGGGCACGAAGGACGAGCTGGAGGACCTGCTGGCCTTCTGCGCGGCCACCGGCGTACGGCCCGTCATCGACGAGGTGCTGCCGCTGGACCGGGCCCGCGAGGGCTTCGAACGGCTGGAGTCCGGCGACCTGTTCGGCAAGATCGTGCTGACGTCGGGCTGAGGGCTGAGGGCTGAGGGCTGAGGGCTGAGGGCCGAGGGCTGAGGGCCGAGGTCGACGGCTGTCCCCGGCCGGCTTGGAGGAGTGGTGCGGTGAAGGCGGGTCCGGTGTGCCGGGCCCGCCTTTCGCGTGCCCGGTCCAGGTGTCAATGTTGGTTGACACGTCGGAGATGTCAACGTAGGTTGACGTCATGACCGAAGCAACGGATCTCGCCGAGCGCGCGGGCGACCGCGATCCGCGGATCGGGCTGCGGGCGGTCTCCGCACTGCGGAGGCTGCTGGAGCAGCTGGAGGCGGTACAGGTGCGCAGTGCGCGCCATCAGGGCTGGTCGTGGCAGGAGATCGCCGCGGAACTCGGAGTGAGCAGGCAGGCCGTGCACAAGAAGTACGGGAGGCAGTGATGTTCGAACGATTCACGAAGGACGCGCGGGCCGTGGTCGAGGGCGCGGTGTCGCACTCCGGGCGGATCGGGAGCGAGAGCGTCGACGAGGAGCACATGGTGCTGGCCCTCCTGGACCGGGAGGGCAGCCGGGCTTCCTTCGCCCTGACATCGCTGGGCGCGACCGGCTTCCGGGAGTCGCTGGAGCGGGACCTCGCCGTGGCGCGGCGCAGGGGCGGGCTCTCGCGCGCCGACGCGGACGCCCTCTCCGGGCTCGGTATCGATCTGTCCGAGATCGTCGCCCGGATCGAGGAGGCCCACGGCGAAGGGGCACTGGAACCGGGCGGGCGGGGCGGCGACGGCCGGCGCGTGCGACGCCGGCCGTTCGGACAGGAGGCGAAGGACGTGCTGGTGCGGGCCCTGCGGATCGCCGTCGCCCGACGCGACCGCCACATCGGTGACGAACACCTGCTGCTGGCGATCACTCTCCGGGGCGGAGTGGGCGCCGAGATACTGGCCGACCACGGTGTCACCTACGAGTCGGTGACACGCGTGCTGTACGGCGAGGACGGAGTGGCGAAGGCGGGCTGAGTCGGGCCGGGCCGCGTGAGTCGGACCGGGCCGGGATATGCGCCGGGGCGCGCCGAGTCGGGCCGGGGCACCCCGAGGCGGACCCGCGACCGGCGGCTGCACGAGCGGGCCGACGCGAGTCGCTGAACACCGAACACCGGGCGGGGCGGGGCCACGTAGGTGCCCCGCTCCGCCAGGGAGTGCCGGTGAGTTCGCGGGCGCCGGGGTGTTACGGCCGTCCGCTGCGCAGAGTTGAGGCGATGTGGGCCGCCGCGGCCGACAAGTGGCGGCGGATGTCGCGGAGTTGGTCCTCGTCGACGCCGTGGTCGCGGGACGCGTCGCGGATGTCGTCGCGGAAGCGGTCCAGCAGCCGGTCGAGATCGCGGGCGGGGTTGTCCGTGGGGCCCTCGTGGGCCCAGGACGGTTCGTACTCGGCGGGGAAATCCTCCGGGGTGGACGAGAACTCCGGCTCCGCGGGTGCCCCGGAGGGTGCCCGGCCGAAGCCGAACTCCTTGCCGAAGTCCTTCCCCAGGTCCTTGCCGAAGTTCTTCCCGAAGTCGCCGAACTCCTTGGCCAGTTCGGTCAGTCCCTCGCGCACGCCCGTCGGCCAGTCCCCGCGCGCGAAGTGGTCCTGGACCTGGTCCTGGACGCGCTTGGCCATGCGCTGCATCTCCTCCTGAGCCTGCGCGCGCGCCTTCTCCTGCGCCTCCTTGGCCTGGCGGCGGGCCCGCTGCGCCTCGTCACGGGCGCGCCGGCTCTCGTCCTTCGCGCGGCGGGCCTGCTCCTTCCACTCGTGGCGGACGCGCCGCATCTCCTCCTTCGCCGCCCGCCACGACTCCCTGTCCTGGAAGTCGTCGGGGCCACCGGACGCGCCCACGGGAGCGCCGTCCCGCTTCGGCCCGGCGCCGCCCGAGGTGCCGTTGCGTGCCTCGGTGGCGGCCGCCAGCATCTCGCGGCGCAGGTCACCGGCCGCGCCCCGGACGTCCGCGCGGATCTCCGCCGCGAGCTCGGCCACCGACTCGCGGATCTCCAGCTCCAGATCGGCCAGTTCGCCGCTGCGGTCGGCCAGTTCGGCGCGGCCCGCGTCGGTGATCGCGTACACCTTGCGGCCGCCTTCGGAGGTGTGCGTGACGAGCCCCTCGGCCTCCAGCTTGGCCAGCCGGGGGTAGACGGTGCCCGCCGAGGGTGCGTACAGGCCCTGGAAGCGCTCCTCCAGGAGACGGATCACCTCGTATCCGTGACGCGGGGCCTCGTCCAGCAGCTTGAGGAGATACAGACGCAGTCGGCCGTGGGCGAAGACGGGGGCCATGTCAGAGCACCTTCTTGTCGGTCGCGGAGCCGGCCGGCCGGTCCTCGGCGGTGTCCGCGGTCGTGCCGGGGCTGTCCGGGCCGGCAGGGCTGTCCGGACCGTTCGGGTCGGCAGGGCTGTCCGGGCTGTCCGGGGCGGACGAAGGGGTCGTGTCCCGGGGGCCGGGAACGTCCTCGTAGGGCTCGTCCTCCGTCGGGGGCCTGCGCAGCAGGGCGATGGAGCCCGAGACGGTCATCGCCTTCAGCCTGCCGTTGCCCGCGCCGAGACGGCCGGTGATCTTCTTGGCGCCCCACTGGCCGTTGACCCGCAGGTCCTCGAAGGCGCTGGAGACGCTGCCGCTCGCGGTGTTGGCCTCCACCTCGGCGTCCGCGGGGTGGGGGAGCCGGATGGCGATCTCGCCCGAGACGTTCGACAGCCGGACGTCGGTGGGTGAGCCCGTGGTGTCGAGGTCCACGATCATCGAGCCGCTCACCGACTCGGCCCGCACCGAGGAGCCCGATCCCTCGACGACGGTCAGGTCGCCGGAGACCGAGTTGAAGTGGAGGTCGCCCGTGACCGCCTGGGCCTCCAGATTCCCCGAGACGGTCTCCACCCGCACAGGACCTGAGACGCGGACGAGCGTGGTGTCGCCGGTGACGCCCTTCACCTGGACCCGGCCGTCCGTCCCCGAGACCACGGCGGCGGCGCCGACCACGCCCACCTCGACGTGGGTGCCCGCCGGGACGGCCAGGGACACGACGGCCGCACGGCGCCAGCCCTTGCGGTCGAGCCACTTGAGGAAGCCCTTCCAGGGAAGGTCCTCATAGGCGACCGTGAGCGTGCCGCCCTCGTGTTTCACCTGGAGCGGGGGGCCGTCCAGCTCGGACACCTCCAGCCGGGCGGAACCTTCGTCGGTCCCCACGACGTTCACTGTTCCGTTGACGATGCGTACGTGCAGCGTCTGCACGGGGCCGTCGAAGGCGAGTTTCTTCGGCTCTGTCACGGACCACTCGGACATGGTGCAGACCTCCTCGACCGGACCGGACCCTGCGCGAGCCCGAACTCGACGCGCCATATCGCGTCTTCCGTATTCACGATATATCGCGGATACGGAAAGTCAAGACACCCGTTCTGGGGATCATGAAGGCGTCGAAGTGGGCAATTCGCCCTAAAGTGGGGCTATGTCGACTGCCTCCGGCGCGTCCCGGGACGACCGTCCGGCCCCCGGTGCCCTGCTGCTGTGCCGGGCCCGTCCCGAGTCGGTCGGCCCCGCCGCCCAGCTGCTGCGCGAGCGGATGCTGCTCACGGGGGCGGGACCCGACTGGAGTCTGCTGGTCCCCGAGGGCACGCCCTGGCAGCAGGGCGCGGAACCCGTCGACCGCGTGCTCACCGGCTGGGCCGCGGCGCTCGCCGTCGGCGCGCCCTGGCCCGTCCTCGCGCTCTGGTGGGACACCGACCGGAGCGGCTTCACCCTGGCCTCGGGGTTCCGCCGCACCGTGGGCTACGAATGGCTGGCGAACGGCACCCCGGTCGGCGAGGACGAGGCGATGCGCACCTTCGCCTCCCGTCTGGGCCTCGACCCGGTGCTCGACATGCAGACGCTGGAACCGCTGACACAGCCCGACCCGGCGGCCGACGCTCACGCGCGGGTGAGCGGGCTGCTCGCCGTCCTCACGCGCGCGGGGGTGCTTCTCCCCGCCGGGGTCGAACCCGGGGAGCCGGCGGACCGGCTCCTCGACGTGGTCCGGGTCAGGCCCGACGCCGAGCAGATCGAGTGGACCGGCTGGCGAGCGGCCGTGGGGGCCGAGCTCGACGTCGTGGAGAGCGGCGGTCTCGGGCCCTGGCTGCGCGGCCCGCGGGCCCGCAACCTCTCCGCGGTGCAGCTGGCCGTCGGCCTTCCGCTCACCGCCTGGGGGATCCGGCGCCACAGCGGAGGCTGGATCGTCGCCGGAGCGCTCCTGACGCTCCGCGGCGCCCTCGGTCTGGCCTACGACCATCTGCGCGCCTACGACTGAACGTCTCCGCGCGGGGTGCGGCGCCCGGGTTCCCGCCCTGGCCCGCGGCGCCTGGGCTCCCGCCCTGGCCTGCGGTCCTACTCGTCGTCCTCGTCCTCGTCGTCCAGCCGGGCCAGCCAGGTCGCCAGCCGCTCCACCGGCACCTCGAAGTCCGGGTTCAGGTCGACGAACGTACGCAACTGCTCGGCGAGCCACTCGAAGGTGACCTCTTCCTCGCCGCGCCGCTTCTCAAGTTCCTCGATGCCGCGGTCGGTGAAGTACATGGATGGTGCTCCGTGGGTGAAAGGGAAGTGGAACGCTGGGAAAAGGATAGGCGGGGGCAGGGGCCCACGAAGGGCCCCTGTCGTGCCCGGGCCCCCGCGGCTAGCCTGCAAGGTCGGCTCAACCACGGGGGCGTGGGGGAACGGGGGATGCCATGAGCGACGCGGTGACGCGCATCGCACGGATCGAGATGCCCGACGGGACACCGGTGTGGGCCCGGATCTCGGGCGCGGACGAACTGGAGGACCCCGGCGGCGAGCTGTCCCTGACGGACGTCGGCTTCGCGGAGCGGGTGGAGGCCCAGGTCGAGAGCCTCCAGTCCCTGATCACCGGTGTCGCCCGCTCACTCGCCGCCCCGCTGCGCGCGGTGCGGCCCGACGAGGTCGGCGTCGAGTTCGGCATCGAGCTCACGGCGAAGGCCGGCAAGGTGGTCGGGCTGCTCGCGGACGGCGAGGCCAAGGCGGCCATCACGGTGACCCTCACCTGGAAGGGCGGCCCACCGGACCTGACACCGGCCGGAGCCCCGGAACCGACCGCGGCTCCCGAACCGGCCCCGGATGGACCACCCCCTCACGCGGCCCCGCACATGGCCGCGAACCCGCACGCCTCCCCGGCCCAGCTCCGACTGACCCAGCCCGAACCGGCCCCGCACCCACCCGCCCCGCACGCGGGCGCGTCCCCCGGCGCCCCGGCGCACGGTGGTGCCGCCGACCCCTCCGGCGGGGGCCGGGCATGACGGACGGGCACGCCCCGGGCGCACCGGGCGGCCCCGGGAACGCTCACCGTGCGCTGCGTGATCTGGTCATGGCCGCCACCGTGCGCATCCATCGCGCGGGCCCCGGGTATGCCCTGGACGAACCCGGCACGTTCCTCGGGAGCGGCTTCTTCATCGCTCCGAACTGGGTTCTGACCTGCGCACATGTGGTCCGGAGCGGGGAGGGGAACGAGGTGAGGGTGGTGTACGAGACAGGACCGGGCCGCGGCACGTCCGCCGTCACCGGCGAGGTCGCCACGGTCCTTCCGGACCGCGCCGGGCTCCCTGCGCGCGGCACCTGGCCGTCCCCCGACCTCGCCCTGGTACGGCTGCGCGAACCGGTGGACCACGACTGCGCCTACGTCACCGAACGCCCGGCCGCCTACTACGAGGAGTCGGTCGTCCTGTACTCCGGCTGGTCCGTGGTCGGCGGGCAGCTGCGCCGGCTCAGCGGCACCTGCACGGTCCAGGGCACGCTCGGCGGCTGGTCCGACGACGAGCAGATCCGCCTCGGCGGCGACGTGCTGCCGCCCGGCGTCTCGGGAGGACCGGTCGTCGACCCCGTACGCGGTGAGGTCGTCGGCGTCCTGAAGTCGCGCACGGACCGGGGGCTGGGCGGCACCTGCACGGGCGTGGAGCAGTTACGGGCCCTGCCGGTGCCGGCCGAGAAGCCGGCCGCCGAGCACGACGACCCGTACCACGCCGTCTTCCACGCCCACGACCGCTACCACCGCGACCGGCAGCGCCACCCGGACACCGACCGCGGCACCTGGGCCGACGTCCAGAACCAGCTCGGCGCCCGGCCCGGCCGGGCGATCAGCCCCGAGGAGCGGACCCAGTTGCTCGGCCGGCTCGCCGACCTGCCGCCGCCGGTCAGCACCCGTGCCCTGCTCGGTGTGCTCGAATCCCTGCTGGGCGACCGGGCGGCGATCCCGCATCCGGCCCCGCGCGGCTGGCGCGACGGGCTCGGGGCGCTCTACGAGAGCTCGCGCCAGGACGCGGCCCTCGATCTCGTCCTCGACTACGCCATGCGGGCGATGTCCGCCGAACGCCCCTTCGTCACCCCGGGCACCCGGGCCGCCGAACGGGCGCTGTGGGAGTGGGTGCGGCAGACCGCCGAGGGCCGTCCGGGCCCCGCCTACCGGCGCCGTCTCGGCCAACAGTGGATCGAGCGGCTCCAGTTGACGCCCCGCGGACCCGCGGCGGCGGAAGCAGAGGCGGCGCACGCCGCTGCACGCAGCGCCGACCGTGCGCCCCGCCTGTTCGTCCTGCTCGAACTGGAGCAGCTGGGCTGGGAGCCGGGCCGCTGCGACTGGCACGTCTCGGTGGGCCGGCCTGGCGGAGAGGTGGTCCGGCTGCGCGACGGCGAGCGCACCCCGCTGGAGGAACTGCCGGCCGTGCTCGCCCCGCACCTGACGGAGGCGTTCCGCCGGTGCGACGAACCCGGGCGGCCCGCCGACCTCCAGGTGGCGCTGCCCCATCTGCTGCTCGGACTCGACGTCGACGCCTGGCGGCTGGGGCCGGGCGAGGCACCGATCGGCGCCCAACGGCCCGTCGTCGTGCGCTGCGCCGACCGGGAACGGCTGCCCGAGCCGGACGGCACCGCCGCCCCGGCCGCCGCGCCGCTTCCCGCCGACGAGGAGCAGAGCGAGCGCGAGGCACGCTGGCGGTGGATCCACGCGCACGGCGCGCAGGCCGAAGTCCTCGACTGCGAGGACGGGTTGCGGGTACCCGTACCGGCCGCGGAGTCGCTGCGCGGCCTGCCGCACAAGACGATCCCGGTGCTCTGCCGCTACGGCGACCACCGCTTCGAGGACGACCCGGTCGCCATCGTCCGCATCGTGCACGGCGGATATGGCGTCGCGCTGTGGCGGCGCTGGCGCGGGCAGTCCGACGCGGTCTGCGGAGAGTTCCACCGAAGAGCCGGTGACACCGTCGCGGGCGCGGGCGGCGCCGACCGTCTGCCCGACCTCGTGCACGCGCTTCGGGCCGGACTGGACGAGGGCCGGCCCGAGACGTACTGGGCCCACGGGATCGCCCTGTTCTACGACGATCCGCGCCGGCCCCTGCCGGGGACCGGAGACCTGCTGGAGGCGCCATGACCGCAACGGAGGACTCCCTGTCGCGCGATGTCCGAAGCAGGCCGAAGTGGGCTGCCGCGAGCCCCTCTTGGGACCTTACGGGGTCCTTCGCGGATCGATACGGTGAGGCGACGATCGACGGCCGCCGGTGTGGACGAGTGACGACGAGGACTGGGCAATGACCGATTCCAGCGAGTGGCTCATCTACCGAGGCGCAGGCGAACCCCACGACGGCCTCGACCGGCTTCCGGCCCCGCCGCCGTGGCGCGACTTCGCGAGCCGGCACGCCGCCGGGACCGGCGGCGACGGCTCCGAGGACCGCAGGCTGGGCGCGCACCGGCATCTGGCCGAACTGCACCGGCCGGGCGCCGAGGAACTCGAAATGATCAACGCGGCGCTCTATCTGCGTCGGCCCCTGCTGGTCACCGGCAGCCCCGGCGCGGGCAAGAGCACGCTCGCGCACTCGGTGGCGTACGAACTCGGCCTCGGCAACGTCCTGCGCTGGCCGATCGTCAGCCGGTCCACCCTCCAGGACGGGCTCTACCACTACGACGCGATCGCCCGGCTCCAGGACGTGCAGCTCTCCGCGCCGCACGGAAGCGACCCGGCCGCTCCCGGCGCCCCCGGTTCCGTCGAGGGCATCGGCAGCTACATCCGGCTCGGCCCGCTCGGCACCGCGCTGCTGCCCTCCGAGACCCCCCGCGTGCTGCTCATCGACGAGCTGGACAAGAGCGACATCGACCTGCCCAACGATCTGCTGAACGTCCTGGAGGAGGGCGAGTTCGCGATCCCGGAGCTGGAGCGCGTCGCCGACCGCCTGCCCGGCGGCGAGGCCGCCGTGCTCACCGCCGACGGCACCAAGGCGCGGGTGCGCGACGGCCGGGTGCGCTGCCACACCTTCCCCTTCGTGGTGCTCACCAGCAACGGCGAGCGCGACTTCCCCGCCCCGCTGATGCGCCGCTGCATCCATCTGGAACTGGGCCGCCCGGACCACAAGCGGCTCGCCACCTTCGTACGCGCCCACCTGGGCGACGAGGCGGCGCGCGCCGGGGACGATCTGATCACCCACTTCCTGGAGCGCTCGCGCAGCGAACTCGTCGCCGCCGACCAGCTGCTGAACGCCATCTACCTCACCGACGCGGCGGCCCCGCCCAGTCGCGACCGGCTCGCCGACCTGCTCATCCAGCGACTCGACCGTCCGAGGTGACGCGCTGATGCCCGGCGGCGACCCGATCGCCGAACTCATCGCCCGGATACGGCAGACCGGGCTCGACCCCGATGCCCGGCAACTGGCCGACGCGCTGTGGCTGGCGCGCTGGTCGCGCCCGACGGACCCGGCCGCGGGCGAGCAGATGACCCCGCCGCCCGCTCGCGGGACGGCTGCCGAGGACCCCGGCGTCGTCCGCCCGGAGGCGCGCGCGGACGAACGGCCGCCGCCCGGCGACGGACCGGGACCCGTCTGGCCGGACACGGAGACGGAACGCCGCGTGGCGCTGTACCCGGTGCCGCGCGACGGCGCGCCGCGCGGATACGGGCAGGGCCGCTCGGCAGTGCTGCCGGTCGGCGTACCGGCCGCGCCCGCGTTCCCCTCCCCCCTCGAACTCCAGCGCGCCTTACGCCCGTTGCAGGGCTACCGCACCGCCGCGCCACCCCTGCGCAGTGTCCTGGACGAGACCCGGACCGCCGAACGGACCGCCCGCGCGGGCGGACTGGTCCTCCCGGTGTTCCGCGGGGTGACCCGCGCCGACGCCGCGCTCCAGCTCGTCCTGGACGCCTCCTCGTCCATGCGGGTGTGGGACCGCATGTTCGCCGAACTGGAACAGGTCTTCGGCCGCCTGGGCGCCTTCCGGGACATCCAGGTCAGCCACCTTCACCAGGGCCCGGACGGTGAGCCCGCCGTCAGCCGCAGTCCCGAGCCCGGCGCGGCCCCCCTGCACTCCGCCGACCGGCTCAGCGACCCCACGGGCCGCCGCGTCACCCTCCTCGTCAGCGACTGCGCCGGCCCCCTGTGGCACAGCGGCCACGCCCACCGGCTTCTGCACCGCCTGTCAGGACTCGGCCCCGCCGCCGTGCTCCAGCCGTTGCCGCAGCGCATGTGGAATCGCACCCGGCTCCCCGTGTCGTACGGCGAACTGACCCGCGGCGAGGCCCTCGCGGGCGCGGCCACACTGAAGGTCCGGCTGCCCGCCGGCACCCCGCCGGAGGCACGCGGCGGCGCGCTCCCGATACCCGTCCTGCCGCCCGAGCCCATCGCGCTCGGCGCCTGGGCGCGCCTGCTGTCCGGAGCGGGCGCGGGACCCGTGGCCGGCGCCGTCGGCTGGGTGCGCGGACACCACGAGCCCGCCCGGAGCACCCGGCCGGGACGCCGTATGTCCGGACTGGAACTGGTCAGCCGGTTCCGCTCCAACGCCTCCAAGACCGCCGGGCGGCTCGCCGGCTATCTCGCCGCCGCCCCGCTCAGCCTCCCCGTGATGCAGCTCGTCCAGCGCACCATGCTCCCCGACTCCGGACCCTCCGAACTGGCCGAAGTCCTGCTCAGCGGCCTCCTCTCCCGTGCCAGGACCGAGGAGTACGGCGCCGACGGCACCCAGTGGTACGCGTTCGCGCCCGGCGCGCAGGAAGCCCTGCTGTCCCCGCTGGGGCTCGACGAGGCGATGCTCGTGCTCAAGCACTGCTCCGAGTACATCGAGCAGCGCTTCGGCAAGGGCGGCCCCAACTTCCCCGCCCTGGCCCTCGCACAGCTCGGCGAGGGCGGTTCGGGACCGCCCCTCTCGCCCGGCGCCGGATACCCGGGCGAGAACGGCGACAACGGCGGCGCCACCCTCGTACCCCAGCCCTTCGCCGAGGTCGCCGCACGGGTGCTGGAGCGGTTCATGCCCCTGCCCGAACAGTTCGCCGGCCACGCGCCGGCCCGGGGCCCCGACGACCCGCCCGGCCGGCGGCGCACCCACCCCGCGGTGCTCCGGGCCCGCGCACTCGCCGACCGGTTCGCCGGCGAGGGCATGGTGCAGGACCTCATCGACGCCGTACAGCTGCTGCGCGGCGCGACCGAACACGAGACGCCTCCCGGCGCCGACCCGGAGCTCTGGGCCGAGTACGCCAACTGCGTCCTGCTGCTGTGGGAGGTGCAGGGCGGCGCCGACCTGCTGCGCGAGGCGGAGGCCGCCGCCGAACGCGCCGTCGCGCACCCACGGGCCCTGCGCGAGCGGGCCGTCCTGGCCCGGGTCCTGCACGCCGCCGCCACCGACCGCAGGCGGCGCGGCGACCGGCGCGGAGCGCTCGACCTGCTGCAACGCGCCGACCGCGAGTACGCGGTGGCCTGCGCCGCACCCGACCTGGACGCCGCCGAGGCCCTGCGGCTCACCCTGGAACGGGTCCGGGCCCTGGAGGCGCAGTGGCGCCTCGGCGGCGACAGCGCGCTCCTCCAGGGCGCGGTCGGCATGCTGGAGGCGTTCGCCGACGCCTGGCCCGACCGGGGGAGCCGCCCCTCCGGTCTCCCGCTCGCCCACGGCCGCGTCCTGCTGCGGCTGTCGGGCGCCACGGCCGACCACGAACAGGCCAGGCTGTACGCGCAGCAGGGCGCGCGCTCCCTGCGCGCCGCCCTGGAGAGCGGCCCCGGGAACGCGCCCGCCGAAGCCGCCGAGTCCTCACGCGTCCGCATCCTCATCGACCTCGTCGACGCGCTCCTCAGATCGGGCGGCGCACTGGACGACGCCCGGGCCCATGTCGACGAGGCACTCGCCCTGACCCGCGAACAGGGGCTGCGCTCGGCCCTGTCGGTCCGCGCCGGACGCATCCACCTCGCCCGGTACGCCGATTCGGGCGACCCGCGCGAACTCCAGGACGCCGCCGCGCGGTTCGAGCAGGCCTCCCGCGGAGTGCCCCGGGACGCCCCCGCGCACGCGGACGTCCTCGCCGAATGGGGCGAGGCCCTGCTGCGGCACGCCGTGCTCGACGGCGGACGCGCCCCGGGCGAATCGCTGTACCGGGCCATCCGGGTACTGCGCGACTGCCGTACGGAGACACCCGCGGGCAGCCCTGAACTCGCGCACCGGCTGCTGCTGCTGGGCCGCGCGCTGATGCTGCGCCACCGCGCCCGCGGCGACCGGGTCGATCTGCGCGAGGCCGAGCACCTCCTCGGCCTCGCGGCCCTTGAGGACGGCCCGCCGCTCACCACCGCCCGCTGCTGGCTGGAGCTCGGACAGGCCCAGTTCGAGGCCTACCAGAGCCTCGGCCGCAAGGCACGGCTCGACGAGGCCATCGACGCCTTCCGTGCCGCGGCCGAGTCGGCGCGCGAGGCCGAGGAGGAGGCCGAGACCGAGCGAACGCGTCAGGAAGCCGTGGAACTGGCCGCTCGGGCACAGCACTGGCGGGGTATGTCCTACGAAGCGGCGGCGCGCCCGCGTGCCGCGCGCGAGGCCTACCGGGCCGCGCGGACCGAGTGGTCAAGGCTGCCGGACGGCGTCGCGAGCGCGGGCGAGCCGACGGCCCGGCAGACGGCGCAGCGGCTGGCCGAGCTGGAGTGAGAACGCCCGCCGGCGGCCGCCGGGGCGGAGTCAGGGAAGCCGAGGGAGCAGACATGGGCGCACGCGACGACGCAGGCAACGGCGCACAGGACCGCGACGCGCCGGCGAGCGCAGCGGATCCGGCGGACCTCCCCGTCCCCGATCCGCTGGACCTGGACCTCGGGCAACTGCGGACGGTCAGGCACCCGGTCCTGGATGAGGTACTGGCCGATCTGCGGGCGCGTTCCGGTGAACCGGGCGAGATCCTGTGGGGGTTCAACAACGCCTTCTGACGCGTGATCCGGCCCGCCGTGCGGCTGAACCGGACAACTTCGGACGCCCGGTGTTTGTCGCCGGGGCGGGGCCGGGAATGCCGTCCGGTACGGGCAGGGGGCCGGGGCGCGGTTCGTGGCGCGGGATCGTGCGGCCGTACACCATGGGGGTGCCGGAGTGTCTCACGAGGCGACCTCCCCGGCACCGACGCCCGTCCCCACGGCCTCGGCCGCGCACCCCGGACGGCCCGCGCGCGAGGGTCCCGCACCCGAACCGCCTTTTCCCTTCCGGCAGTTCATCGTCAAGATGCACGGCCGCTGCAACCTCGCCTGCCGTTACTGCTACCTCTACGAAGGCCCCGACCGCACCTGGCGCACCCGCCCCGCGGCCGCCCCTCCCGGCGTCCTGGAGCGCACCGCGACCAGGATCGGGGAACACGCCCGGGCCCACGGCATGACGGCCGTGTCCCTGGTCCTGCACGGTGGCGAACCCCTGCTGGCCGGTGTGGACACCCTCGCCCGGTTCACCGGCCTCGTACGCGACCGGGTCCCGGACGGCTGCGCCGTGCACGCCACCGTCCAGACCAACGCCACCCTGCTCACCGAGCACCGGCTCGACGTCCTCGCCCGGCACTCCGTCCGCGTCGGCATCAGCCTCGACGGCGGACTGCCCGGGCACAACACGGCGCGCACCGACCGCGCCGGACGCCCGTCCTGGCCCGCCGCCGCCCGCGGCGCCCGGCTGATCGCCGAACGCCGGCCGGAGGCGTACGCCGGGATCCTCACCGTCGTCGACCCCACCACGGACCCCGTCGAGCTGTACGAGTCGCTGCTCGCGCTGCGGCCACCGGCCCTCGACCTGCTCCTCCCGCACGGCAACTGGTCCGCTCCACCCCCGCACAGCGAAGGCCGGGGAACCCCGTACGGCGACTGGCTGTGCGCCGTCTTCGACCGCTGGTGGCGGGCCGGGCGGCGCGAGACGCGGGTACGACTCTTCGAGGAGTGCCTCGCCCTGCTCCTCGGGCTGCCCGCCGCCACCGAGTCGCTCGGCCTCGCGCCCTTCGACGCCGTCGTCGTGGAGACCGACGGCTCCATCGAACAGGTCGACTCCCTCAAGTCCTGCTACGAGGGGGCGGCCAGGACCGGCCTCGACGTCTTCCGGAACAGTTTCGACCAGGCCCTGCGCCACCCGGGCGTCGCCGCCCGGCAGACGGGCGCCGCCTCGCTGGCCCCGTGCTGCCGGGCCTGCCCCCTGCTCCCCGTGTGCGGCGGCGGACACTACGCGCATCGATACCGGGCCGGACACGGCTTCGCCAACCCCTCCGTCTACTGCGCCGACCTCCAGACCTTCATCCGGCATGTCGCGCGAAGGCTGACGGCGGCCGTGCAGCCCGCCGCCACCGCCCCGGTCGGCCCGGTCGCCGCCCCCGCAACCGCCGTACCCCGGCCCGCCCCCGCCGTCCTCGAAGGAGACGTCCCGTGATCCTGCCCGCGGTCCCGGAACGGGCCGTGGACGAACTGGGCCGCACCGAAGGCGGCCCCGAGACCCTCGGGCTTCTCGTCCGCGGCCAGCACACCCGACGGCTGCTTCTGCTCCGCGCGGTCCTCGACGCCGCCGAGTCGGCCGGCCCGGACATCTGTCCCGCCGCCACGCTGACCCGGCTGCGCGAGGACTGGGCCCTGCTGGAGGAGGCCGAACGGCTGGAGCCGTACGGGCGGGCGGTCCCCTCCCCGGATCCCGACGCGGACGCGGCCCACGGGAACCCGTCGCCGCCGTCGCCGGTCCGGGCCCTGATCCTCCACCCGTTCATCGGCCCCTGGGCCGGCGAGGCCCTGCGCGCGCTCGGGCCGGGGGCGGGCCCTCCCTCCGGTCGGGACACCCGCGAACCGGCCCGCGCCCTCGCGTACTTCGGGACCCTCGCGGCCGTCGCCGCCGCCCGCGCCGGGGTGCCCTACACGCTGCGGCTGACGGCCCACGACGGCGTGCTGACCCTGCCCTCGCTCGGCGCGCTGCGCACCGGCGGTTCCGGGCGGGGCGGGGCGGAGGTGGCCGTCGTGCACCGGCGCGGGCGGCTGACGCTCCGCAGGCCCGGCGAGGCCGACACGGTCGTCCACCTCCAGAGCGAAGCAGGCGCCTGGTCGGAGGCGGCGGCCTGGACATCCGCGTACACGCTGCCCGGACTGGTGCCGGGCAGCGCCCCCGTACCGCTGGACGACCTCGACCCGTACCGGACCGCCCGCGGCGGACCCCGCCCCCACACCCTGAGCGGACCCGCCGACCTCGACGAAGCGGGCCGCAAACACTGGCTGCACACCTGGTCGGGCACCGCCGCCGCACTCGCCGCGGGCGGCGCGGGCCGGCTCGCGGAATCGGTGACCCTGCTGCGCTGCCTGGTCCCGCTGGCCACCCCTCCCGGTTCGGGTCCCGACGGAGTCGGCGGCAGTTGCAGCGGCACCCGACGTGAGGCCTTCGGCGCGGTGCTCAGCAGCGCGCCCGCGACGGCGACCGTGCTCGCCGCCACCCTCGTCCACGAGATCCAGCACACCAAACTCGCTGCGCTCGGCGACCTCGTGACGCTCCATCACGCGAGCCCCGTGGCACGTCACTTCGCACCCTGGCGCCCCGATCCCCGCCCCTACGACGGCCTGTTGCAGGGTGCCTACTCCCACCTCGCGCTCGCGGACTTCTTCCAGCGCGCCGCGCTCGCCGCCACGCTTCCCGCCCGCCGGGACGCCGCCTGGGAACGGCACGCGCGCTGTCAGGCACAGGTCGGCGCCGTCCTGCCGGCCCTCGTCGGATCGCGTGATCTCACCGTGCGCGGACGCCGGTTCGTCGACCGCATGGTCGAGGTGTACGAACGCCTCGCCGAACAGCCGCCGCCCCGCGGACACGCGGCACGCGCCACCGCGTACGTACAGGCCGCCCGAACCCTGTGGCACCGGCGCCACGCCTCCGGCGAATGAACCGCACACCACCGGGAGACGACGCGATTGAGCCATCCTCGCCGAAAGCCCCGGGTTGCCGGACGCGGGCCGGACCGTGCGCCAAGATCGACGCTGAACACCTTGCAGAAGGAACCGTGGAGCAAGCGACCGGTGTGCGTCGGCGCCCTATCGCCGACCCTCGCGGCGGTTCTAAAATCACGCGCGGGGAGGCCGCTGCATGTCTGGAGCTCGTACGCCGGTCGGGCCAGCCGAGAGGGGGCCCGCGAAGCAGACCGTCACCATCAGCTTCGCCGGTTTCAACCGGGCCTGGGCGGCCTGGATCGGGGACCGGCTGGAACGGCGTGGCCACCGCGTCGTGTACCAGCGCTGGGACTCCCCGGCCGAGGTGCCCCTCGTCGACCTGCTGCGCGACCTGACCCTGGCCAAGGGCCGCATCCTGATCGTCGTCAGCGAGTGGTACTTCCAGCTCGGCCCGCGCACCCACGAGGAGTGGAACGCCGCGCTGCGCGAGGTCGTCGCACCCGACCCGTCCCGCTTCGCCGCCGTCTCCGTCACCAACAGCACGGTGCCGACGGCCACCACCGTGCTCGGCGCGGTCGACCTGAACAACATGGGTGCCGACGAAGCCGAGCGCCGCGTCCTGGAGCGCCTCGACCTGCCCGCCGAGCCCCTGCCCGAATCCGTCGAGGGAGCCCGGCGCGGCCCCCGCTTCCCGGCCGCCATGCCCGAGGTCTGGGGCGGCGTACCGCGCCGCAACACCCGCTTCACCGGCCGCGAGCCGCTCCTGAACGACGCCTACCACCTGCTCCAGGGCGCCGAGGCCGGCGCGGGCGTGGTCACCCTGCACGGCATGTCAGGCGTCGGCAAGACCCAGCTCGCCGCCGAGTACGTCTACCGGTTCGGCTCCGAGTACGACGTCGTGTGGTGGGTCAACGCCGAGAAGCGCGTCACCTACCGGCGCCGACTGGCCGAACTGGCACCGCAGTTGGGGCTGTCCACCGGAGCCGAGTACGGCGAACGGCTGCGTGCCGTACGCGACTCGCTGCGCCGGGGCGACCCGTACTCCCGCTGGCTGCTGATCCTGGACGGCGCGGACGAGCCGGACCAGATCTACGACCTCGTCCCCACCGGACCCGGCCACGTCCTGATCACCTCCCGCAACCCCGAGTGGAGCGAGCACAACAGCAGACTGCTGGAGGTGCCGGTCTACGCCCGTGACGAGTCCGTGGCCTTCATCCGCCGCCGCGCGCCCCGGCTGAGCGAACCCGAGGCCGACCAACTCGCCGAGGCCTTGGAGGACTTGCCTCTCCTGCTGGACCAGACCGCCGGCTGGCTCAACGACTCCGACCTGTCCGTCCAGGAGTACATCGCCCTGCTCGACGGAGGCATCGACCAGGACGTCGTCAAGGTCTCCGCCGACTTCCCGGTCGCCTTCCAGACCGCCTGGTCGATACTGTTGAACAAACTCCGCGACACCGTCCCGGAGTCCGTCGACCTGCTCCGCCTGTGCACCTTCTTCGCGCCCGGGTTCATCCCCGTACGCCTGCTCAAGGAGATGCCGCACGACCAACTGCCCGAACAGATCGCCGGTCTGCTCAACGACCCGCTGCTGTGGAACAAGGCGATCAACCAGCTCCGCCAGTACTCCGTCGTCCGCCTGGAGTCCCACGAGGCGGCCGGCGACGAGGCCGCGTCCTCCGGCGAGTCCCTGTACCTGCACCGCATGGTCCACCAGATCGTCCACAAGGACATGCCCGACGCGGACCGCCGCGAGTTCATCGACGTGGTCCGCCGCGCCCTGGCCGCGGCCGACCCCCGCCGCCCCACGGACACCCGGCTGTGGCCCGGCTACGCGGAGATCGTCCCGCATCTGAAGTACGCGGACGTCCTGAAGAGCAAGGACACCGCCGTACAGATGCTCGTCTTCAACTGCCTCCGCTACATGTACATTTCGGGCGAGTACCAGTCGGGCATCCGGCTCGGGGAACGCGCCATGGAGGCCTGGCGGCCCCTGCTGGGCGAGAACCACCCGCGCGTCTGGGAGCTGACGCACCACTACGCCAACCTGCTGCGCGCCGTCGGCGACTACCAGCACACCGAGGCCATCGAGCGCGCCGCCGTCGAGCACCTGCGCGCGGAACGCGGCCCCCAGGACCTGGAACACCTCCGCGCCGCCACCGGTCTCGCCGCCGACCTGCGCGGCCTCGCCCGCTACCACGAGGCACTGGAACTCTCCCAGTGGATCTTCACCGCCTACAGCGACCTCCTCGGCGACGCCGACTCCCGCACCCTGGGCGCCCAGAACAACCTCGCGGTGTCCCTGCGGCTGCTCGGCCGTTTCGAGGAGGCCCTGGAGATCGACCGGCGCACCATGGAGTCGCGCAGGCTCCTGCTGCGCGGCCGGCACCCGTGGACCCTCTCCTCCCAGATCCACTACGCCGTCGACCTGCGCTACCTCGGGCGCTACACCGAGGCCGAGTCCATCCAGACGGAGAGCGTGCGCGAACACCGCATCGTCATGGGGGCGGACAACCCGCAGACCCTGGACGCCGAACACAACCTGGCCCTGTGCCAGTACCGCGGCGGCGACCGCCGGGCCGCCGGCGCGCTGTTCGCCCGCGTCCTGGAGCGCTGCGAACGCGTCCTGGGCGAAACCCACCCGCAGACCCTGCGGTTCGCCGCCAACACGAGCTGCTTCGTCCGCGAACACGGCGACATCGACCAGGCGCGGGAGATCGGCGAGTCCGTCGTCGCCCGCTACGAGGTGATGCTCGCCGAGGGGCACCCCTACATCGCCGGAGTCCGCGCCAACCACGCCCTGGTCCTGCGGAGCGTCGGCGAACGCGATCACGCGCACGCCGCCATCGACGAGGCACTGGCCGACATGACCGTGGCGGTCGGCGAGAACCACCCCTGGACACTCGGCTGCGCCATCAACGCCGCCGCCCTGCGCAACCTCATCGGCGACCCCGAGTCGGCCGCGGCGCTCACGCAGGACACGGTGGTCCGCGCCACCGAGGCCCTCGGCCGCACCCACCCGCTGACCCTCTCGGCCCGGATCGCCCACGCGGCCGATCTGCGCGGGCTGCGGGACCGCCAGCAGGCGGAGAAGGTCGAGCAGGCGGCCCTCGACGACCTGGCCGCCACCCTCGGCCCCCAGCACGTCCACACCATCTCCGCCCGCTCCCGCAACCGGCCCTTCTGGGACTTCGAACCGCAGGAGACGTGAGGTCCGTGCCGGAGGCCCCCGCTCCCGGCACCGCCCGGAACACCGAAGGGGCCTGGCCCCGAGTCCGTCCGGACTCGGGGCCAGGCCCCTTCGTACTGCCGTGCCGGAGGCCTAGGCCTCGAACACCTCACGCACCAGCTGCTCCTGCTCCGCCTGGTGCCGCTTCGCGGAACCGACGGCGGGGGAGGAGGAGTGCGGACGCGAGATGCGGCGCAGGCGCTCGGCGCCCGGGACGTCCGCGCCGACCGCGAGGTCCAGGTGGTCGATCAGGTTGAGCGCGATGAACGGCCAGGCACCCTGGTTCGCCGGCTCCTCCTGGGCCCACAGGTACTTCTCGGCGTTCGGGTACTTGGCGATCTCCGCCTGGAGCTCGGCACCCGGCAGCGGGTACAGACGCTCGATACGGATGATCGCCGTGTCCGTGGAGCCGCGCTTCTTCCGCTCGGCCTCCAGGTCGTAGTACAGCTTGCCGGCGCAGAACACGACCCTGCGCACGGCGGACGCCTCGACCGTGTCGTCACCGATGACCGGGCGGAACTGGCCCGTCGTGAACTCCTCCGCCTTCGACGCGGCGGCCTTGAGGCGCAGCATCGACTTCGGGGTGAAGACCACCAGCGGCTTGTGGTGCGGGTTGTGCACCTGCCACCGCAGGAGGTGGAAGTAGTTCGACGGGGACGTCGGCTGGGCGACCGTCATGTTGTTCTGCGCGCACAGCTGGAGGAAGCGCTCGATCCGGGCCGAGGAGTGGTCCGGGCCCTGGCCCTCGTAGCCGTGCGGGAGCAGCAGGGTGACGCCGGACGTCTGGCCCCACTTCTGCTCGGCGGCCGAGATGTACTCGTCGACGACCGTCTGGGCGCCGTTGACGAAGTCGCCGAACTGCGCCTCCCACATCACCAGCGCGTCCGGGCGGGCCAGCGAGTAGCCGTACTCGAAGCCCATGACCGCGTACTCGGAGAGCAGCGAGTCGTAGACGTTCAGGCGGGCCTGCTCGTCCGAGAGGTACTGGAGCGGGGTGTAGTCCTCGCCCGTGACCCGGTCGATCAGCACCGCGTGGCGCTGGCCGAAGGTGCCGCGGCGCGAGTCCTGGCCGGACAGCCGGACCGGCGTGCCCTCCAGGAGCAGCGAACCGATGGCGAGGGTCTCGCCCATGCCCCAGTCGATCGTGCCGTCCTCGATCATCGCCGCGCGGCGCTGGAGCTGCGGGAGCAGTCGCGGGTGCACGGTGACGTTGTCGGGGATGTTGACCTGGGACTCGGCGATCCGCTTCACGACCTCCTGGGAGACCGCGGTGGACACGGCGACCGGGAACTCGGCCTGGACGTCCGGGACGTGGGCCTCGGGCGCCTGCGCGACGGCCTCGCGGACCTCGGTGAAGACCTTCTCCAGCTGGCCCTGGAAGTCCTGGAGCGCCTGCTCGGCCTCTTCGAGGGTGATGTCGCCGCGGCCGATGAGGGACTCGGTGTAGAGCTTGCGCACCGAGCGCTTCTTGTCGATCAGGTCGTACATCAGCGGCTGCGTGAACGCCGGGTTGTCGGACTCGTTGTGTCCGCGGCGGCGGTAGCAGATGAGGTCGATCACGACGTCCTTGTTGAACGCCTGACGGAACTCGAAGGCCAGACGCGCGACGCGGACGACGGCCTCGGGGTCGTCGCCGTTCACGTGGAAGATCGGCGCCTCGATCATGCGGGCCACGTCGGTGGCGTACATGGAGGAGCGCGACGACTCCGGGGCGGCGGTGAAGCCGACCTGGTTGTTGATGACGATGTGGACCGTGCCGCCCGTGCGGTAGCCGCGCAGCTGCGACATGTTGAGCGTCTCGGCGACCACACCCTGGCCGGCGAAGGCCGCGTCACCGTGCAGGGCGACGGGCAGGACGGTGAAGTCCGTGCCGCCCTTGTTGATGATGTCCTGGCGGGCGCGGACGATGCCCTCGATGACCGGGTCGACCGTCTCCAGGTGGGACGGGTTGGCGGCCAGCGAGACCTTGATCTGCTCGCCGTCCAGGCCGGTGAAGGTGCCGTGGGCGCCCAGGTGGTACTTCACGTCGCCGGAGCCGTGCATCGACTTCGGGTCGAGGTTGCCCTCGAACTCGCGGAAGATCTGCGCGTACGACTTGCCGACGATGTTGGCGAGGACGTTCAGGCGGCCGCGGTGGGCCATGCCGATGACGACCTCGTCCAGGCGGGACTCCGCGGCGCTGTCGATGACGGCGTCCAGGAGCGGGATGACGGACTCGCCGCCCTCCAGGGAGAAGCGCTTCTGGCCGACGTACTTCGTCTGGAGGAAGGTCTCGAAGGCCTCGGCGGAGTTCAGCCGGCGCAGGATGCGCAGCTGCTCCTCGCGCTCCGGCTTGGAGTGCGGGCGCTCGATGCGGTCCTGGATCCACTTGCGCTGCTTCGGGTCCTGGATGTGCATGAACTCGATGCCGGTGGTGCGGCAGTACGAATCGCGCAGCACGCCGAGGATGTCGCGCAGCTTCATCAGCGACTTGCCGGAGAAGCCGCCGACCGCGAACTCGCGCTCCAGGTCCCACAGGGTGAGGCCGTGCTCGGTGATGTCCAGGTCGGGGTGCTTGCGCTGCTTGTACTCCAGCGGGTCGGTGTCGGCCATGACGTGGCCGCGGACCCGGTAGGAGTGGATCAGCTCGAAGACACGGGCGGCCTTGGTGACGTCGTCGTCGTGGCTGGCGTCGATGTCCTTGAGCCAGCGGACCGGCTCGTAGGGGATCCGCAGCGACTCGAAGATCTCGTCGTAGAAGCCGGTCTCGCCGAGCAGGTAGTTCGCGACGATGCGCAGGAACTCGCCGGAGGCGGCGCCCTGGATGACCCGGTGGTCGTAGGTCGACGTGAGCGTCATGACCTTCGCGATGCCGAGCTTGTTCAGGGTGTCCTGGGAGGTGCCCTGGAACTCCGCCGGGTAGTCCATCGAGCCGACGCCCATGATGACCGACTGTCCGGGCATCAGACGCGGGACCGAGTGGACGGTGCCGAGGCCGCCGGGGTTGGTCAGGGAGACCGTGACACCGGTGAAGTCGTCCATCGTCAGCTTGCCGTCACGGGCGCGGCGGACGATGTCCTCATAGGCCTGCCAGAACTCGAAGAAGTTCAGCGTCTCGGCCTTCTTGATGCCCGCGACGACCAGCTGGCGGTCGCCGTTGGGCTTCACCAGGTCGATGGCGAGGCCGAAGTTGACGTGCGGAGGCTTGACGAGGGTGGGCTTCCCGTCCTTCTCCACGAAGTGCCAGTTCATCGACGGCATGGCCTTGATGGCCTGCACCATCGCGTACCCGATGAGGTGGGTGAAGGAGATCTTCCCGCCCCGGGCGCGCTTCAGGTGGTTGTTGATGACGATGCGGTTGTCGAAGAGCAGCTTCACCGGGACCGCGCGCACGGACGTGGCCGTGGGCAGCTCCAGGGAGGCGTTCATGTTCTTCGCGACGGCACCGGCGGGACCGCGCAGGGTCACGTACTCGGGACCCTCGGGCGCCTCCGTGACCGGGGCGGCCTTCGGCTTCGCGGCGGCCGGAGCGGCAGCGGCGGGAGCCGGGGCGGCGGCAGCGGGCTTCGGAGCCGCGGGAGCGGCGGCCGGAGCGGGCGCGGGCGCGGCCGGGGCCTGGGGAGGAGCCTGGCGCGCCGCGGGCGGCGCGGGAGCGGCCGGAGCGGCCGGGGTGGTGGTCCCTGCGGCCCCCGCGGCCGCAGTACCCGCCGGAGCCGAGGTGGCGGGCGCCCCGGGCTTGTAATCGGCGAAGAAGTCCCACCAGGCTCGGTCTACCGAATTCGGGTCCTGGAGGTACTGCTGATAGATCTCATCGACGAGCCACTCGTTGGCACCGAAGGCGGCCGCGGGGTTCTTCCCGGCGGCTTGGTCATCGGTCGAGATACTCGAGTTACTGGGGGACTGTGGCGACACGGCGCTAACCGCCCTCTTCCGCTTCGCAAGGTGATGGACAGCGGGAATAAAGGCTACGCCTCCCTGGCCGAGAAGGTCAGGCCGGGCCCGTCCAACGTCGCGTAAGTCACATCGGAAACCGTGTTTCGCCCATGGAAATGGCGGGAAACAAGCGAGGTTCCGCTTCGAAACGGGTACGTCGGTTGGGGGTCGCGGTGTCCCTCA
Source organism: Streptomyces sp. NPDC024698 (assembly GCF_055559015.1). NCBI lineage: Bacteria > Bacillati > Actinomycetota > Actinomycetes > Kitasatosporales > Streptomycetaceae > Streptomyces > Streptomyces sp. NPDC024698. The sequence continues at coordinate 36,199 of NZ_JBVHLK010000002.1, read as the reverse complement.
CGCGGCCCTGTGCCTGATCACACGTGTACGCCGGCGGCGACAACGATGGATCTTGCGGCTCCGGTTCGAACTTTACGTCAACTTGGGAGAGAAGGGAGGGCCGGAAGGATGACCTGGATCCGGCAGCCCCGCTGAGATTCGGCCACACCGATCCGTCCGCCGTGCAGATCCACCGCCCAGCGGGCGATCGCGAGCCCGAGACCCGTGCCGCCGTCGCTGCCCGGACCGTGCGGCGCGGGCACCCCGCCGCGGTTGAACCGCTCGAAGACGCGGTGCCATTCCGACTTCGGAATCCCGGGGCCCTCGTCCAGGACCTCCAGGGCCAGCGACTCGGGATGGTCGCCCCGCCGCGCCCGTACCGTCACCCGACCGTGCGGCGGACTGTGCTTGACCGCGTTGTCGATGAGATTCGCCACGACCTGGTGGATCCGCTCCGGGTCCGCGTGCGCGGTCAGCTCCGGCGGGGACACGTCGAGGTGCAGATGGACGTCCTTGCGGGTGTGGCCGCCGCCGGAACCCGACGCCAGGTCGGCGCGCGCGGAGGCGACCATGTTGGCCTCCTTCAGCACCCCGGACAGATACGGCCACACCTCGAAGCGCCGTCTGCGCAGCGGTACGACGCCGTTGTCCAGCCGGGACAGGTCGAGAAGGGTCTCCACCAGCCGGCCGAGGCGCTCCGTCTGCTTCAGCGCGGTGCGCATCGTCTCGGGGTCGGCCTCCGAGACGCCGTCCACGACGTTCTCCAGGACCGCGCGCAGCCCCGCGATCGGGGTGCGCAGCTCGTGCGAGACATTCGCCACGAGCTCCTTGCGCTGCCGGTCCTGGGCCTCCAGCTCGTCGGCCATGAGGTTGATCGTCTGGGCCAGGTCGCCCAGCTCGTCCCGCCGGTCGTCGCGCACCCGGCGGGTGTAGTCGCCGTGCCAGATCGAGCGGGCCACCGCGTTCATCTCGTCCAGCGGAGCGGTGAGCGAGTGCGCCACGAACTGCGTGATCAGCAGGGTGGCGATCATCGAGAAGACCGTGATGAAGCGGAGCTCCGTCTTGGTGTGCACCGCGATCATCGACAGACCGGTCGTGATGAGCACGGAGATGACGACCAGCGCGCCCAGCTTGGTCTTGATCGAGAAGGGGCGCACCTCGCCCCAGGAGCCCGAACTCCGGCGCTCCAGGGGCGCGCGATCGCCGAGCCCGCGTCCCCGCTCGCCAAGTCCGCGTCCCCGCTCTCCGAGTCCGCTCATCACATCAGCCCCTCACGGGTCCCGGTCGCACGGGTCCCGACGTCTCCTGCCAAGGCCCGGCTCAGGGAGTCGGGGTCTCCAGCGCGTAGCCGACGCCGTGCACGGTACGGATCCGCTCGGCACCGATCTTGCGGCGCAGCGCCTTGATGTGGCTGTCGACCGTCCGGGTGCCGGAGGCGTCCGCCCAGTCCCACACCTCGGCGAGCAGCTGCTCGCGCGACAGTACGGCACGAGGGGTGTTCGCCAGGCAGACGAGCAGATCGAACTCGGTCGGCGTGAGGTGCACGTCCTCGCTGCGGACCCGCACCCGGCGCTGCGCGTGGTCGACCTCCAGCTCGCCGAGCCGCAGGATGCCGCTGCGCGGGGTGGAGGCCGCGACGACGGCGCGCTCGACCCTGCGGAGCAGGACGTGCACCCGGGCGGCCAGCTCGCGCATCGAGAACGGCTTGGTCATGTAGTCGTCGGCGCCGACCCCGAGCCCGACCAGCATGTCGGTCTCGTCGTCACGCGCGGTGAGCATCAGCACCGGCACCGGGCGGGCGGCCTGCACACGGCGGCAGACCTCCAGCCCGTCGAAGCCGGGCAGCATGATGTCGAGGATCAGCAGATCGGGCTGCCAGGCCTCGGCGGTGTCGACGGCCGCGGGGCCGTCACCCGCGGTTTGCACGAGGAACCCCTCGGCTCGCAGACGGGCCGCGATGGCGTCGACGATCGTGGGGTCGTCCTCGACGACCAGGACACGGCGTTGAGCGCCCGGGGTCGCCGCCGTGCCGTTCTGGGAGGTGTGTGTCTGCTCCATCGCCCGCCCCTGAAGTGTGCTTTCCGGAATCCGTGGGGTGATCCCATGACTGCGCTTGACGCTTGAATGATCCGCGTCAGGCAAGCAGGGTACGGGCAGTGGGTGCGGCTCGGCTATCCAGGCCTCACCGCGAGATGCACCACGTCGGGAACGCCCCGGGCAACGGGGATCACTTCGGTACGGATCCGCCGGAATCCGGCATTCCGCAAGGTTCCTTCAAATTCCGGAGAGGGCTCGGCCGACCATACGGCGAGAACGCCTCCGGGCCTCAACGCCTTTGCGCAGCTTGCCAGTCCGGACGTTCCGTACAGGCTCGTGTTGCCCTCGGTGACCGTCCAGCCGGGGCCGTTGTCGATGTCGAGACACAGGGCGTCGAACGTGTCGGAGATCTCATTGACGTACGCGACGAGGTCCCTCTCGACGATCTCGGTCCGCGGGTCGGCGAGCGCCGCGGCCGAGAGCGCGGCGAGGGGGCCGCCGCGGTGCCAGTCGATGATCGCTCGTTCGCGCTCGACAACGGTGATGCGTCCCCAGCGTCGATCGGCCGCCGCGTGCGCCAGCGAGAACCCGACGCCGAGCCCGCCGATCAGCACGCTCGGCTCCGGGCGCCCGTCCAGGGCGTCGTACGCCGCGTCCATGAGCAGCCGCTCGGAACGCCCGTCGGAGGTGTCCATCAGGAAGCAGCCGTTGGCGATGATCTGGAGCAGGGCGCCGTGACGCCGCAGCACCACCTCGCCGTACGGGCCCTGGCGGCGGTCGATGACCTCGGGGGTCTCGTACGAGGCTGTCATGGCCGCCATCCTGGCACTCCCGCCCGTGCCGGTCGTGGGAATCGCGGGTTGCGGCGGCGCCGGGCGCGGCCGGCCAGGTTGGGCGGCCCCTGGGGTGACGGCGGAGCCCTCCGGGTTGACGAGGAGGCGGCTCCGGAGTCCCGGCCCCTTTGTTGAGGACTTCCTGAGAATCCCCGCCCGCGGGGCGCCGGTGATGGACAGCGACGGGAGGAGACGCGAAGGGTGGGGGGTGACGGAAGGAGCGCCGTGGATCTGAGCATCACCGACCGGACGGGCACACTCCCCGGCGACGCCTCCCCATCCCCTGCCGAAACCTCCCCATCCCTCGATGAAGCCTCCCCATCTATAGGACAGGTTTCGGGGGATGCTGACGGGGCAGCCGCATCTCCTGACGGGGCCCACCCGTCATCCTTGAACCAGCTCCCCGCGATGCCTCCGCAGCGGGAGGGCTCCACCTCGCCCGCGGTCCCGCCCGAGGCGCCCGCCACCACCAGGTCGGAGGACGCTTCCGGTCCTGCGGTCACGGGGGCCGCGTCGCGGTCGAGCGAACCGGCGGCCACCGCCGACGGCCGGTGGGTCGTGCGGCTCGTGCCCACCCCGCGGGGTACGCCTTTCACGTTCGGGTACGCGGCCGTGCTCGCCCTCACCTCGTACGTCGCCGACCACGCGCACCCCGCGTTCGTCCGCGCCCTGCACCAGGCGTCCAGCACGGACGTCGCCCACCTCGTACGGCACCCCGTGCTCGTGCTGCTCGCCAGCGCGCTCTGGATCGTCGGAGGGATCGCCTCGCCGTACGCGGCCGGTTTCCTGCTCGTGCTGACCGCGCTGGAGCGCCGCACCGGCGCCGCCCGCGCGGCCGGCGTCTTCCTGCTCGGGCACGTGGTGGCCACGCTCGTCACCGAGCTGCCGGTCGGAGCGGCCGTGCTGGCGGGCGCCCTGCCGGTCGGCTCCACGCACCGGCTCGACTACGGCATCAGCTTCGGCGTCGCCGCGAGCGCCGGCTCACTCGCGGGACTCCTCTCTCCCTGGCTGCGCTGGCCGCTGCTGATCGGCTTCGGGGCGGTCCTCGCCCAGGACCTGATCCTTCTCACCGACCCCGTGACGGACGCGGGCCATCTCGTCGCCCTGTCGATCGGCGTCGCGACCTGGCCCCTCGTACGACGACGGCACCGCCACCGGCTGTCGCCGCCGGGCGGCAGCCTGCCCGGCCGAGAGAACCGAGGCGAGGCGAAGCCGGTGGACAATCAGCGATCGGCTTGACCCGTCCGGGTGACGGCGACCGTGGCACCCCGCCGGGAGACGCGACCGCACACGCGCACGCGACCGCACACGACGAGTCCGCCCAGGACAAGACCGCACGCCACCCACCGCGACGGCGCGGCGCACGCGTGATCACCCCAGGGGCCCGGCCGCCCGACCGGCCCCGGGGTGCAGCGCGGGAGGCCGTCCCCGCGAGGTGCTAGCGGGTCGGCGTGCCGTTCTGGGCGTCGGCCGCGGACTGCCAGGCCTGGAGGCCCGCCATGGAGGCGTCCTTGGCCCGTCGCCAGTGCAGGGCCGCCTGCTGGGACGGGGGCACGTCCATGGCCCGGACCATGCGCCGGCCCGCGGCGAGCAGGGCGCCCGCCGCGATGACCATGCCGGTGCACGCCACCGCGGTGCCGGCCACGGTGAGCACGGCACCGGCCGTGACGAGCCGGGTGTCGATGTCGATCTTGCGCTGGGGGAGGTGATGGTTCATGTCCCCACCATCCGAGTCCTCCGGCCACCCCGCATCCCGGAGGCTTCGGATCTCCGTACCCCGGGGGCCGGTGGCCTGATCGTTCCGCGGCTCTTGACCGCCGCCGGGGCCCGCTGATCGGGTGACCGGCATGACAGAGCTCGGACCCGTCACCTGGCCACCCGCCCCGATCAGGACCGAGAGGCTCGTGCTCCGCGCGCCCGAAGCGCGGGACCGGCCGGCGTTCATCGACCTGCTCGCCTCCCCTGAGGCGCACACCTATCTCGGCGGCCCCCGCCCGCGCGAGGAGCTGGAGCGCGTGACGCCGGAGGTGCCCGAGCGATGGCCCGGGAGTTTCGTCGTCGAACTCGACGGGGCGATGATCGGCCAGATCCTGCTCAGGAGAGCACCGGGACACGGCCGCCCGGCTGCCGCGGGGAAGGCCGATCTCGGCTACTTGTTCCTGCCGCGGGCCTGGGGACACGGATACGCGGCCGAGGCGTGCGCGGCGGTGCTCGGCTGGTTCGACGGCGTGCTTCCCGGTGAGCCGGTGGTGCTCCACACCCAGACCGCCAACACCGGCTCCATGCGCCTCGCAGCGAAGCTGGGCTTCACCGAGGTGGAGCGGTTCCGGGCCTGGGACGCCGAGCAGTGGCTCGGCCTCCGGGCGAACCCCTGAGCCGGAATCCCCCGCCCCGCAAAGCGATCGCTCAGAGCGAACAGGTCCCGGGGAACATTGCGGAGCTCCTGTGCATTGAGTCGACATAGCTCAACTTGAATGCCGAAGGGGAGATCATGGCTTCGACGTCCGCATCACTCACTCTGCCCGTGCTGCCGCTCGACGACGAGGTCGTGCTGCCCGGAATGGTGGTTCCGCTCGACCTGAACGACACGGATGTGCGCGCCGCGGTGGAGGCCGCTCAGGCCGCCGCCCGTTCAACACCCGGAAAGCCTCAGGTACTCCTGGTGCCGCGGATCGACGGGACCTACGCGAGCACCGGCGTGCTCGGCACCGTCGAGCAGGTCGGCCGACTGGCCGACGGCGACCCGGGCGCGCTGATCCGCGGGCGCGGGCGCGTGAAGGTGGGCGCGGGGACCACCGGTCCCGGTGCCGCCCTGTGGGTCGAGGGCACCCGGGTCGAGGAGACCGTGCCCGACCCCCTGCCCGGCCGGGTCACCGACCTGGTGAAGGAGTACAAGGCCCTGGCCACCAGCTGGCTGCGCAAGCGCGCCGCCTGGCAGGTCGTGGACAGGGTGCAGCAGATCGACGACGTCTCCGCCCTTGCCGACAATTCCGGTTACTCACCGTTCCTGTCCATCGAGCAGAAGGTCGAGCTGCTGGAGACCGCCGACCCGGTGGCCCGGCTCAAGCTCGCCACCGAGCAGCTCCGCGAACACCTCGCCGAGCAGGATGTCGCCGAGTCCATCGCCAAGGACGTCCAGGAGGGCGTCGACAAGCAGCAGCGCGAGTTCCTGCTGCGCCGCCAGCTCGAAGCCGTACGCAAGGAGCTGCGCGACCTCAAGGGAGAGGACGGCGAGGACGAGTCCGACGACTACCGCGCCCGTGTGGAGGCCGCCGACCTCCCGGAGAACGTCCGCGAGGCGGCGCTCAAGGAGGTCGAGAAGCTGGAGCGGTCCAGTGACCAGTCGCCCGAGGGCAGCTGGATCAGGACCTGGCTCGACACCGTCCTGGAGCTGCCGTGGAACGAGCGGACCGAGGACGCGTACGACATCCGGGGCGCCCAGACCGTGCTCGACGCCGAGCACGCCGGTCTTGAGGACGTGAAGGAGCGCATCACCGAGTACCTGGCCGTGCGCAAGCGGCGCTCGGACCGCGGTCTGGGAGTCGTCGGCGGGCGCCGCGGCGGCGCCGTGCTCGCGCTCGTCGGCCCGCCCGGCGTCGGCAAGACCTCGCTCGGCGAGTCCGTCGCGCACGCCATGGGCCGCAAGTTCGTCCGCGTCGCCCTCGGCGGCGTCCGGGACGAGGCCGAGATCCGCGGACACCGCCGTACGTACGTCGGCGCGCTGCCCGGCCGGATCGTGCGCGCCGTCAAGGAGGCCGGGTCGATGAACCCGGTGGTCCTGCTCGACGAGATCGACAAGGTCGGCTCCGACTTCCGGGGCGACCCGGCGGCGGCGCTGCTCGAAGTCCTCGACCCGGCGCAGAACCACACCTTCCGCGATCACTACCTGGAGGTCGAACTCGACCTCTCCGACGTGGTGTTCCTCGCCACGGCCAACGTCCTCGAAGCCATCCCGGAGGCCCTGCTCGACCGTATGGAGCTGGTCCGCCTCGACGGCTACACCGAGGACGAGAAGGTCGTCATCGCCCGGGACCACCTGCTGCCGCGCCAGCTGGAGCGGGCCGGTCTGAAGAAGGACGAGGTCGTCCTCGACGAGAGCGCGCTGCGCAGGCTCGCCGGGGAGTACACCAGGGAAGCGGGCGTACGGAACCTGGAGCGGGGCATCGCCCGGCTGCTGCGCAAGGTCGCGGCCCAGCACGAACTGGGCGAGCGGAAGCTGCCGTTCACGGTGAGGGACGCCGACCTGCGCGGGCTCATCGGGCGCCCGCACCACGTGCCCGAGTCCGCGCAGGACCCCGCCGAGCGGCGCACGGCGGTCCCCGGTGTCGCCACGGGCCTCGCGGTCACCGGCGCGGGCGGGGACGTCCTCTACGTGGAGGCGTCGCTGGCCGACCCGGAGACGGGCGCGGCCGGTCTGACCCTCACCGGTCAGCTCGGCGACGTGATGAAGGAGTCGGCGCAGATCGCGCTCTCCTTCCTGCGCTCGCACGGCGCGGAGCTCGAACTCCCCGTCGGCGACCTGAAGGACCGGGGCGCGCACATCCACTTCCCGGCGGGCGCGGTCCCCAAGGACGGCCCGAGCGCGGGCGTCACGATGACGACCGCCCTGGCGTCGCTGCTGTCCGGGCGGCTGGTCCGCACCGATGTGGCCATGACCGGTGAGGTGTCGCTGACCGGCCGTGTCCTGCCGATCGGCGGGGTGAAGCAGAAGCTGCTCGCCGCGCACCGGGCGGGTGTCACGACGGTGATCATCCCCAAGCGCAACGAGGCCGATCTGGACGACGTTCCGGCCGAGGTCCTGGAGAAGCTCGACGTCCACGCCGTCACGGACGTCCGTCAGGTCCTGGAGCTGGCACTGGCGCCGGCGACGAACGGCGCGGTGCCGGAGGTTCCGGTAGCCGCGATGGGGGCAGCTCCCAGGCTTTGAGCACTGGGGGAGGAGGTTGCCGGAAGGGGAGGCCCGGGTCCCGTGAGGGAGGCCCGGGCCTTCGCCGTACGACACGGCCATCCGCCTCCGCCGTACGACCCCTGCGCGTCAGCCGTTGGCGAGTGCCTGGACGCGGTCCAGGGCGCCGTTGAACTTGTCGTGGTCACCGACCGTCGGGCCGGACGACGTGTACTGCCACATCGTGTAGTAGCCCCAGCCCGCCGGGAGCGTCCCGGGATCGGAGGCGTAGCGCGCGATCCACAGCGGGCTGGACGCGGCGAAGCCGGCGTAGTCGCCGGTGCACTGGGTCCACCAGCTCGCGGCCGTGTAGATCACCGCGTCACGGCCGGTGCGCGCCTTGTACTGGGAGAGGAAGCTGCCGATCCAGCTCACCATCGCGCTCTGCGTCTTGCCGTAGCAGGCGGCCCCGTACGGGTTCCACTCGATGTCGAGGGTCCCGGGCAGTGTCCTGCCGTCCCCCGACCAGCCGCCGCCGTGGTCGACGAAGTAGTTGGCCTGGGTGGCACCGGTCGTGGTGTCCGGGGTCGCGAAGTGGTACGACCCGCGGATCATGCCGACGCCGTAGGCGCCGTTGTACTGCTGCGCGAAGTACGGGTTCGTGTAGTACGTGCCCTCGGTCGCCTTGGTGAAGGCCCATCTGACCCCGCTGCTCCACAGCGTCGACCAGGCGACGTTCCCTTGGTAGCCGGCGACGTCCACCCCCTCCGTCTGGGTGGCGTCACCGGTGGACGGCGTACCGCCCTGGCCGTCGTGGGCGACGACCCCCATGCCCATCCGGGCGGAACCCCGCGCGGGGACGTCGGCGGCGGAGGAGGGGAGGGTGGTCAGGAGGGAGAAGGCGGCGAGCAGGGTTCCGGCCGCGAGAACGCGCAGGCGGCGGGCCGTTCCGGATCTGTGCACGGGCATGTGCGTGCCTCCGAAGGGCGAGGGAGCTCCGGGAGCCCGGGGGAGCCCGAAGAGCTCGGTGGGGGGAGCGCGGGCACACGTGCCGCACAGGGGGATCAGGCCGTCCTCGGCCCGGGGGTGGCGTGCGCATGCCGGCGTATAAGTGTCCGATAAAGAAGCTACGCACGGAGGCGACGACGTGGGAAGAGGGGCCGGAGTCTGCCGTTGGTCTACGCCTGCGAAATACTGGCGGAGCTGCGGCGACGGCGAGTTCCGGCAGAAACTTTCAGGATCGGGAAACCGGGTCAGGGGTGCTGACGTGCACGAGGGCGGAAACGACGGCGGACGTCCGGTCGAATCCGGCGTGTCGGGAAATGGTGTGGACCGGCCCGCGGTGTCCGGTGGCGGGGAGCGCGAGTTCCTCTCCCTGGAACGCGAGTTGACGGTCTTCCTGCGCCGCGCCCGTGCCAGCCAGGGGGAGATGGCCCGCGAGGTCCATCCCGACCTGGAGTCCGCCGCGTACGGACTCCTCGTACGGCTGGAGGAGTGCGGCCGCCAGCGTGCCACCGAACTCGCCGCCTACATCGGCGTCGGCAAGGCCACGATGTCCCGGCAGCTGCGGGCCCTGGAGGAGCTGGGACTGGTCGCGCGCGAGCCCGACCCCGCCGACGGCCGCGCCTGGCTGGTCCACCTCACCGAGGAGGGCCGCGGCCGCGTCTCCAGCGTCCGCGAGGCCCGCCGGGCCCGCTATGTCCGCCAGCTCGCCCACTGGGACCAGAACGAGGTCGCCGAACTGGCCCGCCTGCTGAACCAGCTGAACCGCGGCATGGAGAAGTAGCCCCGCCCGGCAGCGGCATGGGGAAGCAACCCGGGCCCGGCTGCGACAGGGGGAAGCCACCCCGGCCCGGCCGCGGCGCGGGGAAGCAACCCTGACCCGGCCGCGACATGGGGAAGCATCCCCGGCCCGGCCGCGGCGCGGAGGAGCGCTCCGCCCGGCCGCGGTCCGGCCTCTCTCGCGGTGCTCGCGGCCCGTGCCGTCCTCACAGCTCCACGAACACCACCGTCGCGTCGTCGTGCGCCTTGCCCCGGCGGGCCCCCGGCTGTTCCCGCGCTTCGAGGCGCTCCAGGTGCCGTACGCGATCGACGAGCGAGGCGGAGCCCTCGTCGCGCACGAGGGCGAACAGCTCCCCCCAGTCACCCGCGCCGAACCTCTCCACCCAACGGGCGGCGCCGTCGGTGAGGGCGGTCAGCGCGCGGATGGAGGCCAGGGGGAGCGTGCCCGTCACCGCGCGCGAGGCCACCGACGGATCCGCGGCCGCCGTGAAGAAGCCGCCCTCCTTGTTGCGGACGGTCGCGTCGGCGATCGCGTCCGAGGCGAGAGCGGCGCGCGGGACCAGGGAGAGACGGTCGTCCAGCAGGACGGTCACCTCACCGGAGGGCGACTCCACCAGCAGGGCCGAGTCCGAGAGGATCAGGTACTCGACCTGCGACGCTGACCACCGCGCGAGGACCACGGTTGCCTGGGGCGTGCGCGGGTGAGAAAGGTCACAGGTGCCGGCGTGTGCGTCGGCGACGCGGCGGATCGCCCGCGAGAGGACCTCCGTCAACGGCAAATCCCCCTGCGAAACGGACAGTTCGGTCAGTGCTCCGCCGAGCCGTGCGGAGAACCAGGGGACGGGATGCAGACAGCCGTAGTCACCCCGGGGTGGGGTCACCCCGTCCAGTACGACCAGTGAACCGCCCTGTCCTGAAGCGGGAAGCCCGAGCGATGCGAAGTCCTCATTGGGGCGGTCCGGGTCTCCGGGCTCCGACACGAGTTCAGTGCGCATTCCGCCAGTCTGCACGAGCTCTTCACGCGGGCACCCGAACACCGCCCGGGGACGCCCGACGTGCGGTCCAGCAGCGGCGGCGCCAGGTTTGGCATGGAATGATCGAGTCCGGCAAAACGTGGCGGCGCATACTGCCAAAGCCCGTCCCCGACGTCCAACCGGCCCGCCGTGCGGGCCCGTCACGGGCGCCCTGGAGACTTGCCCGCCAACTCCCCTCCGATGTTCACTCCTTCGGGTGGCGGGTCAGATGATGCGGGACCACTGCCCACCGGCACTGGGAGGGTCGGGAGCCGTACCGGGCGTACGCCCCGATTGACGGGACGTCACCCGGGCCCCAGATGGGTAAACGAGTCAGGAATGCGAGCACCGGTGCAGAAGACGCGGCCGAGGCGCACAGGCAAGAAGACGGCCTCCAACTCCACGGAGGGTGGCGCCGTCGGCGACGCCGCCGACTCCACGGGCCGGGGCAGGACCGCCCATGTACGCAACCGGCTGATCGTGGCCGTGGCGGTCGTCGCGGCCGCCATCGCCGGAGCCGGCACGCCCATGGTGCTGTCCGCCTCACAGCAACTGAACGACTCCCAGAATCTGGTGACGCTGGCCCAGCGCACCCAGCAGGCGCTGACCCTCGCGCACGCGCTGGCCGACGAGCGCGACGAGGTCACCACCTACGTCGCCGCCGGCCGGCCCAAGGCCAAGGCGCCCTCCGAGCAGCGCAGCGCCCTGGTCGACCGTCAGGTCGACGAGCTGCGCGCGGACACCGACGCCCCCGCCACCCTGATCCACGACCTCGACGGCATCCCGACGCTCAGGCGCGAGGCGCTCACCGGGAAGAGCTCCGCCCTGGAGGCGCACCAGGCGTACTCCGGGGCCATCGCCGAACTCCACGCCCTCGCCGAGGACCTGGCCGACCGGATGCCGCCGCGCGCGGGCTCCGGGGCGCACTCCCTCGCCGAGCTGGACACCGCCGTCCAGCAGTCCGCCGCCGCCCGCGGACTGCTCCTCGCGGCCCTCGGCATCCCGCACACCACCCAGAGCGTCTACAACCCGCTCACGGGCCTGTCGACCACCACGAACATCTCCACGGCCGCCGACACCAAGCAGCGCGACGCGCTGAGCGCCGCGGCCCAGCAGGCGCGCGTGCGCTCCGACGCGGCCGTCGCGGACTTCCGCGAGACCGCGCCCAAGCAGGCCGTGAACGTCTACGACTCCACGGTCACCGGCCCCGACGTCGGCTCCGCGGACAAGTACCTGGAGAACCTCACCGCGCAGCCGAACCTCTCCGACTCCGCGCTCGGCACCGGCGTCAAGAAGCTCGACGCCGCCCTGTCCGCCCGGATCGACCTGATGCGCGGCGCCGAGGCCTCCCTCAACGACCACCGCACCAAGGACCTGGAGAAGCTGCGGGACGACGACGTCACCGCGCTGGAGCTCCGCGTCACCCTCCTCGGCGTCCTGATGCTCGTCGCGGCCGGCATGACGATGGGCATGGCCCGCTCCCTCACCCGGCCGCTCGCCGTCCTGCGCCTCGGCTCCGCCCGGCTCGCCGCCGACCCGGCGTCCGGGGACCCGGTCAAGTTCACGGGCCGCAACGACGAGTTCGCCCAGGTCGTCCGCTCCGTCAACGCGCTGCACGCGCACACCGTCGCCCTGCACGAGCGGATCGCCACCCTCGAAGGCGACCGCAAGCACCTCATCGGCCAGCGTCAGCAGATGGCCGACGAGCGCGACCGGCTGCGCAGCGAACTCGCCGAGTCGGCGGCCCACCTGGAGCAGGTGCGCGGCACCATCCACAGCACCTTCGTGAACCTCGCGCTGCGCACCCTCGGCCTGGTCGAGCGCCAGCTCGGTGTCATCGAGGGCCTGGAGGAGCGCGAGCAGGACCCGGACCGCCTCTCCACCCTCTTCAAGCTCGACCACTTCGCCACCGTCATGCGGCGGCACAGCGAGAACCTCCTCGTCCTCGCGGGCGCCGAACACGTCCAGCACCACGCGGGCGCGGTCCCGCTCGTCGACGTCGCCCGCGCCTCGGTCAGCGAGATCGAGCGCTACGAGCGGGTGCGGATCGCCGTGCTGCCCCCGCACGCGCACATCGCCGGGTTCGCCGCCGACGACATCAGTCACCTGGTGGCCGAACTCCTGGAGAACGCCACCTCGTTCTCGCCGCCCGACGTGCCCGTCGAGGTCTCCGGCTGGCTGCTGGAGAGCGGTGACGTGATGCTGTCCGTGCAGGACGAGGGCATCGGCATGACCGACGACCGTATGAGGCACCTCAACGCCCGCCTCTCCGAGTTCGACCCGGAGGACACGTACGACCAGGAGAGCGGCGAGGGACTCGGGCTCGGCCTGTACGTCGTGGCCCGGCTCGCCCACCGGCACGGCGTACGGGTGAAGCTGCGCGAGCAGAAGCAGGGCGGGGTGGCCGCCGTGGTCGTCCTCCCCAAGGCCCTGCTCGCCGCCGCTCCGTCGTCCTCGGTCCCCGCCTCCGTCCGGCTGGCCGGCGGAGCCCCCTCGGTGACCCTGCCCGGTGCCGACGCCGAGGCCAACTCCAATGTGCTGCGCGGCCGTTCGATCCTGCGTGCCTCGCTCCCGGTCCCGGCCGCCGACGAGGACCCGCTGATCGCGGCGGCCGAGGCGACCGTACGGGAGAGCGCCGCCGAACCCGAGACGGCGCCCGAGCCGGCGTCGGCCGCCGCGTCCGGGCCCGCCTCCCCGAGCCCGGTCATCCCGGCGCCCCGCGAGCCCGAGCCCGAGGTCACGTCCGAGACGACGATGGAGCTCCTGCTCCCGGAACTGGCCCCCGAGGCCCCCGCCTCCCACGCCACGGCCTCCACGGCACCGCACGCCCCCGCCCCGGCCGCGACCCACGAGCCGTTCGGCGTCACCGACGGGACACCCGCCCCCGCGGCGGTCGCGACGACCTCGCACACGGACGGAACGGCCCCCGGCGTGACCGCGGCCGCCTCCCGGCCCGGCGAACCGGCCGCGTGGCGCGCGTCGCGAGCGGACGCACCCGCGCAGACGCCCACCGGGGCACCCACGGGAGGGGCCGCCGAGGCACCCGCCGACGGGCCCGCGACCGCGAATTCCCCGGAAGCCGCCGACCCGGAAGCCGCAGACCCGTACGCCACCGGCTCGGAAGCCGCCGACCCGTACGCCACCGACCCGGAAGCCACCGACCCGTACGCCGGCGACCCGGAAGCCACCGACCCGTACGCCGGCGACCCGGAAGCCGCCGACCCGTACGCCATCGGTCAGGACGACCACGAGCGGGTCCCCGACGAACACCCCAGGCTCACGGACAAGGGCCTGCCCAAGCGCACGCCGAAGATCTCCGCCCCCGCCGCCGCCCCGCGGCCCCGCGTGGGCGGCGTGGACGCCGACGCACTGCGCCGCAGGCTCGGCGGGTTCCACCGGGGTGCGATCGACGGCCGCCGCGACGTGGAGGCCGAGATCGCCGAACGGACGGGCGAGACCCCCACGCCCGAAGGACAGACCCCGTCGGTCCCCACACCCGCACACGCGCCCGCAGGACCCGCGTCCACCGCGCGTCGGCACGGCGCACAGGACGCGGAAGCATCGGGGGGCCCAGTCGAGGAGGCAAGCAGTTGACCGCGACCAGTACCTTCGGCCTGAGCAGCGAAGCACGTAACCTGCACTGGCTGCTGACCAATCTCGTCGAGGAGGTGCCCGGCCTCCAGTCGGTCGCGGTCGTCTCCTCCGACGGCCTGCTCCTGCTCTCCTCCGACCCCGGCCGCAACGCCGAGGCGAGGACGGCCGACAGCGCCAGGCCGAAGGGCCCCAAGGGTTCCGCCGCCGACCTGGCCACCATCGTCTCCGGCATCGGCAGCCTCACCCTCGGTGCCGCCAAGCTGATGGACAACGGAGGCGTCAAGCAGACGATGGTCGCGATGGACGAGGGCAGCCTCTTCGTCATGGCCATCAGCGACGGCTCGCTGCTCGGAGTGCACGGCTCCGCGGACTGCGACATGAGCGTGGTGGCGTACCACATGGCGCTCTTCGTCGGCCGGGCCGGACACGTGCTGACCCCCGAGCTGCGCATCGAGCTCCGAAAATCCCTTGAGGCCGACCCGTCCGGGAGCGCCTGATGACCACGTCGAACGGCGTCAGGAAGCTCCCGGTCCGCGGCGGCGGACGCAAGCCCGCCCGCGTACGCCCCTATTCGCTCACCGGCGGACGGACGCGCTTCGGCCACGTCCTGCTGGTGGAGACGTTCGTGGCCGCGCTGGACGCCCCCGAGGTGCGCAAGGAGCTGACCAACGGCTCGCTCACCACCCGGGTCATGCCCGAGATGCGGGCCATCGTCGAACTCTGCCGCCGCATGCGTACGGTGGCCGAGATCGCCGCTCTTCTCAGGATGCCGCTCGGAGTGGTCCGCGTGCTCTTGAGCGATCTGGCGGATCAGGGAAAGATCCGCGTGTACGGAACAGGCCACGGCCCGGGACAGCCCGACCGTGCCCTGCTGGAAAGGGTGCTGAGTGGACTCCGTCGTCTCTGACGCCGAAGCCGGCGTCGTCCCCGACGCCGAATCAGGCGTCGCTCCCCTCCTCGACGAGGAGGAGAACCTTCAGGCCTGGCAGACGGACCGCACGCGCGCGCCGATCGCCACGAAGATCGTCGTGGCCGGCGGCTTCGGCGTCGGCAAGACCACGCTCGTCACCGCCGTCTCGGAGATCACGCCCCTCCAGACGGAGGCGCTGATGACCCGGGCCAGCGAGGAGACCGACGACCTCACGGGGACGCCGGACAAACTGACCACGACCGTGGCCATGGACTTCGGGCGCATCACGCTCGACGACGACCTGGTGCTCTACCTCTTCGGTACGCCGGGGCAGCAGCGGTTCTGGTTCATGTGGGACGACCTCGTGCGCGGTGCGATCGGCGCGGTGGTCCTCGCCGACACGCGCCGCCTCTCGGACTGCTTCCCGGCACTCGACTACTTCGAGAGCTGCGGACTGCCGTACGTCGTCGCCGTCAACCACTTCGACGGCAGCGACGTGTTCGAGCCGGAGGATGTGCGTGAAGCCCTCACGGTTCCTCCGCACATACCTGTCATGATCATGGACGCGCGCCGCCGTATCTCGGTCGTCGAGACCCTGCTCGCGCTCGTCGGCCACGCGCTCGAAGTCAGCCCCGAATAGGGACGCCCGAAGACTGGGAGAAACACCCCGCATGCGGAAGATACTCGTCGTCGGAGCCGGCCAGTCCGGACTCCAGCTCGCCCTCGGCCTCCAGTCGCACGGGTACGAGGTCACCCTGATGTCGAACCGGACGGCGGACGAGATCCGCTCCGGCCGGGTCATGTCGACGCAGTGCATGTTCGACACGGCCCTCCAGCACGAGCGTGATCTCCAGCTGAACTTCTGGGAGTCCCAGGCCCCGAAGATCGAGGGTCTCGGGGTCTCCGTCGCGGTCCCCGGCTCCTTCGACCCGGGTCCCTCGCAGCGCGCCATCGACTGGGTCGGCAGGCTCGACGGCTACGCCCAGTCGGTCGACCAGCGGGTCAAGATGGCCGGCTGGATGGAGACGTTCGCGCAGCGCGGCGGCCAGTTGGTCATCCATGGTGCCGCGGTCTCCGACCTGGACTACTTCTCCCGCGCGTACGACCTGGTGCTCGTCTCGGCGGGCAAGGGCGAACTCGTCTCGATGTTCGGCCGTGACGCCGACCGTTCCCCGTACACCGAGCCGCAGCGCGCCCTCGCGGTGTCCTACGTGCACGGCCTGGGCCCGCGCCCCGAGCACCCCGAGTACGACGCGGTCCGCTGCAACCTGGTCCCCGGCGTCGGCGAGCTCTTCATCATGCCGACGCTCACGACCTCGGGACGCGCCGACATCCTGTTCTGGGAGGGCATACCGGGTGGCCCGCTCGACGTCTTCAACGGCGTCAAGGACCCCTCCGAGCACCTCGCCCTGACCCTGGAACTCATGGAGCGGTTCACGCCCTGGGAGTACGCGCGCGCGACCAACGTCGAACTCACCGACGCGGGCGCCACGTTGTCCGGGCGCTACGCCCCCACCGTCCGCAACCCGATCGGCCGTCTCCCCGGCGGCGGACTGGTCCTCGGTGTCGCCGACGTCGTCGTGGCCAACGACCCGATCACCGGCCAGGGTTCCAACTCGGCCTCCAAGTGCGCCGCCGCCTACCTCGCCTCGATCGTCGAACAGGGTGACAAGCCCTTCGACGAGGAGTGGATGCAGGCGACCTTCGACCGCTACTGGGACACCGCGCAGCACGTCACCAAGTGGACCAACGCGATGCTGGGCGTCCCGCCGGAGCACGTGCTCAACCTGATCGGCGCGGCGGGCCAACTCCCGCCCGTGGCCGACCGGTTCGCCAACGGCTTCGACAACCCGGCCGACTTCGAGAACTTCTTCTTCGACCCCGGGAAGACGAACGCCTACCTGGCCTCGGTCACCGGGGCGGCGGAGGCGTAGCCCTCGTCGGATCCATCCCTGGCACCCTCGGGGAGCTTCGGCGGCGTGTACTGCCGCAGGGGCTCCCCGTCGGGGTCCGGGCGTACGGCGCCGAGCAGCGGGTTCGCCGCGATGGGGGAGACCTTGATCCGCGCTCCGGGCCGCGGCGCCTGTACCACCATCCCGTCGCCGAGGTAGAGGGCGACATGCGTGGCCTCGGGGAAGTAGACCACCAGGTCACCGGGGCGCAGCCTGTCCAGCGGGACGCGCGGCAGCTCGGCCCACTGCTCCTGGCTGGTGCGCGGGATGGGCCGGCCGGCCCGCTCCCAGGCCTGGGAGGTCAGCCCCGAGCAATCGTAGGCCTTCGGCCCCTCGGCGCCCCACTCGTACGGCTTCCCGATCTGGTCGACGGCGTAGCGCAGCGCCTCGTCGCCCTGCCGAGTCGGCGGACGCACACTGCTGAGCGCACCGGACGCCATGATCTTCTTCTGAGCCGTGGCCGTTCCCGACCGCTCCGCCCGGTCCAGTCCGGCGATCTGGTCCGCGCTCAGCGAGGCGAGCAGCTTCTGGACGTCGTCCAGCCGCTCGCGGACCTCGTCCCGCTCCCTCTTCTGCCGCGCGGCCAGCGAGAGCTGTCCGTCCAGGGCCTTGCGGGCCGCGCGCGCGAGTCCGTCGGTCCGCTTCTCGCCGCCCGCCAGGCGCCGTACGGTCGCGGCCCGCTCCAGTGACAACTGCCCGATCAGGTGCCCCTGGTCGAGGGCGTGCTGCGGATCCCGGGCCAGCAGCAGCCGTACGTACGTGGAGATCTCGTCCCCGCTCTGGTACTGCTGCCGGGCCAGCCGGCCGGCGGCGCCCCGGCTGTCCTCCAGCGACAGGCGCGACCTGGCGAGGCGGGCGTCGAGCCGGGCCACCTCGGCGCGCTGCTTCCTCAGCTTCTCGTCGGTCCCGTTGTACGTCTCGGTGGCGCGCTCGGCGTCCCGGTAGAGCCGCTGAAGATCCGTCAGCAACGAGGCGACGGACCGCTCGGAACCCTGCCCGGGCTCCGGGACGGCCGTCGCGGGAGCCGAGGGGAGCAGTGCCCCGACCGCCAGGGCCCCCGTACAGGCCAGTCGCAGAAGCCTTCCTGACACGCCATCACCTCCGGTGCGGGGGCGGCCCGTCCACCACCCGTCTCGCACCGGCAGGATCGGACCGCCGCGGCCCGGCCGCGCGCCGGGCGACCGCTTCGGCCCAAGAACCTCACTCGTCGGCGTTGTTCTCCGGCGTGGCGCCGCCCCCGCCCGCGCCCTTGCGGGTCCCGGGGGACCAGGGCAGCTTGAACCGGCGCCCCGACACGTCGCCCTCGGGGTCGTACTCGTACTTCCACCCCTGGTGGAGCCCGAGCCGCTTGCTCGTCGCGGCCTGGACGCGCCGGTAGACCAGCACGGTGGCCGGACCGCCGTCGACGCCGGGTACGGGGATCCGGTACGTCTTCGGCGGGTGACCGGTGATCCCGATCAGCACGGGCAGGACGCGCCCGTCCAGGGGGCCGCCCACAAAGGGGGTGTCTTCGCTCTTCACCCGACCAGTGTCACAGCAGGTGGGCCGCATCCCCGACAACGGGCAGCACCCGGCCGACCAGCGCCCCCACGATGCCCTCCGGGCTCTCCATCGCGAGCGCGGCCCGCACCACCGCAGCGGCCTGCTCGTCGCGCCCCGCGCTCGCCACGAGCGCCGCCACGAACTGCTCGACGAGCCAGTCCCGCAACTCGTCGAGCGGCGGTTCCTTGTCCTCGTCCAGCCAGATCAGCGAGGCGGCCTCCACGGCCGTGATCCACATCCGCACGGTCATCCGCAGCCGGGGCCCGGGATCCCTCACCGCCAGATGAACCAGAATGTGCTCCGCCGCCGCCCGGCGGACCCCGTCCACGATCGCCGTGGTCCGCGAGGTCTCGATGACGCTCCCGCCGTGGAGCAGGGCGCTGAATCCGGCGTCGTGCTGGTCCACGAACGCGAGATACCGGTCGAGGGCCCGGGCGAGCCGCTCGCTCAGCGGCCCCTCGGCCGGCTCCGCGAAGCACTGCTCCAGCTCCTCCGCGGCGGACCGCAGCGCGGCCTCGTACAACTGCTGCTTGCCGCCGGGGAAGTACCGGTACACGAGCGGCCGTGACACCCCGGCGCTCTCCGCCACATCGTCGAGCGAGACGTCCTCGGGCACCCGCTGGGCGAACAGCGACAGCGCCGCTTCGAGCAACTGACTGCGCCGTTCCTCGACACTGAGCCGACGGTAAGCGGGGGTGGAAGCCTGCGAGGTCATGCCGGGCAGCGTAACCGCCCACCCACCCGCCCCCCTCGTACGAAGGGAACGCCCCACCCGCCCTACCTCCCGAAACCCGTGAGGGCCGCCCCTGTGTGCCACCGGCGCGGCCCCCCGGAACCTTGGCGCCCCGGACCCGGTCCGGCCCCTCAGGCCAGCAACCCCGACGCCTTCCAGAGCCGCCGCCCGGCCCCCCGCAGCACCCCGATCTCGTCCAGGAAGTCCGTCAGCTTCCTGGCGCCGGTCTGCATCACATCCCGCCGGTGCCCACTGGCCTTCACCTGCGCCACGGCCTCCCGCCGGTCGAGCCCGACGTTCGTGTAGACCTCGGGATTGACGAACGCCACCGAGAACACGCGCGCGAACTCGCCCGAGGTGATCCGCGTGAACTCCTGCGACCACCGCGGAGCGGTCAGCATCTGCCGTCGCAACTCCTCCCGCGCGTACCGAACATGCCGCGCCTCCTCCACCACATGGATCCGCGTGACCCCCCTGACCAGGGTCTGCACCCGCTCGTCGGGGAACGTCAGCCGCTGCATCCAGTCGAGGATCTCCTCACCGAGCAGGGTCGCCGTGAACGATCCCGGGGTGGTCGAGATCGTCTTGAAGACCCGCCCCAGATGCAGATGCGCCCGGCTGACCGGGTAGTGCGGCGTACCCCCGCGGGTGATCAGCCGCGCGAACATCTTCGAGTGACGGCACTCGTCCTCGATCTCGGTCAGCGCGTACCGGACGTGGGCACTCGTCGCCGCCTTGTCGTAGATGTGCCGCACCAGCAGCTGCATCAGGATGATCTCGAACCAGATGCCCAGCGAGGCCAGCGCGGCCGACTCGTGCTGCGACAGCGCGATCCGCTGCTCCACGCCCATCTTCCGCCACAGCGGTGTGTCGTACAGCGACACCAGCTCGGGCGGCCAGAACCACTTGCCCTCCTCGAAGGGCGCGTCCCAGTCGAGCTCCTTGTCGGGGTCGAAGGAGTGCTTGGCCGAGGAGTCGAGGAGGCGCTCGGCCACCTGCTCCCGGTCCTTGAGCAGACCGAGCGCGTCACGGAGCACATCGGCTTCGGGCACCGTCGTCATGGCTGTTCCCACCTCGTCGTACGGGATCACTTCAGGAGTTACCGGCGGTCACAACTTATGAGACTGCTTGTCAGCAAGCTCGTCAATCCCCTGTGCCGGACTTGTTGACGGCGCGTCTACTCCGTGTGAGCCTGCGAAGTATGCCGACGCATGAGCTGTACGCCGCGGACTCGGGAGATCCCCACTGGCAGGTACCGGCCTCGGGAGCCGCCCGCTTCAGCTGGGAGTACGACGACGGTCGTGACCGGCTGCTCGCCCTCTACCAGAAGGGCAAGGACAAGCAGTGGGACGGACGCAAACGCATCGACTGGAGTCTGGAGGTCGACCCCGAGGACCCGCTCGGCACTCCCGACGAGGCGATGACCCTGTACGGCACCCCGTACTGGGCGAAGATGACCGACCGGGACAAGGGTGAACTCCGCAAGCACTACACCGCCTGGCAGTTCAGCCAGTTCCTGCACGGCGAGCAGGGCGCGATGGTCTGCGCGGCGCGGATCGTGGAGTCGGTCCCCGACCTCGACGCCAAGTTCTACTCGGCCACCCAGACCATGGACGAGGCCCGGCACGCCGAGGTCTACTCCCGCTTCCTGCACGAGAAGATCGGGATGCTCTACCCGATCAACGACAGCCTCCGGTCCCTGCTCGGCGACACCCTCCGCGACGCGCGGTGGGACATGCCCTACCTGGGCATGCAGGTCCTGATCGAGGGCCTGGCCCTGGCCGCGTTCGGGCTGATCAGGGACACCACCGACAAGCCGCTGCCGAAGCAGATCCTGTCCTACGTGATGCAGGACGAGGCCCGCCACGTCGCCTTCGGCCGGATGGCCCTGCGCGACTACTACCGCCGGCTCTCCGACGCCGAACTGCGCGAGCGCGAGGAATTCGTCATCGAGGGCTGCTACTTGATGCGGGACAGGCTGCGCGGGGTCGAGGTCCTGGAGAACTTCGGCATCCCGAAGGCGGAGGCCGAGGAGTTCAGCGAGAACTCCGAATTCCTGCACCTGTTCCGCCAGTTGCTCTTCAGCCGCATCGTCCCCTGCGTCAAGGACATCGGCCTGTGGGGCGAACGCCTCCAGCGCGCCTACGTCGACATGGGCGTCTTCGACATGGGCAACACCAACCTGGACCTGCTGATGACCCAGGACGAGGACCTGGCCGAACAACTGGACGCGGAACGCTTCGCGGCGGAGGAGCACGACCGCGCGACGGAGATCGAGACCACGATCCAGGAGGGCCGCGGAACCCTGGGATGATCCCGTTCCCTGCGGCCCGACCGCCTTCACAGCGGCGGGACTTCGGGGCCCGATGCCCGATGTCGCCCGGCGGCCTCCTACGAATCCAGCACCGCCTCCATCACCGCCCGCGCGATCGGCCCCGCGAACCCCCCGCCGGTGACGTCCGCCCGGTCCGCCGCCGCGTCCTCCACCACCACCGCCACGGCGACGGCGGGCTGCGTGGAGTCGTCGGCGCGCGCCCAGGAGATGAACCAGGCGTACGGGGTACCGGAGTTGCCGATCCCGTGCTGGGCGGTGCCGGTCTTCCCGCCGACGGTGGCACCGGGGATCGCGGCGACGGTTCCGGTGCCCTTCTCGACCACGTCGGTCATCAGCTCACGCATGCGCTGCGCCGTCGACGCGCTCATCGCCTGGTGCAGGATCCGCGGACCGGTCGTGCTCAGCGTCCCGCCACCGCGCGTGGTCGTCCGCTCCACCAGATACGGGGTCCTGACCGAACCGTCGCCCGCGACGGCCGCCGCGATCATCGCCATCTGGAGGGGCGTCGCCCGGGTGTCGAACTGCCCGATCGAGGACAGCCCCAACTGCGCCCTGTCGAGCCGCAGATCGAAGTTGCTGGGCGCCACCGCGAAGGGGACGCGCAGCTTGCGGTCGTTGAAACCGAAGTCCGCCGCCGCCCGCGTCATGCCGTCGAGCCCGACGTCCACGCCGAGCTTCGCGAACACCGTGTTGCACGACCAGGTGAAGGCGTACCGCAGGGAGGCGTCCTCACAGCCCTCCACCTCGTTCGTGAGCCTCGTCGTGGTGCCGGGCAGCCGGTACGGGTCCGGGGACCGGGTCGGCGCGTCCACGTCGTCCACGACGCCCGAGTCGAGCGCCGCCGCGGCGGTCAGCACCTTGAACGTCGACCCCGGCGGATACGTCTGCCGGATCGCCCGGTTGAGCATCGGCTTGTCGTCCTGCCCGTTCAGCCGCGCCCACGCCCCGGACGCGGCCGGCCCCGTCCCGGACAGCAGCCCGGGATCGTACGACGGGGTGGAGACCAGCGCCAGGATCCGGCCGGTGGACGGCTCGATCGCCGCGACCGCCCCCCGGCGCGAACCGAGCCCCTCGAAGGCGGCCCGCTGCGCCGCCGCGTCGAGCGTGGTGACGACCCTGCCGCCGGCGCCACGGGCCCGGGTGAGGCCGTTCAGCAGGGGCAGCGGGGTGAGCATCGGGTCGGTGCCGGACAGGACGCCGTCCTCCGTGCCCTCCAGCAGGGTGGACCCGTACAGCTGTGAGGCGAAGCCGGTGACGGACGCGTACAACGGGCCGTCCAGGTAGGTGCGTTCGTAGCGGAACTGCCCGCCCGTGTCCCGGGAGCCGGTGACCGTCCGGCCGTCGACGACGATGTCCCCGCGCGGCTGCCCGTAACGGGCGATCGCCGGACGGCGGTTGGCGGGATTGCTGTCGTACGACGGCGCCTGGACGACCTGGACGCGGGCGGCGTTGACGAGGAGAGCCACGAACAGCACGGCGCACAGCCCGACGGCCCGGCGGATGTACTTGGTCATGGTGCCGGTGTCCCGTCGTACTGACCGCGGGCGCAGTCGCTGATCCGGATCAGCAGGGCCACGATGATCCAGTTGGTGACGACCGAGGAGCCGCCCTGGGCGAGGAACGGCATCGCCATGCCGGTCAGCGGGATCAGGCCGGTCACGCCTCCCGCGATGACGAAGACCTGGAGTGCCACGATCGAGGCGAGGCCGACCGCGAGCAGCCGCCCGAAGGGGTCGCGCAGCGCGAGGCCCGCGCGGTAGCCGCGTTCGACGAGGAGGGCGTAGAGGACGAAGACGGCGAGCAGGCCCGCGAGCCCGAGTTCCTCGCCCGCGGTCGCCAGGATGAAGTCGGACTTGGCGGCGAAGCCGATGAGGACCGAATGACCGAGCCCGAGCCCGGTACCGAGCATCCCTCCGGCGGCGAACGCGAAGAGGGACTGGGCGAGTTGGTTGGGACCCTGGCCCGCGGTGATCGAGGCGAAGGGGTCCATCCAGTCCTGGACCCGGCTGTGCACATGCGGTTCCAGACGCCCCACGGCGACCGCGCCGAGGCAGGCGAGCAGCAGCCCGACCGCGACCCATCCGGTGCGGCCGGTGGCGACGTAGAGCAGGATCACGAACAGACCGAAGAAGAGCAGCGAGGTCCCGAGGTCCCGCTCCAGGACCAGGACGAGGACGCTGAGCAGCCAGATCGCCACGATCGGGCCGAGGACGCGGCCGGTGGGCAGCTGGAGCCGCCGGAACCGCCAGATCTGCCGGCCGCTGTAGGCGAGCGCGTTGCGGTTGGCGGCGAGATAGCCGGCGAAGAAGACGGCGAGCAGGACCTTCGCGAACTCGCCCGGCTGGATGGAGAATCCGGCGATCCTGATCCAGATCCGGGCGCCGTTCACCGCCGGGAAGAAGATCGGCAGGACGAGCAGGGCGAGCGCGCCGACCACCGAGACATAGGTGTAGCGCTGGAGGACCCGGTGGTCGCGCAGACAGAACACCACGACGATGAACAACGCCACGCCGAGCGTCGACCAGATGAGCTGGATGGGGGCCGCCCGGTCGTGCGGGGTCTCCAGGTCGAGCCGGTAGATCAGCACCAGACCCAGCCCGTTGAGGAGCACGGCGATGGGCAGCAGCAGCGGATCGGCGTCCGGGGCCCGCAGGCGCACGGCGACATGGGCGAGGAGCGCGAGCACGCCGAGCCCGGCGCCGTAACCGGCGGCGCCGGGCGGAACGCTGCCGTGCCTGGCGAGACCGACGGCGCAGTAGCCGTACACGCAGAGCAGGACGGCGACGACGATGAGGGCGAGCTCGATGCCACGGCGCCTGGGCAGGCGTTCGGCGGGAGGGGCCGGGTCCACCGCCACGGCCGTTCCGGACATTCCGGGCAGGGTCATGTCCGGAACGTAGCAAGCGGGCGACCTGATGTCCCGTTATGCGACGACGAAACGGGCCTCAGCACCAGCGGGGGGACGGACCGATGTTGTCGATGTAGCGGGCGGCTCCCCAGGCCCAGGTGCCGTCGGTGAGGAGGTACCAGAGCGGGTTGCCGCCGACGTTCTCTCCCGGGGTCTTGCAGAAGATGGAGACGATCTCACCCTGCCGGGCGACCCGGATCAGCTGGCTGCCGCGGGTCGGGGAGCTGCGCAGGGCCAGTCCGCCGCGGGCGGTGATCCGGCCCTGGTACAGGCGCGGGTTGTTCTGGTTGCCCTGGCCGTTCCCGTCACCCCTTCCGTTCCCGTTCCCGTCACCTCGGCCGTTGCCGTTGCCGTTGCCGTTGCCGTTGCCGTTCGCCGGTTCGCGGCCCGTGCCGCCACCGCCGTTGTTCCACGAGTGACCGGTGCCGTCGCCACCGTTGGTCCAGTTCTGGTTGCCCCCACCGCCGCCGCCGTTGTTCCACGAGTGGCCGCCGCTTCCGGTGCCCTGCTCCCGGCCGTCGCCGCCCCCGCCGCCGCCACCGTTGTTCCACTGGTGACCACCGGTGCCGCTGCTCGACTGGTGGTTGTCACCGCTTCCGTTGCCGTTGCCATTGCCGTCACCGTCGGCGAGGGCGGGAGTGGTACCGGCGAGGGCGACGAGGCTGCCGGCGGCGAGGGCCATACCGATTCGGGTGTACGTGGACCGCAGGGACATGGAGGGCTCCTCCAGGAAGGGGGTGAAGCTGACTTATCGCCACATTAGGATCGGGAGCCGGGGACCGCAGTTCACACTCCGCCATCGGAGCCGCCGGGCTCCCGCCGTCCGTCCTGAGGGAGTGTCAGCGTCGCCACCGCGCCGCCGTCCGGCGCGTCGCCGAACTCCAGCCGCGCACCCAGGACCTCCGCCTGGCCGAGAGCGATCGTCAGACCGAGCCCATGACCCGTCGCACCGCCCTCGGTACGGAAGCGCTGCGGACCGTGCTCCAGGAGGTAGCCGGGGTAACCGTCCCCGTGGTCCCGTACGGTGACGACCGGGCCGTCCAGGGTCAGCACCACCGGCCCCCTCCCGTGCTTGTGGGCGTTCGCCACCAGGTTCCCGAGCACCCGCTCCAGCCGCCGCCGGTCCGTCTCGACCCGCACCCCCCGCACCACCCGGACCTCGGTGTCGGTCCCCGACGCGCGCACCACCCGTTCGGCCAGGGGCACCAACGGCTCCGAGTCCAGCTCCAGACGCTCGGTACGGGCGTCCAGCCGGGAGATCTCCAGCAGGTCCTCGGTGAGGGTGCGCAGCGTGGCCACCCGGTCGCGCACCAGCTCCGTGGGCCGCCCCGGCGGGAGCAGTTCGGCCGCCGCGTGCAGCCCGGTCAGCGGAGTACGCAGCTCGTGCGCCACGTCCGCCGTGAACCGCTGCTCGCTCAGCAGTTTGCCCTGCAACGACGACGCCATCGTGTCGAGCGCGCCCGCGACCGCCGCCACCTCGTCCTGCGGCCGCGACGGGTCCTGGGCCCGCGGGTCGTTGACGCGCGCGTCCAGGTCACCCGCGCTGATCCGCCGCGCCACCCGCGCCGTCGCGTGCAGCCGGCGCGTCACCCGGGTCACCGCGAACACCCCCACCAGCAGGGTCACGCCGATCGCCAGGACCGACGACCACACGATCGCCCGGTCCAGGGCGTCGATGGCGTGCGCGCCCTGGGCGTAGTCGAACTGGACAGCCAGCGCGCGTCCTCCGCCGGCCGGCCCGGCCGCCCACATCGTGGGGTGGGCGTCGTGC
This sequence comes from Streptomyces sp. NPDC024698, assembly GCF_055559015.1. NCBI lineage: Bacteria > Bacillati > Actinomycetota > Actinomycetes > Kitasatosporales > Streptomycetaceae > Streptomyces > Streptomyces sp. NPDC024698. The sequence continues at coordinate 9,925 of NZ_JBVHLK010000002.1, read as the reverse complement.
TCGCCGACCATCGTGCCCCGCTTGCCGTCCGTGGCCAGCTCCCGCAGCCGCGGGGGCAGCCCGGGAGGGTCGACGCCCGCGTCAGGCGGCAGCCGGTCGCCCGCCTCGTAGGCCGCGGTGACGTCGGCGAGCCGGGCGAGCGCGCGGTCGCGTGCCTCGCCGACGGTCTGGTCGGTCACCGAGACGTGCACGAGGGCGCCGAGGAGGGTCACCAGACAGCAGCACATCACCGCGATGAACGCGGCCGCCTTCCAGGTGAGGGTGGCGGTCCAGTGCGGCAGACGCAGCGGCCGTCTCATGAGCTGCCCGCGGACGGGGGGAAGACGGTGTCGGGTGCCTGGGGGAGCGCGGAGGGGGGCCCGGTGGGGGAGGCGGCCGTGGGGGAGGACCCCGAGGGGGACGCCTGGCGCGCGGAGGGGGATCGCCCGGGGGTGGGTGATCCCGCGCGCGTCGGCGGTCCGACCCGCAGGATCTCGTCGCGGGTCGCCAGCATCGCGTTCTGGTGCGGGTCCCAGGACCAGACCGTACGGAACTCGTACCCCGGCAGGGTCGAGGGCGAGCGGATGATCACATCGCGGCCCGCCAGCTCCACGCTGACCACGCTGTCCGCCGTCCCCATGACCTGCACCAGCCGGTGATCAAGGAACGTGTACACGCGTACCGCCAGCTGGTGGGCGGGAAACCGGATGCCGAGCACCATGTCGGCCTTGCCGTCGCCGGTGAGATCGCGGTAGTACGCCCGCAGGACCGGGCACGACCTGCCCGGCGCGCCCGGCCGCCCGCAGTCCCGGAGCTGCCGGGCCGTCTCCGCGTACGCCGCGTGCGGCCCGCTGTACTCGTCCGGATGGGCCGCGACCTCGGCCCGTACGACCGCGACCGGGTCCAGGGCGCGGATGTCGTCGCCGGGTGCCGTGACTCCCTCGACCGTCTCGGTGTCCGCCTCGCCGTAGTCGACCGCCGGCGTGGAGGCGGGCGGCAGCTGCGGCCACAGCCTGGTCGGGCCGACCGCGGCGGGGGTGGCACCGGCGGCGTGCAGTTCCCCGGAGTCACCGCAGCCCGCCAGGGCCACGACCAGAAGGGCGGCGAGCGTCGCGGCGCGGGCGGTGACGGTGGCGCGGTGGACGGTGCGGCCGGCGCCGGGAGGTCCCTCGGGTTCGGCGGGAGGGCGGGGTTCGGCGGTGCGGCCGGGTGCGTCGGTACGGACGGGTCCGTCATCGCGGTGGCTTCCGTCCGTGCGGTGGCTTCCGTCCGTGCGGCGGCTCCCCTCCGTACGGTGGCTGCCGTCGGGCCCTCGCGCGAGGCGGCTGTGGATCACTGCGCTCCCGTGTCCGGGCCGCCCCGTCCGCGGGCGCCGGAGCGCCGCCACCGCACGAGACCGGCGAGGTGAAGGATGTGCCGTCCGCGGGGTGACCGCCGGGGCCGGACACCCCGGGCTGCCGCGCACGACCCGGGACGGCCGGCCGCCCCGTACCCCTCATTCACGCAGAGATCCCCTGTGCTCGCACGGACGGCCACGGCACCCGGCCCCTCGCTCCGTCCGGTCCACCTCACCCCTCTCCCCACCGCGCAAGCCCGGGGCCTTCGCCTCCCACCCTCCTGTTCCGCTACTCCGCGAGCTCTTCGAGGAGCCGGGCCGTGGGGAGCCCGGCCCGCAGATACTCCACGAACAGCTCGTTGTGCAGCGCCCAGGGCGAGCGCCGGGCCCGGATCAGCCGTATCGCGTCGTCGGTGGTGTGCCCCGCGAGGACGAGCGCGTGCGCCACGACCAGCCCCGAGCGGTTGTACCCGTGATAGCAGCGGACGAGCACCCTGCGCCCGTCCTCCAGCGCGTCGTCGGCGGCCCGCGCGAGCCGCATGACCCCGGTCAGCTGCGTACCGTCCAGCGGCCCGTCCGGTATCGGCCACACATGATGCTCGACCCCCGGATCGGGACCGTGCCCCGGCTGCCGCAGCAGCGTCAGGACCAGGTCGAACTCGTCGTGTACGACGGCTGTTTGCGGAGGTCCCGAACGTCCCGCGAACTCGTGCCCGCCCATCCACAGGCCGGGCACGATCTCACTCCACGGGCTGTCCGGGACGGGAACGTCCGGATACCTTCTGCGAGTTCGCAACAGCGCCTCCCACCCAACTGCCCCAACTCCTGCCAAAGGTAACCGGGTTCTTGCCCACGGAGCACCCTGCCTGTTCCCATGGTCATGGGGTGATGGTGCATGAACGGACTGCGCGTCGTACCGGCCCGGCGGCACGGACAGGAGCGCCTGTACGTCTGCGAGAGGGACGGCAGAAGCGTCGCCTGGTACGACCGTGACACGGCCAGGGTCAACCTGCTCAGCGAGGACCGGCGCGAGGACGTGCTCGTCGTTCTGGGCCCCTTCCTGACCGGCCCGGTGACGGTCGGACCGCCGCCCGTCCCGACCCCGGCCGAACTGGCACGCCTGGCCCTCCACCCAGACGACGACCTCGCCCCGAACCGGCCCGGCGAGGCCCTGATGATCGGCCTCGACCGGGACCCGGGCCCAGCGCACCGGCTGCGCCCCGACCCGCGCCGCCGCGCGCTCACCGCCGAGCAGACCGTCGGCGCGGCCCTCGACGAGCTGGAGGGAGGCGGCTGGCACACCCTGCACTCGGTCCCGCTCCCCGGCGGTGACCGCATCCACCATCTGCTGATCGGCCCCGCCGGCCTCTTCTGCGTACACGCCCTGTACGCCCACAAGCAGCGCGTCCTGGTCGACGGCCCGATGGTCGCCGTCGGCCGCCGCGAGGCACGCCCCCTGCTCCGCCGGGTCCGCGCCGACGCCGACCGCGCCTCCCACGCCCTGACCGCCGAGGTCCGCGCCGTCCTCGCCGTCGTCGGCCCAGCCCGCCTGGACACGTCGGCGCCCGCGCGCGAGGTCCGCGTCCTGAGGGACACCGACCTGGCGGGCCTGGCCCGGTTCGGCGGCGTGCTCAAGCCGGCGGACGTGGAGGCCCTGCACGCGACGGCCCGCGACCGGCGCACCTGGCTGAGGGTCTGAGGGGGGCTGGGGGGGGGAGGCTGAGGGGGGACCGGCTCAGCCTCCCCTCAGATCCTCAGCCCCCTCAGAGCCCCAGGCCCCCTCAGGTCCACAGACCCTCAGCCGCCCGGTCGGCGGGCTCCCGGCTCACGGCAGCCGCCCGGCGCGCTCCGGGTCGAACAGTGGGGCCAGGAGGTCACCGAAGTCCTGCACCCGGGGAGCGATGTCCGGTGCCTGGAAGGCCAGTTGGGCGGGTGACTGGCATCCCTCGACCTCCTCCCACGTCACGGGCGCGGACACGGCCGGCTCCGCCCGGGCCCGTAGCGTGTAGGGGGTGGCGGTCGTCTTGCGGCCGGCGTTCTGGCTCCAGTCGACGAACACCTTTCCCGGCCGCAGGCTCCGCGTCATCCGGTGCACGACCCGCCGGGGCAGCGCCTTCTCCGCCTCCACGGCCAGCTCCTTCGCGTACGCGCTGACGTCGGCGGACGGAGCCGGCGCGACGGCGGCCAGCAGATGCAGCCCCTTCGACCCGGACGACTTCGCGTACGCCTCGATCCCGTCGGCGGCCAGCCGCTCGCGCAGCCACAACGCCACCTCGCAGCACTCCACGACCGTCGCCGGCGCTCCTGGATCGAGGTCGAGGACGATCCGGTCGGCGATCCCGGGCGTGCCGATCGTCCACTGGGGCGTGTGGAACTCCGTCACGAGGTTCGCCGCCCACACGAGCGAGGCCAGATCCTGGACGAGAACCATGCGCGCGGGCCCCTCGGTGCGCGGGACCTCAGCGGTGGTGACCCAGGCGGGTGTACCCGGCGGAACGTTCTTGGTGAAGAAGACCTGGCCGTCCGGCCCGTCCGGATAGCGCAGGAAGGAGACCGGCCGGTCCCGCAGATGGGGGAGGAGCACGTCCGCCACCGTGGCGTAGTAGTGCAGCACCTCGCCCTTGGTGAAGCCGGTGGCCGGGTGGAGGACCTTGTCGAGATTGGTGAGCGCGAGCCTTCTGCCCTCCACCTCCGTGATCGGCGTCATACGATGACAATCCCACGAAAACGGCACAAAACTCGCTCAAAGTGATCGGAAGGGTGCTGCACGTGCGATCCATATGGAACGGCGCCATCTCCTTCGGCCTGGTGAGCATCCCCATCAAGGTCGTGAACGCCACGGAGAGCCACGCGATCTCCTTCCGCCAGATCCACCTCGACGACGGCGGCCGCATCCGCTACCGCAAGGTCTGCGAACTGGAGGACAGCGAGGTCTCGACCGCCGAGATCGGCAAGGCCTACGAGGACGCCGACGGGACCCTGATCCCGATCACGGACGAGGACCTCGCCTCGCTGCCCATCCCGACCGCCCGGACGATCGAGATCGTGGCCTTCGTCCCGGCCGACCGCATCGACCCGCTCCAGATGGACACGGCGTACTACCTGGCCGCGAACGGCGTCCCGGCCGCCAAGCCGTACGTCCTGCTGCGCGAGGCACTCAAACGCAGCCAGAAGGTCGCCGTGGCGAAGTTCGCGCTGCGCGGCCGGGAGCGCCTCGGCATGCTGCGCGTCGTCGGCGACGTGATCGCCATGCACGGCCTGCTCTGGCCGGACGAGATCCGTGCCGCCGACGAGGTCGCCCCGGACGCCGCCGTCACGGTCCGCGACAAGGAACTCGACCTGGCCGACGCCCTGATGGACACCCTCGGCGAGGTCGACCTCGAAGACCTGCACGACGACTACCGCGAGGCCGTGGAGGAAATGGTCACCGCCAAGGCGGAGGGCCATGAGGCACCCGCGGCCCCCTCCGGGGAGAAGGCCGGCGGCAAGGTGCTCGACCTGATGGCGGCGCTGGAGAAGAGCGTGCGCGCGGCCAAGGAGTCGCGGGGCGAGGAGGCCGGGGAGGACGCCGAGGTCACCCCGCTGGCGCCCGGCAAGTCCACCGCCCGGGGGTCGACCCGTACGGCACCCAAGGAGGTCGGCGGCAAGAAGTCGACGTCCGCGGCGAAGAGGACGGCGGCCAGGAAGACGACGGCGAGGAAGTCGACGGCGAAGTCGGCGCCGGAGTCGGAGCCGGCCTCGGGCACGACCGCCGCCGCGAAACGGTCCGGCGGCACGGCGTCCTCCCGTACGGCGGCCAAGAAGACCACGGCGAAGAAGACCGCGACGAAGAAGACGGCCGCGAAGAAGGCGGCACCGCGCAAGCGGGCGTCGGCCTGAGGACCGGGACGTGAAGCCCTCGGCCCGAGGACCGCTCCGTCACCACCCGGGCAGATGAACGAGGACACCGCACACCAGGAGAAGCGAGGCGACCTGGGCGATCGCCCAGGAAAGCCGGTAGCTGAGCGTCCGTTGATTACGGACCTCCAGCAGCCGGGGGAAGATGTCGTCCGGGTGCTCCAGGTCGTAGGTGTCGGTCCAGTGCACCGAGACGACCATCAGGCTGAGCGCCCCGGACAGACCGCTGGCGACAAGTGCCGCGACCAGAAGCGCCGTTGAACCGGCACCCCCGGGAAGAACGGTCAGTACGACGGAGGCGGCCGCGACCAGGAAGCCGTCATAGGCGAGCAGCACCTGAGCCTTGGAGTCCAGCACGCTCAGACAGTCGTACAGGTACTCGTGGGCGTACATGTCCTTCGGCTCCGGCTGAAGCCGTTTGAGCGCCTCCAAGTGGGCCCGGGACTGCGGCCCTTGGAAGATCCCTTGCCGCAGCCAGGACCGCATCCCGCCTCGTCTCTCCACACGTCACCACGTCACCTCGACCGAGGATGCCCCCGGAGCCCGCCGACGCACTCACCCGTGCACGGACCTGCGGCAGCTTTACGACGGCGACGGTAGAAGGCGCTCCTACAAGACGCTGACCACGGGACCCGCGCGAGCCCGCCTGCTGAACTCCCTTGCCATCAAGGGTCAATGACACCTCTGCGGACTGGACGGCTGACAAGAGGTGGCGAATCGCCGGATCGAAGACCTGCTGGGCGAGCGCGAAGGCCGATTGACGTGACGCAGGGACGAGGGGCGAGGGGCGAGGGGCGAAAGGTCTGCGATGGCCTCATGGCCGAGGGGCACCGCAAACCTCGACGCCTACGCCTACACCTACACCTACGCCTACTGCGAGTTGTATGCCTTGATGCTCACTGCCGGGCCGTCGGAGTTGCGGGCCACCGCGGCAGCCGCCTCCCCGGTCACGTGTACGACTGCGGTGCCATGGGCCGGCACGCGCGTCAGGCCACCGATCGCGGTGACCTCGACGGCTTGCTGGGTGACGCCCTTGGGCGGCTGGTCCCAACGGACGTAAGCGACCCGTACGGAGACGGGGATGTTGTCCTCGTTGGTCAGCCTGACCGCCGAGAAGCGCTCGAACCTGGTGATCTCGCGCCCGTGGCTGTCCAGCGCCTGCGTCGTCACCTCGTGCCTGCCGGCCGGAACGGAGGCGATCGTCGTGCTCCGCACCGTCACGCGGACATCTGCCACGTCATGCCTGCCCGTACCGGAAAACCGCAGGATGTCCAGGCTCGCCCCGTACGGAATCACCAGTTCCCCCCGGTCGCTCCCGTATATCGTGCTCACCTTCACGTGGCGCAACACGTGATGGTGCTTGTCCAGCGCCTTGAACGACAGCACCGGGATCACGGAGGCGGGCAAGTCGTTCGTGAGATGCAGAACCTGATTCATGGTCTCGTCCACGCCGGAGTCGCCCACGTAGTGGAACGACAGCATCGTGGACGCCGAGTCCTTCGCGTCCGAATGCTCAGAGCTGCTCACGCCAGAGGGCTCAGAGCTCCGCACGCCTCGGGCCTTCCCCGCATCTGCGACCGGCCCGCAAGCAGACAGGAGCACCCCGCCCGCAGCCATCGCCACACCCGCGGCGGCCAATCTTCGCCGGCCCACCTTCATGACCAGCCCCCTCCCTGTAGATCACCGTCGGCGAGACGCTATACGACGGCGGCTCCCTGGCCTGGTCTTTTCGGCTGACCTACAGGCGCCGCGAGCGAAGGCAGCGCGGTTTCGAGGGGACAGCCCATTAGCGCGTAGAGACGGCCGAATGACAGGCAACGACACCTTAGGCGCTGTTTCTCGGATCATGTGCGGAGCCAGATGATGAGTGCGGCGAGGGTGACGGTGCCGAGGTAGGTGTAGGCCCGTTTCTCGTAGCGTGTAGCGACAGCACGGAAGCCTTTCAGCCGGTTGATCGCTTGCTCGACGGTGTTGCGTTTCTTGTAGTGCTCGCGGTCGAACCCGGTGGGCCGGCCCCCGCGAGAACCGCGGGCATAGCGGTGTCTGCGCTGGTCGAGCCGTTCGGGGATGGTGTGCGATATGCCGCGTCGTCGCAGCTAGCGGCGGTTTTCGCGGGATGTGTAGGCCTTATCGGCCAGCACGTGGTCGGGCCGGGTGCGAGGTCGGCCCACTTTGCTGCGGGGCACCGACAGCTGCTCCAGGACGGGCCGGAGTTGGGGGCCGTCTCCGTAGTGTCCGGGCGTCAGGAGGATGGCGAGGGGCCGGCATCGTCCGTCGGCTGCGAGGTGGATCTTGGTGGTGAAGCCGCCGCGGGAGCGTCCCAGACACTCGCCGATCTGACCACCTCCTCCAGCCGGACGACCAGTTTCCGAAGCACCGGATCGACCTGGTTCGTCCGCGAACGGACCCCCTTTTGAGGAACGATGGCGGGTGGCGCCTTGCGTGCACGGCCTGGCGGCGTCTGCGGGACTGGACCGAGGCCGGGGTCTGGCCGCAGCTGCACGAGGTGCTGCTGGCCGAGCTGCGGGCCGCGGGCCTGCTGGACATGGACGACGCCGCGATCGACGGCTCGCACGTCCGGGCGCTCAAAGGGGGGCTCACACCGGACCTTCGCCGGTCGACCGGGCCCGGCCCGGCAGCAAACACCACCTGATCGTCGACCGGCACGGCACTCCCTTGGCCGTCTCGCTGACCAGCGGAAATCGTCACGACGTCACTCAGCTGATGCCCCTGTTGGACGCGATACCCCGCATCCGCGGGATGCGCGGACGGCCACGTCACCGGCCGGGCCGGCTCTTCGCCGACCGCGGCTACGACTACGACAAGTACCGCCGCATGCTCCGGGCCCGCGGCATCACACCGAAGATCGCCCGCAAAGGCACCGCCCACGGATCCGGACTCGGCAAGACCCGCTGGGTCGTCGAGCGGACCTTCGCCTGGCTCCACCAGTTCAAACGACTCCGGATCCGCTATGAGATACGGGCCGACCTCCACCTCGCACTGCTCCAACTCGCCTGCAGCATCATCTGCTTGAGACGACTCCGAACCTCATTCTGAAACCATCAGTAAACGCTTGGTCGTTCGGAACGTGCCACAGCCGTGCCACATCGTGCGGTGCGGAGTGGGCTGTGCTGAAGACGTTGCTGCCAGGCATCCGGCGCCGGATGCCTGCGCGGCTGTGCCGGGACGACACCTCGCAAAGGTCGCGCAAAGGCTGGAACACCGCCTGCTGTGCTGCGGCTGCCGACGAGCCAGAATCGATCTCCATGGACATCGATGCCGACTCCATCTGCCCGCAGTGTCACGCGGCCCTGCTGGCCCCGGACCCCCGGTTCAGTGCCTGGTGCCCGGCCTGTGACTGGAACCTCGACCCGCGCAGTGACAGCACGTGGCAGTACCAGTCGGGACGCATGACCCGTCAGAATCGCGTCCTCGAACGTGTCCTGGCGAGCGGAACACGGACGACACCGTGGGATGCCGCGCTCGTGGGCGCATTGGCACTGGCAACGGCAGTCAACCTCGTCACCGTCGCGCTCGCCGGCATCGGTGTGTGGTGGCTGGTGGTCGGCACCTGGCCGGAACGGGTCCTGGGTGCCATTGGCATCGTCCTCGCCCTGGTGCTTCGCCCGCGAGCGCGAAAGCTGCCTAGACACATCTTGGATCCTGCCGCCGGGCCTGCCCTGTACGCGGTGACGCAGCGGATCACCACCGAACTCGGCGTCCGCCCGGTGGATACGATCGCCGTCGATGCACGCTACGGCTCACACTGCCTGACGGTGGGAGCACGGCGTCGGCGCGTCCTCATACTGGGCCTGCCACTCTGGGAGACCCTTCCCCCGGACCAGAGGCTCGCCCTGCTCGCCCATACCCTCGGCCGGGCCTCTACGGGAGGAGCGCACCGTGCCTGGATCCGCCTGGCTTTGGACGCGCTCACCACGTGGGCGGACCTGATCAGACCTGCCCCGGAGCTGGACAGGGCACGGCAGGAGATAGTAGACGCGAACGCGTTCACCGCCGGGGGCACCGCTACCATCCGCCAGAACACCAACGCCACCGTGGGCCAGGCGCTCGCCCAGCCCCTGCAGAACCTGCTGGCCCAAAGCATGCTCATGCTCCACGAGCTCCTGAGTCGGCTCAACGACCGTTCCGGTGGGCTGGCTGAATACCGGGCCGTCGAAATCGCCGCCCGCATCGCATCCCCCGACGCGGTCGACGGACTGCTCAGGTCTCTGCTGCTGGCCCGAACCGCCCGCTTGGCCCTTGAACGTGCAGTGGTGCGCGGGGGCGATATCTGGGAGCAAGTAGGCACATCTTTGGCGACTCTCCCCGACATAGAACGCCGGCGTCACCTCCGCCTGTCCCAACTGCGCGGAGACGGCCACGACGGCTCCCCTCCCGGTTACCTTCGCATCCGGTACGTCGACAGTCTCTCCTTCCTCCACCCTGCGATCTCGCTCGGCAGGCAGGACGCCAGGGCCATCGAAGCCGAACTCCTCCCCCTGAAGACCGCTGTCACCAACGAGCTCGCCCCGACCCCGACCCGGCCCGGCTCCCGCTGACAAAAACGACGGCACATCGAGACCGCCGACTTGTTGGGAAAAGACGTCAGGTCGAGTCCCGTCGAGTGTGTCTGAAAGATCGTGTAAGTCCGTGATGTGACAGCCTGGCCCGGGGCTCGGCCTCGGGCTCTTGGGCCGGGCGGATCGGACGAGT